>NZ_JAETXL010000003.1:0-700339 GCF_016774385.1 Micromonospora fiedleri
TAGGCCGCGTTTCGTAATGGCCGTCAAAGCCACTGGTTGATGACGGCGATGGTGACGGTGGCTTCGAAGCGGACGGAGAGTTTGTCGTATCGGGTGGCCATCGCCCGGTTCTGTTTGAGCTGGTTGATGCCGCATTCCACGGCGTGACGCTGCCGGTAGAGGACCGGGTCGAACGACGGAGGACGCCCGCCCTTGGCTCCTTTGGCCTTGCGGTGGGCGTCCTGGTCAGCCTTGCTCGGGATGCACACCCTGATCCTGCGGCGGCGGGCGTACCCGCGATTGCCTCGGCTGGTGTACGCCTTGTCAGCCAAGACCAGGTCCGGCCGGGTGCGGGGCCGTCCACCACCGACCCGGTAGACCTTGATCCGTTCGAGGACCGTGATGAACTGCGGACTGTCACCACGCTGACCAGCAGTGATCACCGTCGACAGCGTCTTACGGCCTTGTTCGCAGGCCAGATGGGTCTTGGTGGTGAACCCGCCCCGGGACCTGCCCAGAGCATGATCGGCGGGTTCGGTGAACACTCCACCCGGCGGTTCCTTCTGCAGGTCACCTGCATGACGGGCACCCGCAGCATGCTGATGGGCACGACTGATCGTGGAATCGACACTCACCGCCCACTCGATGTCACCGGCCGCGTCGGCCCGGGTCTGGAGCCGGGCCAGGATCTTCGCCCAGGTCCCGTCACGCTGCCACCGCCTAAACCAGCGATACAACGTCTGCCAGGGCGCGTACACCTCGGGCACGTCCCGCCACGGCGTTCCCGCCCGAACCCGCCACCGGATCCCATCAATGATCTGCCGCTTCGTCCATCGCGGCGGACGACCTCGCCGAGGATCCGCAGGCAGCGCAGGCCTCAGCACCGCCCACTGAGCGTCGGTGAGATCATGCCGCCTCGCTGCCACTACCCTGGGCACGAGGTCTCCGGTGGTTCAGGTTTGCTTGGTCGCTAACCCATCTACCGGAGACCTCACTTCGTATCGACAACCGCCACGCCCAGACACGTCACACCCCGCCCGCACTTACGAAACGCGGCCTAGTATCGCCCTTTCTTATCGCCCGCTGGTGGGCGCTCGGGTCGTCGGCCGCATGGCCGGGACGAGGAGTCGACGAAGCGTATGGTGGCCAACGGCAAGAACCAGTTCGAGCGGCTGAGCGAGAGCGGGCACTACTCCGCGGTGGTCGAGGCGAACCGGGCGTACCTGAATGTCGCGGTGCCCGACCCGGCTGGCACGGAGCGGGAGTACTGGACCCTTTCCTGCCTGCCGAGCACCAAGAGCAACCCGCGCCGGCTGTCTGCGGTGTCCATGCGATCGATGGAGACATTCGTTCTGCACGAACCGCTCGATCCGGAAAGCCAGGATGTTGCCGAAGGGTTCGTCATCGTCCGCCGGTCCGTGCTCCGTCGGCACTGGCCGACCGGCCGAGCCCTGGCCCGGACGTTTCCCGGCCTCACCGAGGAGCCGTCAGACTACCGAGACGCGGGACCGGACCAGGTTCGGGTGTGCGGCCCGTACGACCAGTTGGTTGCAGCGTTCGCCGACGAGCGCTTCGCTGCGGCAGTACGGCACCTGACCTCCTCCCTCCTCACCGCGCGGACGATGCAGGGTGCTGGGCACAGCCGCCGGCTCGTCGGCGAGGTGCTGAGCCGTGCGCGTTCGGCCGCCGAGTGGATCTATCCGGTGAACGACCAGACCGACGGGTGGGGCTACGACCAGGACGTGCTGGAGATGTTCGGGGGCCTGCCGGCCGACGGGGCGTACGACGACTGGCACCTCTCCTCCTGCTTCAATCAGATCCGGGCTGGAGATCGCATCTGGGTCTATGCCAGCAGCCCGCACCGGCGGATCGTGGCAGCCGGGACCGCCTGGGCCGACCCGTACCTTTGGGTCGACGGCGACGGTTCGCAGTGGCGGTTGGAGATCCGCTGGGAGGTGCCGCTGATCCGCTTCCTACTCAGACGCCCTGTCCCGGGGGCAGACGTATTGGAGAAGGTCGTGCAGGGCGTTCGCGCCGTGCAGCCGGTGGAGTCGGACCGACTGGCCAAGATCCTCGACGAGGGCCATGCGCCGGAACCGGAGGGAATTCCACAGGGCCGCCGTCGGCGGCTGGCGCAGGTCACGGCCCGACAGGGACAGGCCGACTTCCGTCGCCGGCTCGTCGAGGCGTACCAGGGCCGCTGTGTGATCAGCGGTTGCGGTGTGGACGCGGCACTGCAGGCTGCACACATCGAGCCGTACGACGGGCCAGCTACCAACCGGGTTTCCAACGGCCTTCTACTCCGAGCGGACCTACACAACCTGTTCGACAAAGGGCTGCTCTGGATCGACGACTCGTACCGAGTCCAGGTCGCGGAAGGACTCGACCACTACCGCAAGTTCGCCGGCGTCGAACTGCCGCCGACAGCGGATCCCGCGCACCGGCCGGACCGGCGGGCGTTGGCGGCCCACCGCCGCGACCACGGCCTTGAGTGACGATTACCGCAGCCGACTCTTGCCGTCCTCACCCGGGTGGCCGGGCGAGTCGCTGCGTCGGCGACTCACCCCTCGGTCCGCCGACCGGAAGCGGTCAGTCACGCGACGCCTGCCTCAGGCAGACCCTTGCGGAGGCGGTCCAACTCGGCGAGGTACATCGCCTGCATGCGGTCGTAGTGTCGGACCAGCAGCATGATCTCCTCGACGCTGTAACCCTCGATGAGGTGCTTCGTTCGCTTGGCGAATCCCTCGTACGGTCGCTCCAACTCGGCAGTCCGCTCCGGCCGCAGGGTGACGATCACCCGCCGCCGGTCCGCCGGATCGCGTTCGGCCGTGACGTAGCCCGCCTGCTGGAGTCGACGGAGCATGCTGGTCACCGCTCCGGTGGTGAGGTTGGTCCGCTCGGCGATCTGGCCGGCGGTGGCCGATTCGACGTCCGCCAGGTAGTCCAGGCACTCCAGGTCGCTCACGGTGAGGCCCAGCTGTTCCGCGATGGCGTACCGGAACACCATGGACAGCCGTGACATCTCCCGCCCGGCGCGCATGAGGTCGGCGATCGCGGACGCACGGGCGGGCTCGTGGGACATGCCCGCAATCATGCCTCCGGCACGGTGACCCGGTGCAGCCGAGGTAACACCCGGGTGAGCACCCAGTGCGGTGCGGCCGCGCCCCCGGTGAGGCGGCGCATCAGTCCGGCGGCGGTGTCGACGGCGCGGAAGGCGTACGGCACCATCTCGTCCTGGTAGCGGGCGATCGCCTTCTCCACCGGCGCACCGCTCGCACGGGCCTCGATTAGCCTGCGGCCGAGCAGGGCGGCGTCGCGCAGCGCGGTGTTGCCGCCGTGCGCGCCGAACGGCGGCATGACGTGTACGGCGTCGCCCATCATCGTCGCCCGGGGCAGCGCCCACCGGTGCGGGCGTTGGCCGGTGGCGAAGAGGTTGAGCACCATCGCGTCCAGTTCGGCATTGTCGACCAGGCGCCGGACGAGCGGGTGGAAGTCCGTACTCAAGCCGGTGGCCAGGTTCCACAGGGCCAGCAGGTCCCGGCGGACGGTGGTGGGCAGCTCCTCCTGCCGCAGCAGCAGCCCCCACATGACGTAGTCGTCGCCGGTGGGTGCGTAGCTGCCCGGGGCCAGGCGGGCGAACGCCTCGCGCGGGTTCTCGCCGAACCGCATCGAGGTGAAGAAGAAGGCGCGGCCCGGCCGGTCGTCGATGGCCAGGACCCCGCTGGTACGCAGCGCGTCCGGGATGATGCTCTCGCCGTTTCGCCGCAGTGGCGTCCGGCCGTAGATGCCGGCCATCGGGGTGTTCACCGGTGCCGCGTCCGGCATGAGCTGTGCGCGCAGCGCGGAGCCGACGCCGTCCGCGCCGACGATGACGCTCGCCGGCACGGAGCCGCCGTCGGCGAAGAGCAGCCGCATCCGTGCCGGGTCGCTGCTGTCCACTCCGGCGGCGGCCTTGCCGTAGTGGATGCGCCCGTCCAGCCCGTACTGCAGGATCGACCGCAGGGTCAGCCGGTCGACCTGGCGGGTCGCGTGTGTCTTGTCCTTGAAGGTGATGGTGAAGGCGTCCCGTAGCCGCCGGTCGGTGAAGCGCAGCTGCCCGCCGGGTTCGTCGCCGGTGGCCAGCGCCAGGTGGTACAGCGGACGGGGCAGGCTCGTACGCAGGGCCTCCAGCCCGTACTGGTCGAGAATGATCCGGTAGCCCTGCTGCCTGACGAAGGGGCCCGGGTCCCGCTCGTAGACGTGCACGTCGATGCCGGCGCGCACCAGGTACTGGGCGAGGCAGAGGCCGGAGAGGCCGGCGCCGGCGATCGCCACCGAGAAGTCAGTCGATGTGTCCATGCAGTTATCTTAATGACTAAGATGATTTGGCCAAGGGGTGTCGGCACACCACAAGGCTCGTTCCCGCTGCGTCGGGTCAGCTTGGTCAGGCCGAGGTGATCACTGTTACCGGCGAGCCGAAGGTGGCGGAGCCGGGGCCGTGCGCGAGGCAGATCAGGACCCGGTTGCCGAGCGGAGCGGCCAGGCGCACGACCACCTCGCGTTCCTCCGCATAGGCCAGCCGGATGCCGTCCGGCCCGTCAAGAGGGACTTCCACCGGCTTGACGAGTACCGCGGTTTCCGTCTCGAACACCTCGGCGTAGGGATAGTCGGCATATTGCCGGGGTGTACCCGTGAACCGGTGGGTCAGGGTGCGGTGGTCGTCCGCGAGCACGGATTCCGGGTGACCGGAAGCGGTCAGGCCCGGCGGGCACCACGTCATCCGACGTTGGAAGTCTGGATCCAGGGCGATGAACGGCCATCTCCGGTTGGCGGGATATATCATCCACGCCGGGAGCTCCCGAAGGCCGCGGTCGGTGGCGAAGGGTCCGTTCGCCCGTACGAGGCGCGCCAATGGTTTCGGTTCCCCGGTCTGTACGTTACGGCAGTAGTCGATGGCGGCCGGAAGGATCTCCGGCGGCAACTCGGATTCCGCAACGCCAGGGCCATCGAACAACGTTCGCCACCGGGTGTCCGCCTTGAGTTGGTCGAGTGCGATGACGCTCATCGTCGTCAGCACGATCGGGCGTGGCTGACGGTGGACCGGAAAAGCTTCCCATCTCGCCAATGCCTGCCGTACCTGCTCATCGATCGACATACGCTGCAGGCTAGCGACCCGACGCCCGTTGAGGTGCTCCGGCTGTTCTCCGCAGAGGCTACGGTGCTTCGGTCCTGGGGACCTGGGGCAGGATGGTGCGGCTGCGTCCGGGGCGGGGGTACGCCTCGGCGGCGGCCGCGAGCCGGGCCGCGTGTTCGCGTTGCTTCTGCCAGTGTCCGTAGAGCGCGCCGCGTTGAGAGAGACGGTCGACCTCGCGGATGGTCTCCGGGTCCACATCGCCCGGTGGGGCGTCGCGCCACGGGGTGCCGGGCAGCGGCATGAAGGTGTGGGCGTGGATGCGGGCGCCGACCTCGGCGAGTTCACCGGCCAGGCGCAGGGAGTCGGCCACGTCCTGCTCGCTCTCGCCGGGCATGCCGAAGATCATGTCGACGTTGATCCGGAACCCTTCCTCGATGCCGAGGCGGGCGGCCCGTTTGACCTCCTCGACGCCGTGGCCGCGTTTCGCGGCGTCGAGAACCCGGTCGGAGCCGGACTGGGCGCCGACGATGATGTTGTTGTTCGCGCAGTACTTCTTGACCAGCCGCAGCGCCGCCCGGCTGACATGCTCGGGTCGGATCTCGCTGGGGAACGAACCGAAGAAGACCCGCCCGTTCGGTCCGATGCCCTCCTTGCAGCTGGCCAGCAACTCTTCGACCGCGTCGAGGTTCGGTTCCTCGGTCTGGCTGCCGTAGCTCAACGCGGTCGGCGTGATGAACCGGACGTCGCGCAGCCCACGGGCCCGCATCTGGTCGACGTGCCACCGCACGTCCGCCACGCTGCGGTGCCGGAACTTCGCCGAGAACATGAACGGGGTCTGGCAGAAGCGGCACGAGAAGACACAACCCCGGGTGATCTCCAGGGCGTTGAAACGGTCCCACCGCAGCGAGAAGCCCCGGAAGTCGTCAAGCGGTCGCCGCTGCGGTCGGCCCGTACGCACCACGGCGCCGGTGTCGTCGCGGTACACCAGTCCGGTGATCCCGGCCGGGTCACCGACGGCGTCGACGAGGTGCAGCAGCGTCGTCTCGCCCTCGCCGACCGCCGCGATGTCCCACCCGGCGTCGAGGGTCTGCACCGGCTCGGCGGTCGCGTGCACGCCGCCGGCGATGTGGGCCACGTTCGCCGCGTCGGCCAGGGCCCGGATCTCGGCCAGCTCCTGGGCCAGGGCGTGGGCGTCGGGGGAGTAGAACGACCACAACACCAGCACCCGGGTCGCGGTGGTGGCGGCGTCGCGGATGTGCGTGGCGGTCGTCTCCGGGGTGTCGCCGAAACGCACCTCGTACCGGGTGGCGGTCTGATGGGTCTCCAGCGCGCCGAGCAGGACGTGCAGCCCGTACGTCACCGCCTTGCGGTAACGCAGCACCAGCACCAGCTCGGCAGCTTCCATGGCCGCGATTGTGTCAGGGGAACCGGCCGTGATGTCGACGGGCACCGGGCCGACCGTGCGGCCCGATGCCCGTCGGCGGACGTCAGTACCGCAGCTTGCGCAGGTAGCGGTAGCCGACCTCGGCGGTCTGCTGGGGCGTCACGTCGGGGGTGTCGTTCTCGACGATGTACTCCTGCACGGCGTGACCCCGGAAGATCCGCGCGAAATCGATCATCCCGGTGCCCAGGTCGGCCATGTCTCCGTCGGCGGCGTGCCGGTCCTTCACGTGGTACTGCAGGACCTGCTGCGGCGCGCGGCGGATCACGTCCAGCGTGAAGCCCTCCGGGTCGGCCGCGCCGGCACCGGACTCGATGCCGCCGGTGACCGCCCAGTAGATGTCGATCTCCAGGTGAACGAGTTTGGGGTCGAGCTCCGCGGTCAGGATGTCCCAGGGTGTACGCCCACCGCCGAGGTCGATGGTGAACTCGTGCGCGTGGTTGTGGTAGCCGTACCGCAGACCTGCCTTGCGTGCCGCGGCGGCCTCGACGTTCATCTGCTCCGCCCAGCGCTTCCACTCGTCGGCGCTCTCGGAGTAGAGGTACGGCACCACCATGTACTTCTGGCCCAGGGTGACCGCGTCCTGGATCTTCTGCCGCAGTCCGGCGGCGTCGGCGCTGATCCCGTCGTGGCTGGAGCTGGCCTTGATGCCGATGCTGTCGAGGAACCGGCGCAACTGACCGGCGCTACGACCGAAGTAGCCGAGTGCCAGCTCCACCTTCGGGTAGCCGATGCGGGCGAGGTGCTTGAGGGTGGCGTCGTAGCCAGGCGAGCCGTTCAGCGCGTCGCGTACCGTCCACAGCTGGATGCTGATCAGACCCGGCGGCACGTGGTGCCGCCCGGCGTGACCGTGACCCGGCCCGTGACCGTGACCGGGCCCATGGCCGTGACCCGGACCGTGGCCGTGGCCGGGACCGGCGGTCGCGGCGGTCGCGCCGATCCCGGACGCGACCAGCCCCACACCGGCGGCGGCTGCCAACGAACCGCGCAACAGGCCCCGCCGGTCGATGACGGACCGCCGCAGCGCGGCCTCGCCGTCGTACCCGTAACACATGTGGCACTCCTCTCGTGGTGCGTGGACCCGGGCCGAGGTCCCTGGCCGACAGGCGTCGACCAGGGACCTCGATCGGGGACTTACTGGGTGGGGACCAGGACGACCTCGGTCGTGCCGGTCAGCGGCGGCAGGCCGTCACCACCCGGATCGGTGTACGACGCGACGAACACCGCGGACAGGTTGTCGGTCGCCGGATCGTGCCCGGAGGGCACCGTGGTGGTGATCGCGCCGGTGCAGCCGTTGGCCGTGGTGATCGGGTGGCCGTGGTCGTCGTGACCCAGGATGTACGTCACGCTGACCCTCGCGCAGTCCACCGGCTGGTCGTCGGTGACCCGCACCTCGAACTGCACCACGTCACCGAAGGTGAACGGCTGCCCGACGACCGGGCTGACCAGCTCCACCACCGGCGTGGCGTTGCCGACCACGACCCGCACGGAGGCCGACGCCGACCGTCCCTTCTGGTCGGTCACCTTCAACGTCGCCTCGTAGCTGCCGTTGCGGCGGTACGTGAACGTCGGGTTCGCCTCACGGGAGTCGACCTTGTCGTCGTCGTCGAGGTACCACTCGTACCGGAGCCGGTCACCGTCCGGGTCGACGGTGCCCTCGCTGGAGAACTCCACGGTCAGCGGCGCGAGCCCGGCCGTCTGGGTGGCCGACACCTGCGGCACCGGACTGTGGTTGCCGTCCCAGCCGATGTGGTCGACACGGGCCAACTGGGCGTCCGGGTTCTCGCTGAAGTAGCCGTCACCGTATTCGAGCACGTACAGCGCGCCGTCCGGGCCGAACTCCAGATCCATCGGGTTGTCGAAGACCACCGACGGCAGCACCGACTCGATGCCGCGCAGCTCGCCGCGCCGATCCAGCTGGAAAGCCTTCACGTAGTCGCGGGTCCACTCGTAGAACAGCGGCTTGCCGTCGTAGTAGGCGGGCCAGCCGGACGGGTTGCGGCCGCGGGTGGTGGAGCGGTCGAACTGGTACGCCGGACCGGCCATCGGCCCGATGCCGCCGGTACCCAGCTCCGGGAACTGCGGGGACAGGCCGAAGCCGTACCAGACCTGCGGCTGCTGCACCGGCGGAAGCTTGCGCAGACCGGTGTTGTGCGGCGAGTCGTTGACGGGTGCGGCGCAGTTGAACGGCGCCCCCGGCGTGGCGGTGGCGAAGTCGTAGTCGAGGTACGGCTGATCCGGCGTGATGCAGTACGGCCAGCCGTGGTTGCCGGGCTCGCGGGCGGCGAGCCACTTACCCTGCCCCGCCGGTCCACGATCCGGGTTGGGCTGACGGGCGTCCGGCGAGTAGTCACCGACGAACAGCGTGTCCGTCTTGCGGTCCAGCTCGATGCGGAACGGGTTGCGCAGGCCCATCAGGTAGATCTCGGGCCGGGTGTTCGGCGTCCCCTTCTTGAACAGGTTGCCCTTCGGGACAGTGTAGCCGCCCTTGGCACCCACCTTGATCCGCAGGATCTTGCCGCGCAGGTCGTTGGTGTTGGCCGAACTGCGCTGCGCGTCGTACGCCGGGTGACGGCCGGGGCGCTCATCGATCGGCGCGTACCCACCGGACTCGAACGGGTTGCTGTCGTCACCGGTGGACAGGTACAGGTTGCCCTTGCTGTCGAAGACGATGTCCCCGCCCACGTGGCAGCAGATGCCCCGGTCGACAGGCACGTCGATGATCTGCTGCTCGGACCGCAGATCCAGCGTGTCCTTGACCAGGCGGAACCGGGACAGCCGGATCACCCCGCGGAAGGGCGCGAAGTCCTCCTCGCTGCCCCAGGCCGGCGCATCGCCCTCGTTGACGTCCGGAGTGGACGGATCATCGACCGGAGTGTCCATCGGGGGCGAGTAGTACAGGTAGACCCAGTTGTTGCCGCCCTTGCCGAAGCCCGGGTCGATCGCAACGTTCTGCAGACCCTCCTCGTCGTGCTGGTACACGTCGAGGGTCGCGGCGATCGTGTTGCGGCCGGTGGCGGGATTGTGCAACCAGACCTGACCGGCGCGGGTCACGTGCAGCACCCGACGGTCGGGGAGCACGGCGAGGTCCATCGGCTCGCCCGGTCGATCGTTGAGTGTGACTTTCTGGAAGGCCGAGTCCGGCGGAGCGCTGGTGGGCGCCGGTGCGGCCATCGTCGGGGTCGGCGTCGCGGTGAGCGCGATGGCGGTCAGACCGGCCACAGCGAGCGCGAGTCGTCTCTTCAACTGCCTCTCCTTCGGTGAGGGACTGGTCGGGCAGGTCGTAGACGTGGGGGCTGGTTCCTCCTCGTGGGATGGGCAGCACGGAACCGCCCGTCGGCACCGCCTTCGCGGCGATCGGGGCGTTCTGGTGGGTGGGGTGGGAGATGTGGTCGGACGGCGGTTACGGTCGAGGTGCCCTCGACAAATCGGTTTACCTCGACGTAACAACTCGACTGAAGCTAACAAAGCGGATGTCCATATGTCTATGGCTTTCGCCGGACTCCGTGGAACTTTCCGCCAAGGCAGCGAAAGGCGTGTCCGTACCGGAAGAACGATGTCTCGGCGGTCAGCGCTGCGCCGCCCGCAGGTGTCGGATCAGGACGTCCACCGGGATGCCCAGCACGCCGGCCAGCAGGATCATCGGCTCCGGGTAACCCCGCGCGTTCAACTCCTCGTAGATCGCCAGCAGGCCACGTAGCCGGACCTCGGCGTCCTCCGGACGGTACGGCAGCTCGGCCAGTCGCGCCTGCACGTACCGGCGTGCCTGGTCCGCGTCGAGGCCGGGGGCCTCGTCGTCGTACGGCTGCGGTGACATGGCGTACCCCGCTTCAGCCGACGACCAGGCGGGAACCCGCCCGGGCCGGGCGGCGGCCGGGTCCGGCCCAGCCGCCTCCCGCGCCTGCGGTGCCGTGCCGACGAACGATGATCAGATGCGATTCCATCGATGCTCCTTCCCTTGCTGTGGACAGGACGAGGCAATACGGGACGCGCATGGTGAGTGGTGGGGGCCGGGACGAGCAGGGGAGTGCCCGTCCCGGATGCGGCGTGGCTCAGCGAGAGGGCAGGTTCACTTCAGGGCGACGGTGACGCCGCCGGAGAACGGCGAGTCGTGCAGCTCGAGCTTGGTGAGCTTGACGCCCTTGGGGATGTCGAAGACGACGACACCGGTGACCTGGTTGCCGGGGTTGATGTCGTTGAGGAAGGTCTCGGCGTTCTCGTTGGCGTAGATCGCCGCCCCGCCGTCGGCGGAGTACTCGGTGCCGTCGGCCGCGAACGCCTTCTGGCTGCTGCCGTCGAACATCTGCGATTCCTTGCCGATGTTCTTGACCTTGAGCGTGACCAGGCAGAACTGCCCCTGAGCCTTCGCGCCGAACAGGTCGCTGCCGACCTTGCGTACGCCGCACTTGGTGGACTTGACGGTGAACTCGAACTTGCCGTCGCGGGCCGGATCGCCGATCTTCGCCACCTTCTCGGCCTTCTCCGCCTTGTCGGCCTTCTTGTCCTCGCCCTCGGCGGCGACAGCGCCGCCGCCGGCGTCGCCGGCTTCGTCGGTGGCTCCGGCACCGCAGCCCAGGCCGACGAGAGCGGTGGCGAGCAGAGCGATCAGCGTGGTCTTGCGCATCGTTGTCCTCCTGATGTGAACGTGGCGGCGTCAATGAGAGCATCATCTGTGAACCGTGTCAACGGACATGATGCTTGACAGGTGTGACACGCTACGGAGGTGCAGGTGAACCCGAGCATCACCGCGGCAGAGATCGCCCGCCTCGCCGGAGTCGGACGGGCCGCTGTCAGCAACTGGCGCAAACGGCACGCCGACTTCCCGGCCCCGGTCGGCGGAACGGCTGCCAGCCCCGAGTTCGACCTGATCCAGGTCGAACAATGGCTCCGCGCCCAAGGCAAGCTCGCCGACCAGTCCACCGCCGACCGGCTCTGGCGCCGCCTCGCCCCCGCCGGCGAAACCCCGGCTGCCGCCCTCGCCGCCGTCGGCGCCCTGCTGCTGGCCCGACAACGCGGCCAACGCCCCCGCCGCCCCGACGACCCGCACCTGACAGCACTGCTGCCCGACCTCGACGCCCTCGCCGACGAACTCGGCCCCCAAGGTGCCTTCGACGAACTCTGGCAACGCTTCAGCGCACCCGGCCCCACCCGGACCTTGGCCACCCCCGACCACCTCGCCGACCTGATGGTCGCGCTGGCCGGAGTCGACGGGGGCACCGTCCTCGACCCGGCCACCGGCTCCGGCGCCCTGCTGCGCGCCGCCGTCCGGGCCGGCTGCAGCACCGCGTACGGGCAGGAACTCGACGAGGACCTGGCCCGCCTCGCCGAACTCTGGCTCGCGCTGCGCGAGGTACCCGGTCAGGTGCACGTCGGCGACTCACTGCGCGCCGACGCCTTCGCCGGGCACACCTTCGACACCGTGCTCTGCCACCCACCCTTCGGCGCCACGAACTGGGGAGACGAGGAACTCGGCCACGACCCACGCTGGATCGTCGGCACCACCCCGCGTACCGAACCGGAACTGGCCTGGGCCCAACACGCCCTGGCCCACCTGCGCACCGGCGGACACGCCGTACTGCTGATGCCGCCCACGGTCGCCAGCCGCCGCGCCGGCCGACGCATCCGCGCCGAACTGCTCCGCCGCGGCGCGCTACGCGCCGTCATCGCCCTACCGCCGGGAGCCGCCGCGCCGCACGGCGTACCGCTGCACCTGTGGGTGCTGCGACGGCCCGCCCCCGACGCACCACCACCGGCGCGGACGCTGCTGGTCGACGCCGCCGCGGACGACCTGACCGCGACCGCCCCGCGGATCCTCGCCGCCTGGCGGGCCTTCCACACCGACCCCGAGGCCGAGGAACCCGGCTTCGCCCGCGCGGTACCGGTCATCGAACTGCTCGACGAGGAAGTCGACCTCACCCCCGCCCGTCGCCAACCCGCCGTCGAGGGCAGGACCGCAGAGCATCTGGTACGCACCAGAGACCGCCTCGCCGCCCTCGTCGGCGACCTGCCGG
This sequence comes from Micromonospora fiedleri, assembly GCF_016774385.1. NCBI lineage: Bacteria > Bacillati > Actinomycetota > Actinomycetes > Micromonosporales > Micromonosporaceae > Micromonospora > Micromonospora fiedleri. The sequence continues at coordinate 12,545 of NZ_JAETXL010000003.1, forward strand.
CGCTGATGCCCCAGGTCACGCCCGCCCCCGGCGGCCCCGACGGCGAATTTCTGACCGTGGCGGAACTGGTCCGCGCCGGAGCCTTGCAGCTGATCGGCCCGATCCGCGCGGCCTCGACCGAACCAGGCGAACCGACCGGGGAAGGGCTGCCGGTGCTGACCGTGCCGGACGTGCTCGCCGGTGAGCCTGCCTCGGGCCACGACGACGGCGGGCTGGGCCAGCAGATCCGGCTGGCCGTCGGTGACGTGGTGGTGCCGATGGTGGCCCGGCAGCTCACCGCCCGGGTGGTGACCGCCGAAGGGGCACTGCTGGGTCGCAACCTGTACCTGCTGCGACCCAACCCGACGGCCCTGGATCCCTGGTTCCTGGCCGGTCAACTGCGCACCACGACCAACAAGAGGCAGGCGTCGAGCCTGTCCGGCACCCTGCGCTTCGACATCCGGCGGGCCCAGGTACGCCGACTGTCGCTGGAGGAGCAACGGGTACAGGGGGAGGCCTTCCGCCGGCTGAACGCTTTCGAGGCGGCGATCCGACAGGCCGCGACCCTCGGCGCGGAACTCGTCCAACTCGCCGCCGACGGCCTGGCCCGGGGAACGATCAGGTCTTGATCACTCTGCGCTAACTCTTACCGCACCTCACCACCGGATCTCGACCCCACGAGGTGCGGAGGGCCGACCGATTTCGGCCGCGAATGTCGGTCCATTGTGGTGTTGCTTGTCGCCGAGGGGCTGATGGCCCTGGGAGTTAGGCTGTCCGACTCCGGACACCATTTCCGACGATAGAACCTGCTCCGTGGATTGTCCCGCCTCCAACTGATCTGGTTACCTTGCCGGCTCACGGGTACGGCGGTGTCGGGGTGGTGCGGGAGTGAGAAGCGAGCGCAAGCTCATCAAGGCTGTACAACACGCGCTGGCGCGCGGGCCGATGTCGCAGGAGGCCCTGCTTTTAGCACTGGCCCAGGCAGGTGTACGGACCGACAGCAGTGCCCTCTACATCGCCTGCGCAACCCACGGCCTTGCCGATCTTCAGGGTGATACCTGGATACCTCGTGACTGGGCTGCCCCGGCGGTCGAGACGGTGCTCGTGCCGCCGGTGCAACGCTCGGCCGAGTCGGCGGCAACTCGCAAAGCCCTCGCGGAGGTGCGTCAGCTCGCTGCCTCGATCGGCATCTCCATGGACGAACCGGTTCCGCCGATCGGGCCGGTGCCGGACTCGTGGCCGCGAATCGCCGAGCAGGCCGCCCGAGCACTACATGAGGAGCTTCGGGCAGTCACCGATAAGCGCACCCTTCAGGATGTGCCGCTCAGCAGCGGATTCGTAGTCGCCGACACGACGACCCGGAAGCTGATGCGCTTCGAGGCGGAGGGTGATCTCGGCGTGGCGGAGGGCGCGCAGGCAACGCTCGTGGTGGATGGGGTGCCGCTGGACGTCGAGGTGGTGTCAGTCTTCGGCAACGTCGTCACGCTGGCAATGCCTCCGTCGGCGACGGTGCCGGCGGAGGCGTTGCTGCGCTGTGACCTGTCGTGGCTGCTCTCCGCGCAGAGCAAGCGTCTGCGCGAGTTGGTCCAGGGCGGCCCGGGGTTCAACGCCGAAGCTGCAGTGGCCATCTTGGACTCCGGTCGGGATCCCGCGCCGCAGGAGCTGCCAGACGTAGCTGTCGATCGGCTCAATCAGGGCCAGCGGTACGCCGTCCAGCTTGCGCTCACCCCCGGGGTCACCTGGCTCTGGGGCCCACCTGGAACCGGCAAGACCACCACCATCGGCACCCTCGTCGCGCAGCTCTGCGTACGCGGATCACGTGTCCTGCTCACCGCACCCACCAACGCCGCAGTCGACGTCGCTGTCCGTGCCGTCCTGGAGGTGATACCCGAGCTTGCCGGGGGTGGCCTGGTGCGCCTCGGGCAGCCCTCGGACACTGCGCTCATCGGACGCAGCGAGGGGCATGTACTGATCGACGAGATCGCCGCGAAGCGTGGTGAGGTTCTGGCCCGCAAGCGCGTTGACGAGGGTCGACGGAATCGTGACCTGCAGGATCGGCTCAAGGAGTTGGGGCGGCGCCACGCGAGCCTCACCGACGAGGAGCAGGAACTGCGGCTGGCCTGGGAGCGGGATCTGGCCGACTCCACCGCGCTGCTCCGAAAGCTCGACGAATCTCTGCAACTGGTACGCCGCCAGGTCTGCCGCGATGCGGAGGTGGTGGCCGCCACCTCACATCAGGTTGTGCTGGGGACCCTGCGTGAACTCACCTTCGACGTGGTGATTCTCGATGAGGCGAGCATGACCACGACGGCGCTGGCGCTGTTGGTCGCCGGTGCGGGCAGTGGGCACACCATCGTCGCGGGTGACTTTCGGCAACTGCCGCCGGTCGTGGTTGCCGAGACTGCGGAAGCACGGCAGTGGCTGCGAAACAGTCCGTTCGAGAAGTCTGCCGTCGACGCCGCAGTGGGCAGGGGCGTAGCGCCGGGTCGGCTCGCCGCTCTGACGAAGCAGCACCGTATGCGTCAGGACATCAACTCGGTCGTCAGCGCAGCCTTCTATCCGGAAAACCCGCTGATCTCCGCCGAGACGATTTCTGCCCGGCCGCGGCGCAGCAGGACAGCGTGGGCCGACGGTGAACTCCTGCTGCTGGACACATCCCGCATCGGTGCCCGTACCGCTCGCAAGCAGGGCATGTCGTCCCGGTACAACCTGATGCACGCACAACTCGTCGCCGGGCTGCTCGCGCAGGCGGGCGGTGAGTTGACCAGCCTGGGCGTCATCTCACCCTTCGCCGCACAGGCCCGACTGCTGGAGTCGCTCCTTCCCGACTCGGAGCAGGAGGCGTGGGCGGCGTCCACGGTGCACCGGTTTCAAGGTGGAGAGCGGGACATCGTCGTCTACGACACGGTGGACAGCGGTATCGGGGTGCGGCCCTTGCACCGGTGGTTCACCGAGGGCGAGTCGGGCGGGGACGGCGCTCGGCTGCTGAACGTGGCCGCCAGCCGCGCCCGCGACCACCTTATGGTCATCGCGGCTCTGGATCGGCTGCACCGGCAGCGCACCAGCAGGGACGCGGTGTGGCGGTTCTTTGCGACGTTGCTGGAGCGAGGTCGGGTCGTGCCGTGGGAGGAGGCACTCGACAACGGGGTCACCCGCCGGGTGACAGGTGACGTCATCGCCCTGTTGCGCGATGACCTGGCCGAGGCCGGGTCCGTCGAGATGTGGCTTCCCCGGGCGCCGCTGGTGGGCCTGCGGCCGTTGATCGAGTCGCTGAAGCTGGTCGCCGAGCAGGACGTACCGACCGAGCCGGTGACCATCTGGGTCGAGCCGGATCCGGATGGCTACCTGTCGGCCGAGGCGTTGGAGGCGAAGCGAAGAGGGGTGAACATCCGTCCCTGCCTGCCCATTTTCGAATCCAGCGCCGTGATCGGCGATGTGGTCTGGACGTCTACCGGCTCGCTGCTCGGTCCCGATCCGGGTGTGGTGCTGCGGACTCATCATCAGGCCTTCGCTGACGCGGTGCGGCGGGCTCAACGCCGCCGCCCCGGCACCGCCCCCGGCAGCGGCCAGCTTGGCGACGAGTGTGGGCGGTGTGAGCGTACGTTGGTGCGGTTCGAGGTGGGGCGGCGTGGTCTGCCGACGGTTGGCTATGGATGCCCGACCTGCGACAGGGGAGCGGGACGACAGGTCGCCGACCACAGCCTTGGGCGGGAGCGACAACCGAGCCGGCGGCGCTGACCGTGCGGGGTGCTTCCGCCCGGCGCGCGGCGCCTGAGTCGGCAATCCGACAGGCGGATTCATGGGTTGGCAGCCCTCTAGGCACACACCATCTGCCGGCCGCGCGGGGTGTTGCCCATCCGGCGGGCAGTCAATCTAGGAAGTGAGGCGTTTTCGCAGGTCCCGGCTGATCTGCGGGCATGAGCGGAGCGGTATTCCTCAGGGTGCGGGAGTCCATTGGCGACCCTCATGGCCAAGGCATTGATCGAACTCTGTCAAGGGGATCGACGTTTGGCTGGGTATTTTCGCTATCCGGACGAGTACCGCGCGCCATGCCGAACCATACATACTCCACGGACGTTATCGCGAGCAACCTTCAACTGTTGAGGTGTCGAGGTGTGGCCTTCGGCAGGGGGCGTCGGCCTGACGGAGTGCTTGGTTCTGCAGAACTGAAACGCCCACGCTCGCGATGCACGACGAGCTGGGAGCGTTGAGCATTGACTGGGGCGAACGACTGGGTGGCGGGCAGGTTCCGCATCCTGGCCGCGATCGGCAAGGGCAACATGGGCGAGGTCCATCGGGCCGAGGACATGTTGGCTGCGGAGGGATCCCCTGACCGGATCCTGGCGTTGAAGCTGATCCTGCGTAGCCGGTCCGGCGCGATGATCGACACGGCGGGCGACGGCAAGGCGCGGCAGCGCTTCGAGCGTGAGGTGCGCATCATGCGCAAGCTCGACCACCCCAACCTGCCCTGGATCATCGCCGGTGCGGCCCAGGCCGACAAGCTGCCCTTCATCGCGATGGAACTGCTCGACGGAGAGACCCTGCGAGACCTCGTCGCCGAGCACCCGCAACTGCCGATCTCCTGGGTGGCCGGCATCGGTGCGCAGATCGCCGACGGGTTGGCCGCCGCACACGGGGTCGGCGTCGTACACCGGGATCTCAAGCCGTCCAATGTCATGCTGCTGCGCGGCGGCGTGGTCAAGGTGCTCGACTTCGGCATGGGCCGGATCCTCGACGACGAGGCCACCGGTCGGGTGACCAGCACGGGAGTGACCGTCGGCACCGCACGCTACATGGCGCCGGAGCAGTTCCAAGCTGCCGCCGTCACCCAGGCCGCCGACCTGTATGCGCTGGGCTGTGTGCTGTTCGAGCTGCTGACCGGTGTCCCGCCCTTCCTCAGCGAGTCCGCGTACGAGTTGAGTCAGAAGCACCGTGAGGAACCCGTACCCGAGATCGGCCTGATGCGCTCCGACGTGCCGGCCGGACTGGCCCGGCTGCTCACGCAACTGCTAGCCAAGGACCCCGCCGATCGTCCGGCCGACGCGGTGACTGTCCGCGAGGCGTTGCGCCAGCACGCGAAGGGCGAGGACACGGTACCGGGCTGGGCTGAGTTCGATCCGGTGAGACACCTGGCTGCGGAGACGGCGGAGAATACTCCTGCCGTGCCGCCGGCGGTCTCCACCGACGGGGTGCTGGCCACCGCCGGGCCGGCCGGGATGGACGTCTTCGGGGTGCACCGGCAGCTCATCAAGGACTATCGCGCCTTCACCGAGGGTGGGACCGTCATCCGTAACGACCGGATCGCGGCCTTCGTCGAGGAGGATCTGAACGCCAAATCGCAGTGGCCCGACCCGTGGCTGTCGCTCAACCCTTTCTTCGCCTCTGGCGGGTCGGTCCTGGAACTGGTCAGCCAAGGGGTCCTGCACGAGGAGTGCGCCCGGATCTTCCAGGCCCGCAAGACCGAGGGGGGTACGGAGTGTGACGGGCGCCCGCTGACGTTGCATCAGCATCAGCGGGAGGCCATCGAGAAGGCCCAGTCGGGTGCCTCCTACGTGTTGACCACCGGCACCGGATCCGGCAAGTCGCTGTCGTACATCGTGCCGATCGTGGACCGGGTCCTGCGGGCACGTCAGCAGGAAGGGCCCAAACCCCAGCGGCGCGTACGGGCGATCATCGTCTATCCGATGAACGCGCTGGCCAACAGCCAGCTCAAGGAACTCGACAAGTTCCTCCAGGACGGCTACGGACCCGGTCGTGAGCCGGTCACCTACGCCCGGTACACCGGCCAGGAGAGCGACGAGCGGCGTCGGGAGATCCGGGAGAGCAAGCCGGACATCCTGCTCACCAACTACGTGATGCTGGAGTTGATGCTCACCCGCCCGGACGACCGGCGATCGTTGATCAAGATGGCGGAGGGGTTGGAGTTCCTCGTCTTCGACGAGCTGCACACCTACCGGGGTCGGCAGGGCGCCGATGTCGCCCTGCTCATCCGCCGGGTACGCGAGGCGTGCCGCGCCGACCAGCTGCAGTGCGTGGGCACCTCCGCCACCATCTCCAGCGAGGGCAGCCTGGACGACCAGCGGGCCGCGGTTGCCCGGGTCGCCACCACCCTGTTCGGCACCGAGGTCACCCCGGACAACGTGATCGGGGAGACCCTGGTCCGCGCCACCGGCCCCGCACCGGACACCGTCTCCGCGGATCGGCTACGCGCACCCGGCGCACCCCGGGCGTACGGCGATCTGGTCAACGACCCGTTGGCCAGGTGGATCGAGACCCGGTTCGGCCTGGTCGAGGACCCCACCGGGCGACTGGTCCGGCAGCGTCCGGCGAAGATCGAGCAGGCTGCCGTGGAGTTGGCACAGCATAGCGGCCTGTCCGCCGCCGAGTGCGGCAAGGCCATCCGGGATGTGCTCAAGGCCGGTTCGGAAGCGCGGCATCCGGTCACCGAGCGACCGTTGTTCGCGTTCCGGCTGCATCAGTTCCTGGCCAAGGGCGACACCGTCTACGTGACCCTCGAGGACGAACTGACCCGCCACCTGACCCGGGAGTACCAGCTCGTCCTGCCCGGCCCGGACCGCAAGATCCTGCTGCCCTTGGCCTTCTGCCGCGAGTGCGGCCAGGAGTATCTGACGGTCTTCCGGGTCGAACGGGACGGCTACGCCTTCTACGAGCCGCGTCGGGACACCGCCGCCACCGGGGGGCGTACCGACGACGGATACCTCTTCATCGACTCCGACCGACCCTGGCCGACCAGCGTGCAGCGGGCGATCGAGGAACGCCGGCTTCCCGAGTCGTGGCTAGAGGCCGACCCCAGCGGCCAGGAGACCGTCCGGGCCGCCTACCGCGACCGGGTGCCGAAGGCCGTGACCGTGGACCCGCAGGGCTTCGAGGGGCGCGGCGAGTTGCGGGCCGCCTTCGTACCCTCGCCGTTCTCGTTCTGCCTGCACTGCGGGGTCAGCTACGAGCAGACCCGGGGTCGGGATTTCGCCAAGCTGGCCACCCTCGACCAGGAGGGACGATCCTCGGCCACCTCGCTGGTCTCGGCGTCGATCGTGCGGTCGCTGCTCAGCGCGCCCGCCGAGGCCTTGGACGCCAAGGCCCGCAAGCTGCTGACCTTCGTTGACAACCGGCAGGACGCCTCACTGCAAGCCGGTCACTTCAACGACTTCGTGCAGATCACCCAACTGCGGGGTGCCCTCTATCAGGCGGTGCTCGCCGAGTCGGACGGCATCGTGCACGAGGATCTCGCTGCCAAGGTGACCGAGGCGCTGCAGCTGCGACCCGGTGACTACGCCCGGGGCGACGACCTGCCGCCGATGATGATGAAGCGGGCCGCCAAGGCGCTGCGTGACGTGGTGGCCTACCGCCTCTACCTCGATCTTGAGCGGGGCTGGCGGATCACCATGCCCAACCTGGAGCAGACCGGGTTGTTGGTGATCGACTATCCGGACGCCGAATGGCTCGCCACGTCGCAGGAACGTTGGACCGGCACCGACCGCCGACTGCAGGACGCGGAGCCAGACCAGCGCGCCGAGATCGTCCGGGCGCTGCTCAACGAGATGCGCCGGGCCCTGGCCATCGATGTGCAGTACTTCCGGGGCGACTTCGACTCCCTCCAACGGGCCAGCGAGGAACTGCTGGTTGACCCGTGGGTGCTCGCCGCCAGCGACCAGCCGAAGGTCGGCACCGCCTACCCGCAGGGCTCGAAGCCGGGCCTGGATCGCTCGGGACTGTTCCTGTCCGGGCGCGGCAAGTTCGGCAAGTACCTGCGGCGGGCGCACTTCGGCACCGGCCTGTCCTTCGACGACGCCCAGCAGATGATCGTGGATCTGCTCAAGGTGCTCAGCGACGGCGGTCAGGTGACCGAGGTCGTCGAGGCACCCCAGCGCCCCGGCCGCTACCGCCGCACCGAGACCCCACTGACCGGCTACCGGGTCTCCGCCGCCGCGCTGCTGTGGCGGGCCGGTCGGGGCGAGACGGGCAGCCACGACCCGCTGACCCGCACCTACGCCAGCGGCGACGGCCCCCGGGTGAACACCTTCTTCCGAGGCCTCTACCGCAGCGCGGCCGGGGCCCTGGCCGGCCTGGCCGCCCGGGAACACACCGCCCAGGTCGACCCGGTGGAGCGGGAGAAGCGGGAGGAAGCCTTCCGCAAGGCCGAACTGAAGCTGCTCTACTGCTCGCCGACCATGGAGTTGGGTGTCGACATTTCCGAACTCAACGCCGTCATGATGCGCAACGTCCCGCCCACCCCGGCCAACTACGCCCAGCGCAGCGGTCGGGCCGGCCGCTCCGGCCAACCGGCCCTGGTCACCACCTACTGCGCCACCGGCAACAGCCATGACCAGTACTATTTCCGCCGCTCGGACCGGATGGTCGCCGGTGCCGTCGCCGCGCCCCGCCTCGACCTGGCCAACGAGGATCTGGTGCGCTCCCATGTGCAGGCGATCTGGCTGGCAGAGGCCGGCATCAAGCTGGGACGCACCATTCCGGAGAGCATCGACATCAGCTACCCGGAGGACTCCCGGCTGCCGGACCCGGCGCTGCCGCTGCACGACCACCTGGCCGCCGCGCTGCGCGACGCCGCGTCCCAGGAGCGGGCCGCCCGCGCCGCCCGCCGCGTCTTCGCCGGCCTACTGCCCGAGTACGCGCAGTCGAGCTGGTGGGACGAGCGGTGGATCGAGGACACCGTACGCACCACCCCGGAACGGTTCGACCGGGCCTTCGACCGGTGGCGCGGCCTGTTCAAGGCGGCCCTGGTCGACCAGGCCGAACAGAACCGGCGGGTGCTGGACCACACCCTCTCCGAGCGGGACCGCCATATCGCTCAGGGCCGCCGCAGGGAGGCCGAGACGCAGCTGACCCTGCTCAAGAACGAGAGTGTGGACAGCAAGTCCGTGCTGTCGGACTTCAACCCGTACCGCTACCTGGCCAGCGAGGGTTTCCTGCCGGGCTACTCCTTCCCCCGGCTGCCGCTGGCCGCGTACGTGCCGACCACCGGGCGACGCTTCGGGGAGGGGGACTACCTGCAACGGCCACGTTTCCTGGCCATCCGGGAGTTCGGGCCGGGCGCGCTGATCTACCACGAGGGGGCGCGCTACCAGGTGACCCGTATCCAGTTGCCGCCGGACGCGGCCGGGGATGTGGTGACCGGGGAGGCCCGCCGTTGCGGGCAGTGCGGCTACCACCACGACGTGCAGGAGAACGCCGACCGCTGCCAGATGTGCGGGGTGGCGCTGGGGGAGAAGACCGTCGGCCTGCTGCACCTGCACACCGTCTTCACCAAGCGCCGGGAGCGGATCTCCTCCGACGAGGAGGAGCGTCGCCGCGCCGGGTATCGGCTGGTCACCTCGTACCGCTTCCACGACCATGGGGCCCGGCCGGGCCGCCGCGACGCTTTGGTCGCCGACCAGGTCGGCGGGTTGGCCACCCTGTCGTACGGAGATTCGGCGACGGTCCGGATCACCAATGTGGGACGGGTGCGGGCCAAGCCCGACGAGCCGGACGGTTTCTGGCTCGACCCGGCCGACGGGCGCTGGATGAACGAACGCGACGCCGCGGAGGCCTCCGGTGACTCCCGGGAGATGCCGGTGGTGGACGCCGACGGCAACGAGCAGCGCCGCAAGAAGCGCGTCATCCCGTACGTGGAGGATCGGCGCAACATCCTGGTGCTCAAACTCGACGAACCGCTCGACCCGCCGGTGGCCCTGTCCCTGATGTACGCCCTGGAACGCGGCATCGAGGCGGTCTTCGAGCTGGAGGATTCGGAGTTGACCACCGAACTCCTGCCACCGGACGAGGGCCCGCGGGAACGGATGCTGTTCACCGAGGCCGCCGAGGGTGGGGCCGGGGTGCTGCGGCTGATGCAGTCCGATCCGAACGCCTTGGCCCGGGCCGCCGCCGAAGCCCTGGCCATCTGCCACTTCGCCCCCGACGGCACCGACCTGGGTGGCCCGGACGAGAAGCGGCCCTGCGCCCTGGGCTGCTACGAGTGCCTGCTCACCTACGGCAACCAGCTCAACCACCGGCACATCGACCGGCACAGCGTGCGGGACCTGCTGCTGCGGTTCGCCGCCGCCTCGGCCACCCCGACCGGGCAGGGCGAGTCCCGCACCGAGCAGCTTCGGCGGCTGGCCGACAACTCCGACACCGCCCTGGAGAGCAAGTTCGTCACCTGGTTGAAGGAACGCGGGCTGCGGCTGCCCGACGAGGCGCAGACCCTCATCCCCGAGGCGTTGGCCCGCCCCGACTTCGTCTACCGGCTGTCCGGGGTCAACGTGGCCGTCTTCATCGACGGGCCGGTGCACGAACACGAGTTCGTCGCCCAACGGGACCGGGACGCCGAGGAGCGGCTCTACGACAGCTCCTGGGACGTGGTCCGGTTCCCGCACGACGCCGACTGGGCCGCCATCGTCGACAAACACAAGCGCTACTTCGGCGTGACCCCCTGACCTGCGCCAACCCCTGAACCCCCCTCGACTTCGGAAGACACCATGCCCCCCTCGTACACCCCTGGTTCTCTGGTTTCCGCGCGCGGCCGTGAGTGGGTGGTGCTGCCCGAGAGCGCCCCCGACATGCTGGTCCTGCGTCCGCTCGGCGGGGCCGACGACGATGTCGCGGCCGTCTTTCCGGACATCGAGCCGGTCTCCCACGCCCAGTTCGCCGCACCCTCCCCGACCGACCTGGGGGATGCCCAGGCGGCGGGCCTGCTGCGGTCCGCGCTGCGGATCGGGTTCCGCTCCGGTGCCGGGCCGTTCCGGTCGTTGGCCGGCATCGCGGTCGAGCCCCGCGCCTACCAGCTGGTGCCGCTGCTGATGGCGTTGCGGCAGAAGACCGTCCGCATGTTGATCTCTGACGATGTGGGGATCGGGAAGACCGTCGAGGCGGGCCTGATCGCCACTGAGCTGCTGGCGCAGGGCAGCGCCACCCGGCTCGCGGTGCTCTGCTCACCGGCCCTGGCCGAGCAGTGGCAGGAGGAACTGCGCACCAAGTTCGGCCTGGACGCCGAGCTGGTGCTGGCCTCCACGGTGTCCCGGCTGGAACGCGGCCTGGACCTGGGGGAGTCGCTGTTCGACCGGCACCCGCATGTGATCGTCTCCACCGACTTCATCAAGTCCACCCGGCACCGGGACGACTTCGTCCGACACTGCCCGGACCTGGTCATCGTGGACGAGGCGCACACCTGTGTGGCCGCCGACGAGGCCAGCAACACCCAGAACCAGCTCCGCTACGAACTGCTGCACCGGGTCGCCGCCGACCCCGAGCGGCATCTGCTGCTGGTGACCGCGACCCCGCACAGCGGCAAGGAGAGCGCCTTCCGTAACCTGCTCGGCCTGGTCCGGCCCGAACTGGCCACGGTCGACCTGGGTTCGGAGGCGGGCCGCCGCCTGCTCGCCCAGCATTTCGTCCACCGCAAGCGCGCCGACGTGCGGCAGTACCTGACCCGCGGCGACGGCTTGGCCGACGACAGCCTGGCCGAGAAGACCAGCTTCCCCACCGACCGGGAGTTCAAGGACGAGACCTACCGGCTGTCGGCGGGCTACCGGGCGCTGCTGGACGACGCCATCGCGTACGCCAGTGAGCGAGTGACCGCCGCGGACAGCCGGGGCCGACGGGAGGCCCGGATCGCCTGGTGGTCGGCGATCGCCCTGCTGCGTTCCCTGGTCTCCTCACCCCGCGCCGCCGCGCAGACCCTGCGAACCCGTTCGGCGACCGCGACCGCCGACACCCCGGAGGAGGCCGACCGGCTCGGTGCCCCGCTGACCAGCGACTCGGTCGACGCGGACGCGCTGGAAGGGCTGGACGTGGCACCCGGCGCGGAGGCCGGCGCCGTGGAGGTCGACGCCGGTCGCCGCCTGGCCGAGTTGGCCGACCGGGCCGCCGAACTGGAGGGACCGGCCGGGGACACCAAACTCGCCGCCCTGACCAGACACCTCAAGGCCCTGCTCAAGGAGGGCTACCACCCGATCGTCTTCTGCCGCTACATCCCCACCGCCGAGTACGTCGCCGACCACCTGGCCGACGCCCTGGGCAAGAAGACCGTCGTACGAGCGGTCACCGGCACCCTGTCGCCGCAGCAGCGCATCGAACGCATCGAGGACCTGGCCCGGGAAGCCGGTGACGACCCGGCCGCCCGGCGGGTCCTGGTCGCCACGGACTGCCTCTCCGAGGGTGTGAACCTGCAACACCACTTCGACGCGGTCGTCCACTACGACCTGGCCTGGAACCCCACCCGGCACGACCAGCGAGAGGGCCGGGTCGACCGGTACGGCCAGCAACGCGACAAGGTTCGCGTGATCACCCTGTGGGGCAGCGACAACGGCATCGACGGCAAGGTCCTCGATGTGCTGATCCGCAAGCACCGGCAGATCCGTAAGGACCTCGGTATCTCCGTCTCCGTTCCGGACGCCGCCTCCCAGGGGGTCACCGACGCGATCGTGGAATGGCTGCTGCTGCGGGGCCGCGACGGCGAGCAGGGCAGCCTCTTCGACGCCGAGGAGTACCGCGCCATCGACAAGCGGGCCGCCGCCCTGGAAAGCGAATGGCAGTCCGCCGCCGAGAAGGAGAAGACGTCCCGGTCCCGCTTCGCCCAGCAGACCATCCGCCCCGACGAGGTGGCCCGCGAGGTCGCCGAGATCCGCGACACCCTGGGCCGGGCCGCCGAGATCCGCGACTTCGTACGCCTGTCGCTGCGGGCTCTCGACGGGGTGCTGCGGGACGCGCCGGACGGCTCCGGTGACTTCACCGCCGATGTCAGCGGCACCCCCGCCGGCCTACGCGACACCCTCGCCCCGGTGCTCGGCGGCGACGCCGTCGAGACGGGCAAACCGGTGCTGTTCCGTACGACCGCCGCCGTGGCACGCGGCCAGGCCGCCCTGGTCCGCACCGACCCGGCGGTGGTGGCCCTGGCCGGGTACGTGCTCAACGCCGCCCTCGACGACCAGACCACCGGCGCCCGCCCGGCCCGCCGCTGCGGGGTCATCCGCACTCGGGCGGTCACCGTACGCACCACCCTGCTGCTGGTCCGCTACCGCTTCCACCTGACCCTGCCCTCGCGGGCCGGCACCCGGCAGATCGTCGCCGAGGACGCCCGGCTGCTGGCCTTCTCCGGGGCACCCGCCAACGCCACCTGGCTGCCGGATGCCGAGGCCATGCGGCTGCTCGACGCAGGCGCCGACGAGAACACCGACCGGGACTTCGCCGAACGCACCATGGGCCGCATCCTCGACGGCCTGCCCGAGGTCACCGACCACCTGACCGCGTACGGCGAGGAGTTGGCCGCCAGACTGCTCGCCTCGCACCGCCGGGTGCGCAGCGTCGCCGGTGAGATCGTCCGCGGCCTCACCGTCACCGCGCAGGACCGCCCCGACGTCCTCGGCGCCTACGTCTACCTGCCCGCGTCCACCCCCGCCGCCGGAGGCAACGCCTGATGTCCGCCACCGCCCGCAACCAGGTCTTCTCCGCCGTCCACACCATCGGCGGGCTGATCCCCGCCGACATGCTGGTCCGCATCTCCGAGGGCCGCGACGTCAGCGGCGCCAAACCCGCCGACTACAAGGTGATCGGCTCCCGCTCCGTACGCGACGACGCCGAACGCCACTGGGACTACCTCAAGTCGGTGTGGAAGGAACTGCGTAACCGGCTGCCGGTCGCCCCGGCCGCCGAAACCCCGGCCGACCCGACCGGCCTGGCCGTCGCCGAGTGGCTGCTACCCCTCTTCGGCGAAGGACTCGGCTTCGGCCCGCTGACCGCGCTCGGCGACACCGGCATCAGCTCCGACGACGGCAACAAGACCTTCCCGATCAGCCACCGCTGGCAGCACGTCCCGATCCACCTGGTGCCCTGGAACGCCGCCCTAGACAAGCGTCCCGCCGGCAGCGGCGGGGTGCCGCCGCAGTCGCTGGTGCAGGAGCTGCTGAACCGCTCCGAGGCCCACCTGTGGGGGGTCCTCACCAACGGCCGACAGTTGCGCCTGCTGCGCGACTCCAGCGCCCTGGCCACCGCCGCCTACGTCGAATTCGACCTGGAAGCCATCTTCGACGGCGAACTGTTCAGCGAGTTCGTCCTGCTCTACCGCCTCCTGCACGTCTCCCGCTTCGAGACCGCCGCTGACGCCGCACCGTCGACCTGCTGGCTGGAGAAGTGGCGCACCGAGGCGATCGCCGCCGGCACCCGCGCCCTCGACCAACTCCGCAAGGGGGTGCAGGAGGCGATCACCGCCCTCGGCACCGGTTTCCTCCGCCACCCGGCCAACGCCACGCTGCGGGAGAACGTCGACCCGCAGGCCCTGCACAACGCGCTGCTGCGGCTGGTGTACCGGCTGTTGTTCCTCTTCGTCGCCGAGGACCGCGACGCCCTGCACCACCCCGACGCCGACGACCAGGCCCGCGAACGCTACGCGAAATACTTCTCGTCGGCCCGGCTGCGCGCCCAGGCCCGCCGTCGCCGAGGTACCACCCACAGTGACCTCTACCAAGCCCTACGCCTCGTCCTCGACGCGCTCGGCGACGAGAACGGCCGCCCCGAGCTGGGCCTGCCCGGCCTCGGTGGCCTCTTCGACCACGCCGACGCCGACGACCCGCTGCGCGACCTGTCGCTGTCGAACGACCACCTGCTGACCGCCGTTCGCCACCTGTCGTTGGTACGCGACACCAGCACCCGCCGCTGGCGTTCGGTCGACTACCGCAACCTGGACGCCGAAGAACTCGGCTCGATCTACGAATCCCTGCTGGAACTGGTGCCGAAACACAGCGCCGTCGACCGCACCTTCGAGCTGGTCGAACTGGCGGGCAACACCCGCAAAACCACCGGCTCCTACTACACCCCGTCCTCCCTGATCGACTGCCTGCTCGACTCGGCCCTCGACCCGGTCATCGACGACGCGGTGAAGCGCGCCGAGCAGGCCGCCACCGCCGCCGGACAACCCGACCCGAGCGACCACATCGTCGACGAACTGCTGTCGCTGACCGTCTGCGACCCGGCCTGCGGCTCCGGCCACTTCCTGGTCGCCGCCGCCCGTCGCATCGCCAAGCGGGTAGCCGCCGTCCGCGAACGCAACCCCGAACCCACCACCGACGCCGTACGCACCGCCCTGCACGAGGTCGTCGCCCGCTGCATCTACGGCGTGGACCTCAACCCGATGGCCGTCGAACTCGCCAAGGTCTCCCTCTGGATGGAAGCCCTGGAACCCGGCAAGCCACTCAGCTTCCTCGACGCCCACATCAAGTGCGGCAACGCCCTGATCGGCGCCACCCCCGCCCTGCTCAAGAAGGGCATCCCCGACGAGGCGTTCAAACCCATCGAGGGCGACGACAAGAAGCACGCCAAGTCCCTGGAAAAGCAGAACGCCAAGGAACGGGCCGGTCAGGGCACCCTCTTCGATGTGGACAGAGGCGCGAAGGTCGCCAACATCGTCTTCGCCCAGGATCTGCGTCGCATCATCACGGCACCTACCGACAACCTCGGCGACGTCCGCAGGCAGGCGTCCGCCTACCGGACCTGGAAGACCTCCGACGAGTACGCCCGAGCGCTACGTGCTGCCGATGCCTGGTGTGCCGCGTTCATGTGGCGGAAAACGGCGGACGCCCCGCCCGCCGTCACCCACAACGTCTTCCGCGCCCTGGAGGCCCCGGACGCCTCGGCGGCCCCACAGGCGACCCACGACGAGATCACCCGGCTGCGTGCGCAGTACCGCTTCTTCCACTGGCACCTGGAGTTTCCCGAGGTTTTCGAGGTACCGGAGCGCGACGTGGGCGTCGACCCGGCGACGGGCTGGGCCGGCGGTTTCGACGGCGTCCTGGGCAACCCGCCCTGGGAACGCATCAAACTCCAAGAGCAGGAGTTCTTCGCCCAGCGAGACGAGGCGATCGCCAAGGCAGTGAACGCTGCTGCTCGTAAAAGGCTGATCGCCGCACTCGTTACCAGCCGACCTGATCTTCATTTGGAATTCACCTCGGCGAAGCGACGCGCTGAGGGAGAGAGCCAGTTCCTACGCGCCTCGCAACGCTACCCGCTGACCGGCCGTGGCGACATCAACACCTTCGCGGTGTTTTCAGAAACAGGCCGCAATATCGTTTCCCCAAACGGTCGCAATGGATTCGTTTTGCCCACACAAATCGGGACGTCTGCAACAACAGCGATGTACTTCTCGGATGTTGTTAGCGCTGAGTCCCTCGTTTGTTTTTTGAACTTTGAGAACGAGGCTTACCTTCTGAGTAGAAAGGTGCATCACGATACCGATTTTAGCCTAATAACAATATTGGGGCGCGGTGCAAGGGTGCCTGAGGCAGACTTCTGCTTCTATGTCAGGCACATGGAAGACTTGGACGCGTCCAGGATTCGCCTCAGCGTAGCCGACCTGTTGAAAGTGAATCCGAACACTGGAACGTGCCCGCTATTTCGGTCCCGCCGAGACGCGGAGATCACCCTCGGGATCTATAGCCGGGTTCCAGTGCTCTTCAAGGAGGGCGATCCAAGGGGTAATCCGTGGGGGCTGTCGTTCATAACTATGTTTCATATGTCCAATAGTTCCAACCTTTTCTCGTCTCGGGAAGATTTAGAACGTGATGGCTGGACCATCCAAGGCAACACCTTCAAGCGCGGAGATGCCCGCATGTTGCCGTTGGTCGAGGCAAAGATGCTTCACTATTTCGACCACCGGCTGGGAACCTACGAAGGTCAGACGGAGGCCCAGGCCAACATGGGAAGCTTGCCGAGACTGGCCGCCGAGCAGCAAGACGACCCCAACTTTGTGACGATGCCTCGGTACTGGGTTTCTGAGCGCGAGGTGGACGAGAGGCTTGCTTCAAGGCAATGGAAGCGAGATTGGCTTCTCGGATGGCGGGAGATTACCAACTCCGCGAATGAGCGCACAGCCGTAGTCTCGATGTTTCCTCGTGTTGCTGTTGGCCATAAGTTCCCACTCATGTTTTCCTGCCTTCATGCCAAATTTTCTGCCTGCTTGTATGCATGCCAAAGTTCATTCGTGTTCGACTATGTGAGCCGCCAGAAGATCGGCGGCACTAGCATGAGCAGCTTCGTGTGGAAGCAACTTCCCGTTCCGCATCCCGATTCGCTCGCCTCGCACGCTCCGATGCTAATCCCTCGAACTGTAGAGCTGACCTACACCGCACACGACATGGCTTCCTTCGCCCGAGATCTCGGCGACATTGGCGCCCCATTTCGGTGGGACGAGGAACGCCGTGTAATAATTCGAGCCGAGATTGATGCTCTCTTCTTTCACCTCTACGGAGTCTCCCGTGATGACGTGGGCTATATCATGGAGACGTTCCCGATCGTCAAGCGCAAAGACGAGGCAAAGTATGGCACCTACCGGACCAAGGAGTTGATCCTCGACGAGTATGATCGGATGGCTGCTGGGGGTGTCAGCCCGACCAATCCGCTCGTTGAGGGAGAGAATTACACCTCCACTCTGACCCTGCCTCCCGGCCATGGTCCCCGTCATTCGGGCCGAGGAAACTAACCATTGGCCGGACGGCGCAGGCTAGCGTGAGGGGCAGTAGGTATGAATGAGTTGGACGGCGCGATTAAGCAGTGCGTCGAGCGGGTGGAGCGGTTCCGTCGGCAGCCGCAGCGGGTGATCGGCGAGATGGATACCAGAGTCGCTCTCATAGAGCCGATTATTGGTGCACTTGGCTGGGATCTTTACGACCTCGATCAGGTAAGGCGAGAGTATCGACGGCGGGGCGTGGACAACCCGGTGGACTACGCACTGCTGCTTCTGCGGACTCCGCGCTTGTTCATCGAGGCGAAGGGGCTTGGCGAGAACCTTGACGATCCGCGCTGGGCCAACCAGACCATTGGCTATGCAACGATGGCCGGTGTGGAATGGGTCGCCCTGACTGACGGCGCGGAGTGAGGTGATCTCAGCAAGATTCGGGTAGGTAGCGGTATTCGAAGTGAGTCAGGTGTAGCGCGGCGGCGACGATCTCGCCGATCCGGCGTGGGCTGGCGGTGGTGTGGCGGAGCGTTTTCCAGCGTCCGGTCAGGATGGCGAAGCCGCGTTCGCCTTGCCAGCGCAGGCCGCGTAGCAGCCGGTTGTAGGCGCGGTTGTCGGGTGCGAGTCGGCTGCCGTCGGCGGGCTGTTTGATCGGTGTCTTGATGCCGTGGCCTGCGCTTTCGTAGCCGGAGTCGGCCAGGGTGGGCAGGTCGAGTTCGGCGGCGGACCAGTTCAATGCGGCGGTGACACCGAGTTCGCGGGCGCAGCTGGTGTCGTGCAGATGCGCGGGCATAGCCTGCGAGGTCCAGATCGGCAGCCCGTCTGGGCGCATGATCGCTTGGATGTTCGCGCCGAAGTCGCGGTGCTTTCCGGAGTACCAGGCGTCGATGGTCTCGCCCTTGACCGACAGGGTGGTCTCGGTGAGGCGGTCGCAGTCGAACAGCTTGCCGTCGAGGATCACGTGCGACCAGCCGTCGTCGGCGGCACGGCGCAGCGCGGTGTGTAAGTCGCTTGCTTGCGCGGCGAGTACCGCGATGCCCTCGTCGCGGTAGCGGTACGCGGTCGCCCGGGAGATCCCGAACCCCGCGCCGAGCAGGGCCAGGTCCTCGCCCTTGCGGAACCAGATCAGCACCAACAACGCCTGGTAGAAGCAGGTCAACGCGCGAGTGCCGCGCCGGGTCCCCTTGGCTCGACGCTCGGCGGCAAGCAGCCGGCCGAGATGCTGCACGAGTTCCCTCGGGACGTCGACCATGGCACGATAGGCAATCACGTGGAGCCCTCTCGAAGACGTGTTTCTGTCGCAAGGACGTGTCTATCGATGGCTCCACGCCTGTTTCCATCACCGCCCGACTCGACACCTTCGCCCGTGTCGTACTAATCAACACTTTTGCGCTGCTGAGATCACCTCAGTGGCGGGTCTACAACGCCCATGCGCCGGTGCCGATCGAGCACAAGCTCTTCCGCGCGGTCCGGATCGAAGACGACGTTGACGCAGCCGTCGATCTGTTGAGCCTGCTCAGCAAGCAGAACATGGGTGACAACCGGATCGAGGAGTTGTGGAAGGGTCTCTTTGTCGACCGGCAGGTGCATACCGAACTAACGGACCTGTTCGCAGGGTCGGACCCTGCGTCGGAACTGGTCGACCTGCTCGACAGTCGAATGCCCAGGCTGACCCGCGAGGAGATCCGGCAGAGCCTCATCCGTGCCCGCGCTACCTTCGACTTCCCGATGTCAGCCGTGCCACCTCAGCGGCATGTGCCCCCGAAGCAGGCGTACAAGCCCTCGGTTGAGCACGCCGCCCCTTCGCATGCCCAAGCGGCTTCATCGATTCAGTTACCAGAGACGAAGCGCTTAAGACGGGCGTCCGGGCGCGTGTCGCCGGATGAGCGCAAGCTGAAGTTGGCTGACCTGATTGCCGCTGGCCGGCTGCGGCCGGGAACCACGCTCATCGCTCGCTACCTCGGACAGCAGCACACCGCTGAGCTGTTGGCGGATGGCCGAGTGCGCTACCAGGGGGAAAATTACGACTCACCCTCGGGGGCAGGGCGTGCAGTGAAGATCGCCCTTCACGGCCGGGACATCACCGAAGCTCGTATTGCGACCGATGGGCTCGACTTCTGGCAAGCACAGGATGCGGTGAAGGGCGATGTGGTCACGCTCAAGGAGATTCGCCGCCGAGTCGCGTTGGGGGAGGCGTGAATGTCTGACGACTGGCTGCCACTGCAAAAGATTGTGACTGTGCTCGATGACAAACAGTCGGTGGAGGACCTCAAACGCTATTTTGTGAATCACCCTAAGCCCTTCACGGGTAGTCAGTTCGAGGCGTTGGGCGGTGGACCGATTGCCCTGCACCGGGATGTTGTGACCGCCGAGGATCTGATCGCTGTCCAGTTGTTGGAGGTGCGGGTTCCGCCTGCGGTCGCCCTCAACCTCCTGCAAGGCGACCTAGGCCAGCGCATCAGCGACGAGCTACGTGAAATCCCGATCTCGGTTGACTTGGCCGATGAGGGAGCGCGGAAGTACATCCAGAATGGTGGTCCGGCGGATCGCGCCTGGCACCGGCTGACGGCTCAGCCGGGCGTGAGCAAGACGATCGCAGGCAAGGTGCTCGCCAGGAAGCGTCCGAGACTCATCCCGGTCTACGACAGCGTGTTGGCCTGCGCGTTGCATGGTCGCCATGGTTTCTGGCTCTGGCTGCACGAACAGCTTCGAGCCGACAACTGCCGCCTAGCCCGCAGGTTGCGCAACCTGCGGGTCAAGGCAAATGTGCCAGCCCACGTATCGGACATCCGAATTTTCGATGTCGTCTTCTGGATGCGTCACCAGGGCGAGCATCGTCGTCGGAACTGCCAAGGGCTGTCGATCAACGGATTTGAGGACTGATTCGGCCGGATCGGCTGAACGTGTGCGAAGCAGGGACGCTGGTGCTCGCCGTATTCAGTCGGCCGACCGGGCCATGGTGACGAAGGCAGCCCAGGCGGCGGGGGAGAAGGTCAGAGCAGGACCGGTCGGGTCTTTGGAGTCGCGTACGGCGACGAGGCCGGGGAGGTTGGCGGCGACCTCGATGCAGTCGCCGCCGTTGCCGCCGCTGCGGGTGCTCTTGCGCCAGATGGCGTCGGTTAGGTCAGTCATGACGCATCTCCCCGATGATCTGCTTGATTAGCTCGCCTGATTCTGCCTCATTGAGCGCTCGGGTATCCAAGCCCTTCCACACGGCCTCGTATGCCTGTAGCTCGTCCGGCTTGTCCAGGTAGAGCGCGCCGGTGAGGGACTCGCTGTAGACCACGGAGGGTTCGGGAGCGGCCCGGCCGCCTTTGGTAGGCGGGAAGTCGAGGATGACGAAGGAACCGGCGACTGCACCAGGATGAGGACCTGCTGCCAGCGGAAGCACCCGGAGGGAGACATTCGGCAGGTCTGACAGCCGGAGGAGGTGATCAAGTTGAGCGATCATGACTCGAAGGTCACCCACGGCGCGGCGGAGGACCGCTTCGGACAGTACTTGCGCCACCTTCGGTGCGGCCGGAAGGCGCCGGACCAGCAGGGATTGCCGTTGCAGCCGGACCTGAACTGCGCGCTCACGGTCCTCTTCGCTGGCCTGAGGACGGTCGAGGCGGTAGATCGCCTGTGCGTACTCACGAGTCTGGAACAAGCCGGGGATCACTGACTCGTCGTAGCGGCGCAGGTGGGCGGCGGCGGATTCTAGGCCGACGTACAGCTCGAACCAGCTTGGTACGGCGTCGCCGTAGGCGTGCCACCAGCCTTTCGACTTGGTTTCGACGGCCAGGCCGCGCATGGCCTCGGTCATCTCGGGCGACACCCCGTACAGCTCGCACATGGCCTTGACGTCGAGCACCCGGATGGAGCCCATGCCGCTTTCGATACGCCAGATCTTCTGTCGGCTGTATTCGAGGGCTTCGGCGGCGGCGTCGAGCGTCACCCCGGCCTCGTTGCGGAACTGGCGTAACAGTCGGCCGAGCTGGCGGCGCGGCACTGTCGATCCGATGTCCTCGGCCATTGGCACACTCCCTGGTTCCAACGCGCAACACTGCGTGACCTGTCATTGAAACACCTAACCGTTACAGGAAAGAAAGTCAATGCATACACGCGAAATTCGGCTTTAGAACGTTGCGTTTCCGCTGCGGAGGGTTCCAGGATGGTCACAGCGCGGCGGCCGGACCGATTCCCCCCGGACGGTCGCCGCGTTTCAATCTCATCCTTGCCGCCCAGCTTGGAAGGGCAGCGCTATGACGATCTGCCGCCCCGCTGCACACTCCGGTCTGCTGCTACGCAGCCGCCGGTCGGTGGTAGGTGCTCAGTGCTTCGGTCCTCGGCTTGGCTATCGGGGTCAGGAGCGTGTCGAGGAGTTGCGCGTCCTGAGTCGGCAGCGTCAGCAGCGCGCGGCGCAGGTAGATGCTCCACGTCTGCGGCTTGGGGAAGGCTGCCAACTGCGCCACCAGCGGCTGCAACTCCAGCCCACCCGGATACGGTGCCAGAGCCTCGATCCGCAGGTCACAACCGGAGACGAAGGTTCGGCCGGCGATCTCGACCGGGGTGTCCAGCTTCTGGACCGAGGTGCGGGCCACCGCCGTACCGATGATCCGGCCACGGTCGCGGGTGGGGTTACGCCAGGCACCCCGGGTGGCGTAGAGGAACAGCCGGTCGTCGGCGGCGAGGGCCGCGACCTCCGCGCGCGGTGTCGCCGGAAACGCCATCCGCTGCTCATGCAGTACCCACGAGATGGCGTCCCGGTCACCAAGGATCACCAGGTACGCATTCATCGGTGGTCAGGAATCCTGCTCGGAGGTTTCGGCGACGAAGACTCCGATGCCCATGCGGCCGACCAGTTCGCCAAGCTCGATCATGGAGTCCAACGCGCGCCGTACCGTCATGTGGCTGGTGTCGTACTCCTCGGCGAGCAGGCGGGTGGAGGGGAGCTTGCTGCCCGGCGGGTAGATGCCGACCCGGATCTTGGCGCGCAGGTCATCTCTGATCTGTCGCCAGAGCGGCTGGGCGTACGGCATGAGATCAGGGAAGCACTGACCTGAAGGATCATGTAAAGGATCCCCTTCCTATCTTTACAGGCTTTACAGGTGGACTAGACTTCGGATCGGCGTGGTGGAGACGGAGAGGGGCGGGACATGGGTCGGCGGTGGAAGTGGTTCTTGCGGGCGGGGCCGGTGGCGTTGGACCTGACCGGGCAGCCCGTACCGGACGGGGATGTGCCAGGGCGGTTTCGGCGGCTGCCGGTGGAGCAGCTCGTACCGGAGTTGCGGCTGACCTCGCGCTGCGACGGCGCGGAGGTCTACGAGCGACCCGAGGAACGCCCGGCGGGGTCGCGCAACCGGCGGGCGGGGCGCGACGACGAGGGTCGGGCCGGACGGCGGAACCGGGGGAGGTTCCCGACGCCGATCTGCCCGGGGCCGCCGGGCGTCGGGTCGGCCGAGCCTGATCGGGTGGAGTCGGGCGAGGACGAGTTCGCCTCGGGGCAGCTCGCGCAGGCCAACCGGCTGTTCAACCAGCATTGGCGGCGGCCCGGCGAAGATTGGCGTACCCGCAAATGCCCGGGCTGTCACCCGGACGGCTCCTGCCCCCGGGCGGCCTGGGCCGAGGCGACCATCGCTCGCATCCTGCGGCGGCGACTGCGGTGAACGTCTTCGACCTGTCGCCCGCGCAGATCCGTAACCGGCTGATCCTGCGCGCCCGGCAGGCAGCGCAGGCCGTCGCCGCACCGCCGCCGCCGTGGCCGCGCGGTCGCCTCAAGGGGACACCGACCCGGGTGCCGGTCGTGCCCCGCGTTCCGGTGGCGGCCGGGGACGTGGTCCAGCTAGCCGAAACCGACCATCGGTACGCCACCGGCGCGCTGCGGCTGCGGATCCTCCGGGTACGCCTCGATGTCAGTCAGTGGTACGACGGCGAGTGGGTGTGGCTGGAAGGTGTCGAGATCGGGCCGGACGACCAGCCCGGTGCCTTCCGGCCGGTCCTGGCCCGGGTCGCCGCACTGTGACCGGCCACGTTCAGTTGGCCCAGATTCGCAGGCAGGCGGCCATGATGCGGAATGGGAGGCTCTGGGCCTCGGTCTGGTCGACGGTGCCGGCCAGGTGCAGGTCGAGTTCCGGGCAGGTGAACAGCCAGGTGCCGGTCGACCCCGAGTGCCCGACCAGCGTCACCGGCTTGGGTAGTGGCGACATCAGCCGGTTGACGGTGAAGAACATGGTGCCCAGCCCGTAGCGCAGCACCGGGGCGTTGCTCAGCCGGTTGCGACGTTCGGTCAGCAGGTGCCGGGTGTTCGGGTCGGCGAAGGGCTCACCGGCCACGAGTGCCCGCTCGAAGGCGAGGAGATCCGTGGTGGTGCTGAACAGGTCGTCGGCCGAGGCGATGACCTTGGGAAGGTCCACACGTCGTCGCCCGATGTGCAGAGGCAGGGGTGCTGGGAGATCAGGGTCGGCGGGCGCGGCGGCGGGATGCCAGGTGCCGGTGAGGCCGAGCGGGCCGGTGATGCGGTCGGCGAGCAGGTCGGGGAAAGTGCGGCCGGTGACCGCCTCCAGGATCCGGAGCAGCAACTGGTAGCCCGTGTCGGAGTAGCGTGCCCGCTGCCTGGGGGCGTTGAGGTCCTGCGGGTCGAAGTGGGGGCGCTGCTGGTTGCGGGTGATGTCGAGGACGTCGTCGAAGGTCCAGGAGATGTCCTGTCCGGCGCGTAGCTGCCGGTAGAGGCTGGGCTCGCCGCGGCGTCGTTCGAGGAAGTCCGGCAGCCCGGAGGTGTGGGTGGCCAGGTGGCGTACGGTGGTCTGTGCCGTCCGGTCCACGCCGCGCCGCACGTGTAGTCCGGTGGTGACGGACGCGGGCAGGTAGGTGGAGATCGGGGCGTCCAGGTCGAGTTCGCCGCGCTCATGGGCCTGTAGGACGAGCGTGACGATGAACCGCTTGGTGATCGAGGCGATGAAGAACGGTGCCTCGGGGCGTACCTGCGGCTCGGTGGTGTCCGCCGGACCCGATGCGCCGGCCCAGTGGCGCTGCCCGTCGGCGCCGGACACGGCGAGGCTGACGTGGTGCAGGCCGCGCTTGGCGCTCAACTTCTGGACGAGCCGGGTCAGGCCGGCGTCGACCTCGCTGGTCACCCGATTGCCGGACTGCTGCTGGAGGCTGCTCAACATGACAACATGTCTACTAGACATGTCTAAGAGAGTCAACAGGGTAGGATCGCGATGTGGCACACGTGATCCTGGGCCTGCTGTTGCTCGCCCCGCAGAGCCTGTACGACCTGATCAAGAGCTTCGAAGCGGGCGTCGCGCTCTTCTACAGCGCCAGCTCGGGCAGCATCAAACGCGCCCTCGACGGGTTGCTCGGCAAAGGGCTGATCGAGGTCGCGAGCACCGAACCGGGCGGGCGCGGCAAGAAGGTCTACCGGGTGACCGAGGCGGGCCGGCAGGAGTTCCACCGATGGATGACGGGCGAACTCAGCGGGGCGGATCTGGAGACGGCGGCGCTGTCCCGGCTGTACTTCCTGGGCCTGCTCGACCCGGCGGATCGCGTACCGGTGCTGCGGCGCATCCAGGAGCGGGCCGCAGCTCACCTCGCCCAGCTCACCGCGCTCAAGAAGCGCATCGACACGATCGAGGTGCCGGCGGAGTTCCGCGATGTGGCGGTGTACCAGCGCGCAACCCTGGACTACGGGATCTCCTCCGGACAGCACGCCCTCACCTGGTTCGGCGAACTCGCCGATCGCGGCGAACCCCAGGCACGGTGAGCCCGCGCCGACCCGGCGAGGCGTCGAGTCGCCGTGTCGGGCATCCGACATGCCGCTCAGCCTGTAAGCGGGCTCCCGACCCCTTTGGTGAGTTGCCGTGCACGCAGTCGCTCTGGTTGTCTTGCCGGACTCAAGACCAGATCACAGCGAGGAGCCGGTTGCATGGTTGCGGCGCACGAAACGATTCTGCGGGAGCTGCTGGAAGGCGCGAAGCAGTATCAGGTGCCGCTGTACCAGCGCACCTACTCGTGGTCGAAGGTTCAGCTCACGCGGCTGTGGGAGGACATCCGCAAGCTGGCCGACGACCAGATCGAGGATCCGACCGCGACGCACTTCATCGGCTCACTCGTGCTGGCGCCCAGCCCGAACATCGGACCGGCCGGGGTCGCCGAGTACCTGGTGGTGGACGGGCAGCAACGCCTCACCACCCTGACGATCCTGCTCTGCGCAATCCGCGACCACCGCGCCAAATACGACGGCCCCGAGCACCACGACCGGATCCACATGCAGTACCTGGTCAACCCGTTCAGGGCGGAGTCGCAGCGACTGAAGCTTGTTCCCACCCAGGCCAACCGGGCCGCCTATCTGGCCTGCGTCGACTCGACCCCGCTGGCCGGCGGTGCCGACCCGATCGGCGAGGCGTACCGGTTCTTCGGCGCACAGCTGGCCGCCGCCGACGACCCCGACGATCCGCTCGACATCGAGCGAATCGAGAACGCCGTCCTTTCCGGATTGGCGTTGGTGTCGGTCACCGCACAGGCCGGTGACAACGTCTACCGGATCTTTGAGTCGCTGAACAACACCGGGTTGCGCTTGTCTCAGGCCGACCTGCTGCGCAACTACCTGTTCATGCGCCTGCCCACCCGAGGCGAGACCGTCTACCGAACCCTGTGGTTCCCGTTGCAGCAGCACCTGGTTTTCGACGACCTGGTGCTGCTGTTCTGGCTCGATCTGGTACACCGGGACCCGCGGGTCAAGCAGACCGACGTCTACGCCGCTCAACAGGCCCGACTGAACAGGCTGCGCTCCGAAGAGGAGATCGAGGCAGAGGTCCGACGGTTCAGCCAGCTCGGCGCGCTGCTGCGGGTCATTCTCCACCCTGCGGAGGAGAGCGACCCGGGCGTACGGCAGCGACTGGAGCGGTTGCGCGCCTGGGGCACGACCACCGTCTATCCACTGCTGCTTCACCTGCTCGACCGCCGTGAGCGGGGTACGGCGACCTCGGAGCAGGTCGCCTCGGCCATGCGGTACGTCGAGAGCTTCTTTGTCCGGCGCCTGCTGATCGGCCGCGCCACCGCGAACATCAACCGGATTCTGCTCAGCATCGTCACCGAGATGAGCCCCGAGCTGCCGGTGGACGAGGCGGTCCGGGCCTACCTGTCGACCGGTCGCAAGCACTATGCCAGCGACGCCAGTGTGCGCGCTGCCGTGCGATCGATTCCGTTCTACCTGAACGGCCGGGCACATCAACGCAAGTTGGTCCTTCAGTGGCTGGAGGAGTCGTTTGGCAGCAAGGAGCCGGTGAAGCCGGAGTCGCTGACCATCGAGCATGTCCTCCCGCAAACCCTGACCCCCGACTGGCGGCAGATGCTGGCCGCCGACCTCGGTCCGGACGAGAACTTCGTGGAGGCGTACGAAGCCCTGGTGCACACGATCGGAAATCTGACCCTCACCGGTTACAACTCCGAGCTCGGCAACAAGTCCTTCACGGTCAAGCAGATGGACCTGAAGCGCAGCGGCCTCAGACTGAACCAGGAGATCGCCCGACAGGAGCGTTGGGGACGTACCGAGATCCACGCCCGAGCCGATGCCCTCGCCGAGCGCATCGTCACCCTCTGGCCCAGCCCCACCGAGCAGGCCCCCGAGCAGTCCGATGCCCTGTGGGGCCTGATGAACAAGGTGCTTGCCGAACTGCCCGCCGGTTCCTGGACCACGTACGGCGACATCGCTGCACTCATCGGCACGGCGCCGCTGCCGGTGGGCACCCGGTTGGCCAAACACCCGGCCCCGAACGCTCATCGGGTGTTGCAAGCCGATGGCCTCGTCGCGGCCAACTTCCGATGGCTTGATCCGAGCCGTACCGACGATCCGCGTGAGCTGCTCACCGCGGAGGGCGTGAAGTTCGACGAACACGGCCGGGCCGACCAGGCCCAGCGCATCGGCACCGAGGAACTGGCACAGCTTGCCGGTGTGACGCCAGAGGACCTGCCCGAGCGCCTGCCGCGACAGCGGCCGGCCGGAGACGTCGACCACGCCGCACGGTTCATCGAACAGCTCACCGCACTGCAGGGCCCCACGATCGCGACCGCTGTGCACGTGGTGCTCGACGCCTGGACCACGATGGGCGGCACCCTGCTGTATGGCAGCGCCGGGGAAACCTCCTGTTTCCTGATGGCCCGCAGCAAAGATCACGAATTGGGCAATATCTGGCCAGCGGCGATCTACCCGAGCGGCAAGTTCGAGGTGGTCTTCCAGCACCTGAGTGCGCGTCCGCCGTTCGACGACATCACCCTGCGTGAAGAGCTGCGCCAGCGGCTGAACCAGCTACCCGATGTGGATATCGCTGCCGCCAAGATTGCCCTCCGCCCTGGCTTCTCCCTAGCGGTTCTCGTGGACGCCGACGCCAGGGATGCGTTGCTCGACCATCTTCACTGGTTCTACGACCAGGCGACCGCCATCAGTGCAGACCGTCAGATCCAGGTGCCGTCGCTTCAGTAACCGGGAGGCTTGTAGTGCCGCAGCTAGCCTTCGCCAACACGTTCTGGCAGAGCTATGACGTGCTGGAGAAGCCGGTCAAGGCCGGCGTACGCAAGGCGATGGAGAAGTTCCACCAGCTCACCGTCGCCGAGTTGCATGCCGACAAGGGGCTGCACCTGGAGTCGGTGAACAACGCCCGGGATCCACGGATGCGGACGATCCGGATCACGGACTTCTGGCGCGGGGTGGTGCTCGCACCTGACGACGGCAGTGACACCTTTCTGCTGATCAACGTCGTTCCGCATGACGACGCGTACACCTGGGCCGCCAAGCGGCTCTACACGGTCAACAGTGCGACGCGGGCGCTTGAGGTCCGCAACGTCGTCGCCATCGAGCAGCTCACCCCGGCGTTGGAACAGGCGGCCGCGCAGGCGCCGAGCCTGTTGTTCGCCAAACACTCCGACACCGTGCTGCGTGATCTCGGCATCGACGATCAGGTGCTGCGGGCGGTCCGCACCATCGTCGACAAGCCGCAGCTGGAGGCATTCGGGACGCTGCTGCCCGAAGACCAGTTCGAGGTGTTGCAGTACCTTGCCGAGGGCTTCACCCCGGAGGAGGTCTACCGGGACGTGGTGGTCGAGCGACGGCCGGCGAACGTCGCGGCGGAGACCAGCGACAGCCTGGAGATCGCGATCGCGAACACCGCCAGCCGGATCACCCTGGTCACCAGCCCGGACGAACTCGCCGAGATCCTCGACAAGCCGTTCGCCGCCTGGCGGGTGTTCCTGCATCCGTCGCAGCGGCGGGTCGCCTACCGGGTCTCGTACAACGGACCGGCGCAGGTGACCGGCGGGCCCGGCACCGGGAAGACGGTCGCGGCCCTGCACCGGGTCAAGCACCTGCTTGCCCGTACGCCCGAAGGGCGGGTGCTGCTCACCACCTACACCAACGCCCTGGCCGCCAGCCTGCGGGAGAGCCTCGCGCTGCTGCTCGGCGACGAGCGGCAACTGGCGCGGGTGGAGGTCACCACGGTCAACGCGGTGGCCAACCGGACGGTACGCGCCCTCGCCGGCCGGGTGCCCACCCCGATCGGTGACCTCGACGAGCGGCAGATCTGGCGGCGGGTGTGCCGCAAGCTGACGCTGCCCTTCACCGAGCAGTTTCTGGCCCAGGAGTTCCGGCACGTCATACTCGCCCAGGACATCCGGGACCGGGAGGCGTACCGGGCGGCCAGCCGGTTCCGCCACGCACCTGCAGATCTGCGCGCGGGCAGCGGATCTGCTCGGCGAGGCCGACCTGACCGAGTACGGCTACCGGCATGTCGTGGTCGACGAGGCGCAGGACCTGCACCCGGCGCAGTGGCGGGTGTTGCGTGCCGCTGTGCCGCCCGGTGCCGACGACCTGTTCATCACCGGCGACCCGCACCAGAGGATCTACGATTCCCGGGTCTCGTTGGCCGCCCTGGGCATTTCCGTCGCCGGCCGCAGCAGCCGACTGCGGATCAACTACCGCAGTACGGAGGAGATCCTCACCTGGTCCACCAGGGTGCTCGTCGGCTCGTCGGTCGGGGATCTGGGCGGCGAGGGCGAGGACAGCCTTACCGGATACCGGTCCCTGTTGCACGGCAGGCGGCCCGCAGCCCAGGGGTACCCGTCGGCGCAGGCGGAGATCGGCGCCCTGGTCGAACGGGTGAGGGAGTGGTTGGGCCAAGGTGTCGGGCCGAGTGAAATCGCCATCTGCGCCCGGTTCAACACCACCCTGAGCGGCGTGCAGGACGAGCTGTCCTCGGCAGGGATTCCGTCAGTCCGGGTCCGCGACCAGCCGGGCGCGGAGGTCGACGGCGTACGACTGGCCACCATGCACGCGATGAAGGGCCTGGAGTTCCGCTGTGTCGCAATCGTCGGTGTGACATCGAGGGCGGTTCCCTTCGCCAAGGAGGTCACGCCACCGGAGGTAGACCAGGTGCAGCACGACAACGATCTGCTGCGGGAACGCTGCCTGCTGTTCGTCGCCAGCACCAGAGCCCGGGAGGCACTCCACGTCTCGTGGAGTGGCGCACCCAGCCCCTTCCTGTCTTTCGCCGTCCACTGACCGCCCTTCAGGGCCGGAAGGGGAGACCGGACTGTTCTTGCTCGTAGCGTCATAGGACCGGCTGCACGTGATCGGGCACCAACCGCTGCCGACCCGAGCAGGAAAGCAGCCGACCCGACTCGGAAAGCTGCCGGCAGGAACTGGCCGAGCCCTCCAGTTCGATCACATCTGTGATTGACAGGATGATGGCTACCGTCGTGGCCCCGACAGACCTTCGCCTGCCAGCAACCTCGCCGACATTGAGAGAGCAGATTCATTCGGCCCAGATGGCCGAAGTGAAGGCCGACGGACAAGCGATACCGGGACGCTGCATGGTCGTTCCGAGCGCACTGGCCAGCCAGTGCGCTCGGAACGACGAGATGAGATGGTCCGGGGTGCGAGTCCCGGCATAGTCCCCGAGATGGTCGACGCCGGGTCAGATGCTGAGTGACCTCCGGGTGGCCCGGACGGTGTCGAACAGCTCCTCATAGCAGTCGAAGCCCCGCTCGACACAGTCCATGTCGACCCCGCATTCCCGCTGTCGCGCCCGTAGCAGCGACTCATCCGCCACATATACCGGAAAGGTCAGGAAATCGACGTCGGGAACCCGTTCCTGGAGCATGGCGACGTCGTCCTGCACGCCTTCCCTGAACTGAAGCCAACCGTTGAGGTCGTCGTAGACGACCGCGCCGGCGGTGATCCCTTTCGTCCATCCGGTAAAGAGCGCGGCGAGACTGGTGGCGGCACGAGCCGAACCCCAGGCATCGGGGGTCAACTCGTAGCGCCAGATTTCCCCCTCGTGGTCGCCGGCGAGCACGAACGTGTAGATCAGGTGCTCGAAGTTGAACAGCCGCACTTGATGCCGCCACGGGAAGGGGGTGCCGATCGATATCGCCAAGGTGTCGAGTTCCTCGCCCCAGTTGGTCGGCCACGGCATGATCCATCCGCCGTTGGGCAGCAGCCGTCGCGGCGGCCATTTCTGCGACTGAAACCAGGTCAGCTGCTCGGCGACGTGGTCCACGTCGAAGAGCCGGTCGACCATGTCGGGTGGCTGCCCGACGGGAGCTTCTGCGTGCTCGGGCCAGTCGAGGCCCGCAGCCGTCGCCGCCGCACGGTACTCCGAGACCGCGTCACGTAGCACGCGCATGTCGTCAAGCATCAGGGAGCCGCCGGCAGGTTGGGGGTCATGCACATGCTGGCCCCGCCCTCACTGACTCGGAATCCGAAACTCGGCCCGTTTGCCGCGACCCATGGCTTCACCGGCAGCACAACGCGATCCTGGCGGCCAGTCAGTCGAGGCGTTGGCCGTCGAGCACGTTGATGAGCCGGTCGTCGCGGCTGACCTCGTACCCGCGTTCGCGCAGCGCCGCTACCAGCTCACTCTCCTGATCGAGTGGGATCTCGAGGTAGTCGCCGTTGTGAACGGTGGAGACCTCCTTGCCGAACCGGTTGCAGAGATCCTCGGGGAGCAGCGTGAGGGCCCGCTCCGTGACCATCGGCGGCCAGTTGCCCTCCGTGATCGCAGCCACCTCGTCGAGGGTGAAGGGCCGGTCGTCGGGGTAGTCCTCCGGCTCGTAGCATTCCGGGCCGGCGGGATTCGACAGGTGGGTCATCTGGACCTGGCGGGCTTCGCCCCAGGTGCGGGCGGCGGCCAGCGCGGTGATCTCCGCGGCCTCCGCGGTGGCGGTGTCCGCGTTGGCGAAGGCGAGGCAGTCGTGCAGCTGGGCGTGGCCGTAGACCAGGCGCGGGACGGTCGGGTGTTGCGTCATGGCGGACATCCTGCCGCAGGGATACGACTTCCCGGATCGGCGTACGGACGGGGGAGGATCCCCCGGTCGGGTGGCCGTTAGGCTGACCGTTCCTGGCCTCGCTACCCGGAGTGATTCTCGTGTCCGACAGCGTGTTCGCGCAGTTCACCGCCGACGACGATCAGTTCGCCGTGGCGTTGCTCGTGCAGCCGGCGATCAACGCCGCCCTGGTGCACAACCGGGTGCCGTTGATCCGGCATCTCACGCTCGTCAACCGTGGCACCGAGCCACTGTCGGGTGTGACGTTGACGCTGGAACTGCTCGGGCCGGCCGGAGCGCTCACCGAGCCGTGGCACCGCAGCCTCACCGCGCCGCTGCGGCCCGGCGCGAGCACCGGATTTGACGACTTCCGGGACGTCAGCCCGGACGGCGCGCTGCTCTACCGCACCGACGAGGCATTTCCGGTCGACTATCGCCTCACCGTTGCGGCGGCCGGCAAGGAGCTGCACCTGGTCGCCCCGTCGCGGGTGCTGGCGCACAACGAGTGGTTCAACAGCCCGGCCCTCTACGACAGCCTGGCGGCGTTCGTGCAGCCGAACACCAGGGCGGTCGAGGCGGTGCTGCGCTCGGCGGCGCAGATCCTGCTGGCGCGTACCGGTTCCGGCTCGCTGCAGGGTTACCAGGACGGCTCGGAACGCGCGGCGCTGATCGCCGGCGCGGTGTACGAGGCGCTGCGGCACCTTGAGATCACCTACCAGACGCTGCCGGCGTCGTTCGAGAACAGCGGGCAGAAGGTCCGGACGACGGCCGCCGTGCTGGAGGGGCGGCTCGGCAACTGTCTCGATCTGTCGGTCACCTATGCGGCCTGCCTGGAGGCGGCGGGGCTGCATCCGCTCATCTTCATCAGCGAGGGTCACGCCTTCGGTGGCTTCCTGTTGGAGGAGGAGCGGCTCGGCTCCGCCGCCGTCACCGAGACGAACCTGCTGATCTCGATGGTCGATTCGGGTCGGGCGGTGCCGGTCGAGCTGACTCGCATCGGGCCCGGCGCCCAGTCGGCGACGTTCACCGAGGCGGTTCGGGTCGGGCTCGGCCACTTCCGTGGCGAGGGCCACCGGCTCCAGGGCGTCGTCGATGTGCACCTGGCCCACCGTTCCGGGATCCGGCCACTGCCGTCGGCCGACGAGCTGGTCACGCCCGCGCCGGTCGACGCGCAGACGGACACCGACACCGTGGCCGCGTCGCTGGACCTGCCGCCCGGGGTCGCCGCCGCCAAGGTGCGCCAGCTCGCCGAGGAGGGCGACGAGGTCGCGCCGCCGTCCGACGGGTCGCCGGCGCGGATCCAGCAGTGGCGCAAGTCGCTGCTCGACCTGAGCCTGCGCAATCCGCTGCTCAACCTGCCCAAACGCGGTCGCGGTCTGGACCTGCACGTGCCGGCCGGAGCGCTGGCCCTGCTCGACGATCTCATTCATGACGGCCGCCAGGTGCACGTCATCCCGCAGGACGACATCAGCCACGTCCACGAACTGGCCGGAGCACGCCGGGCGCAGGATCTCGACGCCGAGATCCTCACCCGGGAACTGCGCACCGACCGCCGGGTCTACGGCGCGGTCACCGAGGCCCGCTACAAGACCGTGATGCGGACGTTGCAGCGTGAGGCGCGCACGCTGGAGCAGGAGACCGGCGGCAACTATCTCTACCTGACCATCGGCACGCTGGTGCACACCAAGACCACCGGGGGAGAGGCGTACGCCCCGCTGTTCCTGCTGCCGGTACGCATCGAGGGCGGTGCGGGCCGCCGGCCGTACGCGATGGTCATCGACGGCACCGAGGTCGCCAGCCCCAACTACTGCCTGATCGAGTGGTTGCGGGTCAAGCACAGTGTCCGCATCCCGGAGCTGGAGCAGCCGGTTCTCGACGAGCACGGCATCGACATCGCCAAGACCCTCGCCGCGATCAACACGGGCCTGGTCGACAACCGGCTCAACTACCGCATCGACGAGACCGCGAGCCTGCGGCTGCTGCAGTTCTCCACCTTCCAGATGTGGCGTGACCTCGGCGACCACTGGCCCCGGTTCATGGAGAACCGGTCGTCCGGCATCTCGTCGAGTCCTCCGGCGCCACCTTCGACGACCCGGCCCGGCCGGAACACGAGACCGAGGTGGCTGTCGACGAAGCCGAGCTGCACCTGCCGATCCCCGCCGACGGATCGCAGATGCAGGCCATCGTGATGGCCGAGCGTGGCCAGTCCTTCGTCCTGGAGGGGCCGCCCGGCACCGGCAAGTCCCAGACCATCACCAACATGATCGCCCGGGCGGTCGCCGCCGGCCGGTCGGTGCTGTTCGTCGCCGAGAAGCAGGCCGCCCTCGAGGTCGTGAAGCGTCGGCTCAAGCAGATCGGCCTGGGGTCGTTCGCCCTCGATCTGCACGGGCGTAAACAGTCCCTCAACGCCATCCGTCAGCAGCTGCGCGACGCCCTCGACCAGTACGACGACGGCGGCGACGGGGACTGGACGGCCGTCGAGACCGCCTACCGGACCCGGCTGGCGCCGCTGGTCGAGTACCCGGAGCAGGTCCACACCGCCAACCCCGCCGGGATGTCGCTCTGGTCGGCCTACGAGCAGGTCCTCGCGTACGGTGACGGTCCGGTCGCCCCGATCCCGGTGAGCTACCTGCACGCCCCCGACGAGGTACGCGCCGAGGTGGAGCGGACGCTGCGGGAGTTCCCGGCCGCCGCCCGCTCGGCACGGGTGCGTCCCGAATACCCGTGGGCGCTCAGCGGCTGCCGCACTCTCGACGGGCTGCACGGCGCGGCCGTCACGGAGATCGCCGCCGAACTCGAACGCCTGCGCGCCGACCTCGCCGCCCACCCGCACCTCGTCGGGCTGCTGCGCACGCTGCCCACCCCGGAGGCGGTCGCCGAGTTGCAGGCCGGCGCCTGGCTCGCGGTACGCGCCATGCTGCCGGACCGGGAGACCACCCTGCGCGCCGGCGACCGACGGTGGGACGAGGCGGTGGCGCGGCTGCAGGCCGACCTCGCCGCCTTCCACCAGGGCTTCGCCGGCGAGCTGGCCACCTTCCGACCGGACGTGTACGCCCGGCCCGAGCTGGCCACCTGGCACGCCGAGGCGGAGGAGGCAGCGAAACGGCTGTTCGGCAAGCGCAAACGACGCCAGGCGGTCGCCGACAAGCTGGCCGTGCATCTTGTCGCCGGCGCCACCGTCGACGTCGAGCGGGTCGAGGTGACCACGGGCCGCCTCGTCGCCGCCCAGGCACAGGCCGCGGCGTTCCATCAGCAGCACGCCGCCGCGCTCGGCGGCCTCCGGCTCGTCGGCTGGCAGCCCACCAGCGCGGACGCCCCGCAGCGGCTGGCCGAGGCGATCGAGGCGACCCGCGTCGGCCGGACGTTGCTGGCCCGGCACCCGCAGGCGTGGGACCTGTTCCAGCACGGTGTCACCGACGTCGACGCCAGTCTGCTGGACCGGGTCGCCGCCCGATGGCGGGCCTGGCGCGGGGTGCTGCGCTCCGCGGAGCCGGAACTGGCCCTCTGGGCGGCCGGCTCGCACTGGGTGGACGCCTGGGAACGCGACGGCGCGACCTGGCTGCACGGCCTGCGTACCGAGGAACTCTTCCCGCTGCGCCGCTGGGCCACCGTCCTCGCCCACGCCGACGTGCTCGCCGCCGCCGGTCTCGGCGACTACCGGGACCAGTTGCTGCGCGCCGACGTCGCCGGGCAGTACGCCGAGGAGGCGTACCGGCGGGGTGTCGCCGCCGCCTCGCTCGCCGAGCGGACCCGGGCCGGCGGGTTGCAGTACTTCGACCCGGAGCTGCACGACGACGAGATAGCCCAGTTCGAGACGGCCGCGGGTGAGCTGCGCTCCGCGCTGCCCGAGCGCCTGCCCTCGGTGCTGGTGCGCCGCCGGCCGTTCAGTCCGACCGACCGGCGGGGCCGCTTCGCCGACTTCGCCGCCGAGCTGCGCCGCAAGCGCGGCGGCAAATCCTTCCGGGAGCTGTTCGAGCTGTACCCGGATGCGGTGCTGGCGTTGACCCCGTGTGTGCTGGTCAGCCCGGCGTCGGCGGCGAACTTCCTGGCACCGGGGAGTCAGCGCTTCGACCTGGTCATCTTCGACGAGGCGTCGCAGATCCGCGTCGCCGAGGCGGTCGGCGCGATGGGTCGTGGCCGCGCGGTCGTGGTCGTCGGCGACTCCCGGCAGATGCCACCGAGCAGCATCATGCAGGCCAGTCACGTCACCGACGAGGTCGACGGCGATGACGGCCCGGTGCCCGAGGATCTGGAGAGCATCCTCAGCGAGGCCGTCGAGTCAGGATTGCCGCAGCGGTGGCTGTCCTGGCACTACCGCAGCCACGACGAGTCGCTGATCGCCTTTTCCAACCGCTACTACTACGACAACAAGCTCTCCAGCCTCCCGTCGCCCGGTGCCAGCAGTTCCGCCGGCATCACCTGGCGCCGCGTCGACGGCCAGTACGACCGGGGCGGCTCGCGCACCAACGACGTCGAGGCGCGGGCGATCCTCGCCGACATCACCCGACGCCTGCACGCCCCGGCCACCGCCGGTCAGTCCATCGGTGTCGTCACGTTCAACATCCAGCAGCGCGACCTCATCCTGAACCTGCTGGAGGAGAGCGCCGACCCGTTCATCCGGGAACACCTCTCCGGTGCCGTCCCGGAGCCGATCTTCGTGAAGAACCTGGAGAACGTGCAGGGCGACGAGCGGGACGTCGTGCTGTTCTCCCTGGCCTTCTCCACCAACCCGGAAACCGGCCAGCTGCCGCTGAACTTCGGCCCGCTGAGCCAGGCCGGCGGGGAGCGGCGACTCAACGTGGCCATCACCCGGGCGCGCCGGCAGGTCGTGTTGTTCTCGTCGTTCGACCCGTCCGACATCGACCTGTCCCGCACCTCGGCGGTGGGCACCCAGCACCTGCGGGCGTACTGCGCGATGGCCGCGGCCGGCGCGGACCGCCTGGGTGATCTGGCCACCGACCGGACCGAGCGGCGCAGCCGCATCCGGGACGAGGTCGCCGCAGCCCTTCGCGAGCGCGGCTACGAGGTGCGGACCTCCCACGGCCTGTCCGACTTCACTGTCGACATCGCGGTACGCGGGCCGGGTGCCGCCCGCTGGCAGGTGGCGGTGATGCTCGACGGTCCTGAGTGGAGAGGTCGCCCGACGGTGGCCGATCGGGACTCCGCGCCCGGACTACTTCGGTCGATCATGGAATGGCCGGGGGTCGTCCGGTTCTGGCTGCCGGCGTGGATCCACGACCGTTCCGCGTTGTTGCAGCGGGTCGACGAGGCGATCGAGCGAGCCTCCGCCGCTGACGAGAACGCGCCCGAGTCGGCTCAGGACATCGCACCCGCCGCCGAAACCGAGCTGCCGTCACCCCGGACCGGTGAGCAGATCGAGCAGCCACACTCGACGGACGACCTCGCCACCCCTTCGCGTACCGAACTCGTCGCAGCTGCCCCGACGGCACACGTGACCAGCCTGGCAGCCGCGCCCGCGTCGGCGCCGGCCTCCGGCCCACCCGCGCCGGTGTCCGGTCCGCCCGCGTCATCGGCAGCCGCGAGCGCCATCGCGGTCAGCCCCTTCGTCGCGTACGCGCCGACACCGCTCGGCGACCAGAGCGACCTCGACCTGCTCGCCACCGAC
This sequence comes from Micromonospora fiedleri, assembly GCF_016774385.1. Lineage (NCBI taxonomy): Bacteria > Bacillati > Actinomycetota > Actinomycetes > Micromonosporales > Micromonosporaceae > Micromonospora > Micromonospora fiedleri. The sequence goes on from NZ_JAETXL010000003.1 coordinate 49,906, forward strand.
CAGCGGGTGCGCGGGCTGGTCCGGGTGGCACTTCGCGAGATCATCGCCGCCGAGGGGCCGATCGAGCAGCACCGGCTCGCCCGGCTGGCGCTGGCCCGCTTCGGGTTCCTCCGCACCCGGGAGGATCGGCGCACCACGGTGCTCGCGCTCGTCGACGCCCGCCGGCTCTACGACCACCCGACCGTCGGCCGGTACGCCTGGCCGGAGGGGACGGACCCGCAGACCTACCGGGCGTACCGGGTCACGCAGGCGAGCAACGACCGGGCGTTCGAGGAGGTGCCGCCGGAGGAGGTAGCAAATGCCTTCGTGCACGTGCTGCAGGAGGTGGCGCGGATGGAGGAGGATCGGCTGCTGCGCGCCGGGCTCGAACGTCTCGGCTACCGGCGGCGTACCGAAAAGATCGACAAGCTGCTCCGGTACGGCCTCCAGGTGGCCCTGACCAGCGGCCGTGCCCGGTACGACGAGGACGGACGCATCACGCCCGGCTGACGGCTGGTCACCACGCGGCTCGCATATATCGCAGAACGTCGATGTAATTTCGGTGTTTACCTGGTGTTTCGGTGTGAGTCTGCATTACCGTCGAGATATGGTCTCGCGTCGATCGGTGTTGCGGACCGTGCCCCTCGCGGCCGCCACGCTCACCGCCACCCCAGGTCAACTCCGCCGCCTCGACGAACCGTCCACATCGACCGACCCGATACGCGTACCTCCCGATCCTGCCACGCTCGCTGCCGCCGCGACCGCGGTGCGCGGCTTCTCGGCCGACCTCTACCGAGAGCTGGCGTCGACCCGTCCCGGCGACAACGTGGTGTGCGCCCCTTACTCGGTGGGGCTCGCGCTGGCAATGACCCGGGCGGGCGCCGGTTCGACCACGGCGGCGGAGATGGATGCGGTGCTGCACGCGCCGCATCCCCGGCCCGGCGCGCTCGACAGTGGCCTCAACACCATCGAACAGACCCTCGCTACCCGCTACCAGGACGGTGACGGGAAAGCCCGGCCGCTGCTGACCACCGCCAACGCCCTCTGGACCCGGCTCGGCCTGGGCCTGCGCCCCGGGTTCCAGGACACGCTGACCGGCTACTACGGCGCCGCGCCGCACCCGGTCGACTTCGCCGGCGCGCCGGAAGCGGCCCGCCAGGAGATCAACACCTGGGTGTCCGACCGGACCAACGCGAAGATCCCGGAGCTGCTGCCGTTCGGTGCCGTGAGCCCCGGCACCAATCTGATCCTCACCAACACGACCTACCTCAAGGCGGCCTGGAAATACCAGTTCGTGCCGGCGTTGACCGCCACCGAGCCGTTCACCCGGGACGACGGCAGCGTGGTCGGCGTACCGATGATGCGCGGGCCGTTCGCCGGGATGGGCTACCAGGTCGGCGACGGGTGGCGGGCGGTCGACGTGCCGTTCGCGGGGGACCGGCTGGGCATGGCCATCGTCATGCCGACCGGGAACGATCTCGCCGCGATCGAGGGCAACCTCGACGGGGCGTGGCTGGGCGCGTTGCTGACCGGGTTCGGCGGCGCCACCGTGCAGCTGCGGCTGCCCCGGTGGACGTTCCGCCTGCCGGCCGAGCTGGCGGCGGTGCTGAGCAGCCTCGGCATGCCCACGGCGTTCACCCCGCAGGCCGATCTCAGTGGCATGAGCACCGATTCGGCCCTGTACATCGACGATGTGCTGCACGAGACGTTCATCGCGGTGGACGAGAAGGGCACCGAGGCGGCAGCCGCGACGGCCGTGATCATCCCGCCGCCGTCGATCCCGCAGGGGCCGCAGTTCTTTGTGAACCGGCCGTTCCTGTACGTCATCCACGACTGGTACACCGGCGTGCCGTTCTTCCTCGGCCGGGTCCATGATCCGCTGGTCGGCGCCCCGTAGGCAGCGGGCGGGCCGCCTCGACAACAGTGGTGGGCAAGGTCCCGCCCGGCACCAGACGGCGCCGGGCGGGACCGAGCGGGCTGACAGGATCAGCCGTGGAGGATGTCGAGCAGACGCTGTAGCTCCACGGCCAGCTCCGTGCGCGCTGCCGGGTCGGAGTTGTCGCGCTTGGCGTTCTCCACCTGACGGATCAACGCGGTCAGCACCGGCCGGGCGGCGTGCGCCGGACCGTCCTTGCTGAGCAGGTTCTCGATCACGGTCAGCCGGGACGTCACCTGCGATGCCGTCTGCTGCGCCAGCCGTTCGGCGTCGATCAGCTCGGCGAGGAGTTCGCGCGCCGGCGCAAGCCGGGGGTCACCGGCAGCGCAGTACGAGCGCCGCTGCGCGTCAGCGACCGCGGTCTCCGCGCGGGCGTCGAGGAGCAGCGGGATCATCCGCCGGTGTGCCTGCGCCATGGAGACCCCGATACCGTCCGGGCGTACCTGCGCGTCGATCTGGTGCCGGCGCAACAGCTCCGCGAGCTGCCCGTCGTACTGCTGCGCCGGGATCAGGTAGCCGCAGGTGTCGGCCTCCACCGGCACCGTCGCGTCCTCGTCGAGGTAGACGGTGCCCCGACCCGCCTGCGCCTCGGCGGTCGAGTGCGCGATGGCGGCAGTGATGTCGGCGCTGTTGGCGGCGAAGTACGCCACCGTCGCGTCGAGGACGAAGTCGAAGGCGCGTACGGCCCGGTGCCGGATGTTCAACGTCCGGTTCGGATCACCGGTCTGCTCTTCGAGCCGGCCGGCCACGGCCCCGGAACGCACCTCGTTGAGCAGGCCCACCGAGTTACGCAGCCCGGAGTAGTTGCGCATGATGGTGGCGTCGCCACGGGTCGCGAGGGTGGACCGCTGCGCGGTGTAGCCGACGGTGCCGGCACCGTCGATCAGCGCCTCCTGCACGAGGGCCTGTGCGTGGTCCTGGACGGGCTGGGCGACGTTCGGATGCTGGGCCCAGTTCGGCACCACCGACTGGTCGCAGCAGTTGTGGCCGTCGAGCACCACCGCCGGTCGGTAGCGGTTCAGCACCTCGACCGCGGCCCGGGCCTCCGGGGACTGCAGGGCGAGGTAGTCCCGGTTGACGTCCAGACCCTGGGCGTTCTCCCGCACCCCGGCGACCCGTCCGTCCGGATTGGCCGTCGGGTTCACCAGCACGGCGTGGGTGGTCAGCATCGCGGTGACGGCCGGGTCCTCGGAGAGCGCCAGGTTGCGGATGAGCCCCAGGCAGGACTCCCGTGGCGTCCACTCGTTGCCGTGCACGGTGCAGTTGACGAAGAGGGTCGGGCGCTGGCGGATCTCACGCTCGTCGGGGGCCTTCGGGTAGCCGATCCGGACCAGGTTGATCACGCGTTCCTGCACGCTGGTGCCGATCTGGTCGACGGCGATCCGCTCCGACCGGGCGTCGATCTCGGCGAGGAACTGCTGTTCCCGCGTGAACGTGGTCAACTGTCCACCACTGGCCTCGAACGGCGTCGGGACGTCGGCGAAGGAGTTGGCGGGTGCGGTGACCGTGAGCGGCGGCGACCATGCGCCGGGGCCGAGCAGCGCCGAGACCCCACGCACCCGGTAGCGGGCCGCCGTCGCGGGGGCGACCAGCGGATCGGCGTACGCGGTAAGCGTCCACGGCGAGGCGATGAGCTTGCCGTCGCGCTCGACCTCGTACCAGTTCGCGCCGTCCAACTCGGTCCAGCCGACGGAGATCTGGTTGGCGATCGGCCGGCTCGTCACCGACGGCGTGCCGGGAACGACCGGCTTGGCGACGATCCCGTTCGGTGCGCGCGGAGCACTGCCGCCGGTCGCCACGCCCAGGTGGGCCCACTCGGTGACCGTGTCACCGCCGGTGGTGTGCCCGACCCCGACCCGGCCGCCCTGGTGCACGGAGTCGCTGACCTCCAGCATCCAGCTGTCCGGCTCATCCGCGCCGTACGGCCACACCTTGAACCGCAGCAGGTTCCCGGTGCGTTGCAGCACCATCTCGTACCACATGCCGACGATCGGCGCGGCTGCCAGATTCGGGCCGTTGCGCAGGGTGGTGAAGGTGCCGTTCTGGTAGCGGTTGATCCGGTACCGCAGGCTGCCGGTCTCGCCACGGAAGTCCACGTAGTACGCGTTCTCCGCGCCCGGCGCGCCTCCGGCGTGCAGGAACAGCACGCTCTGCGTACCCGAGGTGGAGAAGATCCGGACCAGGGCGGAGACCTCCACGTCGCCGGTGACCTGGCCCACGGCGTCCGGGCTCAGCGCCTGCCGGCCGGAGGTCGTGGCCCGATGAACGAGACGAGCCGGGTCCGGCTGGACCCGGTACTCCGAGTCCCGCCACACGCTGGACCAGCCGGCCGGTGCCGTACCGGCGGCCTGTCCCCGGAAGTCGATGCTCTGTGGTGCGGCGTCCGCGGCTGACGCGGGTGCCGCAGCCACCAAGGAAAGGGGTACGAGAAGGGCGGTCATGACGACTGCGGTGCGCCTGAGCCACCGGGTGATTGCAGGACGCGATCCCATGGGCAACACTCCCGTCGGGCGATGGAAGTCGGACGATGCGTGACGTCCTCCCGGCAGCCGAATATCGGCTCGGGCTCCAATGTCCCGGCGAGGCTACGGTCAGGGGTCGCGCCTGGTAGACCGAGCGGCGTACTCCTTGAGCAAGTCCTCAGACAACCGCGGCGGCCGTGGTCGCCTCGGCGTCGTGGTACGGCGTCCAGGGGGGTTCACGCAGGGCGGGGCAGTGCTCGGGGGTCGGATGGTGCGCAATGTCGATCATGCGATCGAGGACGTCGCGTGCGGCAGCGAGGTCGGCCATGGCGGCGGTGATGCGGTTGCGCTCGGCGGCCATCAGTGCGAAGACCTCGGGGGAACCGTGCCCGGTGTCGATGTAGGGCATCAGCTGCACGATGGTACGGCTGGGCAGGCCGGCGGTGAAGAGTTGCTGGATCAACCGGACGCGTTCGACAGCTGACTCGGGGTAGATGCGCTGGCCGCTGGGGGTGCGTTCCGAGGTGAGCAGACCCTGCTCTTCGTAGTACCGCAGAGCTCTCGTGCTGACGCCCGCCTGTCGCGCGATGTCACCGATGCGCATCGGTGTCCTCCTCTGCTTGCCCCGTCCGACTTGCCCTTGACGTCAACGTCAACTCCTACGGTAGTCGACGCCAGGCCGGAACGCGGCCCCCCACCGAAGCCCATCCAGGGAGCGAGAACCCATGAACACCGCTGACCAGATCGCCCTCGTCACGGGAGCCAACCGCGGCATCGGCCGCCAGTTCGTGCTCGAACTGCTCGAACGCGGGGCGCGCAGGGTGTACGCGACGGCCCGTCGCCCGGAGAGCCTCGACTTCACCGACAGCCGGGTGGTGCCGCTGCGACTCGACCTGCTCGACCACGAGTCCGTCGTCGCGGCCGCAGCGACCGCACGTGATGTCACACTCCTGATCAACAACGCCGGCATCGCCACCGGAGCTCCGCTGGTCACCGGTGACCTCGCCGAGGTGCGCCGCGAGATGGACACCCACTTCTGGGGCACGCTCGACGTGATCCGCGCGTTCGCTCCCGTGCTCGCCGCCAACGGCGGCGGCGCGATCGTGAACGTACTGTCGGCGCTGTCGTGGTTCGCCGGGCCGGGCACCGGCTCGTACGCCGCCGCCAAGGCCGCCGAGTGGAACATGACCAACGGCGTACGCCTCGAACTCGCCGACCAGGGCACCCTGGTCCAGGGCGTCCTCCTCGGAGCCGCCGACACGGACATCTCCGCCGGCTACGACGGACCCAAGATCGACCCCCGTGACGTCCCGCGTCGATCGCTCGACGGCCTGGCCGCCGGATCGATCGAGGTGATCGTCGACGACTGGACCGCCATGGTGAAGGCCTCGCTCGCCGGCGACCCCGCCCCGTTCTACACGCAGATCACCGAACTACTCGGTGCCAGCTGAGCGACGTCGCGGACGGCGAGATCGCACATCAGCGGGGCAGCCGATGTGCGATCTCGCGTCGTCGTGGTGGCGCAGTCAGTCGAGGTCGTGTTCGGTTGGGCTGGTGTTGAGGAGCCAGGCCAGCGGCATGGTCGCGCGGACGGTGTAGTGGTCGCCGTCCAGGTGGTGCATGGTGACGGTCTGGGCGGCATCCTGGTCGACCACCCAGTACTGGCCGATGCCGGCGGCGGCGTACTCGTTGCGCTTCGTCACAGTGTCGATGCCCTCGGAGCCGGGTGAGATGATCTCGACGACGAGAAGCACATCGGCGACCGGCAGCCAGACCCCGTCAGCCTGAGCCTTACTCCAGACGACCAGGTCGGGGATACGTCCGCCGACGCTGCCGTCTCGGCCGGGAATGCGTAGGCCCACGGTCTGAGCGATACGGTCCGCCGGCACGCCGCCCTGGGCGAACCACACCATGAGCCGGGTCGCGATGATGGCATGGGCGTACCCCGGCGGCGGCATGATCGAGAGGACTCCCTCCGGGCTGATCTCGTACCGGTGGTTTTCGTCCTCAGCCATCATCGCGGTGAGGTCATCGAGCGTCACGACCGGGGGCATGTATCTGCCAACCGCCTCTGAGCTCATGCGCAGATCCTACCGGCCGAGGACCGGACGAGGGACGGTGACACCTTCGTACCTGGTTGACCCTCGGCAGTGGAGGGAGGCAGATGCAAAAGCGCCATTGGCTGACGCGTCGAGCGACAGCCGTGCGTTCGGTACGGTCGCCCGGTGAGCGACGACGACTTCGCCTCCCGGATCGAGCAGCACCGGCGTGAGCTGCGCGTCCACTGCTACCGCATGGTCGGCTCCTTCGACGAGGCGGAGGACCTCGTGCAGGAGGTCTTTCTCAAGGCGTGGCGGGCACGGGACGGGTTCGAAGGACGGTCGTCGCTGCGCAGCTGGCTCTACCGCATCGCCACCAATGTCTGCCTCGACGCCCTCGACGGGCGCAAGCGGCGGCTGCTGCCCGATCAGGCCAACCCGGACTACGTGCCGGGGCAGCCCGCGACGACCCTGGTCACCGGCCCGTGGCTGCAACCGTTCCCCGACGCGCTGCGCGAACCGTACGCCCTGCGGGAACCACGTACGCCGCGCGAATCGTACGCCCTGCGGGAGCCGGTCGCGCCGCGCCAGGACGAGCCGGAGGCGGCGGTCGTGGCGCGGGAGACCCTGGAGCTGGCGTTCCTGGCGGCGATGCAGCACCTGCCGCCGCGGCAGCGCGCCGCGGTGATCCTCTGCGACGTGCTGGGCTGGCCGGCGCGGCAGACCGCCCAGGTGCTCGACGGCAGCGTCGCCTCCGTCAACAGCGCCTTGCAGCGGGCCCGCGTGACGTTGCGGGAGCACCTCCCGCCCGGGCGGTCGGACTGGGCCCCGGCCGCGCCACCGACCGAACCGCAGCGGCAGGTGCTGCGGCGATACCTGGACGCGGTCGAGCGCGGCGATCTCGACGAGGTGGCCGAACTGCTGGCCAAGGACGTGCGGGCGACCATGCCGCCGTTGCCGGAGTGGTTCGCCGACCGCGAGTCGGTCCTCGCGGCGCTGGCCGCGACCTGGGACCCGACCTCTGCCGACTACATCGGCGCGCTGCGGATGATCCCCACCAGCGCCAACGGGCAGCTCGCCGCCGCGAGCTACCGCCGACCGCCGGGCCGGCAGGTCTTCGAGCCGTTCGGGATCGGGGTGTTGCAGGTACGTGACGGACTGATCACCGAGATCGTCGCCTTCCACGAGCCGGCGCTCTTCCCGGCGTTCGGCCTCCCGCCGACGCTGAACCGATGAGTTTTCGTCGCGGCTGCCGTCACTTCTTCGGTACGAGTTCAACGACGCACGGGAGGACAGCATGAGCGACTTCGCACCGCAGACCGCCGGCGGCAAGGTTCTGTGGCACTTCACCATGTCACTCGACGGGTTCGTGGCGGGACCGGAACACGACATGACGTGGATGGAGACCGGCATCTCCGAGCGACCCGGCTTCATCCGGCAGTACGTCGAGACGACCGGCGCCATCCTCGGCGGCCGACGTGGCTGGGACATGTTCCCCGACGCCGGCAATGTCTACGGCGGCGACTGGACCGGCCCGGTCTTCGTGTTGACCCACCACCCCGAGGACGCGAAACCCGCTGACCGGGTGACGTTCCTCGACTGCGATGTGGCGGAGGCGGTGCGGATCGCGTTGGCGGCCGCCGACGGCAAGAACGTGGAGGTGCTGTCGCCGGACATCGGCCGTCAACTCCTCGAACGTGACCTGATCGACGAGATCGACCTGCACATCGCGCCGGTGTTGCTGGGTGACGGCATCCGGCTCTACGAACACGTCGGTGGCCGCCCGATCTACCTGCACCGCGTCGGCGTCGACGACCCGACGGCCGAGGTGGACGTCCGCTACCGGCCGGCGGCAGCCTGACGCGCGGGGTCCGGACCAGCCCACACGCTGGTCCGGACCCCGTCGGTCCAGGTACCCGACCACTTCTGAAGATCGTCACTCGCCTTGTCGCGGCACGGGGTTGCCGGTGCCGCCGTCGACCACCGCGCGGTCGCCGAGCGGCTGGTCCAGCGTGATCGTTTGCTGCGTCGGCAGGCCGAGTGAGTCGCGGTCGCTGCCGTTGGCCTGTGCGCGCAGGGTGACGACGACGCGATCGGGCTCCTCGACGACCTCAGGATCGAGTAGCTTGTCGCCCTCACCGAGGACCGTCGTCAGCGTGACCTCGACCGAGTCGGGCGATCCGTGGAATCCGTCGATGCGCGGCTCGTAGCTGTCACCGCCGCAGCCAGTCGTGGCGGTGACCACCAAGCCGGTGACGACGAGAAGTAGTGCGCGTCGGTTCATGCCACCCTCAGAAAGCCGGGAAAGCCATTGTAGGCATCCCAGATGTCAGTGAACCGCTCGTAGCAGGGGTCCAACGCGCCACCCCAGTTATCGCCACCGCCGCCGCTGGTGCCGCTGTGAATGCCCTTGGCGACCACGCTGCCGTTGCTCAGCACGGTGTAGGTCGGCCCACCAGAGTCACCGCCCATGGTGCACTGGCCCTGCTTGCGGCCCTGGGAGACGTTTCGGAGCACCTCGCCGTTGCTGTTGGTGTGGTTGATCCGGACATTGACCACGACCCACCCGCATTGTTCGCCGGTAGTGCGGCCCCCCGTGCAGTACTGGTCGCCGTTCTGCGGTGCCCGGCTCCACATCGAGTCGATGGCGCCCGAACTGCTCGACCCGACACCGCCGCGGTAGATGCGTGTGCCGCTGGATCGTCCGGACGGCATCTCCACGAGGGCCAGGTCGCCACGGTAGGTGGTCTGTCCGGTTAGGTAGACCGTACCGACACCGGGGTTACGGTTTTCCCGGCTGCTAACGGTGATCGAGCCCATCGACTGCGCGGGAGTCGAGACACTGCCCCCGTTGGGGGCACAGTGGCCGGCCGTCACCATATAACTGGTCGACCCCGAATACCACGGGAAGCCTGTGCTGCACATGCCAGCTGGCGCGTTAATGCGCGCGCCGCCCCAGAACGGCGACGTGTCGTCATCGCGAGCGTCGTCGTGGCCTTTCTCATGCTTGGTGTTCACCCGGATGGCGATGTCGGTGGTGCCGTATCGGGCAGCAAGCGCGTTGAGTAGCGGGTCACTAAGCCGGTCGATGGTGATGATGACTCGGTTGTGCTCCTCGTCGGGCTCGGTCTGCACGATTGCTTCACTGTCGGGCAACGCGTTGCCAAGACTGATTGCCTCGTCTTTGATGCCTTCGAGCTTCTGCCAGCTCGCGGTCACCGAACGGACTGCGGCGGCCCTGGCTGGCAGAGCGGTGCTTGGCGAGAAGCTGCGAAGCGCTGCCTCACCTGCTGTACTGGCGGCTGACAAAACTAGGCGGTGGTTCTTGCGGTCGAGATAGGGATATCCCACAGAGGTGGGATTCTTCTGAGCGTATTGGACCGCGTCATGGTGGGCGTGGGCGAGATCCTCCGGTGCTGGTGCCGGGTTTTCATCGAGTGGGCCGACAATCACGAGTCCGCTGGAGTGCCGAGCCTCGCTAGGAACTGCGCCCGCGGGAACTGCGCTGACGGACAGGGTGATAGACGTCGCGATTGCGATGGAAAGAAGCGTGATGGGTTTCCGCATATGGTTTCCCCTTGGAAACGCCGCGTGCCCTGGTTGACGCGCAGCGATGCCGAAGAGTAACAGGTATCGAGATACCTCGCTGCCCCTATCCCTTGCTGGTTGAGGCTGTCCTGTTAATCTCTGCCCCCGGCCTCCAGGAAGAATATGTGACACGTGTCGATAGATCCCGTTATGGCAGGTAGCAGCCGGTCGAAGTGAGCCACGTTGGAAATCATCGTCCGTATCTACAGGTTGATGAACGGGTGGTTCGTCGGACGCTAGCCAAATTTGGCCAGAGGATGTCCTTGCCCTACTGTGGAGCGAGCACGAGCGCCTTCTGCAAGCAGGTGAAGAACCTTGCTCCTCTCTGATCAGCTGGCCGGAGATACGTTCATCTGGCGCGGTCAGATCGGCTGGGCGATGCGAACCGACCGGGCATTCCGGCGGCGGTGTTCAGATGATGAAGTGGGTCCAGTAGGCGAGCCAGATGACGAACAGGGCGCCTTGGAGCACCGCGAGCACGGCGGTCAGCCAGACGTCGAGCTGGGGTCGTCGTGCCCAGGCGGCCAGCACCAGGGCCACCGGGAACACCGCGAGCAGATAGCGCAGCAGGCTCTTGTAGACAGGGGTGCCCATCGACAGCGGCACCAGCACCATCATCACCCCGTACACCAGGTAGGGCAGGCCCAGGCGGCGGGCGCCGGCGACGAGGACGGCCAGGAACAGCACGGCGACCCAGACCCGTACGGCGTCGGGTGCCGCTCCGGTCAGGCCGTGCCAGAGGACACCGAGCGGGTTCTGCACGCGGATGTTCCAGCCCTGCTCCTGGGCGTGCTTGTAGGCGAACCAGTCGCCGCTCTGCCACCAGCAGAACGCCATGAAGCTGAGCCATCCTGCGGGCAACAGCAGCAGCGGCCATCCGGCTCGGAGATATTCCCACAGGGCGCGCGGATGCAGCCGGTAGCCACCCTGCCGCAGCAGCACCAGGGCCAGCGGCAGCGCCACGAAGAACCCGGCCGACCGGCTCAACGCGAGGAAGAAGCCGACGACGCCGACCAGCAGCCAGCGCCGCCGCTCCGCGTAGTAGAAGGCGGCAAGTGTCAGGCAGAGGAAGAGGGATTCGGTCAGCGCCGCGTGGAACAGGAAGGCGGTGGGCAGCAGCACCAGGTACCGCACGAACCGCCGCGCCGCCCGGCCACCGTCACCCGATCCGCCGGCAGCGCCCGACCCGTCGGCCCGGTCGGTGACAGGGGCCCGATCGTCGGTCAGCAGGCGCTCGCCGAGGCGGACGCCGTAGTAGAGCACGCCGATGAAGGCCAGGTTGGCGATGATCAGCAGGGCCAGCGCGGTGTCGCCGCCCAGCAGAGCCGCCAGCGGCCGGGCGAGGAACGGATACAGCAGCGGGAAGGCGAAATCCGTCCACGGTTCGTCGAGCGGCAACCGGGCCAGGTGGTGGTAGAGGAACGAGTCCCAGGCGAACCAGAACGACAGCCACCCGTGCGGTGAGACCTCCCGCTGCTGCTGGCGCATCTGCGCCTCGTCGGGCGGGGGCGCCCACCCGGTGCCGTCGAAGGCGGCGAGCGTGAGCACCCCGACCAGCGTGAAGACGATCTTCGTGCCGAGGAAGACCCCGAGCACGTACGGCCAGGGGGCCGGCACCCGCGCGAGCGCCCGGCCCACCCGGCCCGTCCCGACCATCCGTCCCCCGACCGTCACGAATCGGGTCGGTGTACCCGCTGCGGCAGCGACCACACCCGCAGCACGCAGGTGACATCGCCGCGAGGACGGGTAACCGGCCGGGTCGGTCGGGGGACGTTGAGGTGGCGAGGGGCATGGACGACGAGCACGGCACCGTGGTGATCGGTGCGGGTCCGGCGGGACTGACCGCGGCGTACGAACTGCTCCGCCACGGTGCGCCGGTGCGGGTCTTCGAGGCCGACGAGGTGGTCGGTGGCATCAGCCGGACCGTGGAACGCGACGGCTGGCGCTTCGACATCGGCGGGCACCGGTTCTTCACGAAGGTGTCCCGGGTCGAGGACTTCTGGCACGAGATCCTGCCGGACGAGGACTTCCTGCTCCGCCCCCGGATGAGCCGGATCTACTACCGGGGGGCGCTCTACGACTACCCGCTCAACGCCGGCAACGCGCTGCGCAACCTCGGCCTGTGGGAAGCGGCCCGGTGCATGGCGTCGTACGCCCGGGCCCGGCTGCGGCCGCCGGCGGACCAGTCGCACTTCGAGGGGTGGGTGTCGGCCCGCTTCGGTTGGCGGCTGTACTCGATCTTCTTCAAGACGTACACCGAGAAGGTCTGGGGCATGCCGGCCGACCAGTTGCAGGCGGACTGGGCGGCGCAGCGGATCAAGAACCTGTCGCTGGCCAAGGCGGTCCGCAACGCGGTGCTGCCCAAACGCAACCGTACCGACGTGACAAGCCTGATCGAGGAGTTCCAGTACCCGAAGCTGGGGCCCGGCATGATGTGGGAACGCTGCGCCGAGCAGGTACGGCGACACGGCGGCACGGTGCAGACCGGCACCTGGGTCACCACCGTGCACCGCGACCCACAGCGGCGGCGGGCGACCTCGGTCACCGTCGACGGCACCGGCGGCCGACGCACCGAGCCGGCCGACCACGTCATCTCCTCGATGCCCATCTCGGAACTGGTGGCGGCGCTGCGCCCGGCCCCACCGGCACAGGTTCTCGCCGCCGCCGAGGATCTGCGCTACCGGGACTTCCTCACCGTGGCGCTCGTCGTACCGGCGGAGTTCTCCTTCCTTGACAACTGGATCTACGTGCACGACCCGGACGTGAAGGCGGGCCGTATCCAGAACTTCGGCTCCTGGTCGCCGTACCTGGTCAAGGACGGTCGTACCTGCCTCGGGCTGGAGTATTTCGTGTCGGTGGGCGACGAGACCTGGCGTACGCCCGACGCCGACCTGATCGTCGCCGCGACCCGGGAGTTGGAGACGCTGGGACTGGTCCGGCCCGGGGTGGTCGAGGCCGGCTACGTGGTGCGGATGCCGAAGGCGTACCCGGTCTACGACGAGCGCTACCAGCACAACGTCGACGTGATCCGGCAGTGGCTGGCCCGCGAGGTGCCGAACGTGCACCCTGTCGGGCGTAACGGCATGCACCGCTACAACAACCAGGACCACTCGATGCTGACGGCGATGCTGACCGTCGAGAACATCGTGCGGGACGCCGGCCACGACGTCTGGTCGGTCAACGTGGAGCAGGACTACCACGAGGAGACCTCGCACGGCGACGGGCGGCACGGCACCGGCCGCGACGCACCGCTGATGCCGGCCCCGCCGCTGCCCGCCGCGACCACCCTCGCCGTCGAGATCCCCGCGGACGTCCACCGCAACACGGGCGTGCCGCGCTGACCTGCGGGCCTCAGGACACCCGCTCGGATCGCGCCGGGGCGTCGGAACGCCGTCGGTGCCCTGTCGTGGCGGCGGGGCGCAGGCGTCGTTCGCCGACAGCCAGCATCGCGGCGACGACGCCGAGCAGGGCGCCGATCAAAACCGTGCTGCGTACGCCGTGGCCCGGCAGGGCGAGGCCACCGATCAGGGCCCCGGCGGTGATGCCGACGTTGACCGCGGCGGAGACGGTGGCGGCGGCCAGGTCGGACCGCCCGGGCGCAACCTGGAGCACCAGGCCGCCGAGGGCGGCGGTGAACGCGGCGAAGGCAAGCCCGGCCACCGCGATCAGGGCGACGGCCACCGCCGGTTCGTGGCCGAAGGTGTAGAGGCCGAGCAGGGCCCCCGACTGCAGCGCGACGGTTGCGGCCAGCACGGACCATGGGCCACGGTCCACCACCGTGGCGACGGCGAGGATGCCGAGGACGCTGGCGATGCCGCGTACCAGCAGGATGGCCCCGACGGATGCGGCGGAGAAGCCGGCCACCTCGGTGACGAAGAGGGCGACGTAGGTGTAGGCGGCGATGGCGCCGGCGGTCGCCAGGACGGCCACCGCGACCAGCAACCAGAAGCGTCGGGCGTCGGGCGTCGCGCCGCGAGCGGCATGCCCCTGGTCCGGCTGCGTCGAGGGCAGCAGCGAGGCCACCGTGGCGAGCACGACCGCACCGAGCGCGGCGACCGCCAGGAACGAGGCCCGCCAGCCGGCCCGCTCACCCAGCCAGGTTCCCGCGGGTACGCCGAGCGCCAGCGCGACGGTGCCGCCGGCGAAGACGACCGCGACCACCCGCCCGCGCAGTCGAGGTGGGAACAGTTCGGCGGCTGCCGGCACCACGACCGCCCAGAACAGCGCGTGGGTGGCGGCGGTCGCCATCCTGGCCGCCAGGAGCAGCGTGAGGTCGTCCGCCACCACCGTGATCGCGGTGCTGAGGACGAAGCCGGCCAGCAGGGCCGACAGCAACCGTCGGCGGGGGACCGTGCGGACCAACGCCGTCAACGGGACCGAGGCGACCATCACCACCGCGCCGTACGCGGTGACGAGCAGGCCGACCTGCGGTGGTGTGACGGCCAGGTCGGCGGCCATGGGCAGGAGCAGTCCGATGGGTAGCGCCTCGGCCGTGGTGTAGAGGAACGTCCCCCCGGACAGGCCGATCAACGCGCCCACCGCCCGACTGCGTCTCATCCGACCCTCCCCGTTGTTACTCCCTAAACCCGCTATGATGGAAACTAAGCGCCGATCGTCGATGGGTCAACTGGTAAAGTGAATTTCGATGGAAACACCCGAGGACGTCACGCGGATGCGCCTGGTGGGCGGCAACCTCGCCCTGGACTTCGTCAACACCCGCTCCGGCCCACCCACCGGAGCGCCGGACGACGACACCCTCACCAGCTACCCCGACCTGGTCGCCTGGGGCGTGTACGCGGGCGCGCTCACCCCGGCGCAGGCCGCTGCGCTGCGCCGCGGCGCGCGCGCCGATCCGGGCGGCGCCGAGGCCACCCTCGGGCAGGCGCTGCGCACCCGCGACGACCTCGACGAGGTGTTCCGGGCGCTGGCCACCGGCCGGGACCCGAGCGCGTCCGCGCTGGCCCGGCTGCGCGACGGCGAAGCAGACGCGCTGCGCCACGCACGACTCGAACGCGACCACACCTACGTGTGGACCTGGCGTGCCGACGACACCCTCGCCCGGCCACTGCGACCGGTCGTGCACGCGGCGGTAGCCCTGCTCACTGCGGGCCAACTGGACCGGATCAAGGGCTGCGGCGGCTGCCGGTTCCTCTTCCACGACGAGAGCAAGAACCGCAGCCGTCGATGGTGCAGCATGGACGACTGCGGCACCGCCGAGAAGATCCGCCGCTACGTCACCGCCCGCCGCAGCCGCGCCCCCCGGTGAGCATCGCTGTCCGGTGATGCCCGCGTTACCGGGATGACCCACCGGTGAAACTCGCCGCTGAGATCGTCACGCATCGATCTTCAGCAAGGAGGCGGCGATGACCAGTCCCACGACGCGGCGTCAGTTCCTGCAGGCCGTCGGAGTCTCCGGCGGAGCGGGCGTCCTCTACAGCACGATGGCTGCCCTCGGCCTGGCACCGGCCGCCCAGGCGGCACCCGCGTTCCGGGCGCCGAACCGATCGGATTTCACCCTGACCGGCCGGTCCGCCAAATCCGTCCTGATCCTCGGCGCCGGCATTGCCGGCCTGGCCACCGCGTACGAACTGGCCAAGGCCGGCTACCGGGTGCAGATCCTGGAGGCGCGCAACCGGCCCGGCGGTCGCAACTGGACGGTACGGGGCGGCACCGTGGAAACCGACCTGGACGGGCAGACCCAACGGGCCCGGTTCAGCGGCGGCCAGTACCTCAACGCCGGGCCGGCCCGCATCGCGCAGCACATGGTGACCCTCGACTACTGCCGTGAGCTGGGCGTGCCGGTCGAGGTCTTCGGCAACCAGAACGCCGACAGCTACTACTTCAACGACAACGTCGGTGCGTTGTCCGGGCATCCGATCCGGCACCGGGAGGCCAAGGCCGACGTCTACGGGTACGTCTCCGAACTGCTCGCCAAGGCCACCGACCAGGGTGCCCTGGACGCCCACCTCACCGGCGAGGACAAGGAACGGCTGCTGGAGTTCCTGCGCTCCTTCGGCGCTATCGGCCCTCGGGTGGCCGGCGACCCGGCGGCCAGCTGGCGGTACACCGGCACCAACCGGCGCGGCTACGAGGTGGAACCGGGCGCCGGCTTCCAGGCGGGTACCCCGAAGCTCACCCCCTACCCGTTGTCCGACGTGCTGGCCAGCGGCGTCGGCCGGTACTTCTCCTTCGAGTTCGGCTACGACCAGGCAATGCTGATGTTCCAGCCCGTCGGCGGGATGGACCGCATCGCGTACGCCCTGGAAGAGGCCGTCGGGCGGCGGCACATCAGCTACGACGCGGAGGTCCGCTCCATCTCGAACACCGGTTCCGGGGTGTCCGTGGTCTACACCGGACCGGGTGGGCGGACGCGCACCGCCACCGCGGACTTCTGCGTCTGCACCATTCCGCCGCAGGTGCTGGCGAAGATTCCGTCGAACCTCACCGAGCCGGTCAGGACCGCCCTGGCGTACGCGGTGCCGAACGCCACCGGCAAGATCGGTCTCCAGTACCGCCGACGGTGGTGGGAGCAGGACGAGAAGATCTACTCCGGCATCACCAACACCAACCTCGACCTCTCCGCGATCTGGTACCCGTCGTACGGCTTCCACGGCGCGAAGGGTGTCGTCGTCGGGTACTACAACAACGGCGCCAACGCCCGGACGTACGCGGCACTGTCCCCGGCCGACCGGGAGGCCCGCGCCGTCGCCCAGGGGGTACGCATCCACGGCGAGAAGTACCGCACCGAGCTGGAGACCTCCTTCTCGGTGGCCTGGGAACGCACCCGCTACTCCGAGGGCGGCTGGGTGTCGTGGCCCTCACGTACCACGGGCGGACACTACGGTCGACTGCTGGAGCCCGACGGCCGGGTCTACTTCGCCGGTGACCACCTCAGCCACTACATCGCCTGGCAGGCCGGGGCCTTCGAGTCGGCCCGCAAGGTCGTCACCGCCCTGCACACCCGCGTCATGTCGAGTTGACAGGCGGGCCGACCGACCCGGCGGCGGCTCAGCCGGGCCGGTGGTTGTTGGTCCGGCCGACCCGCTGAATGAGGGCCTCGACCCAGCGTTCGAAACGGCTGCTGCCGCCGCCGAGCAGCCCGCTCAGCTCGTCGGCGGTCACCCCGCCCCGGGCGGCCAGCGACTCGACCAGGGTGCGTAGCCGGCGGTTGTCGTCGTCGGCCGGCCCCTCGCTGAAACCGCCGGTGCCCAGGTGGCGCTGCACGTCCTGGAGGATGTCCATCATCTGCGGCAGCGTTTCGACGATCTGCGACAGGCCGGCCTCGCGTGGGCTGGTCGAGCCGCGCAACTCCTGAAGGGCGAGGGCGATCGATATCGGGGTGACGATGTCGTCGCCCTCGCCGAAGGCGTCGATGGCCCGACCGAGTTGCTTCTTGGCCTGGTGCACGCTGTCCAGGTCGGTGTGGTCGACGCTGATCACCCGCATGCCGTGCACGTCGAAGGGCAGCTGCTGGTCCTTCGCCAGCAACTGCACGAACGGCTTGCGCAGCGCGTGCCGGACGGCCAGCTCGTAGAAGACGTTGGGATTCTGGTCGGTGAGGTCGGCGATGACCAGGTCGTTCAGGATGATCCGGTCCAGCACCTGCGAGGTGATCATGCCGGAGCGTTCGATCTCGTCGCCACGTACCGCGACGTAGCCGCGCTCCTCGACCACCGGGCGGATGACGTGGTTGAGGATCTGGTCGCTGCGTTTGCGAGTGTCCGAGCCCTCCGGGCCGATCGGTGCGATCACGAAGCACTCACGGCTGGCCGGCCTGTCGTTACCCTCCCCCATGGACACAGCGTAGTGGAGCCCAGCGATACGCGTTGTCAGCCGGTCGGTGCGCGACGTCGGCCCCACCGCTCGCGATGGTCGGCGAGCAGCCGATTAGCTCGCTGCGCGGCCGGCGGGCTGACCGGCTCCGCCGCCCAGTCGGCCAGCACGGCGGCCATCCCGTCGACCAGGTGCCGGCCCACCCGGGTCAGTCGCCGCTGCGCGGCCAGCACCCGTACGGTGTCGTCGGCGGCCCGGCTCCACCGGGCGAACTCGACCTCGGCGCGGTACCGGGCCGCACCGTCGACCGTCACCCGCGCCTGCCGACGCCAGAACCCCGCCACCCCCAGATGGGCGTACACCCCGTGCAGCAGGCCCTCCAACGGCCGGGGGTCGGTGCGCCACGGCGTGTAGAACAGCTCGGGTGGGCCCGGTTCCAGCAGGGCGAACATGTCGTTGAGCGCGGCCAGTTTGGCGTGCTGGATCTCGTGGGCGAGCACGACGGCGGCGGACGGGGCGTCCGGTGGCAGCGACATGGCCACCGCCCCGAAGGCGTGGTGGAAGGTGCCGCTGCGGCTGCCGGCGCCGGGCGAGGGGACCGGCACCAGCGCGCGTAACGCGCCGGACAACTCCTCGGCGACCGGTCGATGGTGCTCGACCAGCAGACGCCACGCCTCGTCCAGGCGCGACCGCCACGCGTCGGTCAGCCCGCCGCCGATGCGGTGACCGGTGCCGATCCCCGGCACATGCCGCCAACTGCGGACCTCCAGCAGCAGCGACAACCGCAGCCCGTGGTGGGCCAGATCCAGCCGGGGCACCGGCCGCCAGCGCCTGTCGGTCGAGCCGGCACCGATCTCGACCCGCTCGCCCGCGCCGTACGCCCAGGCGTGTCCACGGCTGACCCGGACCCGGGCGCGGGTGGCGGCGTCCGGCAACGTCGCCGTGCCCAGGCCGGGCAGATCCAACCGGCCGGCCGCGCCGACCGCGAGCGGCACGTCGAGGTCGGCCTCCATTCCCGCGCGTACGGCGGCGGTGGCCGCCACCGCCGCCAGCAGCCCGGGGTACGCCCGCGCCGCGCCGTCCCCGTCGAGCAGCGCCGCGGTGCCGAACGCCCAGGCGGCGACCGGTGGATGCCCGAGCGCCGTGGCCCGCTGCTCGGGCCGCAGCCCGGCCAGCAGCCGATAGGCCGCCTCGATCGCGGCCCGGTCGGGATGCCCCCGCTCGCGCAGCAGCGCGACGATCGCCCGGACCAGCAGCATCGACTTGCTGTGCTGGGCGGCCCGCAACCGGGCCACCCCGTCCGCGCCGCCGCGCCCGGCGGCCAACTCGTCGAGGACCGCCCGGGGCAGCCGATGCTCGCCGGGGATCACCGGGCCGCCCCGGACAGCACCGCGAGGTCCCGTCGTATCGTGCGCCCGATGTGGCCGATCAGGGCGTACAGGTCGGGGCAGTAGACCGACGGATTGTCGAAGCCGGTGTCGGCTCGCCAACGGTGGGTACGCAACCCGCCGCCGCAGACCCGGCGCCTGTCGCAGGCCTGACAGGTGGCACAGAGGGACGCCGACCCGGCCTGCTGCGCGCGGACCGCCGGCAGGTCGAGCGCATCGTCGAACCGGTCCCGCAGCACGTGCAGCCCGGTGCGGGCGGCACCGCTGTGCGCGGCGGCGAGCGTGTCGTCCATCTCGATGGCACCGTCGGTCTGCACCACTGCGACCGCGGCGGGGCTGGTACCCACCCCGGCGAGTCGGGAGTGGCCGCCGAGCAGCACCTGGATGATCTCGTCGAAGAGACGGATCCGTACCGGTGGACCGTCGGCGTGGTACCACTGCTCGAAGATCGTGATCAGCCAGTCCGCGTACGGGGTCGGGCGCGGCTGCGGCACCCGCCCGGGTGGGGGAGTGCTCCAGGTGCCGTGCGGCAGCAGGAAGTCCATCGTCGGTGGCCGGTGCGCCAGCAGGCTGCGGTACGTGGTCACCGGGTCGTTGCGCAGGTCGACGGTGCACAGCAGACCGTTGAACAGGTGCGGATAGCCGGTGGTGAGCCGGCGGATCGCCGCGTCGACCCGGTCGTGGCTGCCGCGCCCGTCGGGCCCGCGCCGATGCCGGTCGTGGGCGGCCCGGTCACCGTCGAGACTGAGGCTGATTCGCACGTCGAGCCGGTCGAACAGCCGCAGGTACGCCTCGTCCAGCCGGATGCCGTTGGTCTGCACCGTGAGCCGGGCCGGCACCGGCGCGACGCCCTGTCGGATGGCCGACACGGCGCTCTCGATCCGCGCCGGCCCGGCCAGCAGCGGCTCGCCACCGTGCAGGATCACCGAGACGGTGTCGAGCCGGTGCGCGCGGGCATGTTCGCCGATGCGGCGTGCGGTCGCGTCGAGCACCCGGGGCGACATGATCCGGGGCAGGTCCCGCCACCGCTGGTCGGCCATCGTGTAGACGTAGCAGTGGTCGCAGGCCAGGTCGCAGCGACTGTGCAACTTGAGCACGAACTGGCGGAAGGCTACCGGCGGGGCGCGGCGGACGGCCGAATCACCGGCTGTCCGGTGCCCGTCGTCTGATTCGGGCATCAGGGGCTCCAAAACAGGCGGCGGCCGGAGGGCCGCCGTCGATGCCATCAGCATACATTGATGAGCGGCGCTGACCGGGTTGCCAGCGGATCGACAGACGGTGAAGGATGTCGTCCGAGACGGTCCGCCGCCGGCCTCGGGTGGCGCAGCGGTCACCCCTGGTCTCGACGCCGTACCGTTATCATGGGCGTACGCAGCGGATCTGGCCAACGATCTATGTCCGGCTTCGAGGCGACACGATCATTGTGCGATACGCAGACAGGCGGTGATCGGGTTGGACACCGGGGAGGACGTGTTGCGCTCCGATCTGATCGATCTCACCGAAGTGGACCTGGCCGCGCTGGAGGGCATGCCCTCTCAGGTGCTGCTGGCCGCGCTGCATCGCCTGCAACGCCGCAGCGCCGCCGCCGGCGACCAGTACGCAGGCTGGAACAGTGCGATCGATGACGACGACTGAGCAGCAGGGCGGCCTGACCGCCGCCGGGGGCGCGGGGGAGCCGGCCGCCCACTGCACCATCGTGTCCTTCGTGTCGCCCACCAGCGGCAACTCCGGACGCAGCAGCGCGGTGGCCAACATCGCCTGGATCCTGGCCTCGAACGGCAAGCGGGTCCTCGCGGTCGACTGGTGCACCAAGACCCCCCGGGTCTACGACTACCTGCGTTCCTTCCGGGTCGACGCCCTCGGCAGCTCCGGGGTGCTCGGCGCGGAGCTGGCCGCGTTGACCAGCCCGCACCCGGACGCGCCGGCCCACCGCACCTCGGCGCTGAGCGGGCCGACCGCACCGGAGCAGGGCGTCCTCTACCGGTACGCCATCCCCGGCACGAGCTTCGGTTTCGCCCTGGTCGGGGTGAGCCTGGAGGTCGACGGCCTGCCCAAGGTCGACCCGGTACGGGCCCGGCTGCTGCTGCGGCAGGCCGGCTACGACTACGTCCTGATCGACACCCCGGTGGATCTCACCATGCCGGGGGTCAGCTACGCCGCCATGCTCAGCGACGTGGCGGTGGTCTCGATTCCGCCCCGCCGTCCCGCCCTGCAGCAGGCCGCCGACCTCGCCGACCAGTTGCAACGGCAGGCCACCGGCGGCATCCGCATCCTCGCCGCGCCCACCCTGCGCGACGTCAGCCAACCGTGGTACGGCGAGGCCCGCGACTCGGCCCGTAAGGCGTTCGCGAAGCTGCTCGACGAGTCCGCCAACGCACCGAACTCCTCCGTCGAGATCGTCGAGGTGCCCGAGCCGACCTACGACACCTACGACGACGTGCTGGCCGTGCTGGCCGACAGCCCCGGCGAGCAGAGCAGCCTGCTGTCGGCGTACGAACAGATGGCCTCCTGGATCAGCGGTGGCGCGGTGACCCGGGTGGCCGAGGTGCCCGACCGGATCCGCCGCCGCTACCGCCGGGGTGTGCTGCTGGAACGGGCGGAGAGCGCGGACGAGATCCACGTACTGTACGAGCCGCCCGAGCGGCCGTACGCCGACTGGATCGCCGGGCAGCTGCGGCGGGCCGACGTCCACGTTCACCCGCACGCCCTGCGTGGTGGCGCCGCACCGACGTTCGAGGCCGACGCCACCGTGCTGGCCCTGCTCTCCCCGGGGGTGGTCAAAGCGCTCGGTGCCGGCCTGACGGCCGCACCCGGCACCGACATCGAGGTGTTCGGGGTACTGACCGACGGCCAGCCACCGAACCAACTGGATCCCAGCCGGATCATCGACCTGCGCGAGATCGACGCCGCCCGAGCCCAGCCTCTGCTGCTGAGCCGGCTGGGTCTCATCGCACCCACCCAACCCAGCGGCGACCTGCGCTCGGCCCCGCGCTACCCGGCCGAGACGGAACGGCGTCTGCGCTCGAACCTGCCGACCCGCAACGGGTCCTTCGTGGGCCGCAGCGACTACCTGGAACGACTGCGCGACCAGCTGACCGACGGTGGTGGGCCGGTGACCCTCACCGGCGGGGCCGGTGTCGGCAAGAGCGAGATCGCCCGAGAGTTCGCCCACCGCTTCGCCTACGACTACGACGTGGTCTGGTGGATCCCGGCGCAGGACCGGGAGACGGTGCAGGCGGCCCTGGGCGAGCTGGCCCAGGAGATCAACGTGGTGGACAGCGTCGGAGCGGCGGAGGCGGCCGTGGCCGCCCTGTCGGAGCCGAGGAGCACCATCGCCCGCTGGCTGCTGATCTACGACAACGCCGACGACGCCGAGGTGCTGGCCGGCCTGCTGCCCCGCCCCGGTACCGGGCACATCCTGTTCACCTCCCGCGACGACGGCTCCTCGAACCTGCCCTCCCCGCTGGAAGTGGCGGCGTTCAGCGGCGACGAGAGCGTCACCATGCTGCGCCGCATGCTCGGCATCAGCGCTGCCGACGCCCGGTCCATCGCCGCCGCGGTCGACCACCTGCCGTTGGCCCTGCGGCTGGCCACCGCCTGGATCCGCGAGCGCACCCGGACGCTGGAACGCGAGGGCGTGCCCAACCTGGTGGCGGTCAGCCGCTCCGTCGAGGAGTTGCTGTCCAGCCTGCGCCAACCGGGCGTGGAGGAGCCGACCGAAGGCATCCCCGGATCGCGTACCTCCACGGTCGCCCGGGTGCTGGACAACACCCTGGCCACCCTGCAGGACACCGAGTTCGGGGCGTTGGCGATCCGGGTGGCCGAGATCGCCGCGTTCCTCTCCCCGGAGGGCATCGGCCTACCACTGCTGCGCTCGACGCCGATGCTGGTGCAGCTCGCCGCGGCAGCCGAGGCCGATCCGGAGGAGTTGCTGCTCGCCGCCGGAGAGATCGACCTGGTGCTGGCCGTGGGCGCGCGCTTCGCCCTGTTCGACATCGACTGGGGGCGGGGTGCGGCGCTGCGGATGCACCGGGCCATCCAGTTCCTGATCCGCGAGTCGATACCCGAGCCGCAGCGGCGCGAACGACACCGTCAGGTCCTGCACGGCCTGGCCGGTTACGCGCCGTCCGACCCGGAGGCCGACGACCGCCGCTACCTGCCGATCTTCGAGGAACTGCAACGTCATCTCGTACCGTCCGGGGCGTTGACCGCCGACGACGCCCGGGTGCGACACTGGGTGGTCAAACAGGTCCGTTACCTGTTCTACTTCGGCGACAGCGACGCCTGGCAGTCCGCGGTACGCCTGGCGCAGCAGGCCTGTGACCGGTGGGCGGCCGGCGGCGACTTCGACCAGCTCACCATGCGCCTGTTCGTCCAGACCGCGAACCTGCACCGGGTGCTGGGCCGGCCGCAGGAGGCGCTGCGCCTCGACGAGCAGGTGCTCAGCGAGCAGCGCCGCCGCTACGGGCTGCGGCACTTCCGGACCCTCATCGCGGGCCGGGGCAGGGGCGGTGACCTGCGTGGCCTCGGCCGATTCGAGGACGCCCTGGTGGAGGACCAGGCCACCCTCGCCGGCTACCACGAAGTGCTCGGCGGCGACCATCCGAACACCCGGATGGCGATCAACAACCTCGCCATCTCCTTCCAGTTGACCGGCGACGCTCGGGAAGCACTGCGCCTGGCGCACCAACTGTTCGACAGGTGGATGAGCCTGTTCGGCCCGGACGAGCCGGCGACCTGGCGGGCGGCCTGCCTGGTCGGCACCCTGGAGCGGGAGGTCGGCGAGTACGAGCTGTCGCTGACCACCCTGCGGGGCACCCTGGAACGGGTGCACGAGCTGCGGTCGGCCTCCCAACTTGACGAACTGCAGGTCAACCGCAGCCTCGCGGTCACCGAGCGCCGTCTGGGGCTGACCCTCGCCGCGAAGAAGCGCAGCATCGAGACCTTCCGTGGCTACCGGGACCGCTTCGGGGAAGATCATCCGCTGACCCGGTCCAGCCTGCTCAGCATGGCCGTCGACTACTACCGGGCCGGAGACGCCGGCGCCGCCGTCGAACATGCCATGCGCTGCCTGCGGGGCTACGAGCGGACGTTGGAGACCGGCCACCCGTTCACCGCGGTCTGCTCGGTCAACCTCGGCATCTGCCACCGGGGCACCGGCGAGTACGACCACGCCATCCGTGACGGGGAGCGGGGCATGCGCACCCTGCGGGCGCGGCTCGGCGACGCCCACCCGTGGACGCTGACCGCGGCGACCGCCCAGGCCGGTCACCTGGCCGCCCGCGGTGACCTGGCCGACGCCGTACGTCTGCAGCAGGAGACGCACCTGACCAGTCTGCGTTTCCTCGGTCGGCGGCACCCCTGCACCGGCGACGCCGCCGCCAACCTCGCTGCGATCGTCGCCCGGCGCGACGGCACGGACGACGGCGGTGTGGTGGCGTTGACCGACACCGACATCGACGTGCCGAGAAGCTGAGGAGTGACCAGGTGAGCGACCCGCAGCTGATCGATGCGGTGGTGGAGGACTCCGCCGAGCAGGACGTGCCGGGGTTCCGGAAGAAGCGGGACCTGTGCCGGCAGTTGCTCCTCGACGACCCGGCGGTCTACCACATCGCGCACTACACCGGCGGCGTGCTCGACTTCTCGCTGGACCTGCTGGCCCACGACTCGGCGCCGGCCGGTCGACCCGACACCGACCCCACCCAGCGCCGTGAGGCGTACCGCCGGGTGGGTGCCCAGTTGGCCTACCGGGCCGCCGAACTCAGCCGCCGGGTCTGGCACCTGCAGTGTGGTGGGCTGGTGCGGTTGGCCGCGCAGACCCGGGTCGACTACGTCTTCTGCAACACCACGGTCGGCGGGGAGCACGTGGTAGGTTTCGCGCGTACCGCCCCGGCCACCGGCTCCGTGGTCGACCCGGCGGCGGCCAGTCAGATCGACCAGGGGGCTGCGAAACTCGCCACCGACCTGCGCGGTCTGGTCCGACAGCCGTCACAGAATCCGGGCGGCTGGCAGACCGAGACGTACGACCCGTCGTCCTCGGACGGCGACGTCACGCCCTACCTGACCGAGGTCGGCGACAGCGAACCGATTCTCACCCGGGCCCTGCGCCCCGCGGGCCTGCACTATCTCAGTCATCACCGGCTGGGGGAGCAGGTCTCGGCGGTCGACATCCTCGTGCACCCGGATCTCGAACAGTTCTTCAACCGGGGCGCCACCGTGGTCGACCGGCGTACCGGCTACCAGCGGCTGTCGCGGGACCTGTCCCTGCTGGCGCTGCAGGTCAGCCGGGACCTCCGCCGGGCGATCACGGGCGAGGTGGAACGGTTGGTGCTCGACCTGGAGATCGGCGCCGTCTACTACTACCTGCTCGCGCCGGACGAGTACCTCTTCGGGGTGTGTCTCGACCAGGACTGGGTCAGCCACGCCGACGAGGCCATGTGGAAGGTGGGCGGGCAACTCTCCCGCGCCCGCCCCTGACACCTCACGCGTCGACCGGCGACCCGCTGGTCAGCTGTCGATCACCTGTCGGCGTACCTGGCCGCTGAGTCCGTCGAACATCGACCGCGCCTCCGACCAGCTCAGCGACCGGTCGACCGGCTCGGTCGGGGTGCCGCCGTCGGGCGGGGCCAGGTCGTCGAGCAGATCCAGTTGGAACAGCGGCAGGTATTCGGCGATCCCGTCGTAGGTCTCACAGAGCCGGTCCAGCCGCTGCAGGTCAGCCGGGTGGGGGGCGTGACGGTGGTTGACGTACCACTGCTCGACGCCTTCGCGGAACGCCTCGATCAGCCGTCGCAGCACCAGGGCGGTGCCCAGCGCCCGCTGCACGTCCCGCGAGCGCAGGCCCGAGCGCAGCAGCGGCGCCGCCTCGCCGGTTCGGCGGGCGGGCTCCGGTCGGGACGGGGTGAACGCGTCACGCAGGTGGCGTTCGAAGCCGGTGAGCTGGTCCAGCGCCTGCACCGCCTCGACGAAGACCCGGGCCACCCGGCCCGGCAGGGCAGTGGCGAGCCCGGTCTCGGTCTGGTGCGTGGACGACACGGTGTCGCGTCGGGTCGACGTCCGCGCGTCCGGGCGCAGGTCGCCCCGGATCTCGTCCAGCTGGTACGACAGCCGTTCCAGCGAACGCTGGGCGTTTGTCTGTTGCCGCTGGATCCGCTCGACCCGCTGCCGCACCGAGGTCAACGCGTCCGCGCCGAGCGTCTGCTCCAGCCGACGCATCGACGCCTTGACGCTGCCGGACAGATCCTCGGCGAAGGTCTGCGGATCGTGGACGATCGGCTCCACACTGAACGTCTCGGTGAGGTCGGCGGCGAACTCCGCCGGCAGATGCCCGACGACGACCAGGATCACCTCGCTGTCCGGTACGGCCGCCCGGATCGCCACGACCCGACGGTTGAGCTCGTCGACCTCCTCGGCCTTGAGCACCGACTCGGTCAGCAGCACGCAGCAGCCGGCGCCCTGCTCGTCCAACGGCACCCAGAAGTCGACCGGCAGGTCCCGCAGCGAACCGATCAGGTGATCCCGCTGGTACGACCAGCCCTCCTGGGTCAGCACCCGCCGCACGTCGGCGGCGACATCCTGCCGGCTGGCCAGATCGAACTGGACCCGTACCGCCTCCCGGACCATGCGGTGGGTGACCTGCGTGCCGTCCTGCAACGCCCGCTGGTAGAGGTGATAGCACAGCCGGATCAGTCGACGCGGCACCCCGTCGGTCAGGTTGGTCAGGTATTCGGTGGTCTCCACCGTGAAGGGTGTCAGCCTGGCCTGGCCGAACGCCCGCAGCTGGCTCTGCCGGATGAAGTCGCGGACGTCCTGCGCGGTGAGCGCGGACATCCGTACGATCGGCCCGATCCGCTGGCGCACCTGCGGGGTCAGCAGGTGCAGCAACTCGGGCAGCCCGGCGATCACCAGCAGCGCGCCCGCCGAGGCGAAGACGCCGATCAGGCGGGAGAACCGGGCCGAGGTCTCGTCGCCCGGCCGACCGGCGGTGGACAGGATCTTGTCCAGTTCGTCCAGCACCAGCACGAAACGGTCGTGTCGGCGCGCGAGCAGCAGCGCCAGCACCCCCATCGTCTCCACCGCACCGGACTCCACGTCCGCCCGCGCGGTGACGCCGGCGCTGACAAGTGCCGGCCCCGGTGGGTAGCCCATCAGCCAGTCCCAGGCCGCCGCCTCGGTGGCCGGATCGACGAGCATCGCCAGCACCGTGCCGATGGCGGGATCGGCGGTGACCTCGGCCAACTCGACCCGCAGCCGCTCGGCGAGCACCTGCGTACGCTCACCGGCTGGTGTCGGCGCGTCGGCCGACTCCGCTCGGTAGTCGTCGACCAGGGCGCGTACCGCCTCACGGGACAGTCGACCCAGGAATCGTCGGCTCAGCGACAGGAAGGTGTCGGCCGGCGCGTCGAGGTACACGGCCTGCACCGTCCCGGTGGTGCCGCGCCGGGCGTGGGCCAGCAGCTCGGCCGCGAGATGTGTCTTGCCGGTGCCGTAGTCACCCACCACCGCCACCGTGCCGCCGTTGCCGGTGGTCAGGTAGTTGTCCAGGTGGGCGAGGGCGTCGCGGATGGCCACCGTGACCACGGTGGTGGCCAGCGCGCCGCCCTCGGTCACGCGGGCCACCGCCGTCGGGGAGAACGGATTGACCGGGTCGACCGCCGGCGGATCCTCGATTGCGTCCATTGCCCTGATCCTCCGGTAGCTCTGCTCTGGGCACCAGGCAGTCTCACGCCGGAGGTCGGATTTCCCCGTACACCGCCACCGGAACGTCTTCAAATCGTAGCCCTCGGTAGCCATCCAGGCGGACCCTCGAACGAGCTCAGAAGGGGCTCACCTGCAAAAAAGAGCCGATCGGCGGGTCTGCCGAACGCTCTGGCGATCGACTGCGTCAAATACCATTGGCCCATGGGCTCAGTCCGCTGGTCGGGATGCCGACCGTGGCCGCCCCACCTCACCGGTTCCGGCACGTACGGCCCTCCTGAGGAGGGCACCCTCCGATGACGTACCCGTCCTCCGGTTTCGGCCGGCCCTCCGCCTGGTGGCTGCGGGTCGTGTTCGGAATCATCGGCGTGGTCGCCCTGGTCCTCGGCGGGATCGGGTTCGACCGGCTGCGCACGGAACGCCCGGACGCCATCCACGATTCCTACGACGTGCTCTACTACACGCTGCAACTGTTCGTCCTCAGCGCCGAGCCCTTCGAAAACCCCGGCCCCTACCCGTGGCAGGTGCAGGTCGCCCGCTTCGTCGCCCCACTGTTCACCCTGCTCGCCGTCGCCGAGGCGGCCCGGCTGCTGCTGGCCGCCGAGATCCGCCGGCTGCGGGCCCGCCGGGCCAGCGGTCACGCCCTGGTCTGCGGCGACTCCCAGTTCGCCCACATGCTCGCCGACCGGCTCTACGCCGACGGTGAGCGGGTGGTCGTGGTGCGCTCCGAAGCGTTCGGGCCGCTGGAATACCGCCGACGCCGCTACCTCGGCGTGATCGGCGACCCCACAAGCGTCGAGGTACTGCGCGGCGCCGGTCTGCCCCGGGCCCACACCATCTACGCCTGCACCCACGACGACGACCTCAACCACGCGATCGCCAACGCCGCCAGCCGGCTGATCCAGGACCGGCGCAACCCGCCCCGGGTGTACGTCCAGGTCCACGATCCGGAGATGTGCCTGTCGTTGCAGGCCCGGCGGCTCGGTGCGGCCGGTTCCAGCCGGCTGCGACTGGACTACTTCCACGTCGACGACATCGCCGCCCGCGCGCTGCACCGCCACCATCCGCTGCGCCCGGTTCGGGACCGCACCGCCACCGTCCTCATCGCCGGCAACGGCAGCTTCCGTCGCGCCCTGCTGGTGGAGACGGCCCGGCACTGGCGGGCCCAGCGCACCCGGTCGAACCTGGCCGCCGCGCCGCTGCGGGTGGACCTGGTGGCCCCCGACGCCCGCGCCGAGTTCGCGCTCGTGGCGGCCCGCTACCCGTTCCTGCGCACCGTCTGCCAGGTGTCGACGTACGACCGGCAGGTCGACGAGCTGACCGCGCTGGCCCAGTTCACCGCCGGTGGCTACGACCGCATCTACATCTGCCTGCCGGACGAGGACAGCGGCCTGCAGTTCGCACTCGACACCCCCGCGCTCTGGCAGGGCACCCGCAGCACCGTCTTCGTGCCGGTCTACCGGCAGGCCGCGCTGGCCGCCGCCTTCCACGGCGACTCCCGTCACGACCTGCTCGACGAGGTGCACGGCAAACTGTGCCTCTACCCGGTGCTGACCCACGCCTGCGAGGCCGAACTCATCGCCGAGGACCTCACCGAACGGCTGGCCCAGCAGATCCACGAACGCTACCTGCACGCCCGGCAGCAAGCCGGCGTACGCCTCGGCGACGCCCCCGCGATGGTGCACTGGTCCCGGCTGCCCGAGTCGCTGCGCCGCGCCAACCGCAGCCACGTCCAGGACATCGCCGCCAAGCTGCTCAACCTCGGCTGCGTCGTCGCGCCCCGGCACGGACACACCGGCGACGCCTCGGCCGCCGGGCAGGCCATCGCCGAACGCGTCGAGCAGCTGGCCCGTCTCGAACACGAACGGTGGTGCCAGGAACGGCGCACGGAAGGCTGGACGTACGGTGAGCCCCGTGACGATCTGCGCCAACGGCATCCCGAACTTCGACCGTGGGACGAGTTGAGCCCCGCCGTGCAGGAACAGAACCGCGAGGAGATCCGGGCCCTGCCGGATGTGCTGTCCGACAGTGGATTCGAGCTGATCCGGCTGACCACCCCGGTGCCCGCCCCACGACCGGGAGCAGCCGATGGCCGGTGAGCACGGCCCGCTGCGCGTCGGCGTCGCGGGCCACATCCACCTGACCCCCGGCAGCGTCCGGCCGATCGCCGACGCGCTACGGGCCGAACTGCACCGGCTCAGCGACCGACCGGTGCACGGCGTCACCTGCCTGGCCGACGGCACCGACCAGATCTTCGCCCGGGTGGTCCTGGCCACCGGCGGCACGTACGAGGTGATCCTGCCCGCCGCGGACTACCGGGACACGATCACCGTCGCCCGCCGGGCCGAGTTCGACGAGTTGCTGGCGCGGGCCAGCACGGTCATCCACACCGGGCACCAGCACTCCGGCACCGCCGCCTACCTGGCCGCCAACCAGGAGTTGTTGAGTCGGGTGCAGTGTCTGGTCGCGGTCTGGGACGGCTCACCGGGCTGCCACGCGGCCGCCACGGACCGGACCGTCGACGCGGCCCGCCAGCGCGGCATCCCCACCACCGTCCTGTGGCCCGCGCAGGCCCGCCGCGCCTGACGGCCGGCACGCCGCTGCTCACACGCCGTGGGCGAACAACGCCAGGCGTACCCGGTTCGGGCTGCCGGTCTTGGTCATCAGGCTGGTGATGTGCGTCTTGACGGTGGTGACACCGATGTGGAGCCGCTCGGCGATCTCTGCGTTGGACAGCCCCTCGGCGACCAACCTCAGCACCTCCTGTTCGCGGGCGGAGAGCCCACCGACCGGCTCCGGCGACCCGGTGCGGGCGTGCACCGCCCGGTGCACCAGCCGCCGCAGCACCTCCTGGCTGAACGGACTGTCCCCGGCCGCGGCCCGACGGATGCCGTCGAGCAGGTCGGTGGGGGGTGCGTCCTTGAGCAGGAAGCCGCAGGCGCCGGCGGTCAACGCCGGATAGAGGTGGTCGTCGTCGCCGAACGTGGTCAACACCAGCACCCGGGTGGCGGGCCGGTCGGCGAGGATGCGGCTGGTCGCGGTGATCCCGTCCACGCCCGGCATCCGCAGATCCATCACCACCACGTCGGGGCGCAGCCGGGCGGCCAGGGAGACCGCCTCGCGGCCGTTGTCGGCCTCGCCGACCACCTCGATGTCCGGCGCGGACTCGCAGAGCATCCGCAGGCCGGCGCGGATGAGATGCTGATCGTCGACGAGCAGGACCCGGATCACGACACCCCTTCCGGCACGGCGGGCAGGACGGTCTGCACCCGCCAGCCCGTACCCTCGACCGGTCCGGCGGCCAACCGGCCGCCCAGCACCTCGACCCGCTCCCGCATCCCCGGAATGCCGTGGCCGCCGCCGGCCGGCACCGGCGCCGGCACCGGGCCACGCCCGTCGTCCACCACCTCCCAGTGGACGGCCCCGTCACGCATCCGCACGGTCAACTGGGCCACGGCCGACGGACCGGCGTGCCGGGCCACGTTGGTCAGCGCCTCCTGGGTCAGGCGCAGCACCGCCAGGCCCCGCACCGCGTCGATCGCGCCGATCGCCGGGTCGATGTCGGCCTCCACGGTGATCCCCGCCTGCCGAGCCCGGTCCACCGCCGCACCCAGAGCAGCGGGCAGCGCCGACGGCTCGATCGCGGTCAACGCCGCGTCGCCGCGTACCGCGTCGGGGTCGCGCAGCACCGCGACCAGCCGGCGCAGGTCGGCCAGGGCCGCGGTGCCGGTGGCGTGCACGTCACCGAAGACCGCGTCCACCCGCGGATCCAGGTCGGTGATGACGTGCCGGGCCACGCCGACCCGCAGCACCATCGACGCCACGTGATGCGCGACCACGTCGTGCAGTTCGCGGGCGATGGCGCTGCGTTCGTCGGCGCGGGCCGCACGGGCCTCCGACTCCCGGCGGCGCTGCTCCTCCGCCGCCCGCTGCTGCGCCTGCGTGGTCAGCTCGCGGGTCGTCCGCACGACCAGGCCGAGCAGCAGCGGAACGCCGACCTCCAGCAGCAGCCCGACCACACCGGCGAGGAACCGGGGCAGTGGTTCGCCGATCGAGTCGGTCAGCGCGACCGCCGCCAACCCGGCGGCGGCCAGCCAGATCGTCCGGGTCGCCTCGGCCCGCATGGTCAGTTCGAGCAGCGCCCAACTGGCCCCGACCTGGTTGATCGTGATGTCGTCGAGCAGGGGGATCGCCACGGCCAGCAGCGCGGTCTGTACCACCAGGTTGACCAGGGGCCGGCGGTGCAACACCAGGCCGAGGGAGAACGCGATCACCGCGAGGACCCACTGCGTGGCGGGCGGCCGACTGCCACCGAGCGGGCCGAAGATCAGGTAGCCGAGACCCGCGAGGTCGAGCAGGACCATCCGCGCGAAGCTGTCCCGCGCGTCGAACAGCCGTCCCACCCACCCCACGGGGGTCACCCTAGCCCTCCGCGCCGGCCGGCCGCGGCGTCCACCGGCCCCTGATGATCAGGTACGCGGCCAGGCCGAGCGGCCCGAGCAGGATCGTCAACACCAGCACCGGCGCCATCACCAGCGACGGCACCCCACGCTCCCGACTGTCCAGCCACGCCCACCGACCGACGAACAGATCGAACACGATCATGTGCGCCCAGCCCGCCGCCGCACCGTCCGCCTCACCCAGCAGGCCGCGTACCCCGTCCAGGGACGGCGACGCCACCGCCGGCAGCACGTCGCCGAGCGCGGGCAGCACCAGCACCGCGTAGATCACCAGGCCGGGGAGCACGATCCACGGCGAGGCGATGACCCGAGCGGTCACCGACCACTTCGGTGCCAGGATCATCAACGCCCAGAACGGCGCGGCCACCGCGAACGTCAGCGTGAACAGCACCTCGGTCATGTCTGCGCCCCTTCCTCCCAGACGCCTTCCCGGCGTCCGCCGCACCTGATGCTGCGCCCACTCACGCCGCCAACGCCACTTCGGGTTTGCGACCACGTGCCACCGCCAGGCCGGCGGCAGCCACGGTGGCGACGAGCAGTGCCGCCGCGACGCCCAGGGTCAGCGCGTCAGGCCGCAGCAGCGGCTGCCCGCGCAACGCCTGCCAGGTCAACAGCAGCGTCAACCCGCCGTATGCGCCACCCGCCACGACCAGCAGCCGAGCCCGGGTACGCCCGTCGAGACGGCCACCGCCGAACCGGCCGAGCAGCACCGCCACGATCGGCAACACCTGCATCGCGTGCAGCCCCACGAAATGGCCGATCCGCAGATCCCCACCGGTGCTGCTCCAACCGACCAGGGGCAGGCCGGGACCGCCGTCGACCACCCCCACGCTGTGCGCCCCGGCGATCCCCTCGGCGGCCGACCCGTCACCAGCCATCACCATCGGGATCGCCACCAGCATGCCGAGCAGCGCCAGCCCCAACCCCAACCCGATCGCGTACCGGCCGGCCCGGTCGGCGATCGGCTGCCGCAGCACCACCACCGCGAGGACGAGGTGTGCCACGGCCAGCACCATGATCGCCACACCCATCAGCATCCACAGCGCCGCGTTCAACGGGCTGCTCACGTTGTAGTGGCTGGTGGTGCCCCGCAGCACCTGACCGACGACGATGGCCATCTCCACCACCCCCAGCGCCACGATGAGGGTGGCGGTCCACTCCGCGACCCGGCTGCGTCGGCGCAGCAGGGAGAGCAGCCAGGCCAGGGTCACGCCGTACAGCACGAAGGACACCGCGAACTTCAACGGCTTGAGCCAGATCGGCACACCGGTCAGGACCCGCCCGTCGACGACGACGCCGACGGCGGAGACGACGGCGAGACCCGCCATCGCCCAGACGAAAACCATAAGTGGACGGTGCCAGGTCGTGCCCTGGCGTCGATAGGTAGCAGTCATGCTGTCGATGCTGTTCGGCGTACTGCCGCAGCGCGCCCGACCGCAGGCCCCAACCGCGACCACAGGTCTGGGTCCCGCCTCCTACCGGGGTAGGAGAGGCGGTCGTGGGCCGGTCAGCGCCACGGGATCTGTTCGGGCAGGTGAATCCGGTCGGCAGGCACCCCGGCGGCCAGCAGCCGCAGCCGGGAACCGGCGAGCATCGCGGGCGGCCCACAGACGTACACCCGCTGGTCGGGGCGGAGATGATCCAGCGCGACCGTGAGGGCGTCACCCTGCTCACCGGGCTCGGCGCGCGGGTCGTGGGAGAGGGCGGGCACGATCCGCAGCCACGGGTGGATGTAGGCCAGCTTGTCCAGGGCGATCGCGTCGTACAGGTCGACGAAGGTCCGGGCCCCGACGACCAGGGTGACCTCCGGTTGAGCTGCGGCCTCGACGATCTGCTCGACCAGGGCGCGCAGCGGCGCTAGCCCGGTGCCACCGGCCACCAGCAGCAGGGGAGTCGGGGAGTCGGGCAGGGCCAGGCCGGTGGGGGTCGGTGGGCCGAGCCGCAGCAGGTCGCCGGGGCGTACCTGATGGGCCAGCCGGTGTGAGACGTCGCCGCCGGGCACGGCACGGACATGCAGCTCGACGGTGCCGTCGGCGCGTGGGGCATTGGCTGGGCAGTACCAGCGCCACCGCCCCGGATGCTGCGGCACGTTCACCGGCACCGCGTCACCGGGCCGGAACGGCAGCCGCCGCCAGGGGCGTACGGTCAGGATGGTGATGGTGTCCCCGGCCCGGTCCCGGCCGAGGACCTCGACCGGCCAGCAGGCCGGCCCGTCGCCCACCCGGGCGGCGGCGCGTTCGACCAACCGCCAGGTCGCGGTCTCCAAGGGCATCGAGGGTACGGCGGCAGTCAGCGCCGCCCCGAACACATCCGCGTGATCGGGGCGCAGCCGGTGCTCCCGGTACACCCGACCCAGGACGGTCAGCAGGGCCAACCGCCCCGGCCGGTCATCACCGCCCCCCACCAGCCGCAACAACCCGCCGACGATCAACGGGGCCTCCGCCTCCGGCAGCAATCCCGGGCACCTGTCCTGCACGGTGTCCCAGAACCGGGCGGCGGTGCGGCCGAAGACCGCCTCGGCAATACCGCCGGCCCCCGAGGTGGCGGCAGGGTGGTCGGGCATGTCGGCCTCCGGTGCGATGGACATTCTGGGACGGCACCGAGGCGGGCGGGAGCGGTGACAGATCGTACGGGGGAAGGCCGATCCGTCACCGGAGCCGGCACCCGCCCCGGGCCGTGTCTCCACCCTGGACCCGGCCGGTCCACCCCGATATGCCGGAATGATCGTCAACGGAATTCGCGCAGCGTATTCGATAGATGGCAGAATGTGGCCGGGTCGATATGCGTGGCGTGCATACCGGCATCGCCGGAAACGGCTTGAATGGACGGGCTCGACTCAGTCGCCCACGAACGGCGAGGTTGCCGGTGACACCTGCCAACTGCCCCCGCTGCGGGGGACGCCTGGCACGCGACAACCACAGCGGACGCTGCGCCCCCTGCCAGGCCGCCGAACGCGACCGGCTCACCGCACCCCCGGCCGTGCCGCCACCCTTCTGGGACCACCAACCGGTACGCGCCGCACTGGCCCGACGCCACCTGGGACACCTCATCCGGGCCTACCGGCACCACCCCTACCACGGTCGGCTGCCGCTGACCCAGTCCGTGGTCGCCGGATGGCTCGGCATCACCCAGGCCCAACTCAGCCGGATCGAGAACGGCCCCGCACCGATCCACCTGGACCGCCTAACCCACTGGGCCGCCCCTGCTGCACATCCCCGAACAACTGCTCTGGTTCCGACTGCCCGGCCAGCCGCCCACCGGCACGTCTGACCGGGATGCGCACGCCGAACCGCCGACTAGTCTGGAGACGGCTC
Source organism: Micromonospora fiedleri (assembly GCF_016774385.1). NCBI lineage: Bacteria > Bacillati > Actinomycetota > Actinomycetes > Micromonosporales > Micromonosporaceae > Micromonospora > Micromonospora fiedleri. The sequence continues at coordinate 85,542 of NZ_JAETXL010000003.1, forward strand.
CGGTCGAAGGAGGTGGCACCACGAAACGCCGCCGATTCAACGCCCTGGCAGCGCTCGCTGGCCTGGGCGGAAGCAACCTGATCGACGCCCTACTCACCGCCGATGATCGAGTCGAGAACCTCGGCATGGAACATGTACGCCTCGCCGGCTCGCTGGTGGAGCGCTTCCGGGAGGCCGACGCCGCTGTCGGCGCGGACGAGTTGTGCGACGCGGCGATGACCGTTCACACCCGCCTGTCCGCCTGGGCGAGCAAGGCCCGCGTCAGCCGAAACCTGGAGGCGACCCTCCAGACGACACTGGCTGACCTCGCAAACCAGGCCGCCTGGCTGGCGATCGACGCCGAACGCCGACCCAAAGCACGTCCGTACCTCAACGACGCCATCACCCGGGCCCGGATCTCCGACAACCCGCGTGAGGAGGTACGAGCACTGGCCTGTCTCTCCCTGCTCACCCGGGAAGGCCAACCCACCGAATCCGTGCACTGTGCCGAAGCCGCACTCCGAGCCTGCCAAGGCTGGTCGACCCCTCGCCTCAGGACCCTCCTGCGCCTCCGAATGGCCCACGCATACGCCAACCTGGGAGACGCCAGCGGCTTCAACCGCGAGATGGCGGTTGCCTTCCGTGAGTTCGACCGTGGTCCCCACGAGGACGACCTGCCCTTCCTGCAATTCGTCACCTCCCACGAACTGACCGGCATACAGGGACTGGCATTCCTCGCCCTCAACAGACCCGCGCGCGCCGTCAAGTCCCTAGCGGTCAGCAGCACCACCCGCACGGAACACCGACGCAACCGGGTGCTGTCCACCGTGCGACTCGCCGAAGCCGAATACCGCCTCGGCGATGTCAACCGGGCCGCCCGCACGGCGTTGCGGGTGCTGCCCGAGGTGAAACAACTGAACTCAGGACGGACAACCCGCAACCTCGCACAGGTCGGGGCGCACCTGAGCCGAGAGAACACCGCTGCGACACGCGATTTCGTCGACGCCTACCGGGCGGAGTTCGGGCCATGAAAGGGAACATCCTCCTCGACCGGCATCGGGCCGATGAGGTGGACGACCTCCTCGGTGATCTGGTCGAGGTCTATCTCGACGCCCACTCCGGGGATGGAGAGTTCTACAACGAGTCCCGATACCGCCAACAGATGGCCGGGCACATGAAGGCCCCCGGATGGGAACTTGTCACCGCCACGATCGACGGTCGCCTGGTTGGTTACGCCTACGGCTTTCCGCTGCCGGCGGGAACCAGGTGGTGGAACGGCATCGAGGAGCCTTATCCGGCCGGCTTCACCGAGGAGGACGGGCGGCGCACCTTCGCCCTCAGTGAGCTGCTGGTACGCCCCGCCTGGCAACGCCAGGGAATCGCACGGGCGCTGCACGACGAACTTGTCGGTGCCCGCCCCGAGTCCCGAATGACCCTGCTAGCCCGACCCGACAATGCCCCCGCCCAGGCGGCCTACCGGTCCTGGGGCTGGCAACGGGTCACCCGCCTACGGCCCGCCTGGGAGAACGCCCCCCTCTTCGACGTCCTCATCCTGGAGCGCCGATAGCCCTCAGTCCGACGTCGGCTCACCCTGCTCGGGCAGGTCCGCCAGCAGTTCGCTGATGCCTTGGACTACGTCGGACATGCCGATCTTCTGGGCGGCGGCCAGGCTCAGTTCCAGCACGGCGCGAGCCTCATCGATATGGCCGTCATGTGCCAGCAGTTGGCCGATCTTGTGACCCACCGCTGCTATGCCGCCGGGACGTTGCAGTTGCATGAAGCCATTGAACGACTCGACCAGTTGCGGAAAGGCGGACCGGTAATCCTCGTGTGTTAGGTTTACCTTGGCCAATCCCCATTTTGCAGTCGCGATTCCATCGATGTTGCCGTGACTCTCATGCACAGCTAACCGTTTGTGCTGCAGTTCGACGGCACGGTAGTGGTCGCCTTGGTGGTGGTGGATTTCGGCAATCTTCCCCCACGTGATGGCGGTTTCGCGGGCGTCGCCGAGGCGTTCGTAGGCAGGTAACTGTATCTCGAGGTGGATGCGTAGTGCTTCGTCGTAGTCGCCGCGTATGTGGTGGAGGTCGGCGATCTGCCCCCAGGTGATAGCGGCGGATCGGGTGTCGCCGAGCCGTTCGTAGACGGGTAGTTCGATGTCGTTGTGGATGCGTAGTGCTTCGTCGTAGTCGCCGCGACGGTGGTGGACGTGGGCGATTTGGCCCCAGGTGACGGCGGTGGAGTGGGTGTCGCCGAGCCGTTCGTAGACGGGTAGTTCGATGTCGTTGTGGATGCGTAGCGCTTCGTCGTAGTCGCCGCGTTCGAAATGAAGACCACCGATCGCACCCATGGCGGCGGCGGCCTCTAGCTCCGAACCAGCCGCCAGGAACAGTTGATGCACACGCCGATACAGTTGCTCGGCCAGATCAGGCTCGCCTCGCTTGCTGAGGAATTCCGCTCGCTCGGCGATGACTCGGGCCTGGTCGAGTGAGTCAACCTCCTGCTCATCCGCGTTCTGTACCTGCCGCACCGCCCGGTCGAGCAGATCTCCTGCCGCGTCGCCTTCCCCGCTGGTGAAAGCGGCATCCGCAACCTGGCACAACAGGAGAGGCGGCACCGGCGTGTAATGCCGGTCGAGCAGTGCGATCGCTTCTTCGCCGAACCGATAAGCCTCCACCGCCCGGCCAGCGCGCAGTGCCAACATGGCCGCTGCGGCGCAGGCCGCCACGACCATCGGGTGGTCGGCAGCGAGTGCCAGTCGAGTCAGTTGCCAATTCATGACCGAGCTACGGCTGAACTCATCTTCGATGCCGCCCCAGGCGTCGAACAACGGCTCGACGGCCAGTGCAGCCACCGTGGTCTGCTCCTGGGACCTCAGCGGAGGGAGCCGTCCGGCGACCAGTGGGTTGACGGCCACGGCCGGGCGTTGCGGATCGTAGGCATCCGGGTAGGCGTCCAGAAGTCCGAGGGCACGCAGCCGGTCCACTGACCCACCGGTATCGCTGGCCAGCACCTCGATCGCCGACACCGGCACCGGCAGGTCGAACAGGGTCACCGCCCGTAGCAGGGCGTAGTGCGCCTTCCCTGCCAGGGCCAGCAACTCGTCCAGGTCGAGGTTTTCCAGGAAGGCGCGAAGGTCGGCGTCCGAGGGCAGGTCGCCCTGCTTCAGGTACGCCTCCAGCCCGGCCACAGCCGTTTCGGCCCGTTCCAGGGGCACCTGATCGCTGTAGACCAGCCGTCGGCCGATGAGATCCTGTAGACCCGGGTTGCCGCCGCTGGCGTCGAGTGCCCGCTGCGCCAACTTCGCCCGCTCGTCCTGCCGCTCGGCGGGGATGAGCCCCTGCTGGCGCCGCAGCAACTTGTCGCGGGCCACCCTGGACAGTGGGCGCAACTGCACCGTTTCCAGCCGGGATTCCAACCCGCCGAGGGTGAACAGGTAGCGGCTGGTCAGCAGCAGTCGGCTGTCGGTCTCCAACGGGTCGAACGCGCGCAGCACGGCCGCCAGCACCGGCGCGTACCCGGTCTTTACCCGGTGTAGGCCCGTGGGGTCAGGGTCGAGGATCTGCTCCAGATCGTCGATGACCAGCAGTAGCGGACGCTGCCCGTCGCCTTCCTGGGCGCACGGGCCGGTCAGCAGATCGATCAGGACCTCTTCGAGGGCTTCGGGTCGAGCACGTACCTCTGACCGATGAGAATCGATCAGGTCTCGGGCTCTCGGGTTGGCGCGTACCGCCTTGGCGATCTCGTCCAGGATCGCCATCGCGCTGTAGTCGCCGAAGACGACCGCGACCGCCCGCTCCGGGAAACGGTCCACCAAGCGGGCGGCCAGGCTGGATTTGCCCAACCGCCCCTGGCCGTGCAGCAGCGCTCCGGCCCGCTCGCCGGAGCGCAGGGCCCGCAGGGCCTGCTGCAACTCGGGCCGTCGGCCGACGAACATGTCCGCCGAGGCGACCGGCACCTGCTCCTTGCCCGCGAGGAAGGTCGTGATTCCGCGTACGGCCCCCACCAGGGACCGTCGTCGGGTGCCGGCCACCAGGGGTCCGCCACCGGTCGGCCCCAGCCACAGCCGTGCCAGGTGCCAGTCCGCGCGTACCGTCATGTCTGTCGACTCGAACAAGGCCCGGCGTGCCTCGCCGACCGCCTCCGCTAGATCGGCCCGCTTGCCCAGTTGGCCGTAGAGCTTCTCGGCGAAGATGATGGCTGCCCGGTCGTTGACCGAACCATCCCAGCCAAGCACCGCCGGCACACCTGCGGTGACCAGCGCGGTCGCCAACGAGTGCGCCAGCAGGGCGCTGCCACCCTCGGATCGCCCCTGACCGGTACGCCGGCCGCTGCCGGGCGGCAGGTGGCCGGGCGCGTCGGCCGCGGTGGCGGTCAGGCAGGCCGAGACGAACATCAGCCGGGGCATCGTGGTCAGCAACCTGACCAGGTCGGCGGCGGTGGTCGGGCGAGCGTCACCCACCTCGTTTTCGAGGATCAGTGCCGGCACGCCACGGCGGCCCGGCTGCGCCGACCAGTTGTTCAGCCCGTGGCAGGACAGGTGCAGCACCGGGAATCCACCCAGGTCGGCCAGCCGGTGCGCCAACTGCTCCGGGTCACCGGTGTCCTCGACCATCAGGTCCAGCCGGGTGTCCCCGACCGTACGCAGGATGGCCGCCTCCTCGGCCTCGAAGTCGAGTTCATGCTGCCCGCGCGGGGCCGCCGCCATGAACGCCAACCCCAACCGGAAACCGTCGAGCGCCGGCGTTGGCCCCGGCGACCCGAGCCGACGGACCACCGAGAACTGGGCCCATTCCTGCATCAGGAACCCGCCGCCCGGCCGGGCCAACAGTTCGTACGGCGCCCGCAGCACCGCCCAACCCCGCTCCGAGGGGGTACGCGGCCCCTGGACCTCGAAGATCAGAGGTGCCGGTGCCTGCTTCAACAGGCCGGTCAGTTGGCGGTGCTCACCGTCCAGCCAGTCGAACAACTCACGACCCAGGGCGATGAACACCTCGTCGTCGCTGTTCGCCTGCACCGCGCGCACGTAGCGCTCGGCCAACGCATCGAGCAGCGCCGCATCCTCGGCGCTCAAGGTGCGGCGGGGTCCGATCCGCTCCCCGTCGACCAGCACCTCGAAGCCGGTGTCATCAAGAACCAGACCGGTAGTCATGCGAGCCTCCCCCTACCACTTTTCCTACCTTGCCAACTGCCGTGAATCCGAGACACGACAAACCGTCGATGGCCATTCCTGAACTCGGCGAGCGGGTCGCCGTATCGCCGAAACGGCGGGGTAGACGGCGACGGGAAGCCGCCACTTCGGCGAAACGGAGTCGATCACCGCCCGCCCGACGACGGTGCGGCTCAGGAGGAGCCGACAGGATTCAGACGGCGAGGCACGCACTGGTTGTCCAGGTCGGTTCCGGTGAGCTGTGGGAACTGGTTGGCGCACCAGCGGGCGACGGCCTCCTTCGAGCTGCCCGGCGGGAGCGCGAGGGTGATCCAGAGGGGCTCACCCTCGTACAGTTGCTGCCGCCCGTAGTCCGTGCTCAGCAACAGGACCACCTGGGTCTCGCCGTCGAACCTGTTTCGCAGGTCAAGATGCTCGGCCAGGATGTCCTCCGCGTAGAAGGTGTGTGAGCCGTTGGCCGCGACCTGGTTGCGGTCGACGATGCCCACCGTCTTGGAGGCCAGTTGGGCGACGTACTGGCCCGCCAGGGAGACCGTCGGCAGGTCCTGCTGACGGAACTGGTGCAGCTGGGCCAGGGCCAGGTCCTCCGGATCGTCGAAGGTCGGCTCGGCGGGCTCGGTGGTCGGGATGAACGACGGTTCCGGGGTCGGCAACCCGGCATCCTCCGGAGGAAGGTACTGCGGCCCTCCGGCCGGGAAATCGGGATAGGGGGTACCGGTCGAGGTGTCGTCGTCGGTCGATCCGACCGCTACGACGAGCGCCACGACCATCACCAGCAGGGTGACACCGGCGGCCACGACCGCCTTGCCCATCGAGATTCCGCTCGACTGCGGGACCACCTGACCGGTACTGACCCACTCGCCCCGTACCGGCGGCTGAGGGGTCGGCCCTGTCGCATCCGACGCAGCCGGGACGCCGACCGGACGGCTGGACTGCGGCCTGCCGGCGGGTGACTCCTGCGGCCTGTCGGTGGAGGACTCCGGTGGCAGCTCATCGGCCAGGTCGCCGACCAGGGCCCGAACGTTCCAGATGATTCCGCCGTCGGGCTGCTGATCATTGCTCATCTGATACTCCTGGTCAGGTGTCTCCCGGGACGATCACCCGGCGGCGGCCACCGGCGGCCGGCGTACCGGCGGCACCGGTGGCACCGGCGGGAATCGCCCGCTCCCGGCCCCAGGCCCGCAGCTCGGCGATCTCCTCGGGATGGGTACGGCTCATCGGGTTGGTGTTGACGAAGGTGTCCACGACGAACTCGGGCCGCAGGCTGGTGGTGCCCTCGGTGTGGACCGTGTATCCCAGCTCGCGCAGCGCCGCCTCGATGTCGGAGCCGGCGAAGCCGTCGGAGGCGGTCACGAGCCGACCGACAAGTTCGTCGTCCGGTTCGGTGCGGAGGTAGCGGCCGTGGTAGAGCCGGATGATCTCCGCCCGTTCGGTCTCGTCCGGCAGGTCGACGAAGAAGAGTTCGTCGAAGCGATCCTTACGCAGCAGCTCCGGCGGCAGGGAACGGACGTCGTTGGAGGTGGCCACGACGAACACCCGGGACCGTGACTCCTGCAACCAGTACAGGAACTGTCCGACCATGCGCCGGCTCACCCCGGTCGAGTCGTACTGCCCGGAGAGGCCCTTCTCGATCTCGTCGATCCAGAGCACACAGGGAGCGGTCCGGTCGGCCATCTCCAGGGCCTCCCGCAACCGGGCCTCGGACTGTCCGACGTACATGCCGAGAATGGCGGCGAAGTCGAGCCGGTACAGCGGTAGTCGCCACTGGGCGGCCACCGCCTTGGCGGAGAGGGACTTTCCGCAGCCGGGTACCCCGACCAGCAGGACCCCCCGCGGTGGGCGCAGCGAGGTCTCCCGCAGGTCGGAGAGCATCACCTTGTGGCGGCGGTCCAGCCAGGTACGGAGCTGGTGCAGACCGCCGATCATGTGGTCGGCCGGTCCCAGCGGGACACGTTCCAGGCCGGCCAGATCGGAGAAGTGCTTGTCCTTGACCTCGGTGAGCCGGTCGAGATCCTCCCGGTGCAGGCGTCCGGCCGTGGCGATGGTGGCGAGGATGTTCACCGCGGTGCCCTCGGGGACCCCGACCAGGAACTGGGCGGCGCGTCGGGCGTCGGTCGCGGTCCAGTCGATGGTGATCGCGCCCTGCTGCTCCTTGAGGAAGCCGACCACGATGTCGTACATCTCGTCGACGTTGGGCGGCTCCAGGGTGATGCTCATGCCCAGCCGTTGCAGCCCGCTCCACAACGGGGTGTCGGTGATCAGCACGATGCTGCCGGAGTGGTCGTCGGCCAGGCGGGCCAACTCCGCCATGTGACGGGTGACCGAGGAGTCGGCGTCGAGCATGTCCGGGTCCACGAAGGCGGTCGTGGCCTGGGCCCGCCGGGTGAACTGACTGGCGGCGAAGTCCATCGCGGCCACCAGCGACCGGTCGTCCTGGAGGGAGTTGTTGGTCCGCAGATCCCGCAGGCCGGTGGCCCGGGTGTAGATGGAGAAGGGCAGGTTGACCCGACGGGTGCTGGAGGCCACCTCGCGCAGCAGCCGCACGGCGCGTACCTGCTCGGGGGTCCGGATGCCGATGAGGGGAACCCGTGCGGCGATGTAGCTGTCGAGGTCCCGGCGGGCCTCGTCGTAGTGGGACAACGGGCGCTCCTCAGGTTGGTCGTACGGGAGGATCGACGATGATCCGGCGGCCCGGCCGGGCCGGGGCGGCGGCCCAGCCGGTCCCGGCAGGCGAGCGGTCCTGCACGGTCAGTGGGTTGTCGCGCAGGGTGCGCAGTCTGGCCTGTACGAGCCGGTCGTCGAGCCCGGCCCGGCGGGCGTCGTCGATGCCGTCCTCCAGGGCCCGCTGGACCAGGCGGATCTGTTCGTCGACCTGATCGCGTAACGCCCGCGCCAGCTTCCCGGGCAGGGCGGGATGGGCCGCGACGGCCCGGATGGCGGCCAGTCCGCGCCTGGCCTGGGTCAGGGCACGGGCCATCTCGAACTCGTCACGGGTCGCGGCCATGGCGTCGATCAGCGCATCGGCCCAGGTCTGCAAGCGGTACGCCAGGGCATCGGTCAGTCGGGTGACCAGCCGCAGCCAGACCTCCGCCGGGTAGTCCTGCTCGACCAGGGTCGGCAGACCCTGCGGATCGGTGGCGGAGCCGGCCCGCCACTGCTCAAGGAAGGCGGCCCACCGCTGGTAGCCGCCGTCACCGACCAGCACCGGTCAGCCCTGCCGAGGGCGGCGGATCACCATCTCACCCGGTGGCATCGGCTCCCAGTCGGGCAACCCCTCGGCGATGCGGCGTACCCGATCGGTGTGGCGTTGACGCGGCGGTGTGGGCTGCCGGGCCCACGGCACCACCTCAGCTTCGGTGGGCCCGTCCGGGGTCGGCTGGTCGGTGCTGTCGGTCGACGGCATGTCAGTTCTCCTCCAGGGGGTCGACCGCGCGACGCTCGTGCGGGCTGCGTGGTGCGCCCGCCGTGGCGAGGTTGGCGATCAGCTCTTTCACCTGCGTCTCCTTGCCGTCGGCTGCGCTGAACCGGCTGGTCCAGTCGGTCAGCTCGGCCCCGGCCGCCCGCAGCACGAGCAAGGACTCCTTCTTGGCCGTCGCCACCCGCGCCCGAGCCTTGTCCTGACCGGCGCGGGCCTTGTCGGCCGCCCCCTTCAGGTAGACCAACCAGGCGACCCCGCCGAAGACGGCGATCACGATGCCCAACCCCACGTTGCTGGCGGCGGAGACGAAGAGCAGGACGAGAACGAGCACCACGGCCGGCACGATGAGTCGTTGACCCCACCGGAAGGCCAGGCTGTTGAGGTACGGCTGCGCGTACCGGTCCCAGTGCTGGTTCAGCGACCGTTCCAGGGCGTTCATCGGCTGGTCGAAAGAGCCCGTCCAGGCGGGTGGTTGAAATCCGGCGAGTCCGGCGTTGTCACCCAGGTCAAATCGCATCTGGACCTTCGCGGGCATCGCCAGGCGGTAGTCGCGGGTGAAGGCGGTGTGCGCCTCGTCCATCCAGACGTGACAGAACGCCACGGCCAGCCGCTGGGTCTGCGTAGACACCCCGATGCCCTCGGGCTCGAGCGCCGACTGGGTCTGGATGGTCAGATAGTCGCGGGTGTCGTCCAGGGTGGTGGTCTCGGAGAAGGCGGCCTCGGCTGCCGCCAGGTCACCACCGGCCTGGACGATCGACTCGTTGGCGGCGAGTTCCCGACGCAGTGGCAGTTCCTCGTGGTCGTACTCGTCGACCAGCCGGTCGAGGATGTCGTCGATGGCGTCCTCGATGCGGCTGTTCGGCGGCGCCTCCGCGTCCATCAGGGCGGTGTACCGGTCGATGATCGACTGATGGGCCTCAGCGCCGGCCAGGACACGTTGCAGTTGTGGCCACTGGGGCGATGTGGTTGCCAGGCGGGGGAACTCTGCGGCGAGTTCCTCCACCCGGACGTGGGTCTCCATCTCCCGGCGCCAGCGGTTGACCTGGGCGACCATCGACTCCTTGTCGTCGAGCAGCAGGTGACGCCAGGTGCCCAGTCGGTCCCGGACCACCTCCATGCCGGCCGGTCCGAAGGCGCCCTGGGCGATGGCCTCCAGGATCACGGCGAACTCGCGGTTGAGGGCCTTGGGGTCCTGCGCGTCGAGGTAGTGCCGTAGCCACCGGGCGGCGCTGGCCAGTCGCCCCTGCCGACGCAGGACGAGCATCATGAACAGGGAGGTGCGATGCGGGGAGCGGCGGTACGCCTCCTCGACCGCCCGGACACACAGATCCGGATCGTCGCCGGCCCAGGAGGCGAGGGCGACCAGCACGGGGGCCAACCAGTAACGGGGGGTCTGCACCATCAACTGGTCGCCCACCGCCCGGACGGACTCCTCGCTGACCAACCCGAGGTCGAACGACTGGAGCATGCCGACCGCGGTTCTGCGGACCACCTTGTGATGGCCGAACTGATGCTCAAGGTCGCCCTTGAGGGTGTTGATCGCGATCTCGGCGCGTTGCAGGTTGGCGGTCCGCTCCGCCTGCTGGACGAAGCGGAGGAAGTCCGCGCGCAGCGCCAGGAGTTCCTCCCGGGCGGCCGTCTGCTGTTGCCCGAGTTGGACGACATGGGTACCCACCAGGTCCAGGGTGCGGTCGAGGTCGACCAGCATCCGCTTCGCGTCACGGACTTCGCTACGTATCGCGTTCAGTTCGGACATGATTCTCCGGCTCACGTGTCAAAGGGGATGAGCGAGCTTTCCCGGTAACGGGGTGAAATGTGGATCGGACCGCGATTGCTGGTCCCATGGACGGTACTGGCAGGCATCCTGTCTGCTACTTCGACTGAAGGGATTGAATGAATGTCCGAACGGATGTCGGAAACATTGTCCGGGTGGGGCTGATCATTCAGCTCCGACAGACGTTCGGCTGATCGTTGCGGTCGGGAGGTTGGGTGCGGCCGCCCCGCAGGGCAGTTGTGGCAGATGTCGATCGACGGCCTCCGGGCCGGCGCCGACCCGTCGGGCTTGAGGCTGGCCCCACCTCGGCCGGTTGCCGCCGTCCGAAGTGGGGCCAGGGGGTCCTGGCGGGCTGCCGTCGTTCCTTCTGCTGCGTCAGGGTCGAGCCTGACACCCCCTGGCCCGGCGGATCCCGCCTTTCTACGGGATTCCCGTTACCGGGCCGGGTCATCGTTGGGAGATGCCCGAGCCGGGGAGGAGTTATCTCACGACCAAGCCGGATTCTGTCGACTGGGCGACACTTCCGTTCCTGTTCTGGAGGTTTCGGTGATGATCGGAGCCCGCGCGATGAACTCATCGGTCGTGTGTATCTCGACGCCAATCCCATGGCATACCGCGAGCGTGACATGTAGATGTCGAAATGGGTGACCCGGTGCAATCCGTACGGCCCTGACAGTGGGCTGATGCTGGCTGCCGACCATTCGACGAACGGTGAACTGGAGGGTCGATGACCGCAAACCCCTCAACGCATCCGGCGGAGGAACGGCTGCAATCCTCCGATGTGCTGGCTCGACTGCCGCTTCGACCGGAGCAGGTGCGGGGGGTCGACGAACCGGATCCGGCCTTCGGCGCGGGCACGGTGAGCTGTGGTCGTCCCCTGATCTTCCCGGTGCCGGTCGAGGATCTGCCGGTCGAACTGCGCCGCCGTGCGCAGGCCTCCGGACGGCACTACTACGGACTGTTGGTCGCCTTCGACCTGAACGAGCCGCCGGACGCCCGGCGCTACACCTCAGTCCGCTTCGAGGTCGCCCTCGACGACGAGGAGGCCGTGGCGGTACGGCTCGACCGGGACGGCGGCACCCTCGGCCTGAGCTACGCCGCCAGTTCTCCGCATCCGTTGACCCCGGCCGCCGACCGCGCGATCCTCGCCGCCACCACCCGGCAGGGCTGGCTGCTCCGCCTGGCCCCCCGCTCCGGCCGTCCCCGAGCCTGGTCGTTCGGCCTGCACTGGCACCGGTTCGGATGGACGTACGAGGACCCGTCCGGGGCGATGTTTCTGCCGCTGACCTACGGGATGCACGCCATGATCGAGGTGCCCCCGTCGACCCGGTTCCTGTCCGGGCGCATCGGATTGCGGGTCGAGACCCTCGGCACCTGGCGGCATCGGCCGGTACACCGGTCCGCCACCCTCGCGGACTCGATCTCATTCCGTGAGGCCCTGCCGCAGAACCCCGTACCGAGCGGCGCGGCCGTGCGACTGTGCATGGCCGCCGATGTGACAGGTTACAGCCGCCGACCGAATCACCTTGCCGAACGCACTCAGTCGTGGCTGGTGCGGTCCCTGGCGGAGGCCCGCGCCGGCGCCGGCCTGGACGAGGCCACGGTCGTGGTGCAGGCCCAGGGCGACGGGCAGTTCGCTGTCCTGCCGGTGGGCATCGACGAGTCGCGGGTGATCCCGGACCTGATCTGCGGTCTGGCCGACGCCCTGCGTCGGACCAACGACGGTCTGAGCGCCGAGGAACGGGTACGACTGCGGGTTGCGCTGCACCGTGGCTTGATGAAACCGGCCGACAGTGGCTGGGTCGGCACTGCGGCGATCGCGGTACATCGGATTCTCGACAGCCCACCGCTACGCGCCGCCATCCGGGACACCCCGACCGCCGACTACGTCCTGGGCGTGCCCGACCTGCTCTACCAGGACGTCATCCGGCACACCGTGGTCCCCCCGCTGCCCCACCAGTTCACCGAGATCACCATTGACCTGCCCGACAAGGGCTTCGTCGAACACGGCTGGCTGCATGTGCCCGTGGGGAGCCGATGATGACCAGGAGGATCTTCGCGCTGCTGGTCGGGATCGACCGCTACCGGGCCGCAGGCCAGCTTCAGGGATGCCACAACGACGTGCTCGCGGTGCGGGACTATCTACAGGTACGTGCCGGGGTGAGCGACCCGCGAGCCATCCGGCTGCTGGCGAACGAAGACGCCACCCGCAGTGCCGTCATCGCGGGCCTACGTGAGCACCTGGGCCAGGCCGGTCCGGGCGACACCGCCTTGTTCTGGTTCAGCGGGCACGGCTCCTGGGCGGCGGTGCCAAAGGAACTGTCCCACCTGGAGCCGTCCGGTCAGATGCAGACTCTGGTCTGCCATGACAGCCGACACGACGAGGTGCCGGACCTCTACGACAAGGAGCTGCTGCTCCTGTGCGACGAGATAGCCGGCACCGGTGCTCACCTGGCGGTAGTGCTGGACAGTTGCCACTCGCAGAGCGCCACCCGCGACCTGGTCCGCTACGCGCCCGCCTCGACCACCCCGCCGAGACTCGAAGCGCTGCTGCCGCAGTTGCGCCGCGTGCTGACTCGGCCACCTGCCCAGCATGTCGCACTGGCGGCCTGCCGGACGGACGAGACGGCAGGGGAGACCTGGGCGGACGGACGGGCGTACGGCCTGTTCAGCTGGTCCCTGCTGAGCGCCATGCGTCGGCTGGCGCCCTCGGCGACCTACCGCGACCTGCTGGTGGCGGCGCGATGCGAGGTGGAGCGCCAGTCCCGGCAGCAGGTCCCGCAGCTGGAGCCGGTCACCCCCGGAATCGCTGATCAGCCCTTCCTGGGCGGACGGGTCACCCTGCCCGCCATCGGTATCCGGATGCGTCGAATCCGGGGCGAATGGGAGATCGACGCTGGCTCCTGCCATGGGTTGTCCCTGCCCTCGGCCGCCCAGGACGTCCGGGTTGCCGTGCCCGGGCCGCTGCTGCGCGAGGCGCGGATCGTGCGGGTCCATCCGGAACGCAGCGTGGTCGAGCCGCTGGGCTGGGAACCCGACGAGGACACCCAGTACCCGGTCGTGCTGAGCCGGGTCCCGATGCCGACGGTCACCGTGGCGGTCGACGGGGCACACCGGTCCGCGGCCGACCCGGTGCTCACCGCGCTGGCCTCGGCCGGGCCGGGGGGAGGGCCCTCTCCGCACGTACGACCGGTCGAAGGCGACGCGGAACTGCTGCTGGACGTACGCCAACCGGACCGGGTGCACATCCGGGACGCGGACGGGTTCCTGCTCTGCCCTGAGCTGACCCTCGACGACGGCGGTCGACGAACCGTCCTGGCCCTGGAACACCTGGCCCGGGTGCACCAGATCAAGGCCCTGGTGAACCCGATCTCCCGGCTGACGGGAGCGGTCGGCCTGGAACTGGTCGAGACCCGTCCGGGTGAGCCGACGGCACCCGCGCACCGCCCGCCCCTGCTGCCGGGCGGAGACGGCACCCTGCATCTCCGCTACCGGTGGGAGCAGGGGACCTGGCGACCCCCGACGGTCTTCATCCGGATGCGCAACAACAGCGACCGGCCGCTCTTCTTCGTCCTGCTCAACATCACCGAACGGCACCGCGTCCACGCCACGCTCTTCGCCGGGGATCATGTCGCACCCGGGCACGTCGGGGCGGCGCTGTACGGGCGAGCGGTCGAGTTCACGATCCCGGCCGGCGATCCGGTGCAACCGGGTGCGCGCACCCGGGACTGGCTGCTGCTGCTCGCCGCCGAGGAACAGTTCAGCTCCGCTCCGTTCGAGCTGCCGGCGATCGAGGACATCTCGGCCGACAGGAGACGCTCTCCACTGGCCGTCGCCGGTCTCCTGGGCCGACTGGGGCTGGCCGCCGTGCACCGCGATGCCGGTGCCGCCGGTACGGGTGCCAGCGACTGGATCACCCTGGCCGTGCCGGTGGTCACCGAGGTGCCCGCCGGTCGCGGTGCCCACCTGGCCGGTGAGCGTCGGTGAACGGCCTCGAGGAGATCGAAGAGGTACCTCTCGACGACTGGATTGCACACCTGACCGTGCTCGTAGCCTCCCCGCCCGACGGTGAGGACCTCGCCGAACTGGCCGGGCTGCTCGGGCAGGCGTACGGCGAACGCTACGTACGCGACCAGGACGAGACGTCTCTCCTGGCCGCCATCGCCGAATTCGACCGGGCGCTGACCTACGCCCCCCACCACGAGCAGGCACCGTTCTGGCACTGGGGAAAGGGCATGTCCCAGCTCGAACGGACCTGGCTCGACGACGACAGCACCGCCCACGAGGGTGCGGTCCGGCACCTGATCGAGGCGTACCGGGGGTGGCCGCCGGACGACACGGAACGCGATGACGTGGCGGAGGCCCTGCTGGAGGCGATCTGGAACCGGTATCTCTGGCGGTACGCGCAGAGTGAGACGCCGGAGGCCACGATCGAGTACGGCGTCGAAGCCATGCAGGCCCTCGAGGTGGTGCTGACCAGCCCCTCCGGTGAGGAGTCCACAGCGTACGCCCGGATGCTGCTGGGTGTGCTCCTGCTGAACCGGTACGACAATGGCAGCAAGGACGTACCGGATCTGGATCAGGCGATAACGCTGCTCGCCGAGTCGCTGGCCCGACTTCCTCCCGACACCACCGCTCACTATTTTCTCGCCTGCACGGAACTGGTTGCGGCCTACCTGGAGGCGGCCGGCCTGCGCGAGGACCGGACGAGCGTCGAGTCGGCGATCCAGGCCGCCGACCGGGCCGTGGAGGCCTGCCCGCCCGGTGACGCCATGCGGCGTCACCTGCTCCGCCACCAGGCCGAGGCGTACGCCGCCTTGTGGCGCCTGGACGCAGATCCGGCAAACCTGACCCGGGCGATCGACCGCTGGCGTGCGGCGCGTGCGGAGGATGACGACCCTCTCTGCCAGGTGGCCCTCGCCGAGCTGCTGTACGCCGCCGGTGACCTCGACAGCCTCACCGAGGCGGTCGCCCTGTGGGAACAGGCGCTGCCCTCGGTGCCCCGACCGTGGTGGGTGTGGGTACACCTCGGCGAAGCGCACCTGGCGCGCTGGGAGCTAGCCGAGGTGCCGGGCAGCCTGGACGCGGCCGCCCGCTGTCTGGATCATGCCCTCACCGAGGGGGAAACACCGGACGATCTGCTGTCGGTGCACGCCACGCGGGTGGTCGTCGCCAAGGCGTTGTTGGAACACGAGTCTGCCCAGGACCCCGACCGCGCTCCACCCAGCCTGCACCGGGTGCGGGAAATCCTCGACGAGGGGGGACGCGCACTGGATGCCGCGACCGAAAGCAGCACACGCGACCGGGCTCTGCTCGCCACCGTCCTGCTGGGCACCGATCTCGCCTATGCCCTGCACGCACTGGTCGAGGTGGATTCGCCGAGGTTCCATCACCTGTTGGCCGTGGGGCGAATGGTCGGTGACGACCCGCCTGCGGGTATGGCCGTAGTGTTGGACTTGGCCGAAGCGGCTCTGAAGCAGTTCGACCAGGTCACCCACGGCAGAGGCGCTCCGGACGACAGCCTGCGGACGTTCTTGCGAGCCGCTGCCGACGAAACGGTAACCAAGGCCGACGCAAAGGTCTTCCGGGCGTTGTTGCCGTCCTTGCTGCATGCCCGAGCCGCTCGATACTGGGACGACCGCCCGCACCGCGCTGCGCAGGCTATGGCGGCGGACCTCGCACGCGGCAAGTCCTCGGCCGCGGTCGTCGTTGAGGCGCAATTGATATCGGCCGTGATGGAGGCGCTTGCTCGGGGTCGTCTGGGCGACCTGGAGGGCATGCGGACGGCGGCCCGGCGAGCCGTTGCGCTGCGGCGTCGGCTCGGCCCGTCGCGGCTGAACGCGGCCATGCTGGATCCACTGGTCCGCCTCTGTGAGGACCTGGTGGACAACATCGACGGCCGAGGGATCCGGCCGCAACCGCCGGTTCCGCTGCCACCGGGTCCTCCCACCCACTCCGCAACCCTCTCGGTGCTGGTCGGCGGGGTCCAGGTCATGGCCGCCCTCCGGCGCGCCGACCTGCCGCTGCTGCGCCAGTGGGCGGACTATCTGACCGACCTTGCCGGCCGTTTCCCGCAGCACCATGTCCTGCGGGTAGGGAGTTTGGCGACGGCCGCGAAGGCCCAGTTCCCCCTGGCGGTCCTTGGACAGCGGCAGGCCGCCGCCTCCGCCGTCGCCCTTCTGGAGCAGGCGACAGCGGAGGCGGGGACCAACATGGCGATCTGGGCCGAACTGGTTCACGACCTCGCATACGCTCTGCGCCTGGCCGGTGACCCTGACCGGGCGCGGGCCCGGCGGCTCGGGCTCGACGGCCTGCACGGCCGTGCCCGGCGGGTGCTCCTGCAGGCAGGCACGGATTACGCCATGGGTACCGCCCGGGAGGCCGCCGCGACCGCGACCACCGTCGCCAGATGGTGCCTCCAGGACCAGGCCGACGACGATCTTGTCACCGCCCTCGACGCGGGGCGTGGCCTGGTCCTGCACGCGGCGACCGCCTCCCGCAACGTGGCCGACCTGCTCGAGGAGGCTGGGCAGGCCGAGTTGGCCACGGAGTGGCGACAGACCGGGGGACTGGGCCGTGACCAGCTCACCGGCGCTGCCCTCGCTTCGGTGCTCGCGGCCGGGGAGATTCCCGACGACCTGCGGTTGCGTGTGCTGGATGCCCTCGACCTGACCACCCACGGCCCGCTGGCACAGGTGCGCCCCGGCGAGATCAGCAGCGCACTCACCGCATTGGAGGCCGACGCGCTCGTCTATCTGGTGCCGGCCGCGCCCCCGGTGCCGGGCCTCGCGGTGGTGGTCCCCAGCGTCGGCGAGGTCGAGATCCTCGAACTACGCGATCTGGTGGCCGGCGACAACGCGCCGGTGCGCAGGCTGCTGCGAGCCGCCTTCGGTGCAGACCTCGCCGGGGCGGGGAGGCGGGCACCCCGAGATGCCGGTCCGGTCGGCGGGCCCCGTCCGCCGTCTGCGGGAACCGCCATCGACGACCTGTGCCGGTGGGCCTGGCGAGCAGCCATGAGCCACCTGGTGGCGTACCTGCGACCGCCGGGTTCGGCGGGCCCGGCTCGGGTGGTCCTCGTCCCGATGGGCGCACTCGGGTTGGTGCCCTGGCACGCCGCCTACCACGAAACCCCGTCCGGTCGCCGCTACGCCGTGCACGACCTGATCGTCTCCTACAGCCCCTCCGCCCGACTGCTCTGCACCGCCGCGGCGCGCCCGGTGCAGCCGGTCCGCTCGGCTCTGGTGGTCGGGGATCCGCTCGGTGACCTGCCGTTCGCGGGCATCGAGGCCCAGGCGATCCACCGACGGTTCCACCCCGAGGGCCACTATCTTGGCGGGCCGGCCGACGATTCCGGGCACCTGGCACGCCCGGAAGCCGTCCTGGAGTGGGTACGCACGGTCGGGGCGGGATCATCCCTGTTGCACCTCGCCTGTCACGGGCGCGTCGACCCGGCCCGACCTGCCGACTCACACCTGATGCTGGCCGGTGGTCTGCTGCCGGCCCGTGACCTGTTGGAGGTGTCCCGACTGGCGGCGCTCGACCTGGGTCAGGTGTTCCTCGCCGGCTGCACGACGAACCTCGCCGGTGGGCTACCCGACGAGGCGTTCAGCCTGGCCACCGCGTTCCTCGCGGCCGGCGCCCAGACCGTCTTCGGCTCCTTGTGGTCGGTGCCCGACGTGGGTACCTCCCTGCTGATGTACCAGGTCCACCACTTCCTGTATGAGCAGGGGTGTGCACCGGCCGAGGCGTTGCACCGGGCCCAGTTGTGGATGCTGGACCCGGACCGTGAACCGCCTGAAGGTATGCCGGCGGAACTGGCCAACCATTGTTCCCGCGTCGACAACGCCGCGCCGCTGGCCTGGGCCGCCTTCACCCATCTCGGGCGGTGACCGACGACGGCACGGGTGTCACGCAGTGGCGGACGAGCGCGGACGAAACGTCCTCCGTCCGCGTCGAGGTACGCCATCCCAACCGGCAGATGGCCGCCCTCAGCAACCCCATCATCCTGAGCTGACGAACCCGCGTCGCCATATCGCCGAAACGGCGGGGTACGCCCCAGCGGGAAACCGCCACTACGGCGAAACGGAGTCGATCATCGCCGCCCGGACTTATCCGCTCAGCCCAGGGGTGAGGCGGCCGACGAGGGTGCCCCGCAGTGATCGGCCGGGCGTGATCACGTGTGCGGCTGGGCTAAGCGCTCGAAGTAGCGGTACCAAAGCTCTCGACTATCGGCGTCCGGTGTCGTGCCGGGCGGGAACCAGGTGAGGCCGAGTACGGGATCCCAGGCCGCGATCAGGGTGTCGAGGCCGGCGATGAGCGCCGCCGGCCACAACGCCGACGCGGCCAGTTCGGTGAACGCCAGCCGGGCCTCCGCCAACTGAATGTCGCGGTCCCGGCCGGTGTACCCGAAGCCCCACAGGATCTGATAGCCGTCCAACAGTGACTGTTCCGCCTGGCTCGCCTGTGCGTCTGCCAGGTAGTTGTCCGCGACCTCGCCGCCAACCTCCTTGCCGCCGGAAACACCCCACCGGGCCGGACGGCTCACGTAGACGCCACCCTTGCGGCCGGCGAACTTTCGCATGCTCAGCGAGGCCGCAAGCTGTTCGGCGACCTCCTCCGGCGAGGAGTCCGCGTTGATGAAGATCTGCTCCTGGACCGACACGGCGTCACCGTGGCCCGTCGGGCAGAGTGATGATCCGATCCTCGCCGAGGATGATCTGGACGCGATCCGGTAGCGGAGTGCCGTGCTGCCGGTGATGTCCAACCGCTCGGGCGTACCCTCTGCGCGCCTCATCTTCGGTGAGACCCACCGCGCGACCATCTATCACCACGTCGCCGCCACCTTCTTGTTCCAGCTGTTTGCCGGCCGTCAGGATGTTACGTCGGACGGCTTCACTGCTGGCCTGATTGAGACTCTTGAGCTCGGTCACCACACCCGGGTCATCAGGACCGGCACGGGTCATCGCATCAGGGTTCTTCTGGAACTCGATGTCGTCGATGCGCTCCCGCGGATGCACCATGATGCCTTCGGCACCGAGCCGGTCGGCGACGTGCCGCTCCTTGTCGTCGAACAGGCCGTGAGGATCCTGTGTGCCTGGACGGAAATCGTCTCCGAGCGCACCCCGGTGCTTGCCTGGGTCGAAATCGGGAGGCCTCGGCTCGCTGCCGGGCTGGCGTTGTCCGCGCGGGTTCTCCTCCGGCGATCGTCGGCCTCCGGGTGGCGTGTTGCGGAGTCGGGCGAGGGCTTGTTTGAGCTGGTCGATGAGGGTGCCGAGGCGGCGGATGGTGGGGATGAGGTGACGGAGGCTGTTGAGCAGTCCGCGCAGCAGCCGGGCGATGCGGGCAGCCCAGGCGGCGACCAGCGTGGTGACCTGTTCGACGACCAGGGGAGTGGCCAGGCCGGCGGTGGCGATGAGTTCGGTGGCGTACACGATGAGGCGGGAGACGCAGGTGGCGATGGCGTCGCGGACCAGCAGTCGGACGGCGGCGACCAGGCCTGCGGTGCCTTCGGTGATGGCGGCCATCGTGTCGGCGCCCTGGGCGAGGCCGGTGAGGGCCTGGCGTTGTTCGGTGGACCAGGCACGGTAGGCGTGGGCGGCCTCGCCCTGCCAGGCCGCGATGTCGGTGGTGACGTCGCGGGCCAGCGTGGCGGCCTCGTCGCGCAGCGAGGATGCCACGTTGCGCCAGGTCTGGGCGTGTGCGGTGATCTGGGCCGGGTCACCGGCGAGCCAGTCGAGGGCTTCGCTGAGGGGTTTGACGTGTTCGATGAGCCAGGCGATGCCGTACTGGAGCAGGGCGCCGACCGGGTCGGAGACGAACGCGAGAGCGTCCAGGCCGGCGCTGACCACGCCGAGGGTGCCGTCGATCCAACTGCCGGTGGTGACACCCTGGTGGATCAGCTCGATGTCTTCGAGGATCCAGGCTCCCGCCCACGGGCTCGGCCCGGTGTGCACCGGGGCGGCGACGAGCGGGTTGCTGGTCACCGGGCGTTCCGTACCCGATCCAGGCTGTGCTGGGCGCGAGTGTCGGTGGCCCGGTAGTTGTCGGCGCTGGTGCGTAACCGGCCGGCGGTGTCGCGGACCGAGGTGGCGGCGGTGCCGATGCCGTCGACCAGGATTCGTTGCAGGCCGTCGAGCAGTGTGGGCATGATCGCGCAGAGTTGACCGTACGCGTCGGCGCTGAGCCGGACGTGCTGGCCGGCCTGTCGGGCGGTGTCGAGGGTGTCGGCGTGCCGGTCGAGGCCTGCGGCATGGGTCACCAGGTCGTCGGGGTCGACCTGGATGCGCTCACCGGTCGGCATCCGGTGCGCCCTGCCCGGTCAGGCGACGGCGGTAGGAGTCCAGCAGCGCCGGCCCGGCCGGGTCGTCGTCGCCGAGGGTCTCGGTGGTCGCCGTGGTGATGCGGCGCAGCAGGTCGGCCTGTGCGGCTCGGGTGGTGGCCAGCACCTGCCGCGCGGTGTGCGCCGCGGACTGTTGGCGGATCCGTTCGTCCAGCCGCAGGTCGACCAGTTGGCCTGCCGAGTCGACGGTGACCTCGACGCTGCGGTCGGCGTTGTGGGCGGTGCCGGTGAGGGTGCTGACGCGTGCCGACAGGGACCGGGCCCGTTGCGCCCGGTCGGCGAGCGACGTCTCCCACTCGTCGAGCCGGTGTTGCGTCGCGTCCAGCGCAGCCTCGTCCGCCCACATGCGAGCCTCCCGGGACATCGCCGGTCGCCAGAGGCGAGGTCGCCGTCACGTTATCAACCGGTCGCGCTGCGTGCTGCCCCGCGCGCGGCCGCCGCCGGGTCCACCCGCGCCGCCACCACCGTCCCGGTCCGGGCGGTTTGACCACCGCCACCGGGCGCGCTGTCCGGTTGCTCGCCGACGGGCCTGGTCGGGGTGGGCCAGAGGTCCTGTCGAGGCGGGTCGGGCAGCACTGACCTGCCCGACCGTCCCCGGCATAGCGTGGATTCGCAAGACTTACAGAGGAGGTCGTGATGCGGGCCTGGCAGGTGGAAGACGTGATGACCAGGGACGTCGCCACGGTGGTGGAGCAGACGCCGTACCGGCAGATCGTCGATCTGCTTGCCGAGCGGCGGGTCAGCGCCGTGCCGGTGGTGGACGATTTTGGGCACGTGCTGGGCGTGGTGTCCGAGGCGGACCTGCTGCACAAGGTGGAGTGGATGGGTGAGCCGCACGAGCGGCGGGTCTTCGAGGGCGCCCGGCAGCGCAGGTCGCGCCGCAAGGGTGAGGCGGACAACGCCCGGGAGCTGATGACGACCCCGGCGGTGACCACCTCACCGCACACCTCGCTGGTCGCCGCAGCCAAGCTGATGGACCGTGAGCAGGTCAAACGCCTGCCGGTGGTGGACGACCTGGGCCGGGTCGTCGGCATCGTGACCCGTTCCGACCTGTTGCGGGTGCACCTGCGCCCGGACGCGGACGTCCGCCACGACGTGGTGCAGGAGGTGCTGCGTCGGGTGCTGGCGGTACGCGAGGGCGCCGTCCGGGTCGAGGTACGCGACGGTGCGGTGACCATGACCGGTCGGCTGGACCGGCGTTCCGCGGTCGACATCGCGGGGCGGCTCGCCGCCCGGGTGAGCGGCGTCGTCGAGGTGGTCAACGAGTTGGCCTTCGACTTCGACGACACCGACCTGCCCCGTTACGCATCGTTCCCCGTGCAGCCGACCCGCCTGTAGAGCCGGTGGCGCACGCGGCCGGGCCCGGCCGGGAGACCCCCGTGTCCCGACCGGGCCCGGCCCTTTCTAGGCCGACGCCGGGCGCCCGACCTGGTCGGTGAGGAACTGCCCCCAGGTGCGGGTGCCTCTCGTCGCGCCGGGCAGGCTCAGGTTCGCCCCTTGCCGGTAGGCGCGACCCGCGCTGCCGGGCATCCGTACCGGCATCCGCAGCCGGCTTCGGCCGGTGGCCCGCAGGTAGCTGCGGATCAGCTCGCCCAGCGCGTACACCTGCGGGCCGGCCAGGTCGGGCACCAGGCCGGCCGGTGCGGCCAGGGCCAGCGCGGCGAGCCGGGCTGCGACCTCGCGGCCGTCCACCGGTTCCAGCCGCATCCCGCCGGGTGCCGGGATCACCGGCAGGGCGGACATCTTTCGGACCAGGGTCAGGGTCAGTTCGTGGAACTGGGCGGCGCGCAGCGTCGTCCACGGCACGCCGGAGTCGGCGACAGCCTGCTCGGCGGCGAATTTCGTCCGCAGCCAGGCCAGCGGCACCCGGTCCGCTCCGATCACCGAGACGAAAACCAGATGGCGTACGCTGGCCTGCCGCGCGGCCCGCGCCAGGGTGCGCGCCAGCTGGTCGTCGCCCTTCTGGCCGCCGGCCAGGTGCAGCACGATCTGCACGTCGCGGACCGCCGCGTCTA
Organism: Micromonospora fiedleri; assembly: GCF_016774385.1. NCBI lineage: Bacteria > Bacillati > Actinomycetota > Actinomycetes > Micromonosporales > Micromonosporaceae > Micromonospora > Micromonospora fiedleri. Next base: position 108,237 of record NZ_JAETXL010000003.1, read on the forward strand.
TGCCCTCCCCGGTGGCCAGGTCGCCGGTGACGTGGGTGACACCGGGGGAGGGCTGCCCGCCGTTGCGGCTGAGGACCCGAACCCGGTGGCCGGCCTCGTGCAGCAGTGGGACGACCAGTCGGCCGAGGGTGCCGGTGCCGCCGGTGACGAGAATCGGTGGGTGCACGACGTTCTCCCTGCGCCAGGACCGGGCAGTGCGCTCGCGGTCGATTACCGTTCGTGGCTTCACCGGCTCGACCCTGCCCAACCGATCGACGTGACATCCGGGTGAGCTGGATCACCCGCGGTCACGTCCGGGCGCGCGGTGGGGTCGAAGCGTTAGGAAGGGCCCCTTCCTAACGCCTGCGGTAGAGGAAGGGCCCCTTGTTAACGACCGGTCGGTCCAGCCGAAAGGAACGACATGGACGGGCGTACCTGGTTGGCCGAGCGGTTCGAGGAGCATCGGCCGCACCTGCACGCGGTGGCCTACCGGATGCTGGGCTCTCTCGGCGAGGCCGATGACGCGGTGCAGGAGACCTGGCTGCGGCTGTCCCGTACCGACGTCGACGGGGTGGACAACCTCGCCGCCTGGCTGACCACGGTGGTCGCCCGGGTCAGTCTGAACACGCTGCGCGGCCGCCGGCGTCGCCGGGAGGAGCCACTGGACGTGCGGGTACCCGACCCGGTGGTCGCACCGGCCGGCCCGGACGATCCCGAGTACGCTGCCGTGCTTGCCGACTCGGTGGGGTTGGCGTTGCTGGTGGTCCTGGACACCCTCACTCCGGCGGAGCGGCTCGCCTTCGTGCTGCACGACATGTTCGCCGTACCGTTCGACGAGATCGCGCCGATGATCGACCGGTCACCGACGGCGGCGCGGCAACTGGCCAGCCGGGCCCGCCGACGGGTACGCGGCCAGGTCCCCCGACCGGACGCCGACCTGGCCCGGCAGCGGCAGGTGGTCGACGCCTTCCTCGCCGCCGCCCGCCACGGTGACCTCGACGCGCTGGTGGGGGTCCTGCATCCGGACGTGGTGCTGCGTTCCGACGGTGGCGTGGCCCGTACCCGGCACACCACCGTGCTCACCGGGGCCCGGGACGTCGCCGCCCAGGCCGTCACCTTCGGCCGGTTCTCTCCGTTCGCCCGGCCGGCCGTGATCAACGGCAGCGCCGGTGTGGTGGTGACCGCGGCCGGGCGGCCGTTGTCGGTGATGGCCTTCACCGTCTCGGCCGGACTGATCGCCGAGATCGACGTGATCGCCGACCCGGACCGCCTGGCCCGACTGGATCTCGCCTCGTTCACCGACTGAGGACCGCACCGGACAGCAGGGTGGCCGGCTCGCCGCCCGCCTCGCGCCGCCGAGATCGTCCGGTCGCGATCGGGTGAGCGGGCGAGTCGATGCGGTGGGGGTGGTCTCGGGTCAGGCGCCGAAGCCGGCCAGTCGGAAGGCCAAGAAGCCGACGAGAGCCAGGGGGAGTGCGGTGGCCAGCGCGAGCAGTCGCGCCCGGGTGCCGCGGGCGACGACGACCACGACCAGGACGCCCAGCGTGGTCTTGATCAGTACGTCCCAGAGCGGGTCGATGCCGTAGTTCGGGTGGTTGATCCGGCTGGCATCGATCAGGGCCTCGGCGAACAGGACCGCGCCGGGCAGGGCGATGCCGACCGGTTGTCGCCACCCTCGGTCGTGCGCCCAGACACCGCCGATGCCGAAGACCACTCCGGCGAGGACCCCGAAGCTCATCCAGAGCAGCGAGGTGGGTGCCCACAGTATCGACCAGTCGTCGCCCTGGATGACCGCCGCCGCGGCGTAGTAGCCGGGGACCGCGACGACGAGCGCGACGGCGGCGCCGACGGCCGCGCGTACCCAGCCGGTCCGGACCCAGAAGCCGAAGGCGAACGCGGCGACCGCCCAGACCGCACTGGAGTTGCCCAGGTCGGCGAAGGGGAAGGGGACGAACTTGATCCAGATGAAGTCGAGGATGCCGAGCAGCAGTCCGCCGAGTACGGCGGTGAGCGCGATGCTGCGGCGGTCGGGGTGGTGTCGCATGAGATCGGAGCATACTCGGTATGCATCGATGGTCCCAGGCTGCCCTGTCGCTGGGGCACCATCGCGCCGAAAGACGCCAGGGACGAGGGCGTCAGCGCACCGAGGCGTACGCCAAGGGCATGCTGACATCGTCCCAGGCGCCGGTCAGCGTGGCAGCGGCCACGCCGGGACGGCGAACCAGAGTCAACTCCACCGTGTCGGTGACGATCACGGTCAGGGTGCCGTCCACCACCCGGCGGATCGCGCCGACGGTCGGCACATCGATGCCGCCCGAGTCGCTGGTGATCTCCATGTTCGGCGCGCGCACCTCACGGTGGCCGTCGACCTCGAAGTACTCCTCGGCCTGCCCGGTGCCGGCCAGAACGGCGTCGGCCAGCGCGGCGGCGTACACCGGATCGGCGCAGGCGTCGTAGACCCAGCGGGTGCCCAGCACCGAGTGCTCCACGGTGCCGATCAGCCAGGCGTCGGCGGACGGCAGCGGCGCGCCACGGTAGGTCAGCGGCACCTGGTGGACCGGGCCGGCCCCGGCGCGGACCAGCAGGGTCTCGATGCCGACCTCACCGGCCGGGTCGTCGAACCGGTACGCGGCCACCCGCACCACCTCGGCTGCGGCGTCACCCTGGTACCAGCCACGGCTGGGCAGCCAGGCGGTCAGCAGTTCGAGCTTGGTGGGGCGGATCTCCGCCCGGTGCAGCAACGCCATGCGCGGCATCGTATGCCCGCGCTGTGTCCGGCGCGGTCCCGGCGGACGTGTGCGCAGGGCGGGAGCGGGTATGGCAGCCCTCTCACCGGACGGGCGGCCGCCGACGCGTACCGAAGGAGCGGGACAGTGACGGATCTCGGTGCAAAGGTCTCGTACCTCGCCCTCGGCACCGGTGTCCCGGTCTACGCCCCCGGCGGTGCGTTCGTCGGGGTCGTCGAGCATGTCGTCGCCGACGAGGCGCAGGACATCTTCCATGGCGTGATCATCGAACCGTCCCGGGAGCACCATGCCCACCGCTTCGCCTACCGGGAGCAGATCGCCGAACTCCACGAGCGGGGTGTGGTGCTGTCGGTGCCGGCCGGGCAGTTGCACGAGCCGGGCTCGGACATGCCGGCCGAGCAGGTGGAGGAGTCCGACGACCCGGTACGGCTGGGCCTGCGTCGGGCCTGGGAGTGGCTGATCCGACCGCGGTGACCGGGGTTCAGGCCGGGTGCGGGTCGTGCAGCGTCTGCTCCCAGATCGACGACATCTCCTCGAACGCGTGCTCCATGATCTGCACCATGGCCCGGCGGGCGCTGTCGCCGTCGTGTCGTTGGATCCCCTGGGCGACCTCGGCGTGCAGTTGCAGGGCCTGCTCGTGCGGGTAGTGCGGCATCAGGTGGTAGTGATGCCGGCCGATGAGCACCTCGGCGACCAGGTCCTGGAGCTTGACGAACATCTCGTTGCCGGAGGCGCGCAGCACCCGCTGATGGAACTCGATGTCCAGGCGCAGGAAGCGCTCCTCGTCGCCGGCCTTGCCGGCGGCCCACATCTTCGCGGCGAGCCCCACCAGCTCGCTCGCGTCGTCGTGGTCGACGCGCTGGGCGGCCAGCCACGCGGCGTGCGGCTCGATGGCGGTGCGCAGCTCGGTGATCGAGCGGATCTGGGCGATGCGTCCGGCCGAGGCCAGCCGCCAGCGGATCACCTGGGGATCGAAGACGTTCCAGTGATCGGCTGAGCGGATCATGACGCCGACCCGGCGGCGCGTCTCGATGAACCCCATCGACGCGAGCACCCGCAGCACCTCTCGGATCACCGAGCGGGACACCGCGTAGCGGTCGACCAGTTCATCGATGTTGAGCACGGCGCCGGCGGCCAGTTCACCGCCGCAGATGGCGGTGCCGAGGTGGTCGAGGACGCGTCCGTGCAGCCCAGCCTCGGCAGGGGCGGCCTGTGCGGGTGCAACCCCCGGTGAGGGCACAATCACGTCACGGATCATATCAGTCCGAGGTACCCCTTGTATAAGTCTGCTTTTTCGGCCTAGCATCCGGACGTTAAGCGGATGTAAAAACCCGTTGTCGTGCCCGTCCCCCCGGGGTCGCGACCAACACAGAAGGAGAGACGGACGTGGGACGTCGGTCAAAAATCGGGATATCTCTGGCGATGGTGTCCGCCTTGACGTTGTCCGCCTGCGGTGGCGGCGACGACAGCGGCTCCTCCGACACCGTGCGCGTGACCCTGGTCAACCATGTCTGGACCGAGAACATCCGGAAGGCGTTGCCGGAGTTCGAGCGGGAGACCGGCATCAAGGTCGAGGTCACCCAGCTCGGTGAGGACCAGCTGTCGGACCAGTACAACGTCAAGCTGAACGCCGGCTCCAGCGACATCGACGTGATGATGTACCGCCCGCTGCAGGAAGGCCGGCTGTTCGCCAAGAACAAGTACCTCGCCGACCTCACCGACAAGGCCAAGGGCAGCAGCGACTTCGACCTCGCCGACATCCAGGCGGCGCCGCTGAGCACCACCACCTACGAGGACAAGGTGGTCGGCGTGCCGATCATCACCGAGCAGCAGGTGCTCTACTACCGCAAGGACCTGCTGGAGAAGTCCGGCTTCACCGCCCCGCCGGCGACCCTGGACGAGCTCAAGGCCCAGGCCGCGAAGATCGAGGCGGACAACCCGGGTGTGGCCGGCTTCGTCTCGCGTACCGGCAAGGCCGCCGCGGTCACCCAGTTCTCCAGCTTCCTGTTCAGCTTCGGCGGCGACTTCGTCGACGAGGCCGGCAAGTCCGCGGTCAGCTCCGACGCCGCCAAGCAGGCGTACGCGTACTACGGCGGTCTGCTGCGGGAGCACGGCCCGGCCAACATCAGCACCGACATGAGCTGGTCGGAGGCGATGGCGATCTTCACCCAGGGCCAGGCCGCCTTCTACACCGAGGCGAACTCGCTCTACAAGAACGCCACCGACCCGGCCAAGTCGAAGGTCTCCGACACCGTCGGCTTCGCGCCGTTCCCGGCCGGCCCGGCCGGCTCGAAGCCGTACAACGTCCCCTCCTGGGCGCTGGCCGTCAACGAGGCCTCGAAGAACCAGGACAACTCCTGGAAGTTCATCGAGTGGGCCGCCGGTAAGGCGCAGACCTTGGAGCAGCAGAAGGCCGGTGTGCCGGGCGCCCGCACCTCCGTGTGGGAGAACCCCGAGGGCATCGCCACCTACCCGAAGGACATGGCCGACGCGATCACCGTGAGCCTGGCCAACGGTGTCGGCCACGACCGGCCGGTGGTCGAGCGGGTCGCGCAGGCCCGCGAGATCGTCGGTCAGCCGATCGTCGACGCCATCACCGGTAAGGACGCCGCCGCCTCCGCCGAGGCCGCCAACCAGGCCTTCCAGAAGTTCCTGGACGACGAGGCCCGCTAAGTCCGGGCGCGGGGGTGGTGGGGTCACGACCCCACCACCCCCGTCCGGCCTCCCCCTCACGGAGATCTGATGCCAGCTGTAACCGCACCCAGCCGGACGCCAGGCGGCGCCGGAGTCATGCCTGACACGCCCGGCTGGGCGCGTTGGGCCAACGACCATCGCAAGTGGCTCTTCGCGGCCCCGGCCATGGCCTTCGTCGCCGCGCTGATCATTTTCCCGCTGGGCTGGACCATCTACCTCAGCCTCACCGACTCCTCGGGGTCGGTCCGGGCCGAGTCGGAGTTCATCGGCCTGCGCAACTACCTGGACGTGCTCACCGACACCGATCGGTTCTGGCCCGCCGTGGGACGGACCGCAGCGTTCACCGGTGCCGCGCTGTTCTTCGAGGTCGTCCTCGGCATGGCGATCGCCCTGCTGCTGTGGCGTCCGTTCAAGGGCGAGAAGTGGGTCCGGGTCGCGATCCTGCTGCCGCTGGTCGCCACCCCGGTGGCCGTCGGCATGATGTGGCGGCTCATCTTCGACCCCAACATCGGTATGGCCAACCAGATCCTCAGCTGGGTCGGCATCGGCCCGCAGCCGTGGCTGGCCGGGCAGAACAGCGCGCTGCCCACCACGATCTTCATCGACATCTGGCAGTGGACCCCGATGGTGGTGCTGATCCTGCTCGCCGGCCTGACCTCGCTCTCCGACGAGCCGCAGGAAGCGGCGATGATCGACGGCGCGAGCACCTGGCAGCGCTTCCGGCACGTCACCCTGCCGCTGCTGATGCCCACCGTGATCGTCGCGGTGCTGCTGCGCGGCATCGACGCGCTGAAGACCTTCGACATCCTCTACGCGACCAAGGGCCGTGGCGGTGGTTCGTTCCACGAGGTGGAGACGCTCAACGTGTACGCCTACGGCCTGAGCTTCGACTACAACGAGTACGGCCTGTCGTCGACGGTGCTGATCCTGTTCTTCCTGATCATCATCGGCGTGATGTGGGCGCTCACCGCCCGTAAGAAGAAGGAGGCGGCCCGATGAAGGCAAGTGCCGGGTTCCGGGCCTTCCGCGCGGTGGCGCTGGTCGTCGTCGTGCTCTCGTTGGTGGCGCCGCTGGTCTGGATGGTCGCCGCCTCCTTCAAGACCAACGTCGACATCTACGACACCAGCAAGGCCTTGATCTTCTCGCCCACGCTGGACAACTACGGCACCGTCCTCCAGCAGGCCAACTACCTCCAGTTCATCGGCAACAGCCTCTGGGTGGCCTTCGCGGCGACCGTGCTGTCGCTGCTGCTCGGCGTGCCGGCCGCGTACGCGATGAGCCGGTTCAACATGCGCAAGTCGGCGCTGGTGGTGCTGATGGCCCGGGTCATCCCCGGTGTCTCGCTGCTGGTGCCCTGGTACTACGTCTTCTCGAACCTGCGCATGGTCGGCGGCTTCACCGTGCTGATCCTGAGCCACATGTTCGTGTCGCTGCCGTTGATCGTCTACATCATGATGGGCTTCTTCGACGGTCTGCCGGACGAGTTGGAGGAGGCGGCGCAGGTCGACGGTCTGACCCCGATCGGGGCGTTCCGTCGGGTCACCCTGCCGCTGTCGGTGCCGGGCATCGCGACCGCCGGCATCCTGTCCTTCATCTTCTCCTGGAACAACTTCATGTTCGCCCTGGTGCTCTCCGGCGCGGACACGAAGACCCTGCCCGTGGCGATCTTCGACTTCGTCGGCTACGCCAGCATCGACTGGGGCGGCCTGATGGCGGCGACCACTGTGGTCACCCTGCCCATCATGATCATCGCGCTGTTCGTGCAGAAGTACATCGTCTCCGGGCTCACCGCAGGCGCGACGAAGGGCTGAGCACCATGACCACCATCTCCCGCGTCGAGACGTTCCTCGTCGCACCACGCTGGCTGTTCGTCCGGGTGGAGACCACCGACGGCATCGTCGGCTGGGGCGAGGCCACCTGCGAGGGCCGCTCGGAGACCGTACGCACCGCCGTGGAGCAGCTCAGCGAACTACTGATCGGCCAGGACGCGCTGCGCATCGAGGACCACTGGCAGGTGATGACCAAGGGCTCCTTCTACCGAGGTGGCCCGATCCTGGCCAGCGCCGTCGCCGGCCTGGACCAGGCGCTGTGGGACATCGCCGGCAAGCGGTACGGCGCCCCCGTGCACCAGCTGCTCGGCGGACCCGTCCGGGACCGGATCCGGGTCTACGGCTGGGTCGGCGGTGACGAGCCCAGCGAGGTGCGCGACCAGATCGCCGCTCGGGTGGAGGCGGGACTGACCGCCGTGAAGATGAACGCCTCCGGGCGGATGAGCCCGCTGGCCACCGTCGCCGAACTCGACGAGGTGGTCAAGCGGGTCGCCGCCGCCCGCGAGGTGCTCGGCGAGCACCGGGACGTGGCCGTGGACTTCCACGGCCGGTTCACCCTGGCCAACGCCCGCCGGGTCGCGCCGCTGCTGGAGCCGTACCGGCCGTTCTTCCTGGAGGAGCCGGTGGTGCCGGAGAACTCCCACCTGATCGGAGAGTTCGTCCGCTCCACCACCACCCCGGTCTCCACCGGGGAACGGCTCTACAACCGGCAGGAGTTCCTGCCGGTGCTCCAGGCCGGCATCGCGGTGGCCCAGCCGGACCTGTCGCACGCCGGCGGCATCACCGAGGTACGCAAGATCGCCGCGCTGGCCGAGACGTTCGACGTGCAGCTGGCCCCGCACTGCCCACTCGGGCCGATCGCCCTGGCCGCCTGCCTGCAGGTCGGGTTCGCCACGCCGAACTACCTGATCCAGGAGCAGAGCATCGGCATCCACTACAACCTCGGCGCCGAGGTGCTCGACTACTGTGTCGACCAGCAGCCGCTGACCTTCGTCGACGGGTACGTCCAGCGCCTCACCGCACCGGGGCTGGGCATCGAGATCGACGAGCAGGCGGTACGCGCGGCGGACAAGCGGGGTCACGCCTGGCGTAGCCCGATGTTCCGACACGTCGACGGTTCGTACGCGGAGTGGTGACCATGACCGACCTGCTCACCACCGAACTCACCGCCCAACGGCTGCTGGCGATCATCCGGGGCACCGACACCGCCGCCGCGATCGCCACCGGCACCGCCCTGCTGGCCGAAGGCGTGTCGATCATCGAGGTGGCGCTGACCACCCCGGGCGCGCTGGAGGCCATCGCGGCGATCCGGGCGGACGCGCCCGCCGGCACACTGGTCGGTGCCGGCACGGTGCTCACCCCGGCGGCCGTGGCCGACGTGGCGGCGGCCGGCGCCCAGTTCGTGGTGACGCCGGCCGTGGTCGACTCGATCCCCGAGGCGGTCCGCCGGGGCCTGCCGGTCGCCGCCGGCGCGCTCACCCCGACCGAGGCGTACACCGCCGTCCGGTGGGGTGCCAGCGTGGTCAAGCTCTTCCCGGCGTCGGTGGGCGGTACCGCGTACCTGAAGGCGGTGCGCGACCCGTTCCCGGACATCCCGTTCGTCGCCGTCGGCGGGGTGGGTCTGGCCGAGCTGCCGGGCTACCTGGCGGTCGGCGCGATCGCGGTCGGCGTCGGCGGCCCGCTGGTGGGCGACGCCGCCTCCGGCGGCGACCTCGACGCGCTGCGGGAACGGGCCCGCGCCTACCGGGCGGCGGTCCGCGAAGCGGGGCCACAGTGACCACGCCCGTGGACGTGCTCACCCTCGGCGAGGCGTTGGTGTCGCTGCGCTCGTCCGGGCCGCTGGCCGTGGGCGGTCCACTGACCATGCACCTGGCCGGCGCGGAGACGAACGTGGCGATCGGGCTGGCCCGACTCGGCCACCGGGCCGCCTGGGTGGGCCGGGTCAGCGACGACGAACTCGGCGAGTTCGTGCTGCGCCAGCTGCGGGCCGAGGGGGTGGGCGCCGACGGCGTACGTCGTGACCCCGACCGGCCCGCCGGCCTGATGTTCCTGGAACGGCGCACCGCCGACGTGACCCGGGTGCGGTACCACCGGGCCGGCTCGGCCGGCTCGGCCCTGACCGGCGAGGACGTCGCCGGGCCGCTCGCCGCGGGTGCCCGGGTGCTGCACCTGAGCGGCATCACCCCGGCGTTGTCCGACAGCGCCCGGGAGGCGACGGTGTTCGCGGCCCGGCAGGCGGCCGCCGCCGGCATCACCGTGTCGCTGGACGTCAACTACCGGGCCCGGCTCTGGTCCCGGGACGCCGCCCGCGCCGTGCTCACCCCACTGGCCGGGTACGCGTCGATCGTCATCGCCTCCGTCGACGAACTGGACCTGGTCGCCGAGTCCGGCACCGACGAGTCCGGCGTCGTCGCCGACCTGCTGGGCCGGGGTGTGCAGACCGTGCTGGTCAAGCTCGGCGCCGACGGGGCCCGCGCGTACACCCGCGACGGAGCGCAGCACCTCGCCGCGGTGCCGGTCACCGCGGTGGACACCGTCGGCGCCGGCGACGCGTTCACCGCCGGCTACCTCTCCGGCCACCTCGACGGACTGGACCTACGCGACCGGCTGCGGCGCGCGGTGGCGCTCGGCGCCTTCGCGGTCACCGCACACGGCGACTGGGAGGGTCTGCCCCGCCGTGACGAGCTTTCCCTGCTGACCGGCAACGCCGCCGGCACCACCCTCCGCTGATACTGCGAGAAAGGCACCCCCTCGTGAAGATCGTCGCTGCCGACGTCATCGTTTCCAGCCCTGACCGCAACTTCGTCACACTGAAGATCACCACAGCGGACGGCATCACCGGCCTGGGCGACGGCACGCTCAACGGCCGGGAACTCTCCGTCGCCTCGTACCTGCGCGACCACGTGGTGCCGCTGCTCATCGGGCGCGACGCGCACCGCATCGAGGACGCCTGGCAGTTCCTCTACCGCTCGGCGTACTGGCGGCGCGGCCCGGTCACCATGGCCGCCATCGCCGCGGTGGACGTCGCGCTGTGGGACATCAAGGCCAAGGCCGCCGGCATGCCGCTCTACCAGCTGCTGGGCGGTGCGTCGCGCAACGGCATCATGGCGTACGGCCACGCTTCCGGCCGCGACGTGCCGGAGCTGTTCGACTCGATCCGCGCGCACCTGGAGCAGGGCTACCGCTCGATCCGGGTGCAGACCTCGGTGCCCGGCATCAACGCCGTGTACGGGGTGGCCGCCCAGCCCAGCACCGGCGGCAAGCGCTACGACTACGAGCCGGCCCAGCGCACCCCGCTGCCCGCCGAGGAGGACTGGGACACCCGCGCCTACCTGCGGCACCTGCCCGGGGTCTTCGAGGCGGTGCGGGCCGAGTTCGGCCCGGAGCTGCCGCTGCTGCACGACGGCCACCACCGGATGACCCCGATCCAGGCCGCCAAGCTCGGCAAGGCCCTGGAGCCGTACGACCTGTTCTGGCTGGAGGACTGCACCCCGGCGGAGAACCAGGAGGCGCTGCGGCTGGTCCGGCAGCACACCACCACACCGCTGGCCATCGGCGAGGTGTTCAACACGGTGTGGGACTACCAGACCCTGATCCGCGAGCAGCTGATCGACTACGTGCGGTCGGCGGTCACCCACACCGGCGGCATCACCGCCATGCGCAAGCTGCTCGACTTCGCCGCCCAGTACCAGATCAAGTCCGGCATCCACGGCCCGACCGACATCTCCCCGGTGGGCATGGCCGCGGCGCTGCACCTGGACCTGGCCATCCACAACTTCGGCATCCAGGAGTACATGCGCCACGGTCCGCTGACCAACGAGGTGTTCCGTCAGTCGTTCACCTTCACCGACGGTTACCTGCACCCGGGGGAGCAGCCCGGCATCGGGGTCGAGTTGGACGAAGAGGCCGCCGCCCGATTCCCGTACCAGCCCGCGTACCTGCCGTTCAACCGGCTCAAGGACGGCACGGTCCATGACTGGTGAGCCGTCGACCCGGCACATCGTGGTGATGGGGGTCTCCGGCGCGGGCAAGACCACTGTGGCCCGGGGGATCGCCGCGCGGACCGGCCTGGCCTTCGCCGAGGCCGACGAGTTCCACTCCGAGGCCAACGTGGCGCGGATGCGGGCCGGGATACCGCTCGACGACGACGACCGCTGGCCGTGGTTGCAGGCCCTGGCCGACTGGATGACCGCCCGGCACCGGGAGGGCGTCTCGACGGTGCTGACCTGCTCGGCGCTCAAGCGCTCCTACCGGGACCTGCTGCGGCAGGGACCGCCGGGGGTGTTCTTCGTGCACCTGGACGGCCCGACCGAGGTCATCCGGGAGCGGATGTCGGTGCGTACCCACGAGTACATGCCGCCCAGCCTGCTCAACTCGCAGACCGCGACACTCGAACCGCTCTGGCCGGACGAGCCGGGCATCGTCATCGACCTGCGGTCGACAAGCGAGGCGCTGGTCGACGAGGCGGTACGGCGGCTCGGCCTGCCCGTACGCGACGAGTCGCCAGAGCCGCTGGCCGGAATCGAGGTGCCGGTCGACACCGAGCTGGTTGCCGCGACCGAGGTGGTGGCGGTGGTCGAGGGACGACCGGACCTGTCCGGACGCGCGTGACGACAACGGTGGCGACCCCGGGCGGGGTCGCCACCGTTGTCACCGCTCCGGGTGGCGGCGGACGAAGTCCTGGTAGGTCTCGTTGGCCAGTTCGGCTTGGCGCAGTTCGGCTTGGCGCAGCTCCGCGGCCGACCGGGCGCGGGCCAGCCGCAGCTCGTGCCGGCGATCCCGGAACCGGGACCAGCCGCGCACCCCGGCCCAGGCGATCCAGCCGCTGGTGGCGACCAGGCCGGTCAACGCGAAAGCGAGCAGGAACTCCATCTGTTCCTCCGTCTCCGGCGGGTCAGCTGACGTCCCGACGCGCCGCCAGCCAGCTGCCGAGCCCGAACATCAGCAGGGTGTAACCCAGCAGGACCGTGGCCGGCAGCACCGCACTGGACGATTCCAGCACGCCGGGCGTGCCCCCGTCGAACTGGGACCGGGCGCCCAGCGCGCCGGCGAGCGCGCCCGAACTCGGCGCCAGCAGGAGTTTCTGGAGCACCTCCAGCGGGCTCAATACCAGGGCGAGCCCGCTGATCGCGTTCTCCAGGACCAGGGTCCACACCAGGCCGATCGCGATCGCCGTGGCGGTGCTGCGGAAGAGGATCGCGAGGAACCAGCCGATGCTGGCGTGCGCGGTGCAGATCAGCCAGGCGGCGGCCACCGCCCCGGTCAGGTCCGTGATCGGCGGCCAGTCCGCGCTGCGCCCCTCCACCATCGACAGCACTCCGGTCACCAGCGCCAACGCGGCGAAGGTGACCACGGCGACCAGCAGGGTCAGACCACAGAGGACGACGGCGTGACCGGCCAGGACCTGCTCACGCCGAGGGCGCTGTGTGAAGATCAGGTTGAACGTGCCCCAGCGGTACTCGTTGCCGACGACCAGGGCGCCGAGGATGACCACGATGGCCCCGCCGAAGAGCGGGAACAGTCCGATGCCGGTGGTGACCAGTTGGCCGGGCAGGACGGTGCTCAGCAGGGTTTCGGCGGCCTCGGCCTGCTCCGGGTCGCCGGCCAGCGTCAGGTGCACCAGGTACGGGATGCCGATGCCGAAGGCGAGAGCGAGCAGGGTCCAGGTCCCGCTGACCGTCCACACTGCGGGACGGCGACGGTCGGCGAACCAGGCGGCGCGTACCGAGGCGATCATCGGTTGGCTCCCGTCGTCACTGCTGCCGGTTCGGCCTGCTCGGGCCCGGCTGCGGCCGGTGCGGTCAGTTCCAGGAACGCCTCCTCCAGCGAGTGACGCAGCGCCCGCAGTTCGCGGACGTCGACGCCGGCGGTGACGAGTCGTCGGTTGAGCGCGGCGGCCAGGGCGGGGTCGGTGCTGACCCGCAACATCCCGTCGACCTGGTCCACCGCCCGGACCCGGTCGTCGCCGCGCAGGCAGGTGATCGCCGCGTCGATCGGGTCGGCGTCGATCAGCAGGACGCCGGTGCCCAGCGCGCCCCGCAGCTCGTCCGGCGTACCCTCGGCGACCAGCCGGCCCCGGTCGATGACCGCGATCCGGTCGCAGACCTGCTCGACCTCGGCGAGCACGTGGCTGGAGAGCAGCACGGTCTGCCCGTGCTGGCCGAGCGAGCGCAGCAGCTCCCGCATCTCCGCCACACCGGCCGGGTCGAGGCCGTTGGTCGGCTCGTCGAGGATCAGCAGGCTCGGGTCCTTGAGCAGCGCGGCGGCCACCCCGAGCCGTTGCTTCATGCCCAGCGAGTAGGTGCGAAACGGTGAGCCGGCCCGGGAGCTCAGGCCGACCTGGTCGAGCACCCGGTCGGCGGCGGCGTCGGGCACGCCCGCGTACCGGGCGGCCAGGCGCAGGTTGTCCCGCCCGGTCAGGTGTGGATAGAAGGTGGGTGACTCGATCAGGGCCCCGATGCGGGCCAGTTGCCGTCCGGGGGGTTGCCCCAGCACGCGGATGCGTCCGGCGCTCGGGCGCACGAGCCCGACCAGCATCCGCATCGTGGTGGTCTTGCCGGCGCCGTTGGGCCCCAGGAAACCGAGCACCTCACCCTCACGAACCCGCAGGCTGAGCCCGTCGACCGCGGTGACCCCACCGGGATAGCGCTTGCTGACCTCGTGCAGTTCGGCGGCGAAACTCGCACCCATCAACGGCACACCGTAACCGGAAAATCGGGCAATGGGGACCGGTCACGTCGATTTCCACGAATGTTCATGTCTGGTGCCTCGTTTCCTGTGCCGCCACGCAGGGTTGCTTGCACATCGCCAATTAACTCCTTCGGTGAGTTCGGCGGGGGTGCCCGGTGGGCAGGCGTCGTATGGCCGCGTGGCTGTGATCCAGGTTGGACGCCATTCGACGCTGTGACCTGCGCTGGAGCCTCGGACGCACCACAGGGTAGCGGAGGCGATCGACGCACGGAAGAACCTCCGGCCCCTTGAACGGACGTTTTGTCGCAGCTGCGGCTCACGACCGGGGCATTCACCGACTACATTGCTTTTTTTGAAAGAGTTTGTTGACGGGGTGAGTAGATCATGGGCAGCATGTAGTCGCTTTCGAGATGGCCGATGTCGATGCATGGGAGCGGTGGATGAGCGAGTCGCCGGACGCCGGGAAGACGCTGGCAATGCGGCCGAAGTTGCGGCACGACGTGGTCTTCCTCGACGCTCCGGCCGGGGCGTACCTGCGCGGCCCGGACACCGCCTTCCTGATCAAGGGCAGGACGGCCTTCCGCTGGTTGACCTCGCTGAGCCCGTACCTCACCGGTGAACACACCCTCGCGCAGCTCACCGCGACCCTCGACGACGGGCAGCGCAGGACCGTGCTCACCCTGGTCCGGGCGCTGATCGCCCGCGGCTTCGCCAAGGACGCGGGGGAGCGCACCGAGCTGCCGCAACCGTTGGCCCGTCGATTCGCCGCGCAGGTCGAGTTCGTCGATCACTTCGCCGACGACCCCACCGGCCGGTTCCTGCGCTTCCACCAGGCCCGGGTGGCGCTGGGCGGCAGCGGGGCACCACTACTGGCGGCAGCCCGCGGTCTGCTGCGCAACGGATGCGTCACTCTGGACCTGTACCCCGAGGACGACCCGGGCTGGTACGTCGAAGCCCTCCGCGCCGACCTCGACGAGCTGAGCGCCGACCAGATCGCGGCCGAGGTTAACGTGCACGCAGCGGCGCTGACGGTTGCCGGCGCCGACGCGGTCGTCTACTGCACCGGCCCGGAGGGCCTGTCCCGCCTCGCCGACCTCGCCCGCACCTGCCACCGCGACGGTCCACTGCTGGTGCCGGTGCACTGGGACGAGCAACGCACCGTGATCGGGCCGACCGTGGCCACCGGCCAGACCCCGTGCTGGCTCTGCGCCCAGCTGCGACTCACCGCCGCGGCCGATCCGGCGACGTCGGCGCGGTTCTGGCGCCAACTCGCCGTCTCGGTCGGCGCACCGGCGGTGCTGCCCGAGGTGACCGGCCGGATGGTCGGCAACGCCGCCGCGTTCGAACTGTTCCGGGTGCTCACCGGCGCCCTCCCGGCGGACACTGCCACCGGGGTGCTGCTGCTGGACACGACCACGCTGGAGTCCACCCGGGAGCGAGTGCTGCCGCACCCGGCGTGCCCGGTCTGCCGGCACGTCGAGGTGCCCACTCCACCGGCGCCCGCCGACAGCGACGACGAGACGACGTACCAGCGGGCCGAGGTGCTGGTGGCGCCGAACGCCGGCGTCTTCACCCGGTTCGTCGACGACCCGCTGGAACAGGCGCCGCTGAAGACGGCCCGGCTGCGGCTGCCCGGCCGCAGTGGGCCCCGCGAGGTGACCGCCTTCGACGTGCACACCGTGATGGGCGCCCGGCTGGCCGCCTACCGCACGGCGATCCGCGACCACGCCGGCCGGTACGCCGACCCGTCCGGCACGCTCACCACGAGCGCCGCCGAACTGCGGGAACGTGGCGCCGATCCGGTGTCCTGGACGGAACTGGACACGGCGGCCGGCGCACCGCCGGACGACCCGCGGCGGCGGTGGCTGCCCGCCCGGGTGCTCGGCGGGGCCGACGAGGTCTGGGTTCCGGCCGCGCTGGCACTGCCGACCGGCGGCCACGACACCGAGGGCTGGGCCGAGCCGACGGTGGCCGGGGCCGCCGTCGGGGCCACCCTCGACGAGGTGATCGACCGTGGGCTGGCCGACGCGCTGGCCTACCACGCGCTGATCAGCGCGATGCGCGGTCGTTCGGGCCCACGCCTGGTCGGTGACGAGGAGTTGATCGGCGACGACGACACCGCGTTCGTGGTCAAGGCGGCGCACCGGCTCGGCTGCCGGCTGACGGTCGTCGCGCTGCCGGCCGCCGCGCCGGCCCACGCGGTGCTCGCCGTCACCGAACTGCCCGGCACCGACCGCCGGTACTGGGCGCTGGCCGGTGGCTTCGACCCGGTCACCACCCGGCTGGCCGCCGTGCGGGACGCGGTCGGCCACGTCCAGGTGCGGCACTTCGAGCGGACCGACGCCGACCTCGGCGACCCGGTGCTGCGGGACTTCGAGCCGGCGACGCTCCTCGCCGACCTCGCCCCGGTCGGCTCCACCACCGACCCTGCCGACACCCCAGCCGCGACCGACCGGGCCGCCGTGCTGGCCGCGCTGGCCCAGCGGTCGATCAGCGCGCTGCTGGTGGAGACCACCACCCGCGACATCCATGCCGGCGGGGCGTTCCGCAGCGGCGTGGTCCTGCTGCGCCACCACGGCCGTACGGCCGACTGAAACCACCACGACACGTGGTCCCGACGAGGCACACATCGTGAAAGGAGGTGGAAACATGCCGATCACCCTGAACGACGAGCTGCGTGAACTGGAGACTGAGACCTTCGAGATCGAGGAGGTCGCCGACAGCTCGGAGATTCTCGCGGCGAGCAGCTCCAGCTGCTCCTGCTCCAGCTGTTGCAGTTGCAGCACGTCCAGCTGCTGCAGCACCAGCACCAGCACTTCCAGCTGCGGCTGACCGGGTGAACGGGTTCAACCCGACGCCGATGACCCTACGTCCTGGTGGGATCGCAACACGACGCCCAACCGCCGCCGGTGCGAGCCGGCGAGCAGCCCTGCGTGCCTCCGCTGGAACCATTGTGGTGGTGCGGCCCCTACCAGGACCACTGGCGCCGATCGCGGCTCAAGGAGACGTCCGTGCCGACACAACCCCCGACATCCGGTTCGCTCGCCGACTCGGTCCGTAGCGAACTGCGCGACCTGCAGACCGAGACGTTCGAGGTCGAGGACATCGCGGATCTGTCCGCCGACCTGATGGACATCTGCAGCAGCAGCACCAGCACGTCGAGCTGCTCCAGTTGCAGTACGTCCAGTTGTTGCAGCTGCACCTCGTCGAGTTGCAGCAGCACCAGCTAGGTCACCTGCCGCCGGACGTTCCGCACGCCCGGCGGTCGACGTGACCCGCACACCCCGAGGGGAGGTGTACCCAGATGCCGGAGCTCACTGAGGAACTACGCGCGCTCGAGACGGAGACGTTCGAGATCGAGGACGTCGACGCGATCGACGCCATGGTCATGGACTGGTCCAGCTCCAGCTGTTCCTGCTCGAGCTGTTGCAGTTGCAGCACGTCCAGCTGCTGCAGCAGCAGCACCAGCACCGGATGCGGCGGCGGATAACCGCCGCCGCCACCGTCCCCGCCGGCGGTCCACGTCGGCGGGGCACCCGGTACCCCGCCCCCGCCGCACGACCGCAGACAGGTGAACGCATGATCGTCGACGTCCGGACGACCTCCACCGGATGGGACAGCAGCCTCAAGCAGCTCGGTGAGGTGCTCCACGAACGCCGCCAGGACCGGCCGCCCGCGCCGGGTCCGACGCCGCTGGACGGCCTAACCGTCCGCATCGCCGCGCTGGGGCTGATCGACGCCAACCGCGACAGCGCCGAGACGGTGTCCGGCGGCGACGTCCTGCCGGTCTGGTTGTCCAGCGCCACCGCGCTGGTCGGCCCACGCTGGTCGCCGCCGACCCAGGGGGAGCACGTCGGACCCTGCCCGCTCTGCGTGCAGCGCCGCTGGCAGGCCATCCGGGTACGCGAGGAGCGTCACGCCCTGGAGCACGGCGCCCGAGTCGGCACGGTCGGCGCGCTGCCGCACCTGACCCCGTTCGCCGTCGACGCCCTGTGGCAACTCCTCCTCACCGCCGCCGACTCGCCGCCCGACCGGCCGGGAGTGGGCCGCCTCTGGCAGCTGCGCATGGACACCCTGGAGACGACGACCGTGGCGGTGCTGGTCGACTCCGAGTGCCCGGCCTGCGCCCGTCCCGTACCGGACACCGCCGAAGCTGCGGTCATGCCGCTGACCAGCCGCCCCAAGCCGGATCCGGAGTCGTACCGGCTGCGGTCGGCCGGGGAACTGGACCTGCCGGTGACGGCGCTGGCCAACCCGCTCGTCGGTGCGCTGGGCGGCAACGCGCTGCGTGCCTACAATGCCACCGCCACCGCGCCGGTGACCGGCTACTTCCGGGTACGCAGCCGCTACGACCTGCACGAGATGTGGTGGAGCGGGCACGCCAACAGCTACGGCAGCAGCGAGACGTACGCGCTGCTGGAAGGGCTGGAACGGTACGCCGGCCAGTTCCCCCGGGCCAGGACGACCACGGTCTTCGACAGCTACACCAACCTCGCCCCGCACGCCCTCGACCCGGCCGGCCTCGGCTACCACCCGGCGTTCTATCACGGCCACGGGCTCTACTACGCCCCGTACTCGCCGACCGAGCCCATGCACTGGGTCTGGGGCTACTCGTTGCGGGACCGGGCACCCCGGCTGGTCCCCGAGCAACTGGTCTACTACCTGGACCGGCGTACCGACCAGCGCAAGTTCGTCCAGGAGTGCTCCAACGGCTGCGCCAGTGGCAGTTGCCTGGAGGAGGCGCTGCTGCACGGCATGCTCGAACTGGTCGAGCGGGACGCCTTCCTGCTCGCCTGGTACGGCTCCGCGCGGCTGGCCGAGATCGACCCGGCCACCTGCCGCGACGAGCGGGTGCATTTCATGATCGACCGGGTGAACCTGCTCGGGTACGACCTGCGCCTGTTCGACACCCGCGCCGACCTGCCCGTCCCGGTGGTCACCGCGGTCGCCGTCAAGCGGGGCGACGGGCTCGGGCAGCTCTGCTTCGCCGCCGGGGCCAGCCTCGACCCCGACGACGCGGTCCGTGCGGCGGTCTGCGAAACCGCGTCGTACGTGCCCGGGTTCGACGAGCGGGTGGCCGCCAGCGAGGCGGAACTGCGGGAGATGACCCGCGACTACACCAAGGTCACCGAACTCAGCCACCACGCCCTGCTGTACGGCCTGCCGGAGATGACCGACCACGCCCGGTTCCTCTTCGACAACCCGCCGCTGCGGTCGATGACCGACCTGTACGGCGACTGGTTGGCGACCCGACCCACCCACGACGACCTGTGGGCCGACACGGAGTACCTCGGCGGCCTGATCGCCGGGCTGGGCGGTGACGTCGTCGCGGTCGACCAGACCTGCCCGGAGCAGGAGATCGCCGGGGTGCACACGGTCGCGGTGGTCGCCCCCGCCCTGGTGCCGATCGACTTCGGCTGGCAGCGGCAGCGGGTGCTCTACAGCGACCGGCTGGAGCGGCACGTGGCCCGAGGCACGCACGGACCGGACCGGCTCGGTGCCACCGGTCGCAACCTGAACCCGCACCCCTTCCCGTAGGAGCACCGGCATGCAGCTTCCGGCCCGCGACATCGTGCGGGAGTACACCGAGGCGGTCTTCCGCCGGGCCCGGGTTCCGATGGAACCCCTCAACTTCGAGGTGGACTGGGGCGACCAGCCCTCCCGCCACACCGCGTACCCGGCTGCCCGCACGGTGCCGCTGCCGACGCGACTGCCCGAACTGGCCACCCTGCGTGACCTGTTCACCGGGGCGTCGCCGTCGGCACCGACGGGCTGGTCGATGACCCGGCTGGCGGCTCTGCTCCGGCTGTCGTACGGGGTGCTCGACCGGCGGATGACCGTCAACTGGAATCAGGACGTCGCCAAACGTGCGCACTTCGAGCACGCGGTCTGGGGGCGGGGCACCGCCTCCGGCGGCGGTATGTACCCGGTGGAGGTGCACCTGGTGGCCGGGGCGTCCGCGCCGCTGCTGCCCGGTGTCTACCACTACGACACCGGCCGCCATGTGCTCCAGCGGCTGCTGGTCGGGGACGTCAGCAGCAGCGTTCGAGCTGGGCTGGCCGGACCCGAGGACACCGACAGCTTCCTGGTGGCGAGCATCCGGTTCTGGAAGAACTCCTTCAAGTACAACAGCTTCTGCTACCACGTGGTCACCCAGGATCTCGGTGCGCTGCTCGGCTCCTGGGAGCTGCTGGCGTCGGCGCTGGGTGTGCCGCTGCGTCGGCTGCTCTGCTTCGACCCGGAGCCGATGGACCGGCTGCTCGGGTTCGACAGCGACGAGCAGAGCGTCTTCGCGGTCGTGCCGTTGAGCTGGCACACCGACACCGGGGCCGGTGACCCCGCCGTGCCCACCCGGGCCGGGGACGGCGAGGTCACGCCGGCAACCGTCCAGGTCGGCCACGCCGCGCACGAACGCTCCCAGCGGGTGCGGCGGTTCCCGGCCGTGACCGCGGTGCACCGGGCGGCGGCCACCGCGCCGGCGGTCGACCCCGCCGCGGTGCTGGACGCCGCACCCCGGCCACTGCCCGGCGATCCGGTCGAACTCCCCGAACCCCGCCTCGACCTGCTCGACCGGCCCCTGTCGGCGGTGCTGACCGGCCGGTCCAGCAGCTTCGGCCGGTTCCGACGGCCGCCCGAGCTGACCGTCGCCGAACTCGGCACCACCCTCGCGTTCGCCGCCGCCGGCCGCCCTCACCCGGCCGACGCCGGCCTACCCGCCGACGCTGCGGCGCTGACCCGGCTCTGGGTCTTCGCCAACCACCTCGACGGGCTGCCCGCCGGCGGCTACGCCTACTGCGCCCGGCGACACGCGCTGCTGCCCGCCGCGTCCGAACCCGACATCGGGATGTCGGCGTTCCTGCAACAGCAGTACTTCCTCACCAACTACACCATGGGACAGGTCGGCGCGGTGCTGGCCGTCTCCGGACGGCTCGACGCCGTGCTCGACGCGTACGGTCCCCGGGGTTACCGGATCCTCAACGCCGAGATCGGCGCGGTGGCCCAGCGGGTGTACTGCGCCACGACCGCCCAACGGGTCGGCTGCGGGGCGGTGCTGGGCTTCGACAACGTCTCCATGGACACCGCGCTCGGGCTGGACGGCACCGACGAACGGACGGTGCTGTTCCTGCTCCTCGGCCGCAACTCGGACGCCGTCGCCGACCTGGAGTACCGGCTGTGACACCCCCGACCCACACCGACACGCCGACGAAGGAGATGCCCGTGACGGTGTCGTTGCCCGCCCCGCCGGTCACCGAGATGTCCTGGCTGATGCCCGAGGTGTTCATGCTGCGCACCGGTGGGCTGCCCCTGGAGGTCGCCGACCGGCTCGCCTTCGACCGCAGCACCGCCTGGGCGAACCAGGTCGTCGACCTGGAGACGCGGCTACGCGACATGGGCCGGGACCTGGCCGACACGTTGCAGGCGGTGGTGGCCCGCCACCTGCACGACGACAGGCTGCGGCAACGACTCATCCGGTTACGCCGCGACGTGTACAACCTGCGCCGGCCGCGCCCGGCCGACCCGGACGCCTGGGCCGACGTCCTCGACGCCGACACCCACCGCGCGTTGACCGACTGGCTGGAGACCTTCGACGCGTACCGGCGCAGGCTCGCCGACGGCCCGGCGGTGCTGGCCGAGGAGTTGACCGAACGCCGCGCGGTGCTGCGGGATCTGGCCGACGACCCCGACCTGCGCGGCGGAATCCTGCTCGCCTCCCCGTCGCTGGACCAGTACCTACCCGGCTACCTCGCCACGCCGGGCCGGCCCGGCAAACGGACCCGCCGGGTGGAGCGGTCGCTGCTGGAGTACGCACTGCGCACCGCCTGCAAGACCAGCCCGTTCAGCCGACTGACCACCGTGAACGTCGGAACCTTCAGCCACGGCGGCGGCCGGCTGCTCGACGTACGCCCGGCCACCGGCGCGGGCAAGACGGCGGTGGCCCGGCTCAACCTCGCCGCGCTGGGCCGGCTTTCGGCCATCGTGCTGGCCGACGAGACGCTGCGCGCGGACCTGCCGGTCACCGTCACCACCGGCTGGCGCATCGAACGGGGCCGGCTGCGCTACCTGCGCCGACGGCGGACCAGTTCGGAGGACGGCGACGCGGCGATCACCCTGGAGTCCATCCACGAGTCGCTGTTCGTGCTGCCCACCGGGCAGGTGCTGCACGACATCCTGGCCGCGCTCGACGGCGGTCGGGTCCGGCGGCTGTCCGAACTGGCCGCCGAACTGGCCGTCGACGGCCGTCCCGCCGACGAGGTCGGGCAGTACCTGCACCACCTGCTGCGCGTCGGTCTGCTGGTGGTGCCGAACCTGCAACTGGACATCCACGCCGACGATCCGGTGGAGGGCTACCGGCGGGCGCTGCGCGACATCGACCGCCCGTGGGCCGACCGGCTCGCCGACCGGGTGGCCAGCGCCAACCGCCTCGCCACCGACTACCCGGACGCCGACGTCGACGGCCGGCGGGCCGCGCTGGCCCAGATCCGCCAGGAGTTGCTCGCCGCCCACACCGACCTCGGCCGCGCCGACATCCCGGCCCCCCGGACCCTGGTGTACGAGGACGCCACGCTGCGTACCGACGCACCGGTCACCGCCGACCGCGACCGGTGGGACCGCACGGTGCTGCCCGGCCTGCGGGCACTGGCGCGGATCATGCCGGTGTTCGACGTCAACCTGCCCCGTCGGGTGGTCACCAAGGGCTTCTTCCTGGCCCGTTACGGGGTCGGGGGCCGGTGCGACGACCTGCTCAGCTTCGCCCACGAGTTCCAGCAGGACTTCTTCGAGCACTACACCGGGCGGTCGATGCGCCGCCGGGCCTTCGACGCCGACAACACCTACGTCCGGCAGGAGAACTGGTTCCGGCAGGAGGAGATCACCGCCCTGGACGACGCGCGCGTCGAGGTGGCCCGGCGGGTCAACGAGGCGTACGCCGCCCTGCCGGCCGACGCCGAGGAGATGGTGCTGGACGAGACGTTCATGACCGAGGTGGCCGCGATGGTGCCCGACACGCTCGGCACTCTCGACCCGCGTTCCTTCTTCCTCCAACTCGCCGACCAGGGCGACCGGCAGCGGGTGGTGGTCAACCGGGTTTACTCCGGCATGACGCTGCTCTTCTCCCGCTTCGCCCACCTGTTCGCCGCCGAGGATCTGGCCGGGGCGCTGCGCGCCGAGTTGGCCCGGCTCCAACCGCCCGGCGCGGTGCTGGCCGAACTGCGCGGCGGGTACGACGCCACCAACCTCAACCTGCACCCGGCGGTCACCCCCTACGAGCTGGTCTGCCCCGGGGAGATCAGCTTCCGGCCGACCGCCGAGCAGATCCACATGGACGACCTCAGTGTCGAGCACGACCCGGTGGCCGACCGGCTGCTGCTGCGCTCGCGCCGGCTCGACGCCGAGGTCATCCCGGTCTACCTGGGTTTCCTGCTGCCGATGGCGCTGCCCGAGGTGCAACAGGTGCTGCTCAACTTCGCCCACCTCGGGATGGCCCAGCCGGATCTGTGGGCCGGCACCACGGTGCCGCTGCCCGAGGGGGGCATGGTCGGTTATCCCCGCATCGTGCACGGCGACCTGGTGCTGCAACGGCGGATGTGGAAGCTGCACCCCGGTCACCTGCCGCCCACGCGTACCCCGCAGGTCGACGACGCCGAATGGTTCCTCGCCTGGCAGCGGTGGCGGCGGGAGAACGGCCTGCCGCGTCGGGTCTTCGCCACCCCGGAGGGCACCCGGCTGGTCCCCGCCGCCGACGACGGCGAAGCACCCGCCGGTGGTGGCGCGGCCGGTGGTGGCGCGGCCGGTGGTCGCCCGGAGCACAAGCCGCTCTATGTGGACTTCGACAGTTACCTGTGCCTGCAACTGTTGGAGGCGACGGGCCGCTCGGCGGGCAGCCGGCTGGTGCTCGTCGAGATGCTGCCCGACCGCGACGAGCAGGTGGTACGCGGGACGTCCGGGTCGTACGTGACCGAACTGACCGTGGAACTCAACGGTGTCCGAGGGGGAGTGGACCGTGACTGACTATCCGTCGCCGGTGGACCACGGCTGGCTCAGCGTCCACGTGTTCTACGCCAGCAACGCCAACCCGATGCTGGTGGAGGGCGTGCGGCCGCTGGTGGACGAGTTGCGTGAGGAAGGGCTGATCAGCCGGTACTTCTTCATCAAGTACTGGATGGAGGGCCCGCACGTCCGGCTGCGGGTGCTGCCCGCCCCGGGCGTCGACCCGCAGGTGGTGCGCTCACGGGTGGACGAGGCGATCGCCGCCTTCCTGCGTCGCCGCCCCGCGCTGTACGAGGTGGACAGCGAAGGGCTGGGTGACCTGTACAAGCAGATGTTCCTGGCCGAGTACGGCCAGCAGCGCTGGGACGCCGAGTACGGTGCGACCGGCAGGATGCCGATGCGGGCCAACAACAGCTATCACCACATCCCGTACGAGCGTGAGTACGGCCGCTACGGCGGCCCGGCCGGCATCGAGCTGGCCGAGTGGCACTTCGAGCACTCCAGCGACGTGGTGCTGGACCTGCTGGCCACCACCAACGTGCACGTACGGCCGGTGCTGCTGGGCCTGTCGGCGCAGCTGGGCATGATGCTGTGCGCGGTGTTCCTCGACGACGACCGCCGCATCGCCGAGTTCCTCGACGAGTACCGCCGATTCTGGGAGGTCTCCTACTCCGAGCCGAGCGACGACTACCACGCCAGCTTCGACACCAGCTATCGGCGGATGGACGCCGCGCTGCGCGACCGGCTGGCCGCCATCCGGACGGCGGCACGGGGCCCCGCGCCCGCTCAGGCCACCGGGGTCGAGGGTCGCTGGGCGGCGCACTGCCGTGAACTGCGGGACCGGGTGGTCGCGGCGGCCGGGCAGGGCAAGCTGGTCTTCCAGCGCGGCGATGCCGAGCCTCGGGTGGTCGAGGATCTCGACGCGGTCGTACCGATCGTGCTCAGCTCGTACCTGCACATGACCAACAACCGGCTCGGCGTGAGCATCCTCGACGAGATCTACCTGTCGTACCTGATGCGGGCCGCGCTGCTCGACGAGCCGGCGCCGGCCGGGCCCCGATGACCACCGTCGAGGCCGGCCAGGCCGCCACCTGGGCCCGGCCCCGGCTGCGCCCCGGTATCGTGCTCGGCCCCGGGACGTGGCGGGACGGCAAGCTCGTGCACCATGTCAAGGACCCGGAGACCGGCTGGTTCTACCGGGTGGGGCCACGCGAGCACTTCCTGATGTCCCGGATGGACGGCACCCGGAGCCTGGACGACCTGGCCGACGAGTACGCCACCGCCTACCAGCGTCGACTCGGGCCGGAGAACTGGCAGCAGCTGTTCGCCATGCTGCACAAGCGGCAACTGCTCGACGGCGCGACGGACCCGGACGCCCTCGCCGCGCTCACCGCCTCGGCCGCGGCGGGCGCGGCGAAGACCCGGCGCGGCCCGCTGTCGGCCCGGCTGCCGCTGTTCGACCCGCAGCGGCTGTTCGACCGGGTGCTGCCCTGGCTGGCCCCGGTGTTCAGCTGGTGGTTCGTGGTGCCGGCGCTGGCGCTCGCGCTGGCCGTCGCGGGCTATGTGGTGTGGCACCTGCCGGAGTTGGCCGGCGGGATCGGTGGCGGCCGGCCGCTGCCGGCGATCCTGGTCGCGGTGGTGGTCACCTGGTTGATCGTGTTCCTGCACGAGTGCGCCCACGGACTGACCTGCCGGCACTTCGGCGGTCGGGTCACCGAGATCGGGGTGATGTGGCGGTTCCCGCTGCTGGCCCCCTACTGCAAGGTCGACGACGTGGTGCTGTTCACCCCGCGTCGGCGGGTGGCCACCGCGTTCGCCGGTGTCTTCGTGAGCATGCTGGCGCTGGTGCCGTTCGCCGCGTTACGCCTCTGGGGTCCGCCCGGGGTGCTGTACGACCTGGCCGGCACGATGCTGCTGTTCGGCACCGCCACCGCCGCGATCAACCTGGTGCCGTTCCTGCGCCTCGACGGCTATTACATGCTCAGCCACGCGTTGAACCTCGCCGACCTGCGCGTCGACTCGTACCGCTTCTACGGCCGCCTGCTGCGCCAGGGCCCCCGGGCGGTCACCGGCTACCGGATCCGCGACCGGGTGGCCTTCACCCTGTACGGCCTGACCTCCGTCCTGCTGGCCGGCACCGTACTGACCTTCCTGATCCGCTACTGGTACACCACCCTCGCCAACTGGCTCACCCCCACCTGGGCGGTAGTCATCCTCACCACCGAAGCCGTCCTCCTGGCCACCCTCATCACCCACCTGACCCGCCGCCGCCCCACCCCCACCCCCACCCCCACCCCCTGACCCACCCCTCGACCCACCCCTCCCCGGCGCCCACCACCCGCCCGCCCTCGCCCCACCCCGCCCTCGCCCCCGTCGTCCCTGCCCCGCCGATCTTGCACTTTCCGTCGGGGTATATCCCTTGAAATGCCGCGAATCAGCGACCAGAAGTGCAAGATCGGCGGGGCGAGGGCTGGGGCAGCGCGGGGCAGGGCAGCGCGGGGACGGCGGGGCCGTGGGGGTGGGTTTTTGGGTTTGTGGGGTGGGGTGGGGGTGGGCGGGGGGAGCATGGGGGCGGCGTTACGGAGGACGTGATGGCGGGCGTGCGGGAGACAGTGGTTGAGCCGATCGTCAGCGGCGAGGACGGCAGCCTGGCCGAACAGGTGTGGCGCAACGCGGCGGAGGATCCGGACGCGGTGCAGTTCATCCGCCCGGACCCGGACCCCCGCTCCTGGCCGGTACGACGCTCCGGCCACGGTGGCGCCCTGCCGGTGACCTGTCGGCAGTTCCGCGACGACGTGCTGGCGCTGGCCCGTGGCCTCATCGCCGCCGGGATCGTCGGCGGCGATCGGATCGGCCTGCTGAGCCGTACCCGCTACGAGTGGACACTCGTCGACTACGCGCTCTGGTCGATCGGGGCGGTCACCGTACCGATCTACGACACCTCCAGCCCCGACCAGATCCGCTGGATCCTCGCCGACTCCGGTGCGGTGGGCTGCGTGGTGGAGACGGCCGACCACGCCGCCACGGTCGACGGGCTGCGGCCGGAGCTACCGGTGCTGCGGCAGACCTGGCGCATCGACACCGGCGACCTCATCACGCTGGCCGCCCGTGGGCGTGCGGTCGACTCCGCGGCGGTCGACGCCCGTCGCCACGCGGTGACCGGCGACCACCTCGCCACCATCGTCTACACCAGTGGCACCACCGGCCCGCCGAAGGGCTGCATGCTGGCCCATCGCAACATCTCCGCCGACATCGGCAACGCCACCGCCGTCCTGCCGCAACTGCTGCACCCGGGGGCGTCGACGGTGCTGTTCCTGCCGCTGGCACACGCCTTCGCCCGGCTGATCCAGGTCGGCATGGTGCGCAGCCGGGCCACGATGGTGCACAGCGCCGACATGTCCGCGGTGCTCGACCAGCTGCGCCGGTTCCGGCCCACCTTCATCCTCGCCGTACCGCGGCTGTTCGAGAAGATGCACGACCAGGCGCGGCGTACCGCCGAGGACTCCCACCGGGGGGCGCTGTTCAGCCTCGGTGAGTGGACGGCCCTGCGCTACAGCCGAGCTCTCGACCGGCCGGGTGGCCCGGGCCTGCCGTTGCGCCTGGCGCGCCTGCTGTTCGACGTGGTCGCGTACCGCAGGATGCGGGCCGCGCTCGGCGGACGGTGCCGGATGGCCATCGTGGGCGGGGCACCGACGGGGGAGTGGCTCGTGCATTTCTTCCGGGGCGTGGGCATCACCGTGTTGGAGGGGTACGGCCTGACCGAGACGTCCCCGGCGGTGGCGGCGAACCTGCCGTCGGCGATGCGGATCGGTACGGTCGGCCGCCCTCTGCCCGGGGTACGCATCCGAATCTCCGACCAGGGCGAGGTCCTCGTGCGCGGTGAGATGGTGTTCCCCGGCTACTGGAACAATCCGGAGGCCAGTCGGGAAGCGGTGACCGAGGACGGGTGGCTGCGCACCGGCGACCTGGGCCGGCTCGACGAGGACGGCTACCTGCGGATCACCGGCCGGACCAAGGAGATCATGGTCACCGCGGCGGGCAAGAACATCGCCCCGGCGCCGATCGAGGAGAGCATCCGGGCGCACCCCCTGATCAGCCAGGTGATGCTGGTGGCCGATGGTCGGCCGTACGTTGCCGCGCTGGTCACCCTCGACCCGCAGGCGTGGCAGCGGTGGCGCGACGAGCACGGGCATCCCGGCGCGACGCTGGCCACGCTCCGCGACGACCCACGCCTGCGCGCCGATATCCAACACGCGGTCGATCGGGCCAACCGGACGGTGTCGCGCGCCGAGCAGGTCAAGACCTTCCGGATCCTGCCCCGCGATCTCACCGAGGTCGACGGTGAACTCACCCCCACCCTCAAGATCAAACGGGACACGGTGCAGGACCACTTCGCCGACGAGGTCACCGCTCTGTTCCGCCCTCACTGATCCACCGGGCGGCGCGCCCACCGGACCGTGTATGCCACCGGGTGTCCCGCCATCCGGATTTGGGCGAAGACGACACGCCGGACGCTGTGTGGTCGAGCCGTCGCGGCAGGTTAGGGTGCGTTCGCATCTGTTGGCTGGCGGCATGGAGAAGTCGGTGACGGGTCGACGGCGGGGGTGGCTGGGGGACACCCTGTTGCGGCTCGGGCTCCTGACCGTCGTCGTCGGCTGCGCCTGGGGTGTCCACGAAGTCGCTGCGGTCGGCATCGCCCACGCCGCCGAGTTGTCGGCCGTGGGGTTCGCCCACGTTGCCGAGTCATCGGCGGTCGGCGTCACCCAGGTTGCCGACTCATCGGTGGTGAACAGGTCGGACACTGCGGCCCATCAGTCGCCGACGCCGCCCTCCGTGCCGGATGTGCCCGCCGACGCGCTTGATGTCGCCACGGTCGTCACGCAGTTGGCCGCCGGTCTCGACGGCGACCTGTCCGTGTACCAGGTGGCCGCCTACTGGCTGGCGGGCGGGAAGAGCGTCGCCCATTCGTCGCAGCAAGGGGCCGGGTACGTGCCGCTGGCACCGTTGTCCCCGGCACCCGCGTCGAGCGGGCTCGACTCCCGGCCGACCTCCCACAGCAGCGCCGCCGACCTGGGACCGGCCGCGTGGGCGCCGCCGCCGGCGCGTAGCCAACTGACCCGTCGGGCCCGGGCCACCCGACGGCCGTCCCGATCCCCTCGTCCGAGAAGCCGACCGGCCTGACCGGGGCAGCAGCCGCGTACCCCTGCGCCGCCGTGCCCGTGCCGGTCGGCCGACGCGGCGTCTGACGCCTGCGGAACCGCAACCCCGCCTCCCCGGCGGTCCGGCCATGCCGGTACGCGTGGCCGGACCGGCCACCGTGTCACTCGGACTTTCGTCTCACCAGGAGTTCCCATGCACCAATCCCCGCCGGTCAAACGCGCCCGTTGGCGTGACATCGACTGGATCGTCGACCTCGT
This sequence comes from Micromonospora fiedleri, assembly GCF_016774385.1. Classification (NCBI taxonomy): domain Bacteria; kingdom Bacillati; phylum Actinomycetota; class Actinomycetes; order Micromonosporales; family Micromonosporaceae; genus Micromonospora; species Micromonospora fiedleri. Next base: position 137,580 of record NZ_JAETXL010000003.1, read on the forward strand.
GACCGCCACCGTCGCCCCCACCACACTCGGCACGTGGCTGGTGCCCGACGAGCGACGGCGTCCCGCCGTACTCGCCGCCGCCGCACGCATCTGGGTCGAACACGCCCTGCTCTTCGGTGACGCGTTCCTGCTCACCGACGGTGCGGCGGCCACCGTCTGGTTCCACCGTTATCGGCCCATCCCACCGCCATCGCGCTACGGCGAGCGCATCAGGGACGCCTGCGGCGAGCACGTGGACCGCTTCCGCCGACTGGACCGGGCCCTCGGCGCCTGTCATCCGCAGGAGCCGCACAACCACCTGGCGATCCTCGCGGCGCCACCGGACACGGAACGGGCGAGCCAGGCCGCGGCCGTGCTCGCCGGCAGTCACCGGTTGATGGACACCTTCGGCCTGCCGATCTACGCCGACCTGTACAGCAACGCCGACCGGTGGCTCTACCAACGCCTCGGCTATCGCAAGCACCACCAGGTGATGCGGCCGGACGGGGCCCGCGTCGACCTGCTCTGGCGACCCGCGTCACCGAGGCGGACACACACCACGCCGTCCGCCGGCTCGTGCCCCGACCAGCAGCTACCCGAGCATGCCATGACGCCGGGTTAGCACCTGCCACGCGAGCCGGCCCGGCGTGATCGGTCCCGCGCCTGTCGAGGAGGGCTCAATCCGGCAGCAGGGGCATCTCCGGGCCGGCGTCGTGACCGAGCAGCACCGCGCGGGTCAGCGCGGTGGAACCGAAACGCTCGCGGACCGCGTCGACCGCCGCGTCCAACTCGGCCGTCGGGTCGCCGTCCCACGGCAGCGTGAGCTGGACGTGCCCGTCGCCCAGGTTGCCGACCGCGACAGCGATCAGCGTGACGCCGCGGCGGTCGATCTCGGGCTGGGCCGCCCGCAGCAGACCGCGAGCGGCGCCGAGCACCACCTGCGTGTCGGCGGTCGCCTTGGCCAGGGTGCGGGAGCGGGTGGCCCTGGCGTAGTCGGCGAACCGCAGCCGCAGGGTGACGGTGCGTCCGGTGCGGGCGGCCGAGCGCAGGCGTCGGGTGACCCGGTCGACCAGGCCGGCGAGGATCGCCTCCAGCTCGGCCGGGTGCCGCCCCGAGCGGCCCAGTGCGTGTTGCGCACCCATCGAGCCACGACGCCTGCCGACCTGGACCGGCCGGGGATCGCGGTTGTGCGCCAGCGCGTGCAGGTGCCGCCCGGCGCCCGCCCCGAGCAGCGACACAAGCGTCGCCTCGCCGAGACGGGCCACGTCACCGACGGTACGGATCCGGTGCCGGCGGAGCTTGTCGGCGGTCACCGGCCCGACTCCCCACAGCCGCTCGACCGGCAACGGATGCAGGAAGGCCAGTTCCCCGGCCGGCGCGACGACCAGCAGGCCGTCCGGCTTGGCCACCCCACTGGCGACCTTGGCCAGGAACTTCGTCCGGGCCACGCCCACCGTGATCGGCAGGCCGACCTGCTCGCGTACCGCCCGACGCAGCCCGGCCGCGATCGCCTCGGGCGGACCGACCAGGCGGCGCAGGCCGCCGACGTCGAGGAACGCCTCGTCGATGGAGAGCCCTTCGACCAGGGGAGTGGTCTGCCGGAAGACCTCGAACACCGCCCGGCTGGCCGCGCTGTAGGCGGCCATCCTCGGTGGCACGACGACCGCGTCCGGGCACAGCCTGCGCGCCTGCGCGCCGCCCATTCCGCTGCGTACGCCCCGGGCCTTGGCCTGGTAGCTGGCCGCCAACACCACCCCACCGCCCACGATCACCGCCCGGCCGCGTAGCCGTGGATCGTCGCGCTGCTCGACCGAGGCGTAGAACGCGTCCAGGTCGGCATGCAGGATGGTGGCCTCGCCCGACACCCCGCCATCATCGCACACATGTACTAAAAGCGGGGTTGACCTGCCGTGAGTCACCCCCGACGAGACACGTCAGCGCCGGCGGGTGCCGGGTCAGTTCTGTGCGGTCGGGGACGGGGTGGCGCTGCCGCCCTGGGGTGCTTCCTGCGACATCAGTGCCGCGATGGCGGCGCGGTCAGCCGCGGACGGCAGTCCCCATTCCGGGCGGTACCCGTACACCTCGCGCAGTGGGGTGGAGGTGGTCCGGCCGCCGAGGATCTCCACGGCGTCGGTGTCGATCAGGCCGGGATGTTCGACGCCGCACGCCTCGGCGACCTTCAGCAGGTCCCGCCGCAGCGTCTTGACGTAGTGCGCGGCGCGGACCGACTTCGAGGCCGGGTCCAGACCCCGGGCCAGCCAGGCGTTCTGGGTGGCAACCCCGGTCGGGCAGGTGTCGGTGTGGCACTTCTGGGCCTGGATGCAGCCGATCGCCAGCATCGCCTCCCGGCCGACGGCCACCATGTCGCAGCCGAGCGCGAAGGCGACCGTCGCGTTGTCGGGCAGGCCCAGCTTGCCGGAGCCGACGAAGACCACCTGTTCGTGCAGGTCACGTTCGGCGAACGTGGCGTAGACCCGGGTGAAGCCCTGCTGGAACGGCAGCGACACGGAGTCGGTGAAGATCAGTGGCGCGGCGCCGGTACCGCCCTCGCCGCCGTCGACGGTGACGAAGTCGACGCCCCGGCCGGTGTCGCGCATCAGGTCGGTCAGTTCGGTCCAGAAGTCGAGGTCACCGACGGCGGACTTGATGCCGACCGGCAGGCCGGTCTCGGCCGCCAGCAACTCCACCCAGTCGAGCAGGCTGTCGCAGTCGGAGAACTCGGCGTGCCGGGACGGACTCACACAGTCCTTCCCGACCGGGATGCCCCGGGTCGCGGCGATCTCCGCCGACACCTTTGCCGCCGGCAGCAGCCCGCCCAGGCTGGGCTTGGCACCCTGGCTGAGCTTGATCTCCAGGGCCCGTACCGGCGCGCCGGCCACCACGTCCTTGAGGCGGGCCAGGTCGAATCGGCCCCGGTCGTCACGGCAACCGAAGTACGCGGTGCCGAGCTGGAAGATCAGCTCACCGCCGTGCCGGTGGTACGGCGACAGTCCACCCTCGCCGGTGTTGTGCAGGCACCCGGCGATCGCCGCGCCCCGGTTCAACGCCTCGACCGCCGGCCCGGACAGCGAGCCGAAGCTCATCCCGGACAGGTTCACCACCGACTCCGGTCGGAACGCGCGGGCACGTCCCCGGGCCGCGCCGAGCACCTTCGCGCACGGCAGCCGCACCTCGTGCCCGAGCGTCGGCGTGGATGCCGGCACCGCTCGACCGAACGTACGGTGCTTGATGACCGGGTACCCGGGGGTGAACTCGATGTCGTTGTCGGTGCCGAAGCCGAAGTAGTTGTTCTGCTGCTTGGCCGAGGCGTACACCCAGCGGCGCTGGTCGCGGGTGAACGGGCGTTCCTCGTTGTTGCCGGCCACGATGTACTGCCGCAGTTCCGGCCCGATCGCCTCGAGCAGGTAGCGGGCCCGGCCCAGCAGGGGGAAGTTGCGTCGCAACGCGTGTTCGCGTTGCAACAGGTCGCGGGTGGCGACGGCGGCGAGCGCGGCGACAGCTGCGGGTACGGCGTGACGGGCCCATCTCATCTGGCCACTCTTTCCGCCGCCGTGCCAGGTCAAACGTCTCGCCGGCCGGTCAACGGCGATGACGCATTGACCGAGGGTGCTACCTGTGGCGGTGTGTCCGTGACCGACCATCACGCACCGGGCTCGCTGCCCGGCGGCGCCGCCCGCCGTCTAGCGTCCCCGTCGGACGAAACACCAACCGGCCGGCGGCGGACGGCACCTGAGGGACGGATGGCCCCGACGAACGTGGTGACGATAATGATCGCCGTATCCAGGAACACCGTCCAGCTGTGCGGAGCACGGGGAGCGGCGACATGATCGGATGGCAGGTTTCCGGTTACACCTCGGTCCGCCGGCTCGGTGCCGGTGCGTCCGGCAGCGTCGACCTCGCCGTCCACGACGCCACCGGCACCCCAGTGGCGATCAAGTACCTGACCGGCCGGCTCCACGACGACCTGTTTCGGGCTGCCTTCCGGACCGAGGCCCAGCTGCTGTCCGGCATCGACGACCCGTACGTCTGTCGCCTCTACGAGTATGTCGAGGCACCTGATGGGGCGGCGATCGTGATGGAACTGGTGAACGGGGTGTCGCTGCGCCAGATGCTGCGTGCCCAGGGGCCGACCACACCGGAGTCTGCGCTCTGCGTACTCAAGGGCTCGCTGGCCGGGCTGGCCGCCGCCCACGCCCGTGGGGTGGTGCACCGCGACTACAAGCCGGAGAACGTGCTGATCTCCGCCGAGGGCGCGAGTAAACTCGCCGACTTCGGTATCGCCATGCCGGTCGGCGCCGACTCCGGCGGCAGCGTCACCGGCACACCCCGTTACATGGCCCCCGAACAGTGGACCGGCGCCCCCGCCAGCCCGGCGTGCGACATCTACGCCGCGACCGCCACCTTCTTCGAGTGCCTCACCGGCCACCCCCCGTACGACGGACGGGACCTGGCCACCCTGCGACAGCAGCACGTTCGCGGGTCGATCCCGACCGACCCGGCCCCGCGCCCGATGCACGGGCTGCTGCGGCACGGCATGGCCAAGCGTCCCGCTGAGCGGCCGCAGCCCGCGCAGGTCTTCCTCGCCGAGCTCGAACAGGCGGCCGTCGGGGCGTACGGAGCGGACTGGGAGGAACGCGGCCTGCGGGAACTTGGCCGGCGGGCCGCGCTGCTGGCCGCCCTCTTCCCGTTCCCGGACGGCAGCGGCGGCACCGTCAGCGTGGCCAGCACCGCGCTCGGCGCGTCCGGCGCACCGCCGGGCGGGGACGGCACCGGCGAGCGGCCGGCACCGCGCCGCACCGGGCGGGCCCGGGCAGCGCTGGTCGGTGGCGGGTTGGTGGCGGCGCTGCTGGTCGGCGGCGCCGGGCTCGGCTACGCGGCGCAGGACGAGCCGCCGGTACCGACCGGTGCGGCGGCCGAGGCGAGGACGGACCTGACCGTCGACCCGGCCGCGACAGCCGGCGCCGTGCTCACACCTGCTCCGACCCTTACGTCCACGCCCGACGTGTCTGGCACCCCCACCCTCACACCTGCGGCCCCGACGACCGGCGGCACCACCGCCGCAGCCGGACCCAGCACCTCGCCGACGCCCAGCGACAGCCCCGCACCGTCCACCGTGGCCCCGACTCCGCCGGCCAGCACCAGCCCCGCGCCACCATCGGACGCCGCGCCCACGATCGGCCGGGTCTCGGTGAGCCCCACCGAACTGGATCCGGTCGGCTGTCCCTACGGACCCACCGCGAGCACCGTCATCGCCATCGTCGATGACGACCACTCGGCCTCGGTCGACCTGCGGGTCCACTTCCGCTACACGATCGGGCAGCAGTCGCACGAGCGGAGCCTGAGCCTGCTGAAAAGCGGCCAGTTCCGGGGTGTGCTGGGCGATCTGCCCCAGCCCAGGTCCACCACCCGGATCCCGGTGACGGTCGTCGCGACGGACGCCGCCGGCAACACCGCCACCAGTCAGACGGTGTACGTCACCCTCTATCCCTTCTGCACGCCGGGCTGACCGGGCGTACCCACCTACCAGGCCGACGACGACGTGGGAGACCCAGCCGTGACCCAGCCCGACGACGTGACCCAGGCGCTACCGACCCAGCAGATGCCGCCGGCCCCGCCCGCGCACCCCCGTACCCCATCGGCATCGACGGAGGAACCGACGGTGTCGCTGCATAGCGGTGAACCGACGGTGTCGTTGGGTGGTGGTGAACCGACGGTGTCGCTGGACCAGACCGTGCGCCAGGTGGCCCCGAACCTCAATGTCACCGACGAAGACCTCACCGTGTCCCTCGGCCCGGCCGGCATGACAACGCACGCCCCGACCGCCACCGGCGCGTACGCCGTGACCCATCCGGGTCAGGCCACGGCGGCCCAGGTCGCATTCGACACGGTAGGCACGACCGGCGCGCAACCTGGGGGCGGTGCGTTCGCGGCTCCGATCACCGGTCCCGGCGGTGAGCTGCGGTTCGGGCCTGGGGTGCCCGCCGGTCCGCCGCCGGCACCCGCATGGCCGAGCCCGGCGCCTGCGCCGCGTCCCCGGTCCGCCTGGCGCCGGCTGGTGTCGGTGCTGTCCACCCTGCTCACCCTCGCCCTGATCGCCGCGGTCGGGCTCTGGATCTGGCAGCGGCTCGACCCGCTGGAGATCGGTGAGGTGAGCGTCGTCGTGCCCCGGCCGGCCGGCGCGCGGTGCGACGTCACGGTGGACGTGGTCGCCACGGTGCACACGAACGGCCGTGCGGGCACCATCGAGTACCAGTGGCTGCGCTCCGGGAGCGCGCCGGGCGCACTGCTGCGCGAGCGTGTCGGTCCGGGGCAGCGGACGGTCGAGTTGACCCTACGGTGGTCGTTCAGCGGAGTTGGCAGCACCACCGAGACGGCCACCGTGAACATCGTTTCGCCGTCATCCGCGCAGGCGGTCACCGAGGTTGCGTACGCCTGTCCGGGCTGAGCCGGACACTACCGACGTTTCTCGCGCAGGTCACCCGGGTAGGTCGGGCCGGACGTATCACCCGCCCCCTGTGGAGGACCATCCGATGCGAGACAACTTCGGTGACGCGGTGGGGGAGACCCTCCGCTCGATACTGCTCTTCCTACCCCGAGCCGTCGCCTTCGTGGCGATCCTGGTGGCCGGTTGGCTGATTGCCAAGGCCGTACTGAAGCTCGCGGACCGGCTGCTCGAACGCGTCGGCTTCGACCGCGCCGTCGAGCGTGGCGGCATCCGCCGGGCGCTTGCCAACTCCCGGTACGACGCCAGCGACATCGTCGCCCGGCTGGCCTACTACGGTGTCCTGCTGCTCACCCTCTACCTCGCCTTCGGCATCTGGGGCCCGAACCCGATCTCCGACCTGATCGCCGGAGTGATCGCCTGGCTGCCCCGCGCCTTCGTCGCGATCGTCATCGTGGTCGTCGCCGCGGCGATCGCCAGCGCGGTGAAGGACATCATCTCGGGGGCGCTCGGCGGCCTGTCGTACGGCCGGCTGCTGGCCACCATCGCCTCGGCGTTCATCCTCGGCCTGGGCATCATCGCCGCCCTCAACCAGATCGGGGTCGCCACCGCCGTGACCACTCCGGTGCTGATCGCCGTGCTCGCCACCGTCGGCGGCATCCTGGTCGTCGGGGTCGGCGGCGGGCTGGTGCGGCCCATGCAGAGTCGCTGGGAGTCCTGGCTGTCCCGCGCCGAGCAGGAGACACGGACCATCACCGAGCACGCTCGCGCCTACTCCGCCACCCGCCGCGACGCCCAGCAGCGCCCGGCCGAACCCGTCGCCCCCGCCGCCGGCATCGCCACCGAGCCGACGACCGCCACCGAGTCGACGAGCTTTGCCGAGCCGACCACCCCCACCGGGCCGGCCAGTCCCGCCGTCGGCGTACCGGCCGAGCCGACCTCCACCGCGCCGGCCGCGACCACCTCCGCCGGGTCCTTCGGTGACCGTCCCGGCTACGACGACCCCGAGGCCACCCAGATCGTCACCGCCCCCGGCACAAACGACGACACGACTGCGCTGCCCCGCCGAGACGACCCGGAGGCCACCCAGGTCACCACGTCGGCGCCCGAGGTGCCGACCCAGCGCACCGCCGACGACAGCGAGTCGACAATCGTCCTGCCCCGGCCGGACGACGAGCCACGCCGCTGAGGCGTACGCGGGACGGGGCCCTTCGCGGCCCCGTCCCGCAGCTGCGGTGGGGCAGCGACACACCGTCCCACCGGCTACCATCGCCGCCATGAACTGGCGACATTGATGCCCTGACCGAGGCCGTGGGCCGCCTGCGGACGCCGCAACTCCGGCGTCCGTCGTCCCGTCCCACCCGGAAGGCCTCATGATCCTCACCATCGCCGAGGGCCGCCGTCTGGCGACCACCCTCTACGCGTACGCGTTCCTCACCGACCTGGTCCTGCTCTATCCGGTGTACGCCCTGCTGTTCGCCGACAGCGGCCTGTCGGTCGGGCAGATCTCCTCGCTGTTCGTGATCTGGTCGGTGGCCGGCATCGCGCTGGACGTGCCCTCCGGCGCGTGGGCCGACGCCACCTCCCGGCGTCTGCTGCTCTGCCTCGCGCCGCTGTGTACCGCTGCCGGGTTCGCGCTGTGGACGTTCGTGCCGTCCTATCCGATGTTCGCGCTCGGGTTCGTGCTCTGGGGCGCCGGTGGCGCGCTCGCTTCCGGGGCGCTCGAAGCGCTGGTCTTCGACGAGCTCGATCACCTCGGTCTCGCCCAGCGCTACGCCCGCACCATCGGCCGGGCCCGCACCGCCGGCACCATCGGCGTACTCGCGTCGATCCTGCTGGCCGGGCCGGTGCTCGGGTACGGCGGTTATCCCGCCGTCGGCCTCGCCAGCGTCGCGGCCTGCCTGCTCGCCGCCGCCGTGGCCACCCGCTTCCCCGAGCACCGGGCCACCGCCGCAGACTCCCTCATCGTCGCTGCCCCGGCTGCCCCGGCTGCCCCGACAGCGCCGGCTGCACTGGCTGCGCCGACGCAGCACCGCGATCCGGCCGACCAGGCCGACGAGCCCGGCTGGTGGCAGGGCCTGCGCGGCGGCCTCGCCGAGGCCCGCCGGGATCGGCGGGTACGCGCCGGGGTGCTGCTGGTCGCGGTGGTGACGGCGACCTGGGGTGCGCTGGAGGAGTACACGCCGCTGCTGGCCCGCGACACCGGCGTCGCCCTGACCACGGTGCCGCTGCTGCTTCTGCTCCTCGCGGTCGGACAGGTGGTCGGCGGCCTGCTCGCCCCGGCCGGTGAGCGGCTACGCGTGCGCGGGTACGCCCTGCTGCTGGCCGGGTCGGCGGCGGCCCTGGCCGGCGGGGCACTGCTGCGGCACCCGGCCGGTTTTGTGCTGCTGGCAGGGGCGTTCTGCGGATTCCAGCTCGCCTCGGTGCTGGCCGACGCGCGATTGCAGGCGCGGATCAGCGGCACCCGGCGGGCCACCGTCACCTCGTTGGCCGGCATGGCCACCGAGCTGATCACCATCGCCGTGTACATCGGGTTCGGTGTCGTCGCCACCGCGAGCGGCAACGGTGTGGCCTTCGCGCTCGCCGCCCTGCCGTACGCGCTGATCGCCCTGCTGATGCTCGGCGGTGGCCGGCCCACGTCCCGTCGATCACGACCGGAGGCGTCGGCGTCGAGCGTGGTGTGCGGGCGGTCAGGGCTTGTCGACGTCCAGGTAGACCCAGCGGCCGTCCTCACGGACGAAACGGCTGCGTTCGGTCATCGAGCCGGCACCGGCACCGTCGCGGTAGTGGGCGCGGAACTGGACGGTGCCGGTGCTGTCGAACAAACCGCCCTGCTCGGTGGCGACGACCTCGAGGCCGGTCCACCGCTGGCCGGGATCGAGGCGCAGCCGCGCCGGCCGGGTGCTGCTGTGCCAGCTGTGCAGCAGATAGTCCGGGTCGCCGACGGCGAAGGCGGCGTACCGGGAACGCATCAGCGCCTCGGCCGTCGGGGCCTGCGCCTCACCTCGATGCAGCCGCCCGCAACAGTCCTCGTACGGCAGCCCCGTCCCGCACGGGCACACTCCCACCGCCACGGCCGGTCGCGGCTGTCGTCTGCTGTCTCGTCTGGCCATGCACGCCATCCTCGCCGCGCCCGCCCCAGCAGGCCGCGCCGGGGGTACGCCGTCGGGCAACGCCCGGATCGTGCCGATCGGTGCGCACCGGAGTCTCGTACGCGCGGGTCCCGAGGGCCGTCGGTCAGCGTGACCTGGTACGCGCGCCGCGCCGACTGCCGAACGACTCCATCGTCGTGGCCTTCTTCGCCGGGGTCGTGCTCGCCGTACGGGACCGGGACGCCGCCGCCTGGGAGGCCGTGCTCTTGCGCGTCGCCGCCTTCTTCGTGGTCGTCTTCTGCGCCGGTGCCGTCGCGCCGGTGGCCTTACCGGCCGGTGCCTTCTTCGCCGTCGCCCTGGTGGCCGTCGACGCCTTCTTCGCTGCCGCGCGCGTGGCTGTCGACGTCTTCTTGGCCGCCGCTCGGGTGGTGCCGGACGTCTTCTTGGCGACCGCCGTTGCCTTCTTGACCGCCGGTGCCGTCTTCGCGGCGTTGCCGGTCTTCGGGGTGGTGGTCTTCTTCGCCGCCGTCGCCTTGGCGGTGGGCCGACGGGTCGGCGTGGCCGTGGCGGAGACCGCCTTCTTGCGGGCGGTGCGTGTGGTCGTCGGCGTCGGCTTCCCGCCCGGGGACTTCGCGGCCGTGGCCCCGGTGGCCCGCTTCGTCGCCGTCGCCACCTTCTTCGCCGCCACCTTGGCCGGCGGTGGAACCTTACGCGCCGTGGTGTGCTTCCTGGCTCGTCCTGCGTCCGCCATTCGTCGCTCCTCGGGATCTGCCGTGGACGCACGGTCTTCCCGACACCGGGCCGGTCAAACGCGGCCGGAGCGCCTCACGCCGTACGGGTCGCGAACACGATCACGTTGTCGACATACTCGCCGCTGTCCTGGTCGAACCGGCCGCCGCAGGTGATCAGGCGCAGCCCGGCGACAGCGCCCGGGCCATACACCAGGTCGGTGGGAAAACCGTCCTTCGGGTACGCCACGACACCGTCGACGGCGAAGCGGACCACTGTCGCGTCGGCCCGGGCGATGTGGACGGTGTCGCCGGGACGCAACCGCCCCAGGTCGAAGAAGACAGCCGGCCCGACCGGAGAATCGACATGGCCCACCAGCACCGCGTTGCCGATCTCACCGGGGCTGACACCGGGGGAGTACCAACCGGCCACGCCAGGTCGGTCCAGCGGGGGCACCTCCAGCGCCCCGGCCGGGTCGGCGGCGACCGGGATCAGTGGCGCGCGTACGCCGATGCGGGATATCCGGACCTCGACGGGGTCGGCGCGCGGCATCGGCGGCAGACTCGGCGCGGTCACCGCCCGGGGCGGCACACCGGCGACGTCGGGCTGCGGCGGCCGGGGCGGCAACCGCGCCACACCGACTCCGACCAGTGCCAGCCCCGCCACCGCCGACAACGTCACCAGAAGGCGACCGAGCCGGTGTCCCCGCATTGTCCCGTACCTCCTGTGATCGGCCTGCCCTGGCGGTACTGCTCATCGCCGCCGGCGGGCCGGTGCTCGCCGTCGCCGAGGCCCACCTGTCGGTTCTCGCCATCGGACCACCCTGGACCGCCCCCGGTCACCGACGGCCGGCCGATGCGTTCGCCGGTGTCCGGCCGGTGGCGTCGCCGGTGCTCGGCCGTGCTTTCGCCGGTGCAGGCAGACGCGGACGGGTGCCCGTGCCGGGCTTGCGGCGCGGGCACCCGTCGTCGGAGTCTGATCGCTCAGAGCGTCGCGGCCTCGGCCGCGTGGCGACGGCGTCGGGCCAGGATGACCGCGCCGCCGAGCGAGGTGACGAGCAGAGTCGCCCCGGCGGCCAGGGTCCCGCCGCCGGTATCGGCCCGACCGCCGGCCTGCGCGCCGCCGATCGGGGTGACCGTGAAGGTCGCGCTACCGTCAGCCGTACCGTCGCCGCAGGTGGCAGCCACGGTGTACGTCCCCAGGGTGAAACCGGCGGTGAACAGCTCGGCACTCAACCCGCCGCCGGCCGCAGCGGTGGTGGACCGGACATTCTGGTCGCGGTCGGGTCCGGTGACGTGGAAGATCGCATCGCCGGAGTTCGGATTGCAGTTGGTTGCGGTGAGCACGACAGTCCCCCCGACCGGGGTGGTCGACGGCGACACGGTGGTGTCGGCCAGCGCGGTGCCCGGCAGCAGCAGCGCCCCGAGAGCGATACCACCCGCCACTGGTACGAGAACATTGGTTGCCTTCATACGCGCTTCCCTCACTTTTCGTCCGCTGACTACGTAGGACGCTGCTCGGGTGGCCAACTCCGCGACTAGCACCGGTGTGCCCAACACTAGGGGGCCTTGCCCCCCGACCCGATGAAAATGAGAAATCCCCGTTAACGTCCCATGTCCTCCGCCTCCGCCTCCGCCTCCGCCTCCGCCTCCGCCCCTGCCCCCGCCCAAGACACACCCCCTCACCGCTCCCGCAGCCCTTCGCGCGTCCGCGCCTGCCCGGCGCCCCGTCCGCAGGCCCGGACCCCGCTGGCTCTCTGGCCTCACGCTCCCGTCCCGCCCCGTTTGGCCCTTCTCGCCCTGCGGTCTCGCGCCGTTCGGCGCTGGCCATCCCGCTGGCCTCGTGCGCCTGCCACGCCCTGATCACCCGTTATGTCCGACCCAATCGCGCGATCCGCAGACCTTCGGCGCGTTGATCGACACCGTTTCGGCGAAGTGGCGGTCTCCCGCCGAGCCGGACCCCGCCATTTCGGCGAAACGGTGCGAGCCCCTCCGCCGTGCCTCCGCCGTCCGTCCTCTGCGGCCGCCGGAAGATGGGGGCGGTGCGTGGTATGTCCGGTCTGGGTGAGGGCATCCGGGGAATGGTGGCGGCCGGCGGGTCGTTGGACATACCTGACCGGCCGATGAAGGCACCCGGAGCAGGTCAGATGGCTTCGTGGATGGCCCGGCCCGCGGGAATGATTGCGGGTAGCCGGTCGTTGTATATGGTCCCGGCGCCGCGAGGGTTCCCCCGCCCCGCGATGTGCGCGAAGGCCCCCGCCCCGTGAGTGTGCCGGTGAACCTTCCCCCCGTTTGAGCGCCTGACGGCGTTTGCATGCACCCGTCCCCCGTGGTGTGTGTCTACCCCCGAATGGAGCTTCGTGATGCCTTCGATCTTCCGTAAGAGCATGCTCGGTGTTGCTGGTCTGGCCTTTGCTGGTGGCGTGTTCGCCGGCCCGGTGGCCGCTTACGCTGACACTCCGGTGAAGACCACCCCCGTGGCCGCCGTGCAGGCGGAGAAGCCGGATGCGGGCAGGTTGATTCCGCATGGTGTGCAGGGCAGTCAGTCGCGTATCGATCTGAATGATGAGCAGGTGGCGAACACGAAGGCGATCATCGCCGCGACGAAGAAGGCCGGCATGGACGAGCGTGCCGCGGTGGTGTCGATCGCGACCGCGTTGCAGGAGTCGAAGTTGGAGAACCTTGGCCACCTGGGTGACCGTAACGACCATGACTCGCAGGGTCTGTTCCAGCAGCGTCCGTCCAGTGGTTGGGGCACGGTGGAGCAGATCACCGACCCCGAGTACTCGACCACCGCGTTCCTGAAGGGCCTCAAGCAGGTTGATGGTTGGAAGGACATGCCGTTGACCAAGGCGGCGCAGACGGTGCAGGTGTCGGCGTACCCGGATCACTACGCCCAGTGGGAGCAGCAGGCCGCTGACCTGGTCGCCAAGTACTGGAACAGCTGACCCCAAAGACATTCCTCCGCAGGGGGAGCAAGAACCGTTTGGCCGGCACCCGCAACCAGGGTGCCGGCCAAACGGCGTCCACACTTCCATCCGCAAGCCCAACACCGACAAGCCCGACGACACTGACGAGCACCGTCATCAAGCAAGGGGCGGCGGCTCTCTCCGCCACCGTCCCCACCAAGGCGTTTGTACGGCCGACGGGATGGACGAAGGCCGACCGGGTCGGGATGGGGCGACCGTGCCCGGCGTAGGGATCAAGCCTGACCGCCCGAAGCCGGGCACGGTCGCCCCAGCCCTCACCGCAACCAGGCACGACCGCAACCGTCCAGGACCGAAGACGATCACCCCAGCCAACAAGGGCCCCTTCCTGCAGCACGCCTCGCTGGGTGTGGCAGCGTGGCCGGGTGGGTTCTGTGCCGTTGGAGGTCGACCTCGCCCTGCTCGGTGGAGGCGGGGCGGCCTCGCTGGTGCTGGCCGCCCTGGCCCGGCACCACGTGCGCGACCTACGTATCGCCGTCGTGGATCCGGTGCAGAGGCGCGGTCAGGACCGGACCTGGGCATTCTGGGACCGGCCCGGCAACGACCTGGACGAGTTGCTCAGCGCGAGCTGGTCGCGGGTCGAGGTGGTCACCGCCGAGAGGCAGCGCGTCCTCGACGTCGCTCCGCTGCGGTACGCGATGCTGCGCTCGTCACCGATCTACGACCGGGCGGCCGAGGCGGAGCGACTGCTGGGCGTGACCCGCGTGGTCGCCAGTGCCGACACGGTGACCGATGATGGCGACGGGGTGCTGGTGGGCGGCTCCGATGGGCCGGTGTTACGGGCCGGCTGGGTGCTGGACTCCCGACCCCGACCACCGGAGCGGCCCGGGCGGACGAACTGGTTGCAGCATTTCCGCGGGTGGTGGCTGGCGGCGGACCGTCCGTTGTTCGATCCGACGCGTGCCGTGTTGATGGATTTTCGTACGCCGCAGCCGACCCGTGGGGTGTCCTTCGGGTACGTGTTGCCGGTCAGCAGCCGGTACGCGCTTGTCGAGTACACCGAGTTCTCACCGCACCTGCTCACCGGGGCGGCGTACGACAGTGCTCTCGGCGGCTACTGCGACCTGCTCGGTCTGGATCCGGCCCGGTTCACGGTGGGCGAGGTGGAGAACGGGGTCATCCCGATGACCGACGGGCCGTTCGTCGCCCGACCGTCGCCTCGGGTGGTGCGCCTGGGCACCGCCGGCGGTGCGACCCGACCGTCCACCGGGTTCACCTTCGCGGCCATGTACCGGCAGGCCGAGCAGGTGGCCCGGGCACTGGCCGCCGGGCGGCCACCGGTACCGGGTCCGGCGTACCCCCCTCGGCATCGCTGGATGGACGCGGTCGCGCTCCGGGCCCTGGACCGTGACCTGGTCGACGGCCCCGCGTTCTTCGCCCGGTTGTTCGACCGTAATCCGGCGTCGCGGGTGCTGCGGTTCCTCGACGGTGCCACGAGTGTGGCGGAGGACCTGGCGGTGATGAACTCGACCCGGCTGCCGTCGATGGCCGCCGCGGCGGTGGGTGATGCCGCCGGTCGACTTCGGGACCGGGTCGTACCGTCGCGGCGGCCGGCCTGGCGGGTGCCGCCGCCGGTTGTCGGTTCGGATCCCTGAGCGGACGAGGAAGAGCTGCAACCCCGCGTGGCCGGTCGTCGGTCGGTGCACGTGGCTTCGGTAGGTTTGGTGGCATGGTGGACGAGGCGGCCGGTCGGGTCGTGCAGATCTGGACCGACGGCGCGTGCAGTGGAAACCCCGGCCCGGGTGGCTGGGGCGCGGTGTTGCGCTACGGCGCCCACGAGCGGGAGATCTGCGGTGGGGAGGCCACCCCGACCACCAACAACCGGATGGAGCTGACCGCCGCCATCAAGGCCCTGGAGAGCCTGACCCGGCCGGTCACGGTCGAGTTGCACACCGACAGCACGTACGTGCGCAACGGCATCACCAGTTGGTTGGCGTCCTGGAAACGTAACGGCTGGTTGACCGCGGCCCGGCAGCCGGTGAAGAACGCCGACCTGTGGCAGCAGTTGGAGGCGGCCTGCGCCCGGCACCAGGTCACCTGGCTGTGGGTCAAGGGCCACAACGGACATCCGGAGAACGAGCGGGCCGACGCCCTGGCCAACCAGGGCATGACCGAGGCGCGATCCGCCACCGTGTGACGGGCCACCCTCGTGGCCAGGACCGACGGGTCAGCGTCGTCGGGTGCGGCGGGGGGTCAGCGGCAGGGCCGACCAGTGGGCGGGCCGACCGAGCCGGACCGGTAGGCGGGTCTGCCGGTCACCACGGGCCGCGTCGACCTGCGCCTGGTGCAGGAACAGGGCGTCGGACAGATCCGCGCCCCGCAGGTCCGCCCCGCGCAGGTCGGCACCGGTCAGGTCGGCGCGGGTCAGGTCGACGCCCCGCAGGTCCGCCCCGATGAGGGTCGCGCCGCGCAGGTTCGCCCGGCGCAGGTCGACCCGGCGCAGGTCCCGGCCGACGAGCACGGCACCCCGGTGGTCGGCACCGGCGCCGCCGCCGCGGGTGCGGGCCAGTTCGGCGGTACGCGACAACAGCACGTTGAGCTTCGCGCGGTGCCCGTCGACGTCGAGGGTGAGCAGGTCCTGCGGGCTGCCCGAGGCCAACGTGTCGGTCTCGGCCAGCGCGGCGGACACCTGCGCGGCCAGGTCGGCCGGTGGCCGCAACCGCAGTGCCTCGGTCAGGTACCAGAGCAGTTCGTGCAGCGAACGCATCACCGCGAAGACGTCGAACATCTGACCGGCGTGCTCCGGTGCGTTACGCCAGTCCCGACCGCCGAAGGTCTGCTGGGCCACCCGCTGGCCCGCGCCGAAGCAGTCGAAGACGGTACACCCGGCGAAGCCGCGCTCGCGTAGCTCGGGGTGGATGCCGCAGCCGAAGTCGGTACGCAGGTTGCGGCACGGCTGTCCGGCGGGCTTGTCGTGCGCGAAGTCGGCGGACGCGGCGAACGCGGGGGCGACGCAGCAGAGGCCGAAGCAGCGGGCGCAGTCGGCGCGCAGCCCACCCTCCACCGCCCCGACGCCGGGGACCGCCCGCCCTGCGCCGGTGCGGCCGGTCATGCCTGCGGTCGGGTCCGCCGTGGCTGCTCCGGTCATCTCCGACACGTTGCCCGCCCCTTCTCGCTGATCCACTGCCGGTACTCATTGTTCCCGCCGGGCCGGCCCGGCCGCCCACGGGTCGAGGCGCGGGCACCGGCGTCGATCAGGGGACCTGTCGCTGGTCGGTACGGGCCCGGCGGAGGAGCGCGGTGAAGGACAGGGCGGCGGTCACCGCCCCACCGGCGAGTCGTACCCAGTGCCCGGCGACGAACTCGTCGGCGACCTGGCGCAGGTACTCCGGTGAGTGAGTGCCGGCCGGATCGACGAACATGATCTCGTTGCGGGGCCAGAAGAAGACCACCGAGAACAGGAACTCGCAGGCGACGAAGACCACTGTCGCGGCGACGATCCACCAGCGCAGATCGCGCTGACGCCAGCTGAGCACCGTCGCGGCGACGCTCAGCAGCACCACCGAGGCGCCCAGCGGGGGGAAGTAGTCGCTGGGGCCACTGACGGCGAGGAACTCGCGGGCCCGCTCCAGCGAGGCCGGCGGGTCGTGGAAGACGTTCGGGTAGAGCATGACCGTCTCGGCGGCCACTCCACCGAACGACATCATGGCCGCCCAGGTCAGGCCGACGAGGGCGATCCAGGTGAGTTTGCCGCGCATCGCAATCCTTCCATCGGTGCCCCGGGCGGGCACGTTCGATCTGGTGCGCGGCCAACGGTAGGTGCGCCGACGGTGCTTGCCTGCCGTCCGTGGACCCGGTTCCGGGTCGCCTTTCGACGTACGACGGTGTCGCTCCGGCACGTCGCTGGGCGTACCCGTAGGTGTAGGCAGCAGGAGCGTGGGTAGCCGCCGCGGATGGAGCTGGTCGAGGAGTCGCCGTACCGTTTCCGGATCGACCGGCGTGATCCGATGCGGGTCCCGGGGGTGATCTTCGCGTCCCGCGCGTTGCTGCCCGATCCGGTGGCCGACCGGTCGTTGGAGCAGGTGGCCAACGTCGCCACCCTGCCCGGCATCGTCGGCGCCTCGTACGCCATGCCGGACCTGCACTGGGGTTACGGCTTCCCGATCGGCGGGGTGGCCGCCACCGACGTCGCGGCCGGCGGGGTGGTCTCGCCCGGCGGGGTCGGTTTCGACATCTCCTGCGGGGTTCGGCTGCTCGCCGCCGACCTGGACCGCGACGAGCTGCGGCCTCGGCTGGAGGCGGTGATGGACGCGCTCAGTGCGGCCACCCCACGCGGGATGGGCAGCGGCGCGCTGTGGCAGCTCACCAGCCGCGACGAGTTGGACGCGGTGCTGCGCGGCGGCTCCCGGTACGCGGTGCAGCGCGGCTTCGGGGTCGAGCGGGACCTGCTGCGCTGTGAGGACTACGGCGCGGTGCACGACGCGGACCCGGCACAGGTCAGCGAGCGGGCGATCGAGCGCGGCGCGCACCAGGTCGGCAGCCTCGGCTCCGGCAACCACTTCCTGGAGGTCCAGGCCGTCGAGCAGGTGTACGACGCGCCGGTGGCCGAGGCGTTCGGGCTGCGCCCCGACCAGGTCTGCGTGATGATCCACTGCGGTTCGCGGGGGCTCGGCCACCAGATCTGCACCGATCACGTACGGGCCATGGAACAGGTGATGGGCAGCCACGGCATCCAGGTGCCGGACCGGCAGCTGGCCTGTGCTCCGGTCGCCTCGGCGGCCGGTCGGGCGTATCTGGGTGCGATGGCCGCCGCGGCGAACTACGCGCGAGCCAACCGGCAACTGCTCGCCCACGCGGCTGGCCGGATCTTCGAGCGGGAGACGGGTCGGCGGCTCGACCTGGTCTACGACGTCTCGCACAACCTCGCCAAGATCGAGGAGCAGGTGGTCGACGGTGCGGTGCGGCGGTTGTGCGTCCACCGCAAGGGCGCCACCCGGGCCCTGCCGCCGGGCCACACCGACCTGCCCGAGGAGCTGCGGGACGTCGGCCAACCGGTGCTCATCCCCGGCTCGATGGGCACCGGCTCGTACGTGCTGACCGGGGTGGCGGACTCGCCCGCGTTCACCTCCACCTGCCACGGCGCCGGGCGGGTGCGCAGCCGCAAGCAGGCGGTCGCGGCAGGAGCGGGCGGGGATCCGCGCGCCGAACTGGCGGCCCGGGACATCGTGGTACAAGGGGCGTCACGGCGCGGCCTGGCCGAGGAGATGCCGGCGGCGTACAAGGACGTCTCGGCTGTCGTCGAGGCGGCCGAGGGTGCCGGGTTGTGCCGCAAGGTGGCCCGGCTGGTGCCGTTGGGCGTGGTCAAGGGCTGAGTCGCCGCCGTTCACACGTCCAAGGTCACCGCACCGGACCAGCCCGCGTCGTCGCCGCCGAAGCGCAGCTCGTGCAGGGAGACCGCCTTCGGCACCGCGCCGGTCAGCTCCACCTCGCCGGTCGCGGTGACGCCCCAGCGCACCCGCAGGCCACCCGCGTCGTCGGTGACCTCGGTGACCAGCGGCAGTTCGTCCGCCGTCTCCATCCGGTAGATCACCTCGTCGAGGACGGCGACCAGCAGGTCCTCGTCGGCGGCCGGTGGCGGGCGGAACTCCCGTTCGGCGTGGAGTCGGGCACCGGCGAGGTCGGCGAACGACTCGACCATCGCGGTGACCGCCTCGGCCAGACAGCCGGCCCGGTCCGGCGCCCACGCCTCGATGCGGACGTCGGCGGTGTGCGGCACCAACCGATGCCCGCGTGCTTGCCCCATGCCCGAATGATGCCGCCCGGCGGGTGGACACGATGCTCGCTCTCACCGACGGGTCGGACCGCCGCAGACGATCACCGTTCGGCGGCGACCAGCTCCCGGGTGGCCGGCGCCACCTCGGCGGCGAACCGCCGCAGGTCGTCGGGGTCGTCGCTGGCCAGGATGAAGGCGCTGACGCCCTCGGTCAGGGCGAGGTCGGCCAACTCCTCGGCCCACTGCTCGGCCGGGCCCTGCAACGGCCCGCTGCCGGTCGCGGCGAACCGTCCGCTGATGTTGAGCAGCCGGCGTACGTCGGTGGGGGAGCGGCCGGCGGCGGTGGCGGCCTCGTCGATGACGGCGTTGCCCTTGGCCAGGTCACCGGGCTGCAGGTAGGGCAGCGACGGCAGCCAGCCGTCGGCCAGGCGCCCGGTCAGCGCCTGCATCCGTGGCTTGTACGCCCCGATCCAGACCGGTACGTCGTGGGCGGGGGCCGGACCGCGTTTGGCCCCGATCACCCGGTGGAACTCGCCGTCGACCCGCACGCCGCCCCGTGCGCCGGCGTCCCAGACCTGGCGGATGATCTCGATCGCCTCCTCCAGCGCCCGTACCGCCTGCCCGGGGGAGAGGCGTCGCCCGCCCATGGACTCGATGGCGTCCCAGAACCCTCCGGCGCCCAGACCGAGTTCCGTGCGGCCGTCGCTGAGCAGGTCCAGGCTGGCGATGCTGCGGGCCAGCACCGCGGGTGGACGCAGCGGCAGGTTCGTCACATTCGCGGCCAGGCGTACCCGGCTGGTCCGGGCGGCGACGAAGCTCATCAGCGTCCAGGTGTCCAGGTACGCGGGCTGGTAGGGATGATCCTGGAAGGTGACCAGGTCGAGCCCGACCTGCTCGGAGAGCATGGCGAGCCGGACCGGCTGCGTCGCGTCGGCGCTGCCGGGGGTCAGGAACGATCCGAAGATCAGGTCGTGTCCGTAGTCGCTCATCGCGGTCGTCCTTCCTGAGAGCGGAGAACGCCAATGCTATGCCGGTCAGAACATGTGTGCTCAATAAAGTCTGTGATTTGGGCTAACCTTGGGACATGAGCGGTCCCCACGGCGACGACATCCACACCGACCCGATCACCGACGACTTCGGGTGGATGCTCGGTGTCCTCTTCCGGGCCCACCTGCGCGGTGCCGAGCACACCGTCGGTGACCTGCCCGGCGGGCCACGCGGCTACCAGGTGCTCGTCGCCGCCGACCGGGACCCGGCGCGTAACCAGGGCGCGATCGCCGAGGAGTTGGGCATCGACCGGACCGTGCTGACGTACCTGATCGACGACCTGGAGCGCGACGGGCTGCTGTCGCGTCGTCCCGACCCGGCCGACCGGCGCAGCCGGCTGGTCGTCGTCACCGACGCCGGTCGGGCGGCGGCCCGGCAGCGGCGGGAGGCGTTGCGGGACGTCGAGACACGCCTGATGGCGGCGTTGACCGACGAGGAGGCGGCCACCCTGCGGGCCCTGCTGCGCCGGGCGGCGTGCGCGGCGCAGGCGGCCGATCCGTTGACCGACCTGTGTGCGGTGGCCGAGGTGGTGGCGGATCCGCCACCGTCACGCCGCCGCCCGGCGGCCCGCGCCACGCGCAGCGGGACCACCCGCCGCAGCGCCGAGCCGTAGCCTGCATCGGGTGCGGATAACCAAGTACACCCACTCCTGTGTCCGGCTCGAACAACACGGCTCGGTACTGGTCATCGACCCCGGCACGTGGAGTGAGCCGCGAGCCCTGGCCGGCGCCGACGCCGTACTGGTCAGCCACGAACACACCGATCACGTCGACGTGCTGCGGCTGGCCGGTCTGGGCGTGCCGGTCTTCGTACCGGAGGACGCCGTGCTGCCGGACCTGGCCCGGCTGCCGGTGACCCGGGTGCGGCCGGGGCAACGCTTCACCGCCGCCGGCTTCGAGGTGACCGCCGTCGGTGGACGGCACGCCACCATCCACGGCGGGCAACCCGACTGCGTCAACCTCGGCTATCTCGTCGACGACGCCGTCTACCACCCGGGTGACTCGCTGCACCTGCCGGGCCGGCCGGTGCGGACCCTGCTGGTGCCGGCCCAGGCGTCCTGGCTCAAGCTCACCGAGGCGATCGACTTCGCCACTGCGGTCGGCGCGACCGAGGTGTTCCCCATCCACGACGCCCAGCTCAACGACCGGGGCCTGGCCAGCGTCAACGGCTGGTTCACCGAGACCGTCCCCGGCTACCGGTACCTCGCCCCGGGCGAGACCGCCTGAGGGCACCCCCGGTCGCGTACGGGATCGGCGCAGCCCTGCCGGCCGCCGGGCGGGCCGGATACGCTCGGGCGACCGCCACAGCAGGAGACGTGCGATGAGCGACAATACGATGCCGGCCGTGTTCTTCGGCCACGGCAGCCCGATGAACGCCCTGGAGGTCAACCGGTACACCGCCGCGTGGCGGGCCTTCGGCCGGTCGGTGCCCCGGCCCCGGGCGATCCTGGTGGTCTCCGCCCACTGGTACATCGGTGCCACCGCGGTCACCGCGATGCCCCGCCCGAAGACGATCCACGACTTCTACGGCTTCCCGCAGGAGCTGTTCGACGTCCGCTATCCCGCGCCGGGCCTGCCCGAGCTGGCCGAAGAGGTCAGTGACGTGGTGCACCCGACCTGGGTGGGCGCCGACATCGACTCCTGGGGCATCGACCACGGCACCTGGTCGGTGCTGGTGCACGCCTTCCCCGAGGCGGACATCCCGGTCGTGCAACTGAGCATCAACGCCTTCAAGGGCCTCGACTACCACCTTGAGCTGGGCGCGAAGCTCGCCCCGCTGCGCGAGCGCGGAGTGCTGGTGGTGGCCAGCGGCAACGTGGTGCACAACCTCGGCGGCGTCGACCGTCGACTGGTCGACCAGGGCTTCGACTGGGCGCAGCGCTTCGACGAGGCGGCCAAGGCGACCATGCTGGACGACCCCACCGAAGCCGGTCACCTCGACGCCCACCGCGACTTCGGCCTCGCCGTGCCGACACCCGACCACTTCATCCCGCTGCTCTACCTCGCCGGCCTGGCCGGGGCGGCCGGGCAGAGCACCGAGGTGCTGGTGGACGGGTACGCCTACGGGTCGCTGTCGATGACCGCGTACACCCTGGGTCTGCCCGGCCGGGCGACCGAACCGCTGGCCGGCGCGCCGACGCTGCCCGACGCGGTGCCGCCGGACTCCGCGAACATCTGAACCGCAGCCCTGGTCACCGCCGCCCACCAGGCCGTGGCGGTCCCGCCCACAGGTATGGTCCCGAGGCAGCACCTCGCGTACCAGGAGGATCAGATGGCCCCGGACCACGTCGACGTGCTCATCGTGGGCGCCGGGCTGTCCGGCATCGGCGCCGCCTGCCAGTTGCGCCGGCACTGCCCGGACAAGACGTTCGCCGTGCTGGAGGCCCGCGACTGCATCGGCGGCACCTGGGACCTGTTCCGCTACCCGGGCGTACGCTCCGACTCCGACATGTCCACCTTCGGCTACTCCTTCGCCCCCTGGCAGGCCCCGAAGGTGATCGCCGAGGGCGCGACGATCCTCGACTACCTGCGTCGTACCGCCGACGAGCACGACGTCACCCGGCACGTCCGGTTGCGGCACCGGGTGCTGCGGGCGGACTGGGACAGCCGGCAGGCCCGCTGGACGGTACTGGTCCGCCGCGACGACACCGCCGAGACACTCACCCTCACCTGCTCCTTCCTGTACGCCTGCACCGGCTACTACCGTTACGACGCCGGGTACGCCCCGCAGCTCACCGGGCAGGAGCAGTTCACCGGCCGGATCGTGCATCCGCAGCACTGGCCCGCCGACCTCGACCTGCGCGACCGCCGGGTGGTGGTGATCGGCAGTGGTGCCACCGCCATCACCCTGGTCCCGGCGTTGGCCCGGCAGGCCGCCGAGGTGACCATGCTGCAACGCTCACCCACCTACGTGCTGGCGCACCCCAGTGACGATCCGCTCGCCGACACGCTGCGCCGCCGGTTGCCGGCGAGGCTCGCGTACCCGCTGGTCCGCTGGAAGAGCATCCTGCTGGTCACCGCCATCTACCAGCTCAGCCGGTGGGCGCCCGGGCTGGTGCGGCGGGCGCTGCGCCGACGGACGGCCCGCGCGCTGCCGACCGGCTACGACGTCGACCGCCATTTCAACCCCCGCTACGACCCCTGGGACCAGCGGTTGTGCGTGGATCCCGACGGCGAGCTGTTCGCCGCGGTGTCCGCCGGTCGGGCCACCGTGGTCACCGATACCATCGACCGATTCACCACCGACGGCATTCAGCTGACCTCCGGTGTGCACCTACCGGCCGACGTGGTGGTCACCGCCACCGGGCTCGACCTGCTCATGCTCGGCGGGATGACGCTGCGGGTGGACGGCGTCGACGTCGACGTGGCGCAGACCGTCGCGTACAAGGGGACGTTGCTCTCCGGGGTGCCGAACTTCGCGTTGGCCTTCGGCTACACCAACGCCTCCTGGACGCTCAGGACCGACCTGGTCGCCGAGTACGTGTGCCGGCTGCTGCGGCACCTGGACCGCACCGGCACGCAGGTGGTCACCCCGCTGGCCCCGCCCGACGATCGGCGGGCACCGCTGGTCGGACTCACCTCCGGGTACGTGCGCCGGGGCGCCGATCGGCTGCCCCGGCAGGGTCATCGGGCACCGTGGCGGGTGCGCCAGAACTACCTGCGCGATCTGCTGCTGCTGCGGTTCGGGCGGCTCACCGACCCTGGGGTCCGATTCAGCCGGGCCGACTCGGCACTACGGAGGTCTGTCGATGCGTAAGTTCGACTTCACCGGCGGCACCGCCGTGGTCACCGGCGCGGCCGGTGGCATCGGCGCGGCCCTGGCCCACGGGCTGGCCCGGCGCGGCAGCGACCTGGTCCTGCTCGACCGGGACGCCGACGGCCTCGACGCGGTGGCCGACGCGCTGCGCGCCACCGGTCGGACGGTGCACACGTACCAGGTGGATCTGGCCGACGCGCAGTCCACCGCCGCCGTCGCCGAGCAGATCCGCACCCGGCACCCGAGGATCCGACTACTTGTCAACAACGCCGGGGTGGCCCTCGGCGGGCGCTTCGACGAGGTGACCTTCGACGAGTTCAGCTGGGTCGTCGAGGTGAACTTCCGGGCGGTGGCGCAGCTGACCCACGCGTTGTTGCCGACGCTCAAGGCCGAACCCGGCGCGCACCTGGTCGCCGTCAGCAGCCTGTTCGGGCTGATCGCCCCGGCGGGCCAGGTCGCCTACTCGGCCAGCAAGTTCGCGGTACGCGGCTTCACCGAGGCGCTGCGACACGAACTCGCCGCCGACGGCATCGGCGTCACCTGCGTGCACCCGGGTGGGGTGCGCACCCGCATCGCCCGCGACGCGCGGGTGGGCAGCGGAGTGGACCGGGGCCAGTTCGAGGACGGCCGGCGGCGCTTCGAACGACTGCTCACCATCGACCCGGCGACCGCCGCCGAGGCCATCCTGCGGGGTGTCGCCCGCCGCCGAGGGCGCGTCCTGATCGGCTGGTCGGCCCGCCTTCCCGACCTGCTGGTCCGGGTCGCGCCGGCCGCCCACCGTCACCTGCTGGCCGCCATCGACCGCGCCGAGACCCGCCGCACCGACACCCGCCCCCGTACCCCCGCGCAGCGGTGAGCACCCCCGCACGGTTCCGGCACCTCACCGTCGACGGGCGGCGGGTCCATCACCGCGTCGACGGCGCCGGGCCGCCGGTGCTGTTGCTGCACGGCATCGGCCGTACGCTGCGGGACTTCACCGAACAGCATGACCTGCTGGCCGACCGGTACCGGGTGCACAGCGTCGACCTGCCCGGCTACGGCGGATCGTTGCCGATGGCCCAGCCGTACACCCTGTCGGCGCTGGCCCGGTTCGTCGGCGCCTACCTGGACGCGGCCGGCGTCGACGAGCCGGTGCATCTGGTGGGCAACTCGCTCGGCGGCGCCGTCGCCATGGGGTACGCCGTCACCCGGCCGACCCGGGTCGCCTCCCTCACCCTGGTCGCCAGCGCGGGGTTCGGCCCCGAGGTGACCCTGGCGTTGCGGCTGCTCACCCTGCCCGGCCTGGGTCGGTTGCTGCTGCGGCCCAGCCGTCACACGGCCGGTCGCGCCGAGCGGGCGCTGTTCCACGATCCGACGCTGGCCAGCGCCGAGCGGATCGGGCACACCCTGGCGGTGGCCCGCCGCCCGTACGCCGCCCGGGTGGTGCTGGAGACCGCACGTGGTCTCGGCACGGTACGCGGCATCCGGCAGCCCTGGCGCGACGAGTTGCTCGGCCGGTTGGCCGGACTCGGCCTGCCGACCCTGGTGGTCTGGGGCGACGACGACCGGATCCTGCCGCCGGCGCACCTGGCCGCGGCGCGTACGTTGCTGCCCCACGCCCGTACCCGTGTCTTCGCCGGCTGTGGACACCTGCCGCAGGTCGAGCGCGCCGAGGAGTTCAGCGAACTGGTGCGGGACTTCTGGGCCACGGCAGCCGGGTCGCGATAGCAGCAGGACGACGGCCACGGCCGGCGCATCCGACGACCGTCAGGACCCTGCCGGAGCTGCCGAAAGTCCTGAGGCGCATGATAGATACATGACGCATCCCTCGTCGATCGGTCGTACTGCCGCGCCCTCGGCCGCCGAACGCGCCTACCGCCACCTGAAGCAGGCCATCCTGGAACAGGTCCATCCCGGTGGGTCGTTGATCAGCGAGGGTGAGATCGCCGAGGCGACCGGGGTGTCGCGTACGCCGGTGCGGGAGGCGTTGCTGCGGCTGGAGACCGAAGGGCTGGTGCGGCTCTATCCCAAGCGTGGGGCGCTGATCCTGCCGGTCTCGGCCCGCGAGATCACCGACGTCATCGAGGCCCGCCGGCTGGTCGAGGTGCACGCCGCCGAGCAGGTCTGGCCGCGGCGCGCCGAGATCCGCGCCGACCTGGCCGCCCGGCTGGCCGAGATGCGCGCCGCGCACGCCGCCGGTGACCTGACCGCCCTGATGGCCGCCGACCGGGCGTTCCACGCCACCGTCGTGGACGCCGCCGGCAACGAGATCCTCGCCGAGTTGTACCAGCGGCTGCGTGACCGGCAGCTGCGGATGGGGGAGACGACCTTCCGGCTCTCGCCCCGCTGGGCCGACATGGCGCTGACCGACCACGCCGCGCAGTTGGCCGCCCTCGACGCCGACGACCCCGGACCGTGGCTGGCCACCGTGGCCACCCACATCGACAACGCCGCCCGCGCGCTGCGGGGCCTGCGGTGAGCCTGGCCGACCCGGCACCCGTACCGCGCCGGCAGGCGCTCCTGGTGTGGGGCGTGGCCCTGAGCGCGTACGCCGCGTCGGTGTTCCACCGCAGTTCGCTCGGTGTCACCGGGGTGGAGGCGTCCCAGCGCTTCGAGATCAGCGCCGCGACGCTGGCCACCTTCACCGTCGCCCAACTCGCCGTGTACGCGCTGATGCAGGTGCCCGTCGGCATGCTGCTCGACCGGTACGGCTCCCGCCGCCTGCTGATCACCGGCGGCGCTCTGATGGTCGCCGGTCAACTCTGCTTCGCCCTCGCCACCGACGTACGACTGGCCGTGGCGGCTCGCGTCCTGGTCGGTCTCGGCGACGCGATGACCTTCATCAGCGTGCTGCGGATCGTCGCGTACTGGTTCCCGGGCCGCCGCAACCCGATGCTCGTGCAGTTGACCGGCACGCTCGGGCAACTCGGCGCGGTGTTCGGCGCCGTCCCGCTCGTGCTGCTGCTGGAACACACCGGCTGGACCACCGCCTTCCTGACCGCCGCCGCAGTGTCCACGGTGATCCTGCTGGTGGCCGTCGCCGCGATCCGGGACAGCCCGCGCCGGGTGACCGTGGCCGCCGCGCCGCCGCCGCGCGGGCTGCTCGCCGCCGCCTGGGCCGCCCCGGGCACCCGCCTCGGGTTGTGGACCCACTTCGTCGCCCAGTTCTCCGGCAGCGTGTTCGCGCTGCTGTGGGGCTTCCCGTTCCTGGTGCAGGGGCAGGGGCTCACGCCCACCGCGGCGGCCACCCTGCTCACCGTACTGACGATGGGCATGCTGGTGACCGGGCCGACGGTGGCGCACCTGTGCGCCCGGTTCCCGCGACGGCGTTCGGTGGTGGTCTTCAGCATCGTCGCGGCGACCGCGGCGACCTGGACGGTGGTGCTGGCCTGGCCCGGCCGTGCGCCCGGCTGGTTGCTCGTCGCCTTGGTGCTGGTGCTGGCCTTCAACGGCCCCGGTTCGCTGATCGGCTTCGACTTCGTCCGCACCTTCAACCCGGTCAACCGCATCGGCAGCGCCACCGGGATCGTCAACGTCGGTGGCTTCGTCGCGGCGATCGCCCTGGTGCTCGCCATCGGCGTGGTGCTCGACGTGGCCACCCCGGCCGGGCAGACCGTGCCCGGTCTCGACGCATACCGCTGGGCTTTCGCCGTGCAGTACGTACTGTGGGCGGTGGGTGTGGTGCAGGTGCTGCGGTGGCGTAACGCCGCCCGACGCCGGCACGACGGGCCGGACCTGCCGGTCGGCCGCCCGGACACTGTGCCGATCGGTGGTCGCGGCGGTAGGTTCGCCTCCGGGAATGATCGTCGGCGCCGTCGGTTTACCGGCGAAGCCGCAGCACGACGGCGCGGCGCGCCGGCGCGGATGAGGAGGAAAGCGTGAGCCAGCAGGTCAGGGGAGTCATCTCGCGCAGCAAGGGCGCTCCGGTCGAGGTGACCGACATCGTGGTGCCGGACCCCGGGCCCGGCGAGGCGGTGGTACGGGTGCAGTCCTGCGGGGTCTGCCACACCGACCTGCACTACCGCGAGGGCGGCATCAACGACGACTACCCTTTCCTGCTCGGGCACGAGGCCGCCGGCATCGTCGAGCAGGTCGGTGCGGGGGTCGACGCGATCGCCCCGGGCGACTTCGTGGTGCTCAACTGGCGGGCCGTCTGCGGTGTGTGCCGGGCCTGCCGACGCGGCCGCCCGTGGTACTGCTTCGCCACCCACAACGCCGCCCAGAAGATGACCCTGACCGACGGCACCGAACTCACCCCGGCCCTGGGCATCGGCGCGTTCGCCGAGAAGACGCTGGTGCACGCCGGCCAGTGCACGAAGGTGGACCCGGCCGCCCGGCCCGCCGCCGTGGGGCTGCTCGGCTGCGGTGTGATGGCCGGGCTCGGCGCGGCGATGAACACCGGCGGGGTGACCCGCGGTGACTCGGTGGCGGTGATCGGCTGCGGCGGCGTCGGCGACGCGGCGATCGCCGGTGCGGTGCTGGCCGGCGCGACCACGATCGTCGCGGTGGACACCGACTCCCGCAAGCTCGACTGGGCCCGCAAGTTCGGCGCCACCCACACCGTGAACGCTTCCGAGGCCGACCCGGTGGCCGAGATCCAGGCCGCCACCGGCGGGTTCGGCGCCGACGTGGTGATCGACGCGGTCGGTCGACCGGAGACCTGGAAGCAGGCCTTCTACGCCCGTGACCTGGCCGGCACCGTCGTGCTGGTCGGCGTACCCACCCCCGAGATGCGCGTCGAGCTGCCGCTGCTGGACGTCTTCGGCCGGGGCGGCGCACTGAAGTCGAGCTGGTACGGCGACTGCCTGCCCAGCCGCGACTTCCCGATGCTCACCGAGCTCTACCTGCAGGGCCGCCTGGACCTGGACGCCTTCGTCACCGAGGAGATCAGCCTGGACGGCGTCGAGGAGGCGTTCGCCCGGATGCACCACGGCGACGTGCTGCGCTCGGTGGTGGTCTTCTGATGACCGCCCGCATCGACCACACCGTCACCGCCGGCACCTTCTCCCTCGACGGGCAGACCTTCGACGTCGACAACAACGTCTGGGTGGTCGGCGACGACACCGAGTGCGTGGTCATCGACGCCCCGCACGACGTGGACGCCATCTGCAAGGTGGTGGCCGGTCGCCGGGTCACCGCGATCGTCGCCACCCACGCCCACGACGACCACGTCCGGGTCGCCCCGCAGCTGTCCCGCGCCACCGGCGCGCCGGTGCTGCTGCACCCCGCCGACCGGGTGCTGTGGGACATGGTGCACCCCGACGAGCCGCCCGGCGGCGAGCTGCACGACGGCCAGCGGATCGAGGTCGGCGGCAGCACGCTGACCGTGCTGCACACCCCCGGCCACAGCCCCGGCGCGTGCTGCCTGCACGACGCCGCCCAGGAGGTCGTCTTCACCGGCGACACCCTGTTCGCCGGCGGTCCCGGTGCCACCGGCCGCTCGTACAGCGACTTCGGCACCATCATTGACTCGATCCGCGACCGGCTGCTCACCCTGCCGCCGCAGACCGTGGTGCACCCCGGTCACGGTGACAGCAGCACCATCGGCGCCGAGGCGCCGCAACTGCCGCAGTGGCTGGCCCGGGGACACTGACCTGCACTGCCGACAAATGTGATGCGTCGGCGGTCAGAGTCGGGCGACCCTGTCGCCGTGTCGTCCGTACCCGATTGTGATCGCGCACCGGCGGCGGTTCCGCCCGCCGCCGGTGCCGTCCCACGTCAGTTCGTCCCGCCACCGGCGTTGACCCCGGCCCAGCGTCACGCGCTGCGGCACGTGCGGACCGTGGCGCTGCGCGACCGTCCGGACGCGCGGGCCACCATCGGTCGACTGCTCGCCGGCGTACGCGCCGACCCGGCGCACCTCGTCGCCGCGATCGGCCACGACGGCCGGATCACCCTCAACTTCCACCCTGACCGGCTGCTCGCCGACGGCCGGTCGGTCGCGCAGGCCCTCGCCGCTGAAGGCGTCTACCGCAGCCAGTTCGAGACCGGGATCTCCAACGGTGGGCTGACCGCGTACCCGGGTGGCGACCGGGACCGGTGGGAGCAGCAGATGTTCGGCGGGGCGTACCAGCGACCGGGCGTGCGCCCGGCGGAGCGGCCGAAGTACGGCGGCCTGAACCTGCTCGACCACCCGGACGGCGCCGCTGTCCGGTTCGGCTCCTGCCACCTGCGGTTGCGGCCCGAGGTGCGGCACCGCACCACGTTCTGCTTCGGCGACAGCCACCTCGGTCCCCGCGACGTCGGCACCGCCGAGGTGTTCGAGCCGGTGCTGGCCGCGCTGCTCGTAGCGACGGTGGACACCGGCGTCTGCCTGGGCCGTCTCGGCATGAACCTGGTCGACCTCACCGCGCACCTGCTGCGCCCCCGCGAGGACCTCGCGGCAGCCGCCGCCGGCCGGGCCCTGGACGACTACGTCGAGGCCCAGGTGCACGGCGAACTGCACCTGGGTCGGGACGTGCAGGAACTGGTCGCCGATCCCTCGTTCCGGGGCACCGCCGTCGGCGCGGACCTCGCCACGGCCGCCCGACGGTACGGTTTCCGGCTGCGCTGGCACACCGGTTTCGCCCTGCCGGTGGACCAGGTCGACGCCGACTTCCGGGGGCCGGTGATGGTGCCGCTGGCGGCCCGGGTGCACGCCGAGTTCGCCCGACCCGGCGAACCGCTGACTGCCGCCCTGATCGGTCGGGCCGCCGCCTCGGTCGTCACCGACCCGGCCCGCTGGGCCGACCGGGGCCCGATCACCGACACCCGGCAACACCTCAAGCAGCTCTGGCACGTGCTGGTGCGCTTCGGCGCGCCCGCCGACTGACCGGTTCGCCGCCCGATCCGTACCGGTGTTCGGTTCATGCCGGCCAGGTCGGTTCCTGCCGGGCCAGGAGCAGCCACCCGATCCCGGGCGTGAGCAGGGTCTCACCCTCCGCGTTCAGGCTATTTCTGGAAATGCCCGATACGCCGGGCCGGTTGTGTCCCCCGAGACGTCGGCATCCAAACCCCTGCCGGCGGTCGTCCCCCGAGAGCGGCTCAACCCCGAGCGGCTCGTAACGATCGAAAGGGCATCCATCGTGAAGTTCGACTTCACTCGATGGCTCCCGGCCATCGCGACGAACCCGAATCGCAAGACCACGCTGAGCGTGGTGGGCGTCACCGCCCTCGCCGGGCTGGCCTTCGGCCCGACGGCCGTCGCCGCACCCATCACCACCGGCCCGCACGAGGGCGCGGTGGCCGCGATCGACAAGGCCACCGGTCGGGAGACCACCGACACCACTGTCGAGTCGGCGCTGACCACCGGTGGCCGTACCGACAAGCCGTCCGCCGGCAAGCCGAGCCGTGGGGAGTTGATCCCGCACGGCGTCCAGGGCGCGCAGTCGCGTGTGCCGCTGGACGGCGCCCAGCGGGAGAACGCCAAGACCATCATCGAGGTGGCCAAGCGGACCGGTGTCGGCGAGCGTGGCGCGGTGATCGGCGTCGCCACCGCGTTGCAGGAGTCGAAGCTGTACAACCTCGGCCACCTGGGCGCGTACAACGACCACGACTCGC
Organism: Micromonospora fiedleri; assembly: GCF_016774385.1. NCBI lineage: Bacteria > Bacillati > Actinomycetota > Actinomycetes > Micromonosporales > Micromonosporaceae > Micromonospora > Micromonospora fiedleri. Next base: position 168,842 of record NZ_JAETXL010000003.1, read on the forward strand.
AGGGGCTGTTCCAGCAGCGTCCGTCCAGCGGCTGGGGCACCGAAGCGCAGATCACCGATCCCGAGTACTCCTCGAACGCCTTCTTCCAGGCGTTGAAGAACGTCAACGGGTGGCGTGACATGCCGTTGACCGCCGCGGCGCAGACGGTGCAGGTTTCGGCCTACCCGTTCCACTACGCGCAGTGGGAGGAGCAGGCGGCGGACATCGTCTCCCAGCTCTGGTGAGTTCCGAGCGGCCGGTCCCGGATTCCGGGGCCGGCCGTTTCGCGTCACCCACACCGCAGCCTCAGGCGTGCCGGCGGTGGCGGAAGATGTCGACGAGGGCGACCAGCAGGGCCAGCGCGATGATCCCGGCCGACACCAGCAGCGACCGCTCGAACGCCTTCGACCAGTCGCTGTCGCTGCCCACGGCCGAGAAGAAGACCGCGCCCACGGCGGCGATGCCGGCCGCCGAGCCGATGCGTTGACCGGTCTGCAGCATCCCCGCGCCGCTGCCCGCCTGCGGCACCGGCACCTCGGAGAGGGTCAACGTCTGGTTCGGGGCGATCACCAGACCGCTGCCGATCCCGGCGAGCAGCAGGGGAGCGGCGGTCACCCACGGCACCGGCGCGTGCGGCGCCACCTCGATGGCCAACGCGACCAGACCGAGCCCGACCACCACGGCGAGCAGCCCGGCGGCGACCAGCGGCCGACCGAACCGGTTGACGATCCGACCACCGATCGCCGACGCGACGGCCGAGCCGAGCGCGAACGGGGTGATGGCCAGACCGGCGACGAGGGCGCTGTAACCGAGCCCGGTCTGGAGATAGAGGGTGAAGATGAAGAAGATCGCGGTGAAGCCGCCGAAGTAGCTCAGGGCGATCAGCGCGCCGAGGGCGTACGACTGGACCCGGAACAGGCCCACGTCGAACAGCGGGGGACCCTGCCGGGCGTACCTGCGCTCCCAGAGCGTGAAGCCGACAAGCGTGATCAGGCCGGCGGGCAGCAGTAGCCACTTGGCCGGGCCGTGCCACTGCTCCCGTTGCACCATCGGCAGCAGCAGCAGTGTCACACCGACGCCGAGCAGCAGGACGCCCACCGGGTCCGCGCGGCGGCGTACGGTCTGACCCACCGGCCGGTGGGGGATCAGCCGCCAGCCGAGGATCATCGCGACGATCCCCACCGGGACGTTGACGAAGAAGACCCACCGCCAGCCGTGTTCCGGGCCGCCCGCGGCGATCAGCACGCCGCCGAGCAGCGGACCGATCGCGGTGGAGATGCCGATGGTGGCACCGAGCAGGCCGAACGGTCGGGCCCGTTCCGGGCCCTGGAAAAGCTGCTGGATCATCCCGGTCACCTGCGGATTCACCAGCCCGGCGGCGGCGCCCTGGAGTAGCCGGGCGAGGACCAGCCAGGTGGCGGACTGGGCCAGGCCGGCCACCGCGCTGGTCGCCGTGAACATCGCGATGCCGAAGACGAAGGCGTTGCGTCGGCCGTGCACGTCACCGAAGCGACCGGCGGGCACCAGTACCAACCCGAAGGCCAATGCGTACCCGGACAGCACCCACTGCAGGTCGGCCGGGCTGGCGTCCAACCCCCGGTCCAGCGACGGGATGGCCACGTTGACGATGCTGATGTCCAGCAGCGTCATGAACGCCGCGACCAACCCGACGCCGAGGGCCTGCCACCGTCGCCGCCCGTCGTAGGACTCCGGTGCCGCTCGGGCGGCGTCCGTCACGCCAGTTGCTGCGCGCAGAACCGGGGACCGAAGTCCAGCCCGGCCATCGGGGAGTCCTCCCGGTGCAGCAGGTTCTTCTCGGTGAGCAGGTGCAGTGGCGTCTGCAACTGCTCCTCGGTCAGTCCGCACTCCTGGGCGATCGAGTCCGGGTACGGGACCTGCCCGCGTGCCTCCAGCGCCGCCACCGCGTCGTACACCCGAACCTCGACGTCCGACAGCTGCACCTGCTGCATGGTGCCCTCCTCACGCTCCACCCGCCTACCCAGGCGGTCTGCGCCGCGCGGTTACCCCCTGCGAGGCCGAAAATGCACCGCCGACGGCGCGTGGATCGGCGTCCCCGTGTGGTGGCCCGCCCTGCTCTACGCTGCTGCGGTGACCGTCTGGGAACTCGCAGTGATCGGCGGTGGGCCCGCCGGCCTGTCGGCCGCTTTCGCCGCCGCCCGGCGCGGCGTCCGCACGCTGGTCCTCGAACGCGCCGCGCACCCGCGTTACAAGACCTGCGGCGGCGGGCTGACTGGCATCTCGTTCGCGGCCGCCGCCAGCCGCATCGACGTGCCGGTGCACGACGCGGTGGACCAGGTCACCTTCACGTTGGACGGTCGTCGTTCGTTCACCCGACGGCACCGGCCCGGTGCGTTGGTGCGGATGGTGCGTCGCGACGAGTTCGACGACCGGCTGCGCGCCGCCGCGGTGGCCGCCGGGGCCGAGGTCCGCGAGCGGGTCACCGTCCGCGCGGTGGATCAGACCCACGACGGCGTACGCCTGCGGCTGGCCGACGATGCCACGGTCCTGGCGCGGACGGTCGTCGGCGCGGACGGCTCGTCGGGGGTCAGCGCCCGCCACGTCGGGGTGCGTTACCGGCAGGTGGATCTGGGATTGGAACTGGAGTTGCCGGTGTCACCGCAGCAGCAGGCCCGGTGGCGGCGTCGGATGCTGCTCGACTGGGGCCCGCTGCCCGGCTCGTACGCCTGGGTGTTCCCCAAAGCCGACCGGCTCAGCGTCGGGGTGATCGCCGGCCGGGGCGACGGGGAGCGCACCCGGGAGTACCTGCGCCGTTTCGTCGACCGGTTGGGCCTGGCCGGGGTGTCACCGGTGCACGACACCGGGCACCTGACCCGCTGCCGCGCCGAGGACTCACCGTTGCGCCGGGGGCGGGTCCTGGTCGCCGGGGATGCCGCCGGCCTGTTGGAACCGTGGAGCCGGGAGGGGATCAGCTTCGCGTTGCGCTCCGGGGAACTGGCCGGTGCGGCGGTCGCCGACGGCGACCTGACCGGCTACGAACACGCGGTGCAGCAGCGGCTCATGCCGGCCATCCGGGCCGGGCATCGGCTGCGGGAGGTCTTCGCCCAGCGCCCGGAATTCTTCCACCTGGCGTTGGGCACGCCGCCCGGCTGGCGGGCGTTCACCCGGTTCTGCCTGGGCCGGTCCGACTTCGGCCAACTGGTCGAGGCGCTGCCCGTCCGCACCGCCCTGGCTCTGGCCACCCGACTGCCACACCCGCGCCAACCCTGATCCCCGCCGCTATTCCTGTCACCCAGGATCCTAGGATGCCTTAGCGGTGATGATCTCCGGCACGGTCTGCCGTTTCCGCACCGCCCGTGGGGGTAGGGCCATCCGGGACCGGATCGCAGCGACCCGCACGAGGAGACCCCCGTGAGCCAGGACCAGCACACCCAGCAGGACCCCACCGAGCAGTACGGCCAGCAGTCGGGACAGCCGGCCCAGCAGCAGACGCCGCCGGGGCGTACGGAGGACATGAACCCGAAGCCCGACCACGGCGAGAAGACGTACCAGGGCAGCGGCAAACTCGACGGCAAGAAGGCGCTGATCACCGGCGGTGACTCCGGCATCGGTCGGGCGGTGGCGATCGCCTTCGCCCGCGAGGGCGCCGACGTGCTGATCTCCTACCTAAGCGAGGAGGAGGACGCCGACGCGCAGGACACCGTACGGCTCATCGAGGCCGCCGGCCGCAAGGGCGTCGCAGTACGCGGCGACATCACCGACGAGAGCACCTGCCAGGGGCTGATCGACCGGGCCCTGTCCGACCTGGGCGGCATCGACATCCTGGTGAACAACGCCGCCTACCAGATGGCGCAGGACAAGGGCATCGCCGGGATCAGCACCGAACAGTTCGACCGGGTGCTCAAGACCAACCTGTACGCCATGTTCTGGCTGTGCAAGGCGGCCCTGCCGCATCTGAAGGAAGGCTCGGCGATCATCAACACCACCTCGATCCAGGCGTTCGACCCGTCGCCGCAGCTGCTCGACTACGCCACCACCAAGGCGGGGATCGCGAACTTCACCAAGTCCCTCGCCGCCGACCTGGTCGACAAGGGCATCCGGGTGAACGCGGTCGCCCCCGGCCCGATCTGGACCCCCCTGATCCCGGCGACCATGCCGGAGAAGAAGGTCGAACAGTTCGGTACGGACACCCCGGTCGGTCGACCGGGTCAGCCCGCCGAACTGGCGCCCGCGTACGTCTTCTTCGCCTCGCAGGAGTCGAGCTTCATCACCGGCGAGGTGCTCGGCGTCACCGGCGGACGCTTCACCAAATGATCCGCACGAAAGGGGCCCTTCCTCGACGCGTTCCAGCAGTCTAGGGGCCCCTTGTCCACGCCTGCGGTTGACGGGTTCCTTGGTCAGCGGGGCCACGCCGCCAGTTGCCCACGGACCCGCTTGTGGTCAACTTGTGGTCAGCGGGGCCAAGTCGCCAGTTGCCGACGGACCTGGATGATGTCGGCGGCGTCGAGGCCGTAGCGGGCGAAGCGACGGTCGGGGATCCGGTCGAGGTAGCGGCCGGCGGCGCGGACATCCTCGTCGTCCAGGGCGGGATCGAGCTGCCGGGCCAACTCCAGCAGTTCGGCCACCGACCGGTCGGCCAGGGCGGCGGCCACGTCGATGTAGTCGCGTACCTCGCGCCGGTTGACCAGGGCAGCGGTCTTGTTGGCGATCAGGTCGCGAACGTCCATCACCGGCCCGAAGTCCATCACCACCGGGCTACGGTGCCGGTCGAGGCGGGCCAGACTGAGCCGGATCTGCCGGCCGTCCCGGGCGACCACGAAGTCCCGCATGTCCGCGTGAAAGCCGTCGAACAGGTCACCGAGGTCGCTGTCCGGGTCCGCGTCGGTCACCTCGAACCCGGCCGCCCGCAGGGCGTCGCGTACGTCGGCGGCTGCCGCGGCGGCAGCCCCCTCCACGTCGGCGAAGAGATCGACGTCCTCGGTAGGGCGGGTCACCAACCCGTGCGCGGCCCACGCGACACCGCCACCGAGCACGAACCGGTACGGCCCGGCCACGGTCAACGCGACCCGGGCCACCTCACGGTAGAAGTCGTGCGGATGCGGCGTGATCACGCCGACCGCAGACCCCGGTGCCGGCTCTCCCAGGCGGTGCGTACGCCCCGGGGCAGGTTCAGCAGCCGCCACACCCGCGGCAGGGTCCGCCCGTTGACCAACCGACGCAGATCGTCGACGCTGGTGGTCTCCCGCAGCACGTTCTCGTACATCCAGAGCAGCTGGTCGGGGTCGGCCAGGTCGAACGCGCGGTCGCTGCACCACATCAGTCGTACCGGCAGCTCCACCACCCCACGGGTGGGCCCACGCAGCTCGCTCAACGTCCGGGCCACCACGGCGGGCCGCCCCGGCCGGGCGAGGTGCGCCACGCCGGTCGTCACTCCGTAGACGGCCTGCATCCTGCCAGGGTAACCCCACACCCCCCAGAACCGGACTCTCCCCAACCCACCCCCACCAAATCCACCCACCCCTCGACCACCCCCGACCACCCCCCGCCCGCCCCACGACGGCCGCCCTCACGCCTACCGGACCCCCGACTCCGACCGCCCGACCGCCCTCCGGCCGCCCCACAACGGCCGCCCCGACGACCAACCACCCCACGACCGCCCTGATCGACTCCGTTACGCCGAAACGGCGCCTTCCCGCCACCCAGGATCCCGCCGCTTCGGCGTAACGGTGAGTGCCTGTCCGGTCGACCCATGCGATGACGGTGGGAGGCTTCATTGCCGCGTCTGGCATTACGGCAGGGCTTGCCTGCCTCCCTGACCCCGCTCGACCGCCCGCAGGGCTGTCGATCTTCGGCCTGCCCTGGCCACCGCCGGTCCTGGCCACGGACGGGGTTTGCCACGGATCGGCTTTGCAACGGACAGGCTTGCGTGATCGTTTTGGCTGGCTTTGGGCGGTTTGGCGCTGAAGTCGGCGCGGGGGGTGGCTGTTGGAGTGCGCCCGGGGCCGCGATGATCGACACCGTTTCGGCGAAGTGGCGGTTTCCCGCCGCCTCGGATCCCGCTGTTTCGGCGTAACGGTGCGAGCTCTCCGCGGTGCCTCCGTCGTCCGCCCCTTGCGGCCGCCGGGAGATGGGGCTGGTGCGTGGTATGTCCGGTCTGGGTGAGGGCGACCGGGGAATGATGGTGGCTGGCCGGTCGTTGGACTTGCCTGACCGTCTGATGACGGCCGCCGGAGCAGAGCGGATGGCTCCGTGAGTGGCCGATCTCCGGGATGCGGTTGGCCAGCCCTGGAATGTTGGTGGCTGGCGGGTCGTTGTATATGTCTGACCGGCTGATGAAGGCCGCCGGAACAGGGCAGATGGCTCTGCGGATGGCCAGCCCGCGGGAATGATGGCGGGTAGCCGGTCGTTGTACATGGTCCCGGCGCCGCGAGGGCCCCTCGCCCCGCGATAAGCGCGACGGGCTCCGCCCGCAGATGAAGCGCGATGGGCTCCGCCCCGTGAGTGTGCCGGTGAACCTTCCCCCCTTTTTTGAGCGCCGGACGGTGCTTGCGTGTCCCGTGCCGATCCCCCCTGGTCGGGTGCGCCAACCCCCGAATGGAGCTTCGTGATGAACTCGATCTTCCGTAAGAGCATGCTCGGTGTTGCTGGTCTGGCTTTCGCCGGTGGTGTGTTCGCTGGCCCGGTGGCCGCTCACGCCGACACTCCGGTGAAGACCACCCCCGTAGCCGCCGTGCAGGCCGACAAGCCCGACACGGGCAAGCTGATCCCGCATGGTGTGCAGGGTGCGCAGTCGCGCATCGACCTCAACGACGAGCAGGTCGCCAACACCAAGGCGATCATCGCCGCCACCAAGAAGGCTGGCATGGACGAACGTGCCGCAGTGGTCTCCATCGCCACCGCCCTGCAGGAGTCGAAGTTGGAGAACCTTGGCCATCTCGGTGACCGTAACGACCATGACTCGCAGGGCTTGTTCCAGCAGCGTCCGTCCAGTGGTTGGGGCACGGTGGAGCAGATCACCGACCCCGAGTACTCGACCACCGCGTTCCTGAAGGGCCTCAAGCAGGTTGATGGTTGGAAGGACATGCCGTTGACCAAGGCGGCGCAGACGGTGCAGGTGTCGGCGTACCCGGATCACTACGCCCAGTGGGAGCAGCAGGCCGCTGACCTGGTCGCCAAGTACTGGAACAGCTGACCCCAAAGACATTCCTCCGCAGGGGGAGCAAGAACCGTTTGGCCGGCACCCGCAACCAGGGTGCCGGCCAAACGGCGTCTACAACCCCCACCCACCCGCAAGCCCGACGACACTGACAGCACGATCGTCAAGCAAGGGCGCGCCCTCTTGTCCACCGCAAGCCGCCAAGGTGCCCTCTTGTTCGCGAGGCGCGAGGCGCGAGGCCTTCACACACCGTCGGGATGGGCGAAGGCCGACCGGGTCGGGCTGGGGCGACCGTGCCCGGCGTAGGGATCAAGCCTGACCGCCCGAAGCCGGGCACGGTCGCCCCAGCCCTCACCGCAACCACCCCCAAACCGAAGCACGGTCAAAACCAGTGGGAGTGAGCCGACAGCAAGTGGGAACAAGAACGGGCGTGGGTCGGTTGTACCGAGCGTCGGTGTGATCCAGTGTCCCCGGGCCTCACCTAATTTGCCTTCGCGGAATACCGTCCGGCTGGAGCCGCGTCGCGCCACTCGCCGAGAGGCGACCTGCACACCGACACCCACGCACCGCCCCCGGCCCCGTCAACGGGCCGGGGGCGGTGTGCTGTTTCCCGAGTTCTGTCGGCCCGGCTGTCCGACTGCGCCCGGCTGCCCTAAGGTCAGAGGCGAAGGATCAAGGGCGGAGGTTGACGGTCGTGGGTCTGCGGGACGTGTTGCTGGGCTGGCCGGTGTACCGGCAGCTCACGGGCACCGATCCGCTGGGCCGGGGCGCGGCGGCGCAGTCCGCTCGTTCGGCCGGGCTCACTGCGCGTACCGAGGACGCCGACCGGGTGGCCCGGTCCGTGTGCCCGTACTGTGCGGTGGGTTGTGGGCAGCGGGTTTTCGTCTCCGACAACCGGGTGACCCAGATCGAGGGTGACCCGGACAGCCCCATCTCCCGTGGTCGGCTCTGCCCGAAGGGTTCGGCGAGCAAGAGTCTGGTGACCAGTCCGCTGCGGCAGACGACGGTGCGGTACCGGCGGCCGTACGCCACCGAGTGGGAGGACCTGGACCTCGACACGGCGCTGGACATGATCGCCGACCGGATTCTCGCCGCGCGTGCCGAGACCTGGGAGGACGTCGACGCCGAGGGTCGTCCGCTGAACCGTACGTTGGGTATCTCCAGTCTCGGCGGGGCGACGCTGGACAACGAGGAGAACTACCTCATCAAGAAGTTGTTCACCGCGATGGGGGCACTTCAGATCGAGAACCAGGCGCGGATTTGACACTCCGCCACCGTCCCCGGTCTGGGGGCCAGCTTCGGTCGCGGCGGTGCGACGGTTTTCCAACAGGACGTGGCGAACGCTGACGTCATCGTCATCCAGGGCTCGAACATGGCCGAGGCCCACCCGGTGGGCTTCCAGTGGGTGATGGAGGCGCGTAAGCGTGGGGCGAAGGTGTTCCATGTCGATCCCCGGTTCACCCGCACCAGCGCGTCGGCTGACACGTACCTGCCGATCCGGGCGGGCTCCGACATCGCGTTGCTCGGTGGGGTGGTCAACTACATCCTGAGCAACGAGTTGGACTTCCGGGAGTACGTGCTGGCGTACACCAACGCGGCGACGATCGTCAGTGAGGATTTTGTCGACGCCGAGGACGCTGACGGTCTGTTCTCCGGGTTCGATCCGGCGACCGGCAGCTACGTGCAGGACAGTTGGCAGTACGCCGGGCACGAGCGGGATTCCGGCAGCGGTCACACGGCGACGGAGCGGGAGACGGCCGCCGGGTTGCGGCACGAGTCGCATGGTGCGCCGATCGCCGGGCAGGTCGAGCGGGACGAGACGCTGCAGCATCCGCGCTGCGTTTATCAGATTCTCAAGCGGCACTTCGCCCGCTACACCCCGGAGATGGTGGAGCGGGTGTGTGGTCTGCCGCAGGAGAAGTTCCTGGAGTTGGCCCGTGCGTGGACGCAGAATTCGGGTCGGGAGCGGACCGGTTGCCTGATCTACTCGGTGGGGTGGACGCAGCACAGCGTCGGGGTGCAGTACATCCGTACCGGCGCGATCATTCAGTTGTTGCTGGGTAACGTGGGTCGCCCCGGTGGTGGGGTGTTGGCGCTGCGTGGGCATGCCAGCATCCAGGGGTCCACGGACATTCCGACGCTGTTCAACCTGCTGCCGGGCTATCTGCCGATGCCGCATCACGCGCAGCATCCGACCTTCGACGACTGGGTGGATGCGATCCGGCATCCGGGCCAGAAGGGTTTCTGGGGCAATGCGCGGGCGTACGCGGCGAGTCTGCTCAAGGCGTACTGGGGGGATGCGGCCACCCCGGACAACGACTTCTGTTACGGCTATCTGCCTCGGCTGACCGGTGACCACGGCACCTACCAGCAGGTCCTCGACATGATCGACGGGAAGATCAAGGGCTATTTCCTGCTCGGTCAGAACCCGGCGGTGGGTTCGGCGCACGGTCGGGCGCAGCGGCTCGGCATGGCGAACCTGGACTGGCTGGTGGTCCGGGACCTGTTCATGATCGAGAGCGCGACGTTCTGGCAGCGCGGCCCTGAGGTGGCGACCGGGGAGATCGTGCCGCAGGAGTGCCGGACCGAGGTGTTCTTCCTGCCCGCGGCCTCGCACGTGGAGAAGGAGGGCACCTTCACCCAGACCCAGCGGTTGTTGCAGTGGCGGGAGAAGGCCGTCGACCCGCCGGGGGACGCCCGTTCGGAGTTGTGGTTCTTCTACCACCTGGGCCGCAGGCTGCGGGAGAAGCTGGCCGGGTCGTCGTTGCCGCGCGACCGAGCGCTGCTGGACCTGGCCTGGGACTATCCCACGCACGGTCCGCACGACGAGCCGGACGCCGAGGCGGTGCTGCGGGAGATCAACGGGTACGAGGTGGCGACCGGTCGCCCGCTCGGCGGTTTCGCCGAGGCCCGTGACGACGGTACGACCGCGGTGGGCTGTTGGATCTACGCCGGGGTGTACGCCGACGGGGTGAACCAGGCGGCGCGTCGGCGGCCCGGTCGCGAGCAGGACTGGGTGGCCGCCGAGTGGGGTTGGGCGTGGCCGGCGAACCGGCGCATGCTCTACAACCGGGCGTCGGCCGACCCGCAGGGCCGGCCGTGGAGCGAACGCAAACGGTACGTGTGGTGGGACGAGTCGGCGGGCCGGTGGACCGGTTACGACGTGCCGGACTTCGAGGTGACGAAGGCGCCGACGTACCGGCCGCCGGAGGGTGCCACGGGTCCGGCCGCGTTGGCCGGCGACGACCCGTTCGTCATGCAGTCCGACGGCAAGGGCTGGTTGTACGCGCCCAGCGGTGTGGTCGACGGGCCGCTGCCCACGCACTACGAGCCGGCCGAGTCACCGGTGCGTAATTCGTTCTACGGTCAGCAGGGCAACCCGACCCGCAAGACGTACCGGCATCCGGTGAACTCGATCAATCCGAGTCCGCCGCAGGAACACAGCCAGGTGTTCCCGTACGTGTTCACGGTCAGCCGGTTGACCGAGCATCACACCGCCGGCGGGATGAGCCGTACGGTGGCGCCGTTGGCGGAGTTGCAGCCGGAGATGTTCGTCGAGGTGTCCCCGGCGTTGGCGGCGGTGGCCGGGCTGACTCATCTCGGCTGGGCGCATCTGATCAGCGCCCGCGCGGTGATCGAGGCGAAGGTGCTGGTGACCGACCGGCTGGTGCCGTTGCGGGTGGACGGTCGGGTGATTCACCAGCTGTGGTTGCCGTACCACTTCGGGTTCGAGGGGTTGGTCACCGGCGACTCGGCCAACGACCTGTTCGGCATCACCCTGGATCCGAACGTGCTGATCCAGGAGAGCAAGATCGGCACATGTGACGTGCGGCCGGGTCGCCGCCCCACCGGGCCGGCGTTGCGGGACCTGGTGGACGATTACCGGACCCGGGCCGGCATCGTGGCGGGCGCCGTGCCGCCGGCGGTCACCCCCGGCGTGCCGGTCGACGGGCCCGCCGAGGCAGCGGGCGATCGGGAAACCGGCGCTGACGAAAGAGGGGACCGGTGATGGTCGACACGGATGACCTGTCGACGCCACAGGACCCGGCGACGGGTGCCGGTTGGGTCGACGCGCCACCACGGATGGGGTTCTTCACCGACACCAGCGTCTGCATCGGCTGCAAGGCGTGCGAGGTGGCCTGCAAGGAGTGGAACGGCGTACCCACCTCCGGGCTGGACCTGCTCGGCATGTCGTACGACAACACCGGGGCGTTGACCGCGAACTCGTGGCGGCACGTCGCGTTCATCGAGCAACCCCGGCCGGCCGCCGAACCGGAGCAGACCGACACCACCACCCAGTTCCTGGGGATGCCGCAGTCCGGGCCGCCGGGGCGTACCGGCACGGCCGAGGGGCGCAGCGATTTCCGCTGGCTGATGATGTCGGACGTGTGCAAGCACTGCACCCGGGCCGGTTGCCTGGACGTCTGCCCGACCGGGGCGCTGTTCCGCACCGAGTTCGGCACGGTGGTGGTGCAGGAGGACATCTGCAACGGCTGCGGCTACTGCGTGTCGGCCTGCCCGTACGGGGTCATCGACCGGCGGGTCGACGACGGCCGGGTGTGGAAGTGCACCCTGTGCTACGACCGGATCGGCGCGGGCATGACGCCGGCCTGCGCGCAGGCCTGCCCCACCGAGTCGATCCAGTACGGCCCGCTCGACGAGTTGCGGGAGCGGGCCGCCGCCCGGGTCGCCACCCTGCACGAGCGGGGGATGCCCGAGGCCCGGCTCTACGGCCACGACCCGAGCGACGGCGTCGGCGGTGACGGCGCGTTCTTCCTCCTGCTCGACGAGCCGGAGGTGTACGGTCTGCCGCCCGACCCGCAGGTGCCCACCCGCGACCTGCCGAAGATGTGGAAACGCGCGGGGGTGGCGGCGCTGGCCATGGCGGCGGGCGCGGTCGTCGCGTTCCTCGGAGGGAAACGGTGAGCAGTCAGCAACCGCCCGTGGGGGAGCGGTTCCACCGGTCCCGCCAGCGGCGCGACGCCGGGTTGACGGTGCCGCCGGCCGAGTTCAGCTCCTACTACGGGCGGCCCATCCTGAAACCGCCGGTGTGGACCTGGGAGATCGCCGCCTACCTGTTCACCGGCGGCGTGGCCGCCGGTTCGTCGTTGCTGGCCGCCGGCGGGCAGCTGACCGGCCGGCCGGCGATGCGGCGCGCCGGGCGGGTCGCCGCGCTGGCTGCCGTCACCGCCAGCGCCGGGCTGCTGGTCAAGGATCTGGGTCGGCCGGAGCGGTTCCACCACATGCTGCGGGTGGCCAAGCCGACCTCCCCGATGTCGGTGGGCACCTGGATCCTCGCCGCCTACGGGCCGGCCGCCGGACTGGCTGCCGTCGCCGAGGCGGCGCCCCTGCTGCCGCGTCGGGGTCCGCTGGGGCTGGCCCGCCGGGTGTTGCCGCCGGTCGGGCGGGTGGCCGGGTTGGCGGCGGCGGCGACCGCGCCGGCCCTGGGCACGTACACGGGGGTGTTGCTGGCCGACACGGCCGTGCCGTCGTGGCATGAGGCGTACCCCTATCTGCCGGTGGTGTTCGCGGGCAGCGCGTTGGCCAGCGGCGCCGGGGTGGGTCTGATCGGCGTGCCACCGGCGCAGGCGGGGCCGGCGCGGCGGATGGCGGTGGCGGGCGCCGCGCTGGAGTTGTACGGCGCGCATCAGGTGGAGAGCCGGCTCGGGCTGCTCAGCGAGCCGTACCGGACCGGGCGCGCCGGTCAGTTGTTGCGGGTCGGGCGGGCGTTGACCGCCGTCGGGGTGGCCGGTGCGGTGCTGGGTGGTCGCAGCCGGGTGGTGGCCGCGTTGTCCGGTGCGGCGTTGCTGGCCGCGTCGGTGGCCACCCGCTTCGGGGTGTTCCGCGCCGGTGTCGCCTCCGCCCGCGACCCCCGGTACACGGTGCTGCCGCAGCGGGAGCGGCTCGCGCGGCGGCGCGCCGCCGAAACCTCGTAGCGTCAGCGTTCGGCCACCTCCCGGCCTGGTCGCCGCCGGGCTGTGATCAAATGCTGGGTGGAGGCGTTCAGGTGGCTGGTGCCCCTCCCGGTCTTCAAAACCGGTGTGGTCCGGGACCCGGGCCAGGCGGGTTCGATTCCCGTCCGTCTCCGCTAACGCTGCCGAGGAGATGACCCGATGGGCGACGGTCGCGCCGACCCACGGCGCCGGGTGCCGCGCACCGACGCGCTGCTGGCTGAGCCCTGGTTGGCCGCAGCCGTCGTCAGCCTGGGCCGGGACCGGGTGAAGGCCGCCGTCCGGCAGGCCCAGGACCGGGCCCGCCGCGGCGAAATCGACCCCGATCAGGTACGCGACGCCGCGCTGGCCGCGTTGCCGCCGGCGGCGCCGCGTGCCGTGCTCAACGCCACCGGGGTGGTGCTGCACACCAACCTGGGTCGGGCCGCGTTGTCGCACGCGGCGGTGACCGCGATGGTCGCCGCCGCCGGGCACACCGACGTCGAACTGGACCTGGCGACCGGGCGGCGGGCCCGCCGTGGCCGTGACGCGCTGGATGCCCTCGCCGCCGCCGTGCCGCAGGCCGAGGCGGTGCACGTGGTCAACAACGGTGCCGCCGCCCTGGTCCTGGCGGCCACCGCGTTGGCCGCCGGCGCCGAGATCGTGGTCAGCCGAGGTGAACTTGTGGAGATCGGTGACGGGTTCCGGCTGCCCGACCTGATCGTCAGCACCGGGGCCCGGCTGCGGGAGGTCGGCACCACCAACCGGACAACTCTGGCCGACTACGCCGACGCGATCGGCCCGGACACCGGGTTCGTGCTGAAGGTGCACCCGTCGAACTTCCAGGTCAGCGGCTTCACCTCGGCGGTGCCGGTGCGACGGTTGGCCGACCTGGGGGTGCCGGTGGTCGTCGACATCGGCTCCGGGCTGCTGGCCGCAGATGCGTTGCTGCCCGACGAGCCGGACGCGGCGCGCACCCTGACCGCCGGGGCGGCGCTGGTCACCGCCAGCGGCGACAAGCTGCTCGGTGGGCCGCAGGCCGGGCTGCTGCTCGGCCGCGCGGCACTGGTGGATCGGCTGCGCCGCCATCCGTTGGCCCGGGCGTTGCGGGTGGACAAACTGACCCTGGCCGCGCTGGCGGCCACCCTCGGTGATCCGGCCACACCCACCCGGATCGCGCTGCACACCGACCCGGCGAGTCTGCGGGAGCGGACCGAGCGGCTGCGCGACGCCATCGCGGCCGACGGCCACAAGGTCGAGGTGGTGCCGTCGGTGGCGGTCGTCGGTGGCGGCGGCGCTCCCGGGGTGGAGTTGGACTCGTGGGCGTTGAGCCTGCCGGAGCGCTACGCCCGTCCGCTGCGCACCGGCGAACCGCCGGTGCTGGGTCGGGTCACGCACGGGCGGCTGCTGCTGGATCTGCGGTGCGTGCCGCCGCACGCCGACGACGCCGTACGTGCCGCCGTGCTGGCCGTGCCGGGAGAACACTGACCATGCTGGTGGTGGCCACCGCCGGGCACGTCGACCACGGCAAGTCCACCCTGGTGCGGGCGCTGACCGGGATGGAACCGGACCGGTGGGCGGAGGAACGCCGCCGGGGCATGACCATCGACCTCGGGTTCGCCTGGACGACGCTGCCCTCCGGCGCCACTGTCGCGTTCGTCGACGTGCCGGGACACGAACGGTTCGTACCGAACATGCTCGCCGGTGTCGGTCCGGTGCCCGCCGCCATGGTGGTGGTCGCCGCCGACGAGGGCTGGATGCCGCAGTCCGCCGAGCACCTGGCCGCGTTGGACGCGCTCGGGGTCGCGTACGGGCTGCTGGTGGTGACCCGCGCGGACCTGGCAGACCCGGGGCCGGTCCTGGAGTGCGCCGGTGCGCACCTGGCGGCGACCTCGCTGCGCGACGTGGAGGCGGTGGCGGTCAGCGCGGTCACCGGTGCCGGGCTGCCGCAGCTGCGGGCCGCGCTGGACCGGCTGGCCGCCCGGCTGCCCACCGCATCGACCGACGGCCCGGTACGGCTCTGGGTGGACCGCAGCTTCACCATGCGTGGCAGCGGCACCGTGGTCACCGGCACCCTGGGCGCCGGTGAGCTGCGGGTCGGCGCCGAACTGGTGGTGGCCGGCAGCGGCGAGCCGGTGCGGGTACGCGGCCTGCACCGGCTCGGTCAGCCGTGCGAGCAGGTGCGGCCGGTCGCCCGGGTGGCGGTCAACCTGCGCGGCGTGGCGCGGGACCGGATCGCCCGGGGCGACGCCCTGCTCACCCCCGACGGCTTCGCCAGCACCGACCTGATCGACGTGCGGCTGACCGGTGACCCGGCGGCCGACCTGCCGGCCACACTGACCCTGCACATCGGGTCGGCGGCAGTGCCGGTGCGGGTACGCCCGCTGGGTGTCGAGACCCTCCGGCTGCGGCTGGCCCGACCGTTGCCGCTGCTCATCGGTGACCGGGCGTTGCTGCGTGACCCCGGCCGCCACCACGTGGCCGGTGGGGTCACCGTGCTGGACGTCGCGCCGCCGCCGCTGCGTCGCCGTGGTGCCGCGGCGGCCCGGGCGGCCGTGTTGGCGAGCATGGACGGCCGTCCCGACCTGGCCGGCGAGCTCCGCCGCCGGGGCCTGGTGCGCGCCGCCGACCTGCGTCGGGCGGGGGTGCCGGTGACCGGAGCACCGGTGTCCGGGGACTGGTTGGCCGACCCGGAGCACTGGCGGCAGTTGGGTCGCCGGCTCGCCGACGCGGTCGCCGAGCATGCCCGCCGGCATCCGTTGGAGCCGGGGGCGCCGGTGGAGGTGCTGCGTCAGCGGCTGGACCTGCCGGACCGGGCGCTGGTGGAGGCGCTGGTGCAGGCGCCGCTGCGGTTGGTGGCCGGCCGGGTCGGCACCGCCGACACCGACGCGTTGCCCGAGCCGGTGGCCCGCGCGTTGGCGCTGCTGCGCGAGGAGTTGACGACCCGACCGTTCCGCGCCCCCGAAGCCGACCGGCTCACCGCCGTCGGGCTGGGCACCCGCGAGATCGGCGCCGCGGTACGCGCCGGTGTGCTGCTGCGGCTGACCGGCAACGTGCTGCTGCCCTCGGGTGCGCCGCAGCAGGCCGTACGGGTGCTGGCCACCCTGCCGCAACCGTTCACGCTCAGCGCGGCCCGGCAGGCCCTGGACACCACCCGTCGGGTGGCGGTGCCGCTGCTGGAGCTGCTGGACCGGCAGGGCGCCACCCGTCGGCTGCCCGACGACACCCGGATGGTGGTGGACCGCTGAGTTGGTGGCATCCGTCGGTCGGCGGCCCGGTGCAGCGCCTACCGTGACGGCATGGACCCGAGCGCGGTCTGGCGGGACCGGCAGCACCGGTGGCGGATCGAGGCGTACCGGGCACCGGATCTGCGGTTCGCCATCTTCGCCACCAACGGCACCACCGAGTCGGCGCCGCTGTGGCTGTTCGGCATGTCCGCGTTGGCCCGCTGGCTGATGAGCCACAAGATCTCCCTCGATGACCTGGAGACCGACTGAGCTCGTCGCCCGGTCGAGGGACCTGCGGACAAGTGCCGGAAACAGCCCGGTATGCGCCTTTACCGTGCGAGGCGTGAAGGACCGAGGTATCCGCAAGCTGTTCGCGGTGCTGGCCGGCCTGGCGGTGATCTACTTCGGCACGACCGGCCGCTCCCCGGAGGAGGGAAGTGGGCTCTCCGGCGGGCTGGTGGTGCTGGCGTTGCTCGCGTCGCTGCTGGTGTGGCACCTGACCAAACCCGGCGGCGACGCCGCCAAGTGACGTTGGGCTCAGCCGGCGGCGACGCCGCCACGTGACGGGCTCAGCCGGCGGCGACGCTGCGGGTGATCTGCCCCGCCGACTCCTCGCCGAGGGCCACCCGCACCAGCGCCGAGGCCAACCGGCCGAACTCGCCCTCGTCGACCAGACCGGCCAGCCGGTCGGTGGCGGCCGGCAGACCGAGCCGCTTGGCCCCGGCGACCGCGCGCCGGTCGGCGTACGGTCGCAGTTCCGGCCAGACCGTCTGCGCCTCGCGCAGGAAGATGTCCGCGCCGGTGGGGCCGATGCCGGGGAACTCGACCAGCAGGCGGCGCAGCTGATCCTGGTCGCCGTCGGCGTGGCGGCGCAGCCGCCGCAGGTCACCGTGCCAGCGGTCCAGGCAGAGTCGGGCGCCGGTGCCGAGCATCGTCGCGGTCCGCTCGTCGTAGCGGCGGTAGTGGCCCCGGCCGAGCGCGTCGACCCGCTGCTGCCAGCTCGCCGCCTCCATCGCCGCCGGGGTGCGGTATCCGGCGGCGAATAGTTCCCGGGCGGCGGCCACCGCCACCTGTGCCCTGATCCGGGTACTGAGCAGCGTCACCAGCACCAGCAACTGGTACAGCGGTGCGGGCCGGTCGGCGAGGGAGATCCCCGCCTCCTCGGCGTACGTGTGGCGGGTCAGCAGGGCCCGCGCGACAGCCCGTTGGTCACCCATCGTCGGGAGATACCCGCTGTACGCCCGAGCAGTCCCGGGCCGCAGGGCCGGCTGCGGAATGCGGTCGACGGCGATGGGTAAGCCGACCGTGGACGTGGTCGACTGTCGCGTCCCGCCACACCTGGCGAAGGGAGACGACCATGACGAACCCGCAGCAGCAGGAATTGCGCCGCAACGCCCTGGGCGCCACCAGTCAGGACAGCAAGGGACCGGGTCCGACCGGTCACCCGCGTAACCGTGGCACCTCGCGGGCCGACGCCGGACGCCCGGTGCCCCGGGGACAGGTGTCGCCGTACGGGCCCACCGGGCAGTCGGTCGCGCAGGACGAGAGCGACCGGGACTAACCTCCGGTCACCGTTGACGGCCGCAGCCGGTTCCAGGTGGCTGCGGCCGTCAGCCCGTACGCGGCGTGCGGCAGCAGGTCGGCGAGCCAGTCGCCGCGCCGCCAGGTACGCGGGTCGGTGACGCCGAGCAGGGTCAGCGTCCCGTCGGCGAGGGTCATCGCCCCGCCGCCGAGCAGCGCCGCGGCCCGCAGCACGGGTTGCCGCCGACCCCGGGTCAGCGCCGCGAAGCCGACGGCGGCGGCCACACCGAGGCCGTACCCCATCAGCGCGCCGAGCCCGGAGCGGCGGTTCTCCGCCCGCTGTGGCGGCCCCAGATCCAGATGGGCCACGTCGGCCACCCGACCGGCGCTCTCCTGCGGGCTCTGGCTGGCCGGTCGGGCCCGTACCGTCATGTCGACGTAGGTGGCGACGTTGAGGGCGGTGGTGCCCACCGCCCCCGCGATCAGCCCGTCGGTGAGCGCGCTGCGCCTCACTTCGGGTCACCCGGTTCGCGGTTGCCCTTCGGGCCGTAGGTGCGCTCGCCCCGGGCGATGCCCCGCTGACCCCGTTCGTCCTGCAGGATCCGGTTGGCGGCCTCGTCGGCCCGTTCGTCCGTGACGCCCCGACCGGAGTTGTCGAGGGCGTTGCGCAGGCGGGCGCGTTGCTTGTCGTAGGCGTTACTACCAGGCCTCGGTCCAGGCATCGCTGTCTCCTCTGGTGCTCGCCGGTCACGTACGCGCCCCGTCTACCCGCCTGGCGGGGGGCCAACCCCGTCCCCCCGGACCACCGCGACCGGACAGTGGCTGTGGTGCAGCATCGACCGGCTCACCGACCCCAGCAGCAACCCGGTCAACTCGCCGCGCCCCTGACCGCCCACCACCAGCAGCTGCGCCGTACGGGACGCCTCGGTGAGCACCTTCGGGGCGCGTCCCCGTACCGATTCACGGCGAATCGTCACGTCCGGGTAGCGGTCGGTCAGCCCGGTGATGGACTCCGCGAGTGCCCGCTCCTCCTCGGCCTGCAACTGCGACTCGTCGTACACCAGGGGTTGCATGTCGCCGGGGCCGGTCGAGGCGGGATGCCGGTAGGCGTGGGTCGCCACCACCGTGGCGCCGCGGAACGCCGCGGTCTGCACCGCGAACTCCACCGCCCGCCGCGACACGTCGGAGCCGTCCACCCCGACGACGATCGGGCCCTGCGGGTCGGCGGTACCGCGGGCCACCAGGACCGGGCAGCGGGCGTGCGCGGCGACGGTCACCGCGACCGAGCCGACCACCAGGGCGGTGAACCCCCCCAGCCCACGGTCGCCGAGCACCACCAGCGCGGCGTCGTCGGAGGCTTGGAGCAGGACGGCTGTCGGCGCACCGTCGACGATCTCACCGGTCACCCGTAGGCCCGGTGCGGTGGTCTGCGCCTCGTCGACGGCGGCGGTGACGAGTTGGTGGGCCTGACCGCGCAGCCCTCCGTCGGCCGGTCCCTCGGTGCCCGGGGTGAAGGGGGAGTGCAGCGACGGCCAGATGAAGGCGTGCACCACCCGCAACGGTTGATGCCAGCGCGCCGCCTCCGCTGCGGCGAGCCGTACCGCGGCGAGTGCCGCCTCGGAGCCGTCCACGCCGACCACCACCGCCGAGTCCACCGCCACCCCCGTCTGCCGGTTTGCGTCAGTATCGCGGGCCGTCGCAGGTCAGCGGGGCTATACCGGCCAGGGGACCGATGTCGGTACGCTGACCCCGACCGCCGGGGGAGGGAGCGTCGTCGATGGTGGAGCCCGACCAGCCCAGTACGGCACGGATGATCGACTTCTGGCTCGGTGGGACGCACCACTACCCGGTCGACGTGGCGGCGGCACACGCCTTCGAGCAGGCGTACGGGCCGTGCGCGCCGGTTTTCCGGGCCCTGCGGGCCTTCCTCGGCCGGGCCGTACGCGCGATCGCCGCGACCGGTGTGGACAGCTTCCTGGTCTTCGGCGCCGGGGTGCCGACGATGGGCAACGTGCACGAGGTGGCCCCGGAGGCGACAGTCCTCTACACGGACGTGGACCCGGTCACCATCCGCCTCGGGCAACGCCTGCTGGCCGGCAGCGACCGGGCCGGTTACGGCTACGGTGACGCCACCGACATCGGCACGATCGATCCGGCGTTGCTGCACCGTTTCGTGCCGGGCTGGGGTCGACGGCCGGTGGGTGTGGTGTTCCTCGGTCTGGCCGCCTTCCTCGACGACGAGACCCTCGCCCGCACGCTCGACGAGTTGTACCGGGCGTCTGCTGTGGGCAGTCACCTGGCCATCGACTTCGACACCGAGGAGTTGGCCGGCCACCCCGAGGCGCTGGCCATGATGGGGCCGGCGTTCCGGATGCGCACGCCGGCGGCATTCGCGCCGCTGCTGGGGCGGTGGACGCCCACATCGGAGGGGATCGTCGCGGTGCCGCACTGGCGGCCGGACGGTGCGCCGGAGCAGGTGCCGGACGCCTTCCACGGCGCGGTGGCGGTGCGGTCGGCCGGGTGACCGGGGGTCGCCCCACCTCCGTATGATGCTTGCCCCAGGGCAAGTAATTTTCGGAGGATGGTCATGGCGGATGCGCTCACGGGGATTTCCCGCGCCCTGCGCGAGGCGCCGCCCGACCGGGTGGTCGAGGCCGCCGACCAGGCCATTCGTTCCGTACTCGGTGCCGTGGGCACCGCCGTGTTCGTCGCCGACTACCGGATCAACGGTCTGTGGCCGGTGCTCGACTCCCGCCAGCCGCAGGTCGCCGGTCAGGCGGTGCAGAGCATGGTGCAGCGGTGCTTCAGCAGTCAGCAGTGGGTGCGGGGCGGTGAACCACAGGGCCGCTGCCGGCTCTACCTGCCGCTGACGGTGTGGGGGGAGCGGCTGGGTGTGCTGATGGTCGAGTTGCCGCAGGCGCCGTCGGAGGAGGTCGTCGCCGCGGCAACGGACATCGCCGGCGAGGTGGCCATGGCGTTGCGCGCCGCCGACCGGGAGACCGACAGGTATCGGCGGGCCCGCCGCCGGGAGCGGCTGAGCATGGCGGCCGAGTTGCAGTGGGAGCTGCTGCCCGGGCGCGGCATCAGCCACGAGGCCTTCCAGCTGGCGGGCCAGCTCGAACCGGCGTACACGGTCAGCGGTGACCATTTCGACTGGTCGTTGAATGACGACCGGCTGACCGTCACCGTGCTCAACGGCGACACCATCGGGCTCGCCGCGGCGTTGCTGACCGCGGTGACGGTCAACGCGATGCGCAACGCCCGCCGCTCCGGCGGCGGACTTGTGGAACAGGCCGAACTGGCCTCCGACACGGTCTACTACCAGCATCGGGGGCACCGGCACGTGGCCACCGTGCTGCTCGAACTGGACTGTACGACCGGGCGGGTGCGGGCGGTCGACGCGGGCTCGCCGCATCTGATGCGGTTGCGGGGTGGCGCGGTCACCCGCCTGGTGCTGGAGCAGCAGCTGCCGTTGGGCATGTTCGCCGAGACCCGTTACGACCTGCAGGAGTTCGACCTGGATCCGGGGGACCGGCTGTTCGTCGTCTCCGACGGTGTGTGGGGGGCCGACCCGAGCGGCCGGGAGGCGTACGGCCAGCGGGCGATGGCCCGGTCCATGCGGGCCACGCGGTTGCAGCCGCCCAGCGAGGCGGTCGGCACGGTGATGCGCGAGTTGCAGGCCTTCCACGCCGACGCCGACCTGCGCGACGACGCGGTGGTGGTGTGCCTGGACTGGCACGGCGGAGCCGACCGAACGGACGGCTGATGCACTTTCATCCTAGGACGCTTCACGCGTGGTGACCACCGTCACCTCGACACCAGAACTCCCACCCACCGCTGCTGGAAGGCGAGGGCCGCACCGAGGCCCGATATAGTGGCAGCGCATTCCGCCGGTTCGCGATCTACGACAGCGGACGGCAGGGCCAGGGACGATCCCGGATCGGGATCACAGGGGGAGTCGGCGTCAGCCGACGGGACAGCACGTACGACCGCAGGCGGACCAGTGGCCCGCGGTGGACCGGCGTGCCGCGAAGGAGGTTCGGTGTCGCGTCGGCCCGCTCGAACGGAGCCACCCCAGGCCGCCGACGCCGGTGGAGAGCACCGGGTGCTGACCGTGCCGAACCTGATCAGCTTCGTACGGCTGGCCGGTGTCCCGTTGTTCCTCTACCTGTTCCTGGTCGCCCGCGCGGACGTGGCCGCGATCGTGGTGCTGGCCGTCGGCGGCACCAGCGACTGGGTCGACGGATGGATCGCCCGCCGCCTGCGCCAGGTCAGCCGCCTCGGTGAGCTGCTCGACCCGCTCGCCGACCGGCTGTACATCCTCGCCGTCCTGATCGCCTTCACCGCCCGGGACGTGGTGCCCTGGCAGTTCACCGCGGCCCTGCTGGCCCGGGAGGCGCTGCTGCTGGTGTCGCTGGCGGTGCTGCGCCGGCACGGCTACGGTCCGCCGCCGGTGCACTATGTCGGTAAGACCGCCACGTTCCTGCTGCTCGCGGCCTTCCCGTTGCTGCTGCTGGCCGCGACGGTGTCGGCCACCACGGCGGTCACGCACCCGATGGGCTGGGCCCTGGCCTGGTGGGGTCTGGTGCTCTACTGGGTGGCCGGCGCGTTCTACGTGATCCAGGCCCGCCAGCTGGTGCGGGCGGTACGGGGGCGGGGAGAGACATGAGCGAGCGCGTGGGTGACGACGAGGAGCGTCGCGGCGTACGGACCTTCACCCCGGACTTCCTGACCGAGTTGTTCCGTAACCCGTTGGATCCGGGGTACGCCGACGCGGCCCAGGCTCGGGAGCGTCGCGGGGGATCGCCGCGACCCGGCTGGACGGTGAGTCCGGTCAGCCTGGTGTTGATCGTGCTGCTGGGTTTTCTCTGCGCGGTGGCGTACCGGCAGACCACGGCCGAGGAGTCGGGGCGGGCGCAGGCCCGCTCGGGTCTGGTGGCGCAGATCAAGCAGCGGCAGGCCGACACGGACGCGATGTCGGCGCGGGCCGACCAGCTGCGGGACGAGGTGAACCGGCAGCGGGAGGCGGCGCTGAGCGGTTCGCAGGCGTCGCGGCTGCGTAACCTCGCGGCGAGTACCGGTCTCGGTCGGGTGCGCGGCGACGGTGTGGTAGTCCGGTTGGAGGACGGCCCGAGTGGCCAGGATGGCCTCGGTGGGGCCAACGTCGGCCCGTCGCAGGTGCTCTACAGCGACCTTCAGGGGGTGGCCAACGACCTGTGGGGCGCGGGGGCGGAGGCGATCGCGATCAACGGGCAGCGGTTGACGGCGACCTCGACGATCCGTAACGCGGGTCAGGCGATCCTGGTGGACTTCCGGCCGGTGACCGGGCCGTACGAGGTGTCGGCGATCGGTCCGAGGTCGATGCGTGAGCGGTACGAGGCCAGCCGGAGCGCATTGACGATGCGCAAGGTGGCGCAGGACACCGGGTTGTCGTTCGGGGTACGGGGGGTCGATGACCTCACGTTGCCGGCGGCGCCGGAGCCGCGGCTACGCTACGCGGAGCCTGCGGTGAGTCCGAGTGTGTCGCCGTCGGGTGGCGGGTCCCCCAGTCCCTCCGGAGGTGGTCGATGATCGCGGTGCTGGCTCTGCTGGTCGGTGTGGTGCTCGGTCTGTGGTTGGATCCCACGGTGCCGGCGGCGTTGCAGCCGTACCTGCCGATCGCGGTGGTGGCGGCGCTGGACGCGGTGTTCGGTGGGGTTCGGGCGAAGTTGGACCGCATCTTCGACGACAAGCAGTTCGTGGTGTCGTTCATCTCGAACGTGCTGGTGGCCGCGTTGATCGTGTATCTGGGTGACCAGTTGGGTGTGGGTGGGCAGTTGTCCACCGGTGTGGTGGTCGTGTTGGGTGTGCGCATCTTCGGAAACGTGGCGGCGATCCGCCGGCACCTGTTCCGGGCGTAGGTTTGTGGCGTGACTGACGAGCACACCGAGACGGGTACGGGGTGGCCGCAGCCGGCGGGTCCGGCGCGGCCGGATGGTCCGGCGGGTGAGCCGGATCCGCGGCCGGAGGCGCCGGATCCGGACGAGCTGAGTCCGTTGTCGCCGCAGGGGCGCCCGCCGGAGGATGATGCGCCGGCGAAGGGCGGGGACGAGTCGGCGGCGGGGTCGTTCGCGGCGGCGGTGGCGGCGGGTTGGCGGCGGTTCGGTTCCGCGACGGTGATGATCGGCGTGTTGCTGGCGTTGCTGGGGTTCACGCTGGCGGTGCAGTTGAAGACCACGTCGACGGATTCGTCGTTGGCGGCGGCGCGCCAGGAGGACCTGGTGCGGATCCTGTACGACTTGGAGGCGCGCGACATTCGGCTGCGGCAGGACATCTCGGCGTTGGAGGAGAGTCAGCGGCAGTTGCGTTCGGGTGAGCAGGGGCGTCAGGCGGCGTTGGCGGAGGCGACCCGGCGGGCGGACGAGTTGGGGATTCTGGCGGGTACGTTGCCGGCGCGGGGTCCGGGTCTGGCGGTGCGGTTCCAGGCGGGTGCGAAGCCGATCTCGGCGATCCGGGTGTTGGATGCGGTGCAGGAGTTGCGGGGTGCGGGCGCGGAGGCGATGCAGATTTCCGGTGGTGACCGGGCGTCGGTGCGGATCGTGGCGTCGACGTACTTCCTGGACGGGGAGAACGGCTCGTTGATCGTGGATGGGCGTCCGTTGTCGGGGCCGTTCACGATCACGGTGATCGGTGATCCGGCGACGATGCGTACGGGGTTGAACATTCCCGGTGGGGTGGTGGCGTCGGTGGCGCAGGACGGCGGTAACGTGATCGTTGAGGATCGTGAGGTTGCCGAGGTTTCGGCGCTGCACGTGCCCAGAACACTGGAACACGCCCGTCCGGTCGGTTAGGCCTGGTGGGCCGGCATCGGTGAGGTCCGGTGTCGCGATGGATGAGGACGCTGGTGATTCCTGAGGATCTGCGTTACACCGCTGAGCATGAGTGGGTGGCGGCCGCTGACGGCGGGGCCGTGCGGGTCGGCATCACTCATTTCGCGCAGGATGCTCTCGGCGACATCGTGTACGTGCAGTTGCCGGAGCCCGGTGCGGTGGTGGCGGCTGGTGAGTCGTTGGGTGAGATCGAGTCGACCAAGAGCGTGTCGGAGTTGTACGCCCCGGTGGCGGGTACGGTGTCGGCGCGTAACGAGGTGTTGGCCGACACGCCCGAGGTGATCAACACGGATCCGTACGGGTCGGGTTGGTTGGTGGAGATCGCAGTGGCGGATCCGGCGGCGGTCGACGGGCTGCTCACCGCGGACGCGTATCGCGAGTTGACGGAGAGCTGAGCGTTTTGCTGTGTCGGCGCGTTGGTGTCTGTGCCGCGCGTCCGGTTGCCCTGTTTTTCGGCGCTGGCTAGGCTCGCCCAGTCGACCGAGAACCCATTTGTTGAGCGTCGCGGACAGCCTTTCGGGGCACGGAGAGCCAGCCGCCGGGGGGATGTGCGCCCGGCGGCCAGACCCGCCGTCACCCGACGCCGACCGAAACAGATCCGTGAGGTGGTCCCATGACTCGCCCAGGCGACGAGTTCCCCCCGCTCGACGTCACGTCGACGCTCAATCTCGGTTCGCTCGAAGAAGCGTTGGAGGGGCCGGACACCGATGTGGTGCCGAGCCGGATGTCCGGTTCGTTGCCGCCGGGAATGGCGCTGCTGGTGGTTCGTCGGGGTCCGAACGCGGGTGCGCGGTTCCTGCTGGATCACGATGTGACGACCAGTGGCCGGCACCCGGACAGTGACATTTTTCTCGACGATGTGACGGTGTCGCGTCGGCATGCGGAGTTCCACCGTGATGGTGGGACGTTCACGGTGCGGGACGTGGGCAGTTTGAATGGCACGTACGTGAACCGGGAGCGGGTCGAGGCGGCGACGTTGACCAACGGTGACGAGGTGCAGATCGGCAAGTTCCGGGTGGTGTTCATCGCCGGTCCGCGCCCTGAGGGCGAGGCCGGCCGGGGGTGAACGAGCCTGCGGCCTCGACGCCGTCCGGGGCGGGTCGCGCCCAGCCGTTGATGAGTATCGGCGAGGTGCTGGCCCAGCTGCGGGTGGATTTTCCCGACGTGACCATTTCGAAGTTGCGGTTCCTGGAGGCCGAGGGCCTGGTGGAGCCGCAGCGGACGGCGGCGGGTTACCGGAAGTACGGCTGGGACGATGTTGCGCGGTTGCGGTTCGTGTTGACCGCGCAGCGGGATCAGTATCTGCCGTTGCGGGTGATCCGTGAGCAGTTGGCGGGGTGGGAAGCCACGGGTGAGGTGCCGGAGCGGTCCCGGCCGGCGTTGGTGGCGGTGGGTCCCGATGGTGAGGTGCCGGGTCGGGGTGCTGGTCCGGAGTCGGCTCAGGTGCGGTTGGGTCGCTCGGAGTTGGTGTCGCGTAGCGGGATCGACGAGTCGACGTTGGGGGAGTTGGAGCGGCTGGGGCTGGTGGTGTCGGATCCGCCGGGTTGGTACGACGGCGATGCGTTGATCATCGCGAAGGCGGTGGCGGGGCTTTCGGCGTACGGGTTCCAGCCGCGGCATCTGCGGGGTTATCGGACGGCGGCGGACCGGGAGGTCGGTTTGTTCGCGCAGTTGGTGGCGCCGTTGGTGCGGCAGAGTGATCCGGCGGCGCGGGCTCGGGCGGCGGAGACGGCGCGGGAGCTGGTGGGGTTGTCGCAGCAGTTGCATGCGGCGCTGGTGCGGGTGGGGTTGCGCTCGACGTTGGGGCGCTGAGGCGGCTGTGTGTGGCCGGATCTGCCCGGCGGTGCGTGGCGTAGGCTTGCGGGGGTAACCCCTCTTCTGGCGCGGTTGTTGGTGCGGGAAGCGCATGGGACGGCCGTGTCGCGGTCCGTGTACCGTGCAGAGAAGGGCGCGGTGCGGCGTAGGTGACAACGACACGGAGGCGGCGGTGCGCGAGCTGAGCGTGGTCGGGGTTCGGGTGGAGTTGCCCAGTAACCAGCCGATCGTCCTGCTCAGGGAGGTCGAGGGGGACCGCTATCTGCCGATCTGGATCGGCGCGGTGGAGGCGACGGCGATCGCTTACGAGCAGCAGGGTGTCAAGCCGGCCCGGCCGTTGACTCACGATCTTCTGCGGGATGTGTTGGCGGCGTTGAAGGCGCCGTTGCGGGCGGTGGAGATCACTGAGCTGAAGGAGAACGTGTTCTTCGCTGATCTGTTGATCGGTGACGGGGTGCGGGTTTCGGCGCGGCCCAGTGATTCGATCGCTCTGGCGTTGCGGGTCGGTGCGCCGATTCGTTGTGCCGAGCAGGTCCTCAGTGAGGCGGGGATCGTGATCCCTGACGAGCAGGAGGACGAGGTGGAGAAGTTCCGGGAGTTCCTGGAGCAGGTGCGTCCGGAGGATTTCGCCGGCTGAGCTGGTGGGCCCGGGTCGCGGGCTGGTTGCTGCTCATCCCCACATCGCCGGTTACTGTCGGTGATGGTGATGCTCGTCGCTGTCGATGCGCGGCGTGTCGCGATGGTTTCTCCGTGGTAACGCGGGACGGTCGCTATAGGGTTGCCCGTGTCGAGGGGTGCGCGTCTCAGAGACGGCGTGTCACCGCACTGACGGGGAGGTTGTCCGGATGCACGAGCCGCGAGATTCCGATCCGGTCACCGGGCTGGACGAGTCGGGTGGGACACCCGGGTCGGCGACTGACGGTGACGGTGCGGTGGGGTACCGGGGTGTGACGGCGTGCCACGCGGTGGGCATCAGTTACCGGCAGTTGGACTACTGGGCGCGTACGGCGTTGGTGGTGCCGAGTGTGCGGGATGCGTCGGGTTCGGGGACGCAGCGGTTGTACTCGTTCCGCGACCTGGTGGTGTTGAAGGTCGTGAAGCGGTTGTTGGACGCCGGGGTGTCGTTGCAGAACATCCGTAAGGCGATCGAGGCGTTGCGGTCGCGTGGGGTGGCGGATCTGGCGGGCATCACGTTGATCTCCGACGGGACGACGGTGTACGAGTGTCGGTCTCCGGAGGAGGTGGTCGACCTGCTGCAGGGCGGCCAGGGGGTGTTCGGCATCGCGATCGGTGGTGCGTTCAAGGAGATCCAGGGGTCGTTGTCGCATCTGCCGGCGGAGCCGGCGGGGGTGGTGGCGGAGCCGGACGAGCCGCAGGAGCCGGCGGTGGGTGACGAGTTGGCGGCGCGTCGGGCGCGGCGTCGGGCGGGCTGACTGCTCGGTCGGTCGGCGGGGTCACGACTGACATGCTGTGGTGTCACCCGTGAGTGTGCCGGGTGAGGATTGTTTCCATTCTTTGAATTCTTCGCGATCACTTTGAGTGGTCCTCCGGTCGCCGGTGTCGGTCCGGTGTGGTGGGTCGCGGGTCGTCGGATCGGTTGTCGGCGCTGGCCAGTGCCGGTGGTCCGGGTGTGAACTTGTTCGAGGATGACCGCTTTGCGTGTTCGTCCGATGACCGACGGTTCTTGTCCATCACGGTGCGTGACTGTGTGCTGTCGGTCAGCTGACAGGTCGACCCTGACGTGGACGGCGCGGCACGCTATCGTCCGTCACGGTCTGCACGGCGTCGCTGCCGTAGCGTCGCGGCACTGTCGACGTCGGCGGATCGTCGTCGGCGCGCGTCGACGCGCCCCACCCCCTGTTGGACGGAAGGAACGACCTGTGACGGTTACCGAGGAGCCCACGCCGGTTTCGCATTTCGAGCGCATCGGTGGGGCCGGTTCGGTCAAGGCCGCTGTCGAGCTGTTCTACGACCGGGTGCTCGCCGACCCGGAGTTGGCCGGCTACTTCACCGCGGTGGACATGGCCGGGCAGCGTCGGCACATGGCGCAGATGTTGACCGTCGTGCTGGGCGGCCCGAACGAGTACCGGGGTCGTGATCTGGCCACCGCGCATCAGCCGTTGCAGATTCCGGTGGCGCACTACCAGCAGGTGGGCGGGCACCTGACGGCGGTGTTGACGCAGCTGAACGTGCCGGGTGACGTGATCACCGATGTGCAGGCGGTGTTGGCGCAGGCGCAGGACCAGGTGGTGGCCGGCGGGCGTCAGGCGGACGCCTGAGCGTGGACGTCTCCCGACTCAAGCGCAGCTGGTCGCTGGTCGCCGCGCACGGTGACCAGGTGCCGCTGTACTTCTATTCGACGCTGTTTCTGACCCATCCGCAGACCCGGCAGATGTTCCCGACGAACATGGCGGGTCAGCGGGATCGGCTGGTCGCCGCGCTCGGTCACATCGTGTCGCAGGTGGATCAGGTCGACCGGCTGGCCGGTTACCTGCAGGAGTTGGGTGCCGACCACCGCAAGTTCGCGGTGCGGGCGGAGCACTATCCGGCGGTCGGTCAGGCGTTGCTGACGACGTTGCGGCATTTCCTCGCCGAGGCGTGGACCGACGAGCTGGCGCAGGACTGGTCGGCGGCGTACGGGCTGGTGGCGAAGGTGATGACGGAGGCGGCGCAGGCCGCCGAGGCGGTGCAGCCACCGTGGTGGGTGGCGGAGCTGGTCGGTCATGAGCGGCGGGGTTTCGACGTGGCGGTGCTGACGGTACGACCGCAGTACCTGTTGCCGTTCACGCCGGGCCAGTCGATCGGGTTGTCGCATCCGGCGTTGCGGTCGTGGCGGTACTACTCGCCGGCGAACGCTCCCCGCGCGGACGGCACGCTGGAGTTGCATGTGCGGGCCGTGCCGGGTGGTGCGGTGTCGTCGCGGCTGGTGTACGGGTGCGCGGTGGGTGACCAGGTGCACCTGGCGGCGCCGGTGGGGGACGGGTTGACGTTGTCCTCGGCCGGGTCGGCGAATCTGCTGCTGTTGGCCGCCGGTACCGGTTGGGCGCCGTTGAAGGCGTTGGTGGAGCAGGTGGCGGCCGAGGAGTCGCCGCGCCGCGTCGACCTGTACGTCGGGTTCCGGTCCCACGGGGAGTGTTACGACGCCGAGGGGCTCGACAAGCTGGCGGCGTCGTATCCGTGGTTGACAGTGACGCAGGTGGCCGGGTTGGACCTGCAGCGGCCGGGTGAGTTCGTGTATCCGGTGGACCGGGCGTTGGCCGACGGTGACTGGCGGTCCCGGCACGTGTACGTGTGTGGTTCCGATGACATGGTGGCGCGGACGGTGGCGGCGTTGACCCGCGCGGGTTATCACTCCGGGCAGCTGCACCACGAGGATCCGGGTCAGCGGTGGTACGGCCCGGCGTGGCGGTCGGCGGTGTCGAGCGTCCCTGATGATCGCGGAGGTGCCCGGTGAGTGAGTCTGGCAGTCGGGTCGGGGTGCCGGTCGGCCGGTACGACGGCACCGATGTCGTCGGTGGGGTGCCGGTGCGGATGACCGCGGACCGGGTCCGGCGGTGGGAGTTCGGTTCGTCGTCGTTCGCGCGGCGCGGCTACGACCAGGCCGACGTGGACCGGTTCCGGATGCAGGTGGCCGACGAGTTGGATCTGTTGGTTACCCAGGTGGCGAACCTGCGCGCCGAGAACGAGCGGTTGGGTGACCATGTCGAGTTGCACCGGCACGGGGTGATTCCGAGCGCGGAGCCGACGGCGTCGTTGCCGGCGACCAAGGAGGTGAATCTGCTGTCGGCGGCGCAGCGGGAGGCCGAGCAGATCATCGCGCAGGCGCACGACTATGCGCGGCGGGTCGCCGAGTACGCCCGTACCCAGTACGAGAGTTACGTGCGGGCGGCGGTGGAGCAGGCCCGTCAGGAGGCGGAGCGGGCGGTGCAGGATTACCGGGCGTCGGCCGGGGCGTCGTTCGACGACGGGGTGGCGGCGCGGGAGGCGCTGCGGATCTACGGCGAGATGATGATCTCGCACATGCGGGCGGCGGCGCGGCACCTCGACGACGGCAGTGCCCAGTTGGCGCGCACGATGGAGCGCATCGGCGCGCCGGCGGTGCCGGCGGGTGCGGCGCCGCGTCACCAGCAGCCCTGACCGTCACGGCCGCCGGCTCGTCGGCGGGGACCGGCTGGCCGGTGCGGCGGCTGGTCGTGGGCGTGGCGGCTGGGGCAGCATGGGTCGGGTGGAGGATGTGATCGAGCCGGTGGCGGGGCTGGTGGCCGGTGGTGAGGTGGTGGTGCTCAGCGGCGCCGGCCTGTCCACCGAGTCGGGCATTCCGGACTATCGGGGGGCGAGTGGGGTGGCCCGCCGGCACACCCCGATGACGTATCAGATGTTCGTGGGTGACGCGCAGGCCCGCCGCCGCTACTGGGCCCGTAGTCACCTGGGGTGGCGGTTGATGGCGCAGGCGGCGCCGAACGACGGTCACCGGGCGGTGGCCCGGCTGGAGCACGGCGGTCTGGTGACCGGGGTGCTCACCCAGAATGTCGACGGGCTGCACACCGCGGCGGGCAGCCGTGACGTGGTGGAGTTGCACGGGCGACTCGACCAGGTGATCTGCCTGGGCTGTGGGGAGCGGACGCCACGGCAGGAGTTGGACGGGCGGCTGCGCCGGCGCAACCCGGACTTCACCGCCCGGGCCGCCGCGATCAACCCGGACGGTGACGTGGAACTCGACGACACCGAGGTGGCCGGGTTCCGTACGGTCGACTGCCGCAGCTGTGGCGGGATGCTCAAGCCCGACGTGGTGTTCTTCGGTGAGACGGTGCCCGCCGGGCGGGTGCGGGACTGCTTCGCGATGGTGGCCGCCGCCCGGTTGCTGCTGGTGCTCGGGTCGTCGTTGACGGTGTTGTCGGGGCGCCGGTTCGTCACCGCGGCGGCCCGGCACGGGGTGCCGGTGGTGATCGTCAACCAGGGGGCGACGCGGGGCGACGCCCATGCCCTGCTGCGGGTCGACGCGCCGTTGGGGCAGGTGTTGCCGGCCCTGGCGCAGCGGCTGCTGGGCGCCGGTGCTCAGCCGACGGCGGTCGACGCGGTGGCGCCGGCCGCCGGCTGCTGAGCGTCCCGCCGCCTGCTGGGGCGCGGGTCGGCCGGGGGTTCGGTGTGGGCCGGTGGGGGCGCTGGTAGCGTTGATCGTGCCGGTAGCACCCACGTGGGAGAGACCGTCCTGGCGTAGCCGGGTCGGCGCCGAAGGGGCAAATCCTCCCCGGAACCTCTCAGGCAAAAGGACCGCGTGGCGTCAGGCACTGTGGAGCGCCCGTGGGTGTGACAGAGGGGGAGGGCCGACCTGTCGACCCCCACCTTCGCGGGAGCGCCACCCATGACCGCAGAGCTGTTCGCCGACCGTCACATCGGTCCCGGCCCGGACGACGAGCGCCGGATGTTGGAAACCGTCGGGTACGCCTCGATCGACGAGTTGATGGACGCGGCGATCCCCGAGGTGATCCGCTGGCACGGCCGGTTGGATCTGCCGGAGCCGGCCAGCGAGCACGAGGCCCTGGCCGAATTGCGGGCCCTGGCCGCCGAGAACACCGTCGCCGTGTCGATGATCGGGTTGGGTTATCACGGTACGCACACCCCGGCGGTGATCCGCCGTAACGTGCTGGAGAACCCGGCCTGGTACACCGCGTACACGCCGTACCAGCCGGAGATCAGTCAGGGCCGGTTGGAGGCGTTGCTGAACTTCCAGACCATGGTGTCGGATCTGACCGGCCTGGCGACCGCCAACGCGTCGATGCTCGACGAGGGCACCGCGGCGGCGGAGGCGATGACCCTGGCCCGGCGGGCGTCGAAGAGCAGCAGCCCGGTGTACGTGGTCGACGCCGACACCCTGCCGCAGACCCTCGCGGTGATCACCGGCCGGGCGCAGCCGCTCGGCATCGAGGTGCGGATCGTCGACGTGGACCGCGACGAGTTGCCGGCGGAGTTCTTCGGCTTGCACCTGCAGTATCCGGGCGCCTCCGGAACCGTACGTGATCATGCGCGGCTGGTGGAGGCCGCGCACGCCGTCGGGGGGTTGGTGACCGTCGCGGCGGACCTGCTGGCGTTGACGCTGCTGCGCCCGCCGGGGGAGATCGGTGTCGACATCGCCGCGGGCACCACCCAACGTTTCGGGGTGCCGATGGGCTTCGGTGGCCCGCACGCCGGCTATCTGGTGGTCCGGCGGGGTCTGGAGCGGATGCTGCCGGGCCGGCTGGTCGGGGTGTCCCGGGACACGGCCGGGCAGGCGGCGTACCGGTTGGCGTTGCAGACCCGGGAGCAGCACATCCGGCGGGAGAAGGCGACAAGCAACATCTGCACCGCGCAGGTGCTGCTGGCGGTGATGGCCAGCATGTACGCCGTCTACCACGGCCCGGACGGGTTGCGGCGCATCGCGACGCGTACCCGCCAGATGGCGGCCCGGTTGGCGGCCGGCCTGCGTGCCGGTGGTGTCGAGGTGGCCGATGTGCCGTTCTTCGACACGGTCACCGCGACCGTGCCGGGGCGGGCGGCGGAGGTGGTGGCCGCGGCGGCGGCCCGCAACGTCAACCTGCGGCTGGTCGACGCCGACCGGGTGGGGATCTCCTGCGACGAGACCACCACGGGCGCGCACCTGGCGGCGGTGTGGGCGGCGTTCGGCGTCGACGGCATCGACGGTGACACCGACGCGGCCCTGCCGGGCGCGTTGGCCCGTACGTCGGACTTCCTGACTCACCCGGTGTTCCGCAGCCACCACTCGGAGACGGCGATGCTGCGGTACCTGCGTCGACTCGCCGACCTGGACTACGCCCTGGACCGGGGCATGATCCCGTTGGGTTCGTGCACCATGAAACTCAACGCGACCACCGAGATGGAGCCGATCAGCTGGGCGGAGTTCGCGCACCTGCATCCGTTCGCGCCGGCCGACCAGACCACCGGCTACCGCACGATGATCGGCCAGTTGGAGGGGTGGCTGGCGGAGGTGACCGGCTACGACGCGGTCAGTGTGCAGCCCAACGCCGGCTCGCAGGGGGAGTTGGCGGGTCTGCTGGCGATCCGCGCCTACCACCGTTCCCGCGGTGAGGGGCACCGCACCGTGTGTCTGATCCCGTCGTCGGCGCACGGCACCAACGCCGCCAGCGCGGTGATGGCCGGCATGCGGGTGGTGGTGGTCGGCTGTGACGCCGACGGCAACGTCGACCTGGTCGACCTGGACGCGAAGATCGAGGCGCACGCCGACGCCCTGGCGGCGATCATGGTGACGTATCCGTCGACGCACGGGGTGTATGAGACGGGCATCGCGCAGTTGTGCGCGAAGGTCCACGACGCCGGCGGTCAGGTGTACGTCGACGGGGCGAACCTCAACGCGCTTGTCGGCTTCGCCAAGCCGGGCCGCTTCGGGGCGGACGTGTCGCACCTGAACCTGCATAAGACGTTCTGCATTCCGCACGGCGGCGGTGGGCCGGGGGTCGGTCCGGTGGCGGTACGCGCGCACCTGGCGCCGTTCCTGCCCGGTGACCCGGTCGGCGAGCCGGTGGATGGTCGGCCGGCGATCTCGGCGGCCCGGTACGGGTCGGCGGGCATCCTGCCGATCCCGTGGGTGTACCTGCGGATGATGGGCGCGCACGGGCTGGCCCGGGCCACCGGGGTGGCGGTGCTGGCGGCCAACTACGTGGCGGCGCGGCTGCGCGGGCACTTCCCGGTGCTGTACGCCGGCAACAAGGGGCTGGTGGCCCACGAGTGCATCCTGGATCTGCGGCCGTTGACGAAGGCGACCGGGGTCAGTGTCGACGACGTGGCCAAGCGGCTCATCGACTACGGGTTCCACGCGCCGACCATGTCGTTCCCGGTGGCCGGGACGTTGATGGTGGAGCCGACGGAGAGCGAGGATCTGGCCGAGCTGGACCGGTTCTGCGACGCGATGATCGCCATCCGGGCGGAGATCGACGCAGTGGCGACGGGGCAGTGGCCGGCCGATGACAATCCGCTGGTCAACGCGCCGCACACCGCGGCGATGGTCGCCGGCGACCAGTGGCCGCACGCGTACCCGCGGTCGGTGGGCGGCTATCCGGCCGGGGTGGACCGGGTGGCGAAGTACTGGCCGCCGGTGCGGCGGGTCGACGGCGGCTACGGCGATCGGAATCTGGTGTGTTCGTGCCCGTCACCGCAGGCGTACGAGGACTGAGCGGCAGGGTGTGCGCCGGGGCGCGCGGTGCCGCCCCGGTGGTACGCCGACCTGCGGTGACCAGCGCCGCGGCGGGGGGCTAGCCTGAGGCGGCGCGGGAAAGGTCGTGACGGATCGTGGTCGGGTCAGGCGGCGAGGGCGTGGCGGGCGGGTCCGCGGTGGGGTGCGATGCTGCTGCCGTCGGGGAGCAGTTCGCCGGTGTCCTCGAAAACGATGACGCCGTTGCAGAGCAGGCTCCAGCCCTGTTCAGGAAAACAGGCGATGGCCTTGGCGGCTTCCCGGTCGGTGGCGTCGGCGGAGGGGCAGGTGGGTTGGTGCTGGCACATCGGGTTCTCCGGACTGTGGGGGCACTGTGTCATGGTTCACATGACCAGTGACGCACAGTACCAAGCGGAAGCGCGCGGCATCGAGCAGATGTCCGCGCGGCGCGTGGGAAATCCACTGAACGGATGAGCATCCATCGCCCAGACGTCATGGAAGCGCTCCCACGAATGGTGGTCGCGCCACCCGCCGCCCCCACCGCCTGCCGCGGCCGCCTCGTCGAACGCGCCCGCTGGCAGTGGCGACCCACCGACGGCGGCGACCCTGCCGGCCAGATCCAGGACTTCCTCACCGCTCACGGCCTGCACCTGCACGACCTCGCCCGGCCCGCACCCACCCACCACCCCGACCAGCTCTGCGGCGCCGCCCTCTACGTCTCCGCCGCCGCCGGCGCCCTGATGGTCGGCGGCGACCCCGGCCCACCCAGCCCCGCCGACCTGCCCGACGTCGCCGTCGTCGTCTACGGCCACACCGACACCCCACCACCTCCACCACCGTCGACCACCAGCTGGCACCGGGGACCCTGGACGGAAAGCTGGAGCCCGCAGCAGCACGCCGCCGCCGTCGACGCCGTCCGCCACGCCATCAGCCGCGGCCAGGTCTACCAGGTCAACCTCGTCGGCCACGCCGCCGCCCCGTACACCGGCGACCCGCTGCCCGCCCTGGCCCGCCTCGGCCGCCTCCCCGGCGCCCGCTACGGCGGCGTCCTGTCCGGCCCCGACTGGGCCATCGGCTGCGCCAGCCCGGAAACCCTCATCGAGGTCCGCGACGGCACCCTCACCACCCGCCCCATCAAAGGCACCCGCCCCGCCACCGCCGCCGGCCGCGCCGACCTGCTCGCCTCCCGCAAGGAACGCGCCGAACACATCATGATCGTCGACCTGGAACGCAACGACCTGGCCCGCATCGCCGCCACCGGCAGCGTCCGCGTCGACGACCTGTTCGCCGTACGCCGATGGTGTGACCTGTGGCAGGCCGAATCCACCATCCGCGCCCAGATCGCCGACGGCCTCGGCCTGGCCGACCTGCTCCGCGCCGTCTGCCCCGGCGGCTCCGTCACCGGCGCCCCGAAACTCGCCGCTCTGCACCACATCGCCGCTTTGGAGCCCGTCGGCCGAGGCGCCAGCATGGGCGGCCTCGGCTGGGTCGCCCCCGGCCACATCGACCTCGGCCTGACCATCCGCACCGCCGCCGTCGACCACCACAGGGTGCACGTATGGGCCGGCGGCGGCATCACCTGGGACAGCGACCCCGACGCCGAAGTCGCCGAAGCAGCAGCCAAAACCCGCCCCGTACGCGCCGCCCTGCGATGATCCGCAACCAGACACACCTGGCACACCGACCACCGACTAGCCTTTCCGACATGACCATGCGGGACATCCGAATCATCGGCGACCCGGTGCTACGCACCCCCAGCGAACCGATCACCAGCTTCGACGCCGAACTACGCGCCCTGGTCACCGACCTGATGGACACCCTGCTCGGCAAACCCGGCCGCGCCGGCGTCGCCGCCCCCCAGATCGGCGTCAACGCCCAGGTCTTCGTCTACGACGCCGACGGCCACCGCGGCCACATGATCAATCCCACCCTCGACCTGTCCGACGAACTCCAGGACGACGACGAAGGCTGCCTGTCCATCCCCGGCCTCTACTACCCGACCCCCCGCGCCCTGCACGCCACCGCCCACGGCTTCGACCAACACGGCGAACCCCTCACCATCGCCGGCAGCGGCTTCCTCGCCCGCGCCCTGCAACACGAAACCGACCACCTGCACGGCCGCCTCTACGTCGACACCCTGCGCGGCGACGTCCGTCGCCGCGCACTACGAGAGATCCGCGCCGGACGCTTCGACTCACCCCGCCGCTGACGCCACCCACTGCTCCCGGGTGATCTCGTACTCCACCTCACCCTGCTCGGCACCCGGCAACGGATCCGACCACGACTGGTGGAACGTACGCACATGGCGCATCCCCACCGCCGCCATCGTCGCCCGCGACGCCACATTCACCGCCATCGTCTCGGCGAAGATCCGCCGCAACCCCAGATCCACGAAACCGTGCCGGATCAACTCCCGGGCCCCCTCACTGGCCAACCCCCACCGCCACCACCGGCGCACCAACCGGTAACCCAACTCCGCCTGCCCCACCACCGGCCCCTGATCGGCACGCTGCGGCGGCTCCAACAGCCACCAACCGACGAACTCACCCTCGACAAGACCCGCCCAGAACCCCAACCCCGGCGCCTGCCCGGCCACCGCCAACCGCCGCCGATGCAGCCCCCGCACCTCCTCGGCCGACCGCACCGGCCCCAGAAACCGCATCACCTGCGCATCCGCATCCAACGCGATCTCACCGGCCAGATGCTCATCCGCCAACGGCACCAACACCAGCCGCGCGGTACGCAACGTCGCCTGAGTCATCCGCGCATTCTGCCCACCGGCCACCACCGAAGCCACCGGAAAACCCCTTCAGCAGCCCACCGCGGCCAGCTCGAACTCCCCGTACTCGGCCGAGCGGCGAAAACCCAACCGCTCGTACAACCGCACCGCCACACCGTTGTCGGCCTTCACGTTCAACGTCACCTGCGCCACCTCGGCCCGGAGCAACCCACACAACCGGGCCACCACCGCCGAGGCCAACCCACGACCACGCCACGCCGGATGAGTGGTCACATTGCCCAACGCCGCCACCCCGAACGCGGGGGAGTACACATGCACCCCCGCCACCGCCACCAACACACCACCGGCCCACACACCCACATACCGGCCCGTGTCCACCATCCGGGCATCGAACCAGTTACCCGGATACGCCACCGCGTACAACTCCCGCAACGCCGGCACATGCTCACGACCCAGCACCTCCCCGGCCGCCACCACCGCCGCCAACCGGTCCGGCCGCGTCAACGCCATCTTCAGATGCGCCCCCGCCGCCACCACCCGAAACGCCCCCGCCAACCCCACCTCCACACCGGGGGACAGGTGCGCCCACAACCGCGCCGGCAACACCGGCGCCAACTCACCCACCACCGCCGCCAACTCCGCGACCCCCTCCGGCCGCGTCAACGCCAGCAACGTCGGCGGCCGCATCCCGTGATACAGCAACGCCACCGACTCACCCCGCCGATACCACGACGTGTACGGCCAGAAGAAGTCGTCCAGATCGCCCAACTCGTAGGCGTGCAGTTGAGGATCCCGACCCAACAGCCCCGCCAGCACCGACCGATCATGTTCCGCGCGCACCGGCATCAACCGATGATCACACGACAGCGGCGGCCCACCCTCAACCGGCCAGCCACTGGTCGTAACCCAGCTTCGCCACCAACGCCAACACCACCACCAGCAACACCACCCGCACGAACCCGGCACCCCGCCGCAACGCCATCCGCGCCCCGACCATCGCCCCCACGATGTTGCACACCGCCATCGCCGCGCCGAGCAACCACCACACGTTCCCCGTCACCGCGAACACCGCCAACGCCCCCGCGTTCGTACCCGCGTTCACCACCTTCGCCATCGCCGAACCGTGCAGGAAATCCGCACCCACCAACGCGGTGAACGCCAACACCAGAAACGTGCCCGTACCCGGCCCGATCAACCCGTCATAGGCGGCGATCCCCACCCCCGCCACCAACACCGCCACCACGACCCGAGTCCGCGTACGCCGATGCGGCGCCGCCGCAACCCCCAACCGCGGCCGCAACAACACGAACAACGCCACCAACAGCAACACCACCAACACCACCGGCCGGTACGCCGACGGCGGCACCGTACCCGCCAACGCCGCACCCACCCCGGCACACACCACCGCCAACGCCGCTGCCGGCCCCGCCACCGCCCAATCGATCTTCGTACGGCGAGCGAAGGTCAACGCCGCCGTCGTCGTCCCCGCGATCGCCGCCAACTTGTTCGTCCCCAACGCCATCGCCGGCGGCATACCCGGCACCGCCACCAGCAACGCCGGCAACAACAACAAACCCCCACCACCGACCACCGCATCAACCCACCCGGCCATCGCGGCAGCCGTCAACAGGATCGCGACGGTCGAAGGATCAAGCTCCACGCGCCGCATTCTGCCCACCACAACCCCGCTGACGTGGGCATCTGTGGGCAGCCTCACCGGCGGCGCAACCGCCGCACCCAGATCCCCACCCCACCCACCGTCAGGAAAAGCAGCATCGAACAGAACAGACCCCGCATCATCTGCAAAACCCTGCCACCACCGTCGCTAAGGTGACAGCGTGCGCCTGGCCACGTTCAACCTGCTGCACGGACGATCACTGACCGACGGACTGGTCGACCCCCACCGCCTCGCCGCCGCCGTCACCGCCCTCGACGCCGACGTACTCGCCCTGCAGGAAGTCGACCGCGACCAGTCCCGCAGCGGCAACCTGGACCTCACCGCCATCGCCGCCCAAGCCCTCGACGCCGACGAACACCGCTTCGCCGCCGCCGTCGTCGGCACCCCCGGCGAAGCCTTCCGACCCCTCACCCACGACGACGACGGACACGGCGAACCCTGCTACGGCGTCGGCCTGATCTCCCGCCACCCCGTCACCACCTGGCAGGTCACCCGCCTGAAACCCGCACCCGTCCGCTCACCGGTCTACGCACCCGGCGCAGGCGGCGGCGGACTCATCCTGCTCCGCGACGAACCCCGCGTCGTCCTCGCCGCCGTCCTGGACACCCCACACGGCCAACTCACCGTCGCCGCCACCCACCTGTCCTTCGTCCCCGGCTGGAACATCCTCCAACTCCGCCAGGTCATCCGCGCCCTGCGCACCCTGCCCGCACCACGCATCCTGCTGGGCGACCTCAACCTGCCCGCCTGGGCCACCCGCCTCACCACCGGCTGGCACCTGCTCGGCCGCCGACCCACCTACCCGGCCGGAGCACCCCGCGTGCAACTCGACCACGCCATCGCCGACCGGCGCGGGTTCACTCACCTGCCCCCGGTCACCGCGGTACGCACCCCACTGTCGACCATCTCCGACCACCGGCCCCTGCTGGTCGATCTCGGCTGACCCACCTGACCACCACCTCTGCGGGCCTTGCCCGGTCCACCGAGAAAATCTGGCCCCAAGTAGCTAGATATTGTCGGTGGGTTCGGGTAAGGTTTCCGTCGTTGACAACGAAGATCGGTAAAGAACGCCGACGAAACAGACCGAGCATCAAGCAGGGCCCGGAACTTCTCGCGGCTCGCTCGGCAACAGCGGTGGAAGCACATCACCGCACGCAGCAAGGTAAGTGCAGGTCAAGACCTTGACGTAACTCCAGGTCAAGGCAACCGCAGGCAGGGCCGATGCAGGTTCAGGGCTCCGCCTGATGCAGGAAAGCTCCGCCGTACCGTGTCTGGGCCGTGTAGCTGCGTGGGCTCCGACACCGGCGGGCAGCACTACAGGTATCGGAAGCAGAGGAAGGGGAGGGCTGGACGCCGTTGGATCGCCCGCCGCCAGAATGCAGTCGCATTTCTGCGGCGGACACCGTAGTCCCATCGAATGTGAGGTGGTCTCCGGTCACGCTTATGCGATCCTCGCACCGCCTGTCGCTGACAGTCGCCCGGTGCGGAAACGAGAACCCGACGAACCCGTCGGTAGATGGTGTATTCAACCCGTAACCCTGGGCCCCGGCGAGTCCTTCGCCGGGGCCCTCGTCATGGAGAGGTATGCATGGCCCAACCCGACGACGTGCTCGACGACGACAACTACCCCGCCTACACCATAGGCCGCGCCGCGGAGATCGTGGGCGCCTCGCAGGACTTCCTGCGCCGCCTCGACGAGGCAAAGCTGATCATCCCGTTCCGCTCCGCCGGCGGACACCGCCGCTACTCCCGCTACCAACTGCGCCTGGCCGCACGAGCCCGGGAGATGGTCGACCACGGCACGGCCCTCGAAGCCGCCTGCCGGATCATCATCCTCGAAGACCAACTGGAAGAAGCCCTCCAGCAGAACCGGAACCACCAGCTCCGCCGGCAATCCGGCGCCGCCTGACCCACGCCTGACGGTCCTTCTCTGCCAATGAGGGGGACCGTTTGTCGTACCCCCGTGAGACCGCCACCATCCTGCCGGCGATCCTGACCGCTCAACCGCTCTGAGACCGCACCAACCCGACCAGGGCTCGGTTCGTGCGGTTCGCCCGTACCGCCTCCCGCTGCTGGACCGCGGTCACCTCGATGTAGGTCTGCGACGACGCCAACGAGGCATGG
This sequence comes from Micromonospora fiedleri, assembly GCF_016774385.1. NCBI lineage: Bacteria > Bacillati > Actinomycetota > Actinomycetes > Micromonosporales > Micromonosporaceae > Micromonospora > Micromonospora fiedleri. The sequence continues at coordinate 210,024 of NZ_JAETXL010000003.1, forward strand.
CCCAGCAACCGCATGATCTCCGCTGCCCCGGCACCGTCCTCCGCCAGACGGGTCGCGAAGGTGTGCCGCAACGCATGCAACCGCGCCCCACGCGGCACCCGATCACCGATCCCGGCCCGCCGGTAACAGGACTCCACCAGATACTGCAACCCACCCCGGCGCAGCGGCTCACCCCGCCGGTCCACCAGCAACGGCGAATCCGGTCGCACCGTACGCGAACCGAAGCGACGCACCCGACTGTCCAGGTAGGCCGACAACACCTCGTCCAGAGCCGGCTCCACCGGCAACACCCGAGGCCGCCCACCCTTGCCGGCCACCTCCACCCGACGCTCACCGGGCCGCCCCGACAGCGAACCGACCCGCAGCGCCAACAACTCCGACAACCGCAACCCCGCACACAGCGCCAACGCCAGCACCGCCACATCCCGCTCCGGCCACGGATCGCGCTGCCGGCCCTCGCCCCGCGCCGCCGAGGCCAGCAACTGCTCCGGAGTGTCCTCACCGCGCAGCGGCTTGGGCTGGGGGAGCGGCATGCGCGGGCGACCCACCGCCGGCATCGGATTGCCCGGCACCACCTGCTCGGCCACCAGGAACGTGAAGAAGCTGTTCCAGGTGGACCAGGCGCGACCGACCGACGCGGCGGCCCGGTCGGCGGCGAAGCGGGCGAACGCCGTCCGCAGCAGCCCGGGGGAGAGCGCATCGATCCGAAGATCGGCAAGGGGGAGGGGAGGGGTGGTCAACTCCGCGGCGAGCGTCGCCACCCCGAACAGATCCCGCCGGTACGCCGCCTGGGTGTGCGGAGAAGGCTTACGGGTGGCCCGCGCGGTCAGAAACCCTTCGATCAACCCGATGACCAGAACACCCGATTTGTCATGCATAAGGCATATTATGCATGTTTTTCGGGTTGTCGGCCAGCCCAGGGGAGCGCGCTTGACGATCACGCGTGCCCGGGGGTTCCTTGCGAGTTCGCGCTGTTCCGACCGCACCATCGTTCCCCGGCTGCCCCCACGTCAGACCGGACATACCGCGCACCCCATCTTCCGGCGGCCGCAGGGGGCGGACGGCGGAGGGCTCGCACCGTTTCGCCGAAACGGCGGGGTCCGGCTCGGCGGGATACCGCCACTTCGCCGAAACGGTGTCGATCACCGCGCCCTGGGCACGCTCCAACGGCCACCCCGCGCCGATTTCAGCGTCAACCTGCGGGTCGGCCCGGTCCGGTGGCGACCGGATCGACCCGCGGGTCGGCCCGGCAGGCCATCGGGACATGGGCCGGTGTGGCACCGAGGCCGAAGCGGCGTCCTGCGGGCTCGCTCAGGGTCGCCCGCACTTGTCGTAGCGTCCGTAGCCAGACGCGCTGCCCGTCGTGATGGAGCTGTTGGTGCCCTGGACGAGGCAAGGTCGGTCAAAGGGGCGTCGCGAGCGGGGCGTAGCCCAGCCGAGGCCGCTCGCCCGTGGAGGAGCCCTCTTCCCGTTCAGCTTTACATAATGTCAATTATCGAATCGGCCTCGGGGGGGTCAGCGGGTGCTCCTTCTGCGGGCAGGACCCGGGAACGGAGCACCCGTCACCTCGACGGCGTGCGGTCCCGGTGAGCCACCGTCGCACACACTTGGGTGCGGCACTCGGACACGTCCGCCGTACCCAAGTGTCATGACGGCGTGCCCGCTGGCGTACGCCCTGAACACCCCGTGTGGGTCCGGCCCCTTCCCCGGACCTCCACGGCTGTTGAGGTGTCAGTCGGTGATTCGGGTGTTTCGGGAGGCGCCGGGTAGGCCGCCGCTGTTGGTTTCGAAGGCCGGCACGGGTGTGCTGATGAAAGGGGTCCCGTCGGCGGTGCTGGCGCTGACGGTCGCGGGTTTGTGCTGCGGGATGGTGGTGCTGCCGAAGCCGGATGCGTCCAGGGCGACCGGGCTCGGGGTGTCGTCCAGGGCGGTGACGGCTGCGGTGACTGCTCCCGGTGGGGCTACCAGGTTGACCCGGTCCGTCCGGGCATCCCCACCCTCGGCGCGCATCCGCCAGGCGATGGGGCGTTGCTCGGCGCCGTCTGCGGGCAGCAGCAGCCGTAGGTCGGTTCGCCAGCCGGTGGTGTCGCCGTGGATGGCGTAGGCGATCACTCCGCCGTCCGTGGGTTGAATGGTGAACAGTGCGGCGGGTTTGTCGTTGATGGTGCCGCACCAGCGCACCCGGATCGTGACGTCCTGGGCTGACAGTCGACTGTCTCGCAACGCGTGACTGATGAACCGGGCGAGGACGGCTCGGTCCATGACGGTGCCTCGGGTGTGGCGGACAGCGGCGGTGAGCATCTCGTCGGTCGGCTCCTGGCGGTCGCTGTCTGACCCGCTCCACCCGCCGTACACGGGACCGTCGTAGATGAGGGTGTCGCCGTTGGTGACCCGGGCGGTGAGTGCGGGCCCGCCGACCAGATCGGTGGGTGGCAGCGAGGTGACGCCGATGCCCGTACCGACGGATGAGGAGAGTTGGTGGCTTTCGACGACGCCCGTTGCGGAATAGCCGGAGAACCCGTTGATCGTCACGGTGGAACCCGCCGGGCCGATGACCACTGCGGCGCCCCCGTTCGTCGGGTCGCTTTCCATCCAGATCGCCACTGGGATGTCGGCGGGTTCGTTGCCGCCCTGTTGCATCTGTTCCGGTTCGGCTCCGGGTGGGCCGCTGAACCAGACAAGCGTCGAGTCGGTGAGCAGGCCCAGGCGCAGCGGGACGAGGAGCAGCGCGATTCGGCGGCCGGGTATGTCGTCGGCGTACACGATCCGGATGTCGTCGCGGTCGGTGACCTTCCACCACCCTTCCGGATCTTGTAGATCGGCAACCTGGCTGAGCAGGCCGTCCGTCCAGTTGCGGTCGGCGGCGAGATCGCCCCGTGCGGGTCCGTCCGTGAGCGGTGACGGCGACGAGGCGACGGCGATGCCGGGTACCCAACCTGGGAGGGGAATCAGGTTGGTCTGAATGGCGACGGCGGCGGCCAGGCAGGCGGCGATCGCACCGGTACGGATCCGACGTGCGCGGCGGTGACCTGCCTCCCGCCGGGTGAATCGTGGCCAGGGATCTGCCGTCACTGCCACGGTGTCAGCCTCGGTGTGGAGGGCTTCCCGGAGTCTGGTTTCCACGTTCTCGGTCATGCGGGATCCTCCTGGAGGCTGGTCTCGGTGATGGTGGGCGGCGGCTCCAGGTCGGCTCGTAGCCGGGCCAGTCCTCGTGACGCCTGGCTCTTGACCGTTCCGGGTGAGCAGTCGAGCAGTCGGGCGATGTCGGCCTCGCTGAGATCCTCGAAGTACCGCAGGACGAGCACGGCGCGCATTCGTGGCGGGAGGCGGCGTAGCGCCCCCAGTAACTGATGCCGGTTCTCCGCGTGCTGGTAGGCGTCGGGGGTGGCGATGGTGTCGGCGTCGAGGAGTGGTACCTCGATTGTTCGGCGGCACCGTCGCCACGACACCGCGGTGTTGATCATCGCGCGGCGGACGTACGCCCCGGGCGCGTCCTTGCGGAGAATCCGACCCCACCGCCGGTGGGTCTTCTCCAGCGCCGACTGCACCAGGTCTTCGGCGGCGCCCCGGTCGCCGGTGAGCAGATATGCCGTTCGGGTCAACGGCCCCCACTGCTGCAACACGAACTCGCGGAATCGTTCCTCGTCGTCATCCGGCATGGCTTGCCCATATCGTCCACCGTTCTGCTCGCATGGAAGGTAGACGCTTTTTGCCGGGGGCAGGTTGAGCGGTGGCGGCGAGTTTACGGGCGGTGGCCGTTGACTGCCGCGAGCAGTTCGCTGAACATGACCGCGTACGTGTCGCTGAGGTGGGTGGCCAGTTCGTGCGGCAGGATGTCGGTGGTCCACAGCAGTGTCGCCGTGCCGTTGTCGTCGGTGAGGACCCGCATTTCGGCCTGGTGGTGCTCTGCGCCGGGGAAACCGGGTATCGCGTAGACGGCTCGTCTGCGTTGCGGATCGACGGTCACGTTTCGTTCCCAGAGTTCGGTGCCGTCGATCAGGGTGACCACCCGGTGGTCGTCCTGCTGGCGTTCGCTGACGCAGGCGGAGAAGATGTGGACCTCGGCGCGGGTGTAGCGGTCGAGGAAGTCCCAGGCCACGTCTGCCGGCACCGTCAGCGTTGCTTCGTGGTGAATGGTGCCCATGCGCTTCCCACCTGTTCTGTCGGTTACGCCGTCACTCTGGCAGTTGTGGTGCGGGACAGGCAACGATGTCGATGGGTGCAGCTGGTCCACCACTCCCCTCGCCTGCCGGCTCCGGGCAGTGTGAGCTGGTCGTTGCCTTCGTCGGGGCGGTGGGAGCGGTGGACGGGTGCAAGATCGTGGGACCCGTAGACTCGGGTCATGTCCGAGACCCAGCCGACTCCGCGGTTTCGTCAGCGTGCGGCGAAGATGGGCGAGCTGGTGGCCCGGCAGATCCTGGAGGACATCGTCGAGCAGGGGCTCTCCCCCGGCGCGGCGTTGCCGACCGAGGCGCAGATGTTGCAGGCGTACGGGGTCAGTCGCGGCACGTTGCGGGAGGCGCTGCGGATCCTGGAGCACAACGGTCTGTTGCAGGTGCGGCCGGGTCGTGGTGGCGGGCCGATCGTGGGGGCGGTGGATCCGCACACGTTCGGTCGGACGATGGCGTTGTTCATGCAGATGGGTCGGACCCGCTTCGGTGAGCTGGTCGAGGCGCGGGTGATCATGGAGCCGTTGATGGCGCGGCTGGCCGCGGAGCGTCGTGATGCGGCGCGGTTGCGGGAGTTGGCCGAGTCGATGCGGGAGCACAGCACGTTGGAGGAGCGTGACGAGGCCAGTTATCTGGCGGTCATGCAGCGGTTCCACGGTGTGGTGGCGGGGTTGTCGGGCAACGGGGTGCTGGATCTGTTCGGTCGGGCGTTGAAGGAGATCTACACCGAGCGGGTGGTGGCGGCGGAGCGTCGTCCGGAGCGGTGGGAGGATGTGCGGCGCGAGCATCAGGCGGTGGCCGCGGCGATCGCCGATGGGGACGGGGCGGAGGCGGAGCGGCTGATGCGGGCGCACATGCTGGCCCTGGCCGACCACCTCGAACGTGACTATGCGGGGTTGCACGACGAGGTGGTCGGCTGGTGGTGAGGTCGGGTCAGGACAGGGCGCTGGAGAGTACGGGTCGTACCGGTGTCTGGTCCTGGTCGACGCGCCAGGTGGTGTCCTGGTCGCGCCAGTCGGTGCCGAGGGTGGAGACCTCGGGCATGACGTCGCGGGCGAACAGGGTGAGGTGGTCGCGTACCTCGTTGCTGGTCATGTCGCCGGCGTGGTTCATCAGGATGAGGTGGCCGGCGCCGGTGGCTTTGTAGAGTCGGTGGATTTGTGCGGTGACCTGGTCGGGGGTGCCGACGAGGAGGATGCCGGCGTCGATGAGGTCTTCGTAGCTCATGCGGCGGACGGCGCCGAGGCGGCCGCGGAGGGCGGCGACTGCGGCGGCGGGTGGGAAGTAGCCGGGTGGGCTGGCGGCGCCGAGGCGGAGTTTGCCGGGCTTGAGGTAGTACATGAGTTTGCGGCCGATCTCGCGGGCCTTGGCTTCGGTGGGGGCGACGTGGCACAGGGCCATGTAGGCGAAGCGGTCGGGGCCGGGTTCGGGTTGGCCGTCGGCGACGGCGGTGCGGCGGTAGAGCCGGAACGAGGTCGCGGTGTCCTCGTAGGTGCCGAGCAGGTTGCACAGGGTGTAGCCGTGTCGGGCGGTCCATTCGACCAGGCGGGTGGAGGTGCCGCTGATCCAGATCGGCGGGTGTGGTTGCTGGTACGGGCGGGGCCAGACGCTGACGTACCGGTAGTGGTAGTGGCGGCCTTCCCAGGAGAAGACGTCGCCGTGGGTCCACGCCTTCTTGATGAGGTCGTGGGCTTCGATGAACATGTCCAGGTTGTGGACGGGGTTCTGGTTGGAGGGGAAGGTTTCGCCCTGGACGCCGCGGACGAAGCCGCAGTCGATGCGTCCGCCGCTGACGGAGTCGAGGTAGGCGATCTCCTCGGCGACGCGGATGGGGCTTTCCCGGTGCGGTAGTGGGGTGCCCAGGACCAGGACGCGGCCGCGTCGGGTGCGGTGCAGCACGGAGGCGGCGCTGAGGGTGGCGGACACCTGCAGGGTGGAGGCGGACTGGTGGTGTTCGTTGACCATGAGGTCGAAGCCGAGTTCGTCGGCGAGTTCGTACTCGTCGAGGTAGCGCTGGTAGAGCTCGTGGCCGATTTTGGGGTCGTAGTACTGGTTGGGCATGAAGTACTTGAGTCCCCGGTTCGCCTCTTCCGCCTCGGGCGAGACGTTGGGGTAGGGCATTTCGGTGAAGTGGTAGAGCCTCACGGGGTCTCTCCGTTCAGGAAGGACCGGACGATCCGGTGGAACTCGTCGGGACGTTCCAGGTACGGGTAGTGGCCGGCGTCGGGGACTTCGACGAAGTGGGCCGAGGGCAGCAGGTCGGCCAGGGCGGCGCTGTGGCGGGGTGGTACGAGTCGGTTGTGGCTGCCGGCGAGGACCAGGGTGGGCATGGTGGCCAGGTGCAGCCAGCGGCGTAGTCGTGGGTCATGCAGGAAGGGTTTCCAGGCGTAGCGGGACAGGGCGGCCCGGTCGGTGAAGGCCCGTTCGTAGTCGCTGTCGGTCAGGCCGGTGGGGAATCCGGGCATCCGCAGGTCGTGGCAGGCGGTGGGGTCGGCCCAGCCGAGTTCGACGATTTCGGTGGGGTCGAGCAGCAGGATGTCGGCGAAGTCGGGTTCGGTGGGTCCGGAGAGTTTGACGCCGTACGGGGAGACGAGCAGCAGTGAGGTGAAGCGGTGGGGTGCGCGTACCGCCATCTCCAGGGCGATCCAGCCGCCGAAGCCGGCGCCGGCCAGGTGTACGGGGCCGGGTGGCAGGTTGGCGAGGGTGTCGGAGAGGTGGTGTTGGGCGAGGTCGGCGACGCTGTCCCAGTCTTCGGCGGTGGTGTCGAGCGGGGTGCCGAAGCCGGGGTGGCGGGGTACGACGACGGTGTGGTCGTCGGCGAGTCGGCTGAGGGCGCCGACGGGTCCGGGGAGCACGTCGGCGTCGTGCAGGAACAGCAGGGTGCTCATGGTGCGCTCCCCTGGTCGAAGAAGGTCAGCAGCAGGTCGGCGACGGCTTCGGGTTGGTCGAGGTTGGGTGCGTGGCGGGCGTCCATGCGGTGGACGTGGATCTGTGGTGACAGGTTGTCGAAGTGTTGGCCCCAGTCGGGTTCGAGCAGGTCGTCGCGGGTGGCTTCGACGACGAAAACGGGGACCGGGCTGTCGCGCAGTGGGGTGGGCCAGTCGTCGCGGTTTTCCGGCTTTGGGAGGTTGGGGTGGCGCAGGCGGGGGGCCAGGCAGGCGGTGACGTGGCCGGGTTTGCGGGTGTTGGCGTAGCGCAGGGCGACGGTGTCGTCGAAGCCGGCGTAGTCGTCGGTCATGAGGGCGACCAGGCGGCGCATGTCGTCTTCGGTGCCGTCGAAGCGGCCGAGTTCGGTGACACCTTTGCTGGAGCGCCAGGGGCCGCCGGTGCCGCAGATGCTGACCGCGGACAGGGCCGGTAGTTCGGGGGTGGGGGTGGCGACGGCGCGCAGCAGCAGGGAGCCGCCGAAGGACTGGCCGGCGAAGTGTGCGGCGTCGATGTCGAGGGCTCTGCAGAAGGCGGCGAGGTGGGCGGTGCGGAAGGCGTACGGCGAGCGGTCGAGGTAGACGACCTTGTCGGTGTCGCCGTAGCCGAGCAGGTCGGGTGCGAGGACCCGGTAGTGCTGGGCGAGCAGGGGCATGACGGCGGACCAGCTGCCGATGGCGTCGCCGCCGAAGGCGCCGTCGTGGATGAGCACGATGATGCCTCGTGGTTGTCCGGGTGGGGTGCTTTCCCAGTAGCGGGTGGTGAATCCGCCGGCGTTGACGGTGTGTGGGCGTGGTGGGGCCATCGTTGCGCTCTCCGGGTGCGGTCAGTGGGGGGTGGGTTGGAAGCTGCCGTAGCGGCCGCCGAGGTAGAGCAGGGGCGGGGCGTCGGTCTGTGCGCGGGCGTGCAGGACCTCGCCGCACAGGATGACGTGGTCTCCGCCGGGGTGGACGGTGGTGGTGCGGCATTCGAGGACGGCGGTGGTGCCGGTGGCGAGGGTGGGCACGGTGGTGTGTCCGGCGATCACGGCGGCGGCGAGTTCGTCGAGGTGGCGGCCGCGGGCGGCGAAGGCCTGGGCCCAGGCGGCGCGGTCGGCGGCGAGGTAGTTGATGCTGAATCGGCCGGCTTGTTCGGCCAGTGCGGCGAGGCCGGTTTTCCGGTCGATGCCGACCATGGCCATGGGGGGTTCGCCGGACAGTGAGGTGGCGGAGGTGCAGGTGAGGCCGGTGACGCCGGCGGGGCCGCCGGGCACGAGGATGATCGCCACCGGGGCGGGTACCTGCCGGAAGGCGGCCCGGAAGCGGGCGGTTTCGACGAGGCGGTCTGGGCCGGTGTGGGTCATCGGGGGGCTCCGGTCTGGTTGAGCCAGAGGTGGTGCACGTCGGCTCGGTGGGTGAGGTGGTCGGCTGCCGCTCGGCCGCCGATGACGACTGCGGAGGCGACCCAGTCGGCGGTGGCGCCGGTGGCGGCGTGGACGGTGGCCTGGGTGATGTCGGAGGTGGCGGGGCGTCCGGTGCGGGGGTCGATCAGGTGGTGGGCGTCGGTGCCCCAGCGGCGTTTGCCGGTGCCGCTGGTGGCGACGCCGCCGTCGCGCACGTGCAGGGTTTCGCCGTGGGGTAGTTCGACGGGCCAGCCGTCGCCGTCGGGGCCGGGTCCGCGGCAGGCCACGTCTCCCCCGATGCTCGCGGCGCTGTTGGGGCCGAGCCAGGTGACGATGTCGTCGGCCCAGGCGCCTTTGGCGAGGGCGCCGATGTCGACGCTGTGACCGGGGGCCAGGCGGGCGGTGTGGCCGCGCAGTTCCAGGATGTCGGCCAGGGGCGGCACGGGAGTGGGTGTGGCCGGTGCCGGGACGGGTTGGGGGGTGCCGGTGGCCCAGGATCGGCGGTAGCCGGCGGCGAGGAGTTGGGGCAGTACGGCGATGTTGACCAGGCCGGTGCTGGCGGTGGCGACGGTGAGGGCGTGCCGCAGCATGGCGTGCAGTGGGTCGGAGACGGGGTGCCAGTGCCCGGCGGCCGCGTTGAGGGCGCTGAGTTCGCTGTCGGGGCGGAAGCGGGAGAAGCGGCGGTCCAGGGCGTGGAGTCGTCGTTGGACCTCGGTGAACGGGGTGACCGGTGGTCCGTAGCTGGCCAGGGTCACCTGGCAGGTGAACATCTGGCTGGTGTGCTGGTGCACGGTGGGTCGCTGTCGGGCGGGTGCGAGGTTCATGCCGTCTCCCTTCACCACCACGTTTAACATGCTAAACATGATGATGTTTTAGCGGCAAGGGTCTGTCCGTACCCGTTCACCCGCCCGACAGGCCGACTGGCCTGGGCGTCAGTCGCCCGTGACGGCCCGGCCCAGCACCTCCCGGGCGCTACGGGCGACCGCCGCGTCGATCATCCGACCGTCGGCGGAGACCGCCACCCCGGAGCCGTCGCGTTCCGCGGCGGTCAACCGGTCGACGATGTCCCGGGCCGCGGCGACCTCCTCGGCCGTCGGCGAGAACACCCGGTTGACCACGGGCACCTGGGCGGGATGGATCGCGGTGCGACTGCGGTAGCCCTGCCGCAGCAGCAGCCGGCTGGTGGCCTCCAGCCGCTCCGGGTCCCGCAGGGCCGTCTCCGTCGGGCCCACCGGCGGGGCGAGTCGGGCCACCGCGCAGGCGAGCACGATCCGGGAGCGCAGCGGCCACAGTTCCATCTTGTCCGGGCCGGGTTGCAGGCACAGTTCGGCCGCCAGGTCGGCCTCGCCGAGGCCGAGGCGTACCACCCGGGGGGCGGCGGCCACGGCCTCGGCGCGCAGGACACCTTCTGCCGTCTCCAGCAGGGCGAACACCGCCAGGCGGCCGGCCGGCAGGCCGTGCTGTCGTTCGGCCTCGCTGAGCAGCCGGTGCACCTCGGTCACCGACTCGACGTCGGCCTTCGGCACGACCACACCGGTCAGGTGCGGCCCGGCCACCGCGGCGATGTCGGCGGCCGGGGTGTCGGCGTTGATGCGTACCCACCATTGGGGGCCGGTGGCCGGGTCGGTGAGGAACGTGCCGAGCGTGCTGCGGGCGGCGGCCTTGTTGGTCGGTGCGACCGCGTCTTCGAGGTCGAGGATGCAGGCGTCGGCTCCCCGGGCCGCGGCCCGCGCCAGCTTGTCCGGCTGGTCCGCAGGCACGTACAGGTAGCTGCGGGCCGCGGCCGGGGTCGGTCCGAGGGCGGTCACGGTCGGGTCGGCCGGGCCAGGTAGCGGCCGCGGGGCTGGCCGACCACGTTGCCGGCGCGCAGGATCTGCTCACCGCGCAGGAAGGTGTCGGTGACCTTGGCGGTCAGCTCCATGCCCTCGAACGGGGTGTACTCCTGGGTCGACAGCGACTCCTCGGCCCGCACCGTCCAGGTGTGGTTCTCATCGACGAGGCAGAAGTCGGCGTCCAGCCCTTCGGCGATGGCGCCCTTGGTGGCCAGCCCGAAGCGGCGCGCGGGCGCCCACGAGGTCAGCTCGGCGACCCGACCGTAGGACAGGCCCCGCTTGACGCCTTCGCTGATCAGGCCGGGCAGCAGGTACTCGGCGCCACCGAAGCCGGACTTGGCGACGAAGATGTCGTCCTTCGGCTCACCGAACTTGACCTCGGCGCGGCAGCAGGCGTGGTCGCTGACCACCCAGTCGATCGTGCCGTCGAGCATGTGACCCCACAGGGCCTCCACGTCCTCGCGGGGCCGAAGCGGCGGGTTGACCTTGCCGCCGAGGCCGTAGGCGGTGTCGATGTCGGCCAGCAGGTGACCGATGGTCACCTCGCGGCGGAAGTCGACGTGCGGGAACGCCTGCGCCATCCGCAGCGCCGCGTCGACCGCCTTGGCGGAGGTCAGGTGCAGCAGGTTGATGGTGGGCAGGCCGGTCTCGTGGGCCAGGTAGGCGGCGATGGTGACCGCCAGGCCCTCGGAGTGCGGCGGCCGGGAGGCGCTGTAGGCGGCGAGCCCGGTGAGGCTGCCGTCCTCCTCGACCAGCCGGGTGTACGCCCGCATGATCTCCGCGGTCTCGCAGTGCAGGGACAGCGAGATCTCGTCGGCCAGCTCCGGGAACTGTTCCCGGGCGGCCTGCACCCCGCGCATCACGAACTCGAAGTGGGCGTAGTCGTACCGGGCGTCCGGCGGGATCATCAGGAAGGAACTCTGGTCGGCCGAGCGGCCGTGCAGCCCGTGGCCACCGTAGAACATGAAGATCTTGAACGAGGTGACGCCGTGGTCGCGGATCAGCTCGGGGATCTCGTCGATGTGCTCGGTGGTCATCGGGGCCACGTGGAAGGCGAAGTCGACGTAGGACTTCTGGTCGGTGGCCTGGTGCACCTCGGGGAAGAACTCGCGGTACGGTCCGCCGCGGTTGAGGTAGTACTGCCCGGTGCGGATGTAGTTGAGCGCGGAGGTGACACCGCCCTGCGCGCAGGCGCGGCTCTCGGTGGCGGCGTCCTCGGCGAGGGGGTGGTAGATGCCCCAGTGCTGGTGGGCGTCGACGACGCCGGGGAAGGCGAGCTTGCCGCCGGCGTCGACGACGTTCTTCGCGCCGGTGACGTCGAGGTGGGGCGCGAGGGCGGCGATCCGGCCGTCGCGGACACCGATGTCCAGCGCCGCCGGCTCGGCCTGGTCGTGCCGCACCACTCGGACGTTTGTCACTACGAGATCGAAGGGTTCCACGATGTGCTCCTGAGGTTGGCGGGCCGCGAGGCCGGTGTCAGTCGACGTCGGTGCGGAGGTGGGTCAGGGGGCGCAGCAGGTCGTTGACGTCGGTGACGTCGGCGAGGCCGAGCACGGTGGACACCACCTGGTCGGCGGTCTCCGGGGCGATGCGCCCGGCGACGTTGTCCCGGAACTTCATCGCCAGTTCGGCGTCGGACAGCGGTCGTTGCGGGCCGCCACGGTTGGCCAGCACCTCCTCGCGCCAGGTGCGGCCGTCGTCGGTGCGTACGGTCACGATGGCCGGGAACTGGTACGGGAAGATCTTGTTGCACTCGTCGTCGGGGACCACGTCGACGTGGGCCATCAGCGCCCGGCGCTGCGGGTCACGGGCCAGCTCGTCGGTGAAGTCACCCAGGCCGAGGCCCAGTCCCCCACCGCCGAGCAGCCCGGCGACGATCGCGTACGGCCCGCTGAACTGTGCCTGGTAGCCGGTGTCGGGGGCCCGCTTGGTGGCGATCGGTTCCCCGATGGTGCGGATCACCGCGGCGGGTACCCGCAGTTCGATGTGGGTGATCCGGTCCACCGGCACGCCCTGGGCGCGCAGCGCCAGACCGGCGTCGATGGCGGCGTGGGTGAAGTGGTTGGCCGGGTACGGCTTGAAGAAGATGTCCGGCACCGCCCACCGTTCACCGAGTCCGTCGGTGATCTGCTCGTAGTCGGCTTCGCCGCGCAGGAAGGCGGTGTAGAAACCGAACCGGCCCTCCAGCACGGTCGGTGGCCCGGTGAAGCCGCGGCGGACCAGGTCGGCGGCGGTGACGGCGCTGTGCGCGGCCCAGCCGCAGTGCAGCCGTTTGACCGTGCCGCCGGTGCGGTTGGCCTCGATCAGCCCGGCGGCCATCGAGGCGGTCACCCCGAGCACGTCGGTGAGCTGGTTCTCGTCGAGGCCGAGCAGCATGCCGGCGGCGACGGCGCCGCCCATCGCACCGCAGATGGAGGTGGCGTGCTGGCCGTGTTCGAAGAACACCGAGTTGTTGAGGACCGGGTCGAAACCGGCCATGCCGAGCCGTACGGTCGTCTCGATGCCGACCGCGACGGCGTTGGTCAGGGCGGTGCCGTCGGCGCCGGCGGCCTGCGCGGCGGCCAGGGCGGCCGGGACCACCGCGGCGCTGGGGTGCAGCACCGAGGGCAGGTGGGTGTCGTCGTAGTCCAGCGAGTGGGCGAGCACGCCGTTGCCGAACGCGGCCTGCGCGGCGGGCACCGCATCGGGGAGGCCGACGACGTGTGCCTGGCCGCGTCCACCCTGGTCGGCGACGTAGTCCAGGGCGGCGCGGCTGGTGGGCAGCCGGTGCGCGGCCACGCACAGCCCGAGGATGTCCAGGACGCGTTGGCGCACGCTGGCGGCGGGCCGATCGGGCAGGGCGGTGGTGCCCGTGCCGGCGGCGAAGGCGGCGAGGTGCTGGGCGAGGGTCTGCTCAGCCATTGGCGATCACCGCCAGCGGGCGCACCGGCGAACCGGTGGCGCCGAAGATGGCCAGCGGCGAGAGCACGAACAGGAACTCGTGGACGGCGTCGGCGGCCAGTTCCTCCAGCGCCATCGTCTCGATGATGTAGACCCCGCGTTCGACGAGCAGCACGCGGTGCGCCGGGAGGACGCTGTGCCCGGCGCCCGGCCGCAGGCACTCGAAGGCGATGGTGTCGGCGCCGACGGCGTGGACGCCGGCGTCGGCGAGCCAGGTGGCGCCGGCCGCACCGACGCCCGGTACGCCGCTGGCGTGGCCGACGTAGCGGGTGCGGTCCTCGTGGTCGAACAGACGTCCCCAGCCGCTGCGGATCAGCACCACGTCACCGGGGCGGATCGGGGTGCCCTGCTGTTGCGCCGCGGCCGACAGGTCCTGCGGGGTGATCTCGTAGCCGGGCGGGCAGCCGTCGGGCTGGCCCAGGGCGGCCGGGACGTCGAGCAGCACACCGCGGCGGACCATCGGGGCGATGGTGTGCGCGCCCAGTTCGGCGAAGCGTCCACCGCGGCCGGCGACGGCGGCGTCGGAGCCGTCGACCAGCCGACCGTCCTGGGAGACGTGGGCGAAGGCGTCGATGTGGGTGCCGACGTGGGTGCCCATGGTGATGATGTCGTTGGCGGCGGACCCGCCGTCGGCGCGCACGTTGTCGCCGTGCCGGCGGGGCAGGGCGTGCCAGAACGGCGGGTGGTTCGGCGACTGCGGCATGCCGATGGTCAGACGGCGGCCCAGGTCGTAGGTCCGCACTCCGGCGCCGACGGCGGCCAGGAGCGCCTGCGTCCCGGTCACCGGGCTGGTTGCGGCGGTGGTGCTCGTTGTGGTCACGACAATCCTTACCTTGTGTGGTGGCGGCCGTCAGGCCACGATCTCCCGGGCGCGCAGCTCGGCGACGGTCTCGGGGGTGCAGCCGAGTTCGTTGACGAGGAGGTCGTCGGTGTCGGCCCCGAGGGGTCGACCGGTGAAGCGGATCCGGCCCGGGTTCTCCGACATGCGCCACATCACGTTGTGCATCAGGACCTCGCCGAGGTCGGCGTCGGGCACCTTGACCACCATCTCGGCGGCCTGGACGTGTTCGTCGGTGACGATGTCGCGGGCGGTGTAGACGGGTGCGACGGCCGCGCCGGCCTCTTCGAAGGCGCGCATGACCTCGTCGCGGGTGCGTTCGGCGATCCAACCGCCCACGTAGTCGTCGAGCAGGTCGGCGTGCGCGGCGCGCTCACGTCCGGAGGCGAACCACGGTTCGTCGATGACCTCGGGGTGCCCGACGAGACGCAGCACCCGTTCGGCGATGGTCTGGGCGCTGGTGGACACCGCGACCCAGTCGCCGTCCTTGGTGCGGTAGGTGTTGCGGGGGGCGTTGTTGGTGGACCGGTTGCCGTGCCGGTGGCCGATGACGCCGAGCTGGTCGTAGACGGTGGGGCCGGGACCGACCGCCGTCATGATCGGCTCTAGCAGGCTCAGGTCGACGACCTGACCCTTGCCGCCGTTGCGGGTACGGGCCCACAGCGCCACCATGGTGGCCGAGGAGGCGGCGATGCCGCAGATGCTGTCCGCCAGGCCGAACGCCGGCAGGGTCGGTGGGCCGTCGGCCTCGCCGGTCAGGTGGGCGAAGCCGCTCATCGCCTCGGCGAGGGTGCCGAAACCGGGCCGGTGCGCGTAGGGGCCCTTCTGGCCGAAGCCGGAGATGCGGACGATGACCAGGCCGGGGTTGAGCTCCCAGAGCTGTTCCGGGCTGATCCCCCACCGTTCCAGGGTGCCGGGGCGGAAGTTCTCGACCAGCACGTCGGCGGTGGCGGCGAGGCGACGCAGCAGGTCGGCGCCTTCCGGAGTGGACAGCTTCAGGCCGATCGTCCGCTTGTTGCGGGAGATCTCCTTCCACCACAGCGCAATGCCGTCCTTGGCGTGGCCGTGGCCGCGCATGCTGTCCCCCGCGACGGGGTGTTCGACCTTGATGACGTCGGCACCGAAGTCGCCGAGGATCTGGCAGCACAGCGGGCCGGCCAGGATCGTCGAGGCGTCGATGACGCGGAGTCCGGTCAGCGGTCCGTCGTGCACTGGGCCTCCCCTATCCATTTCGTTCGCTTCAAGCGAACGGCGTTTCGCTCAGCAGAATAGTCCGCGATCAGGTGCGGGGTCAACGCAGACAACCCCTCACCTCGGCTGATGCCGGGTCAGCCGGGGCCGCAGCACCACCGCCGCCGCGATCGCCGCCGCGGCGGCGACGAACGCCCCGGTACGGGCCGAGAAGGTGTCCCCCAGCCAGCCGTGCAGCATCGCCGCCCCCGGCCGGATGCCGAGGAAGCACATCGACCACAGGGCCATCACCCGGCCGCGTACCTCGTCGGCCAGGCCGTGCTGCATGGTGGCGTTGACATCGCTGACGGCCAGCAGGTAACCGGCACCGCCGACGGCGATGCCGACCGTGGCCATCACCGGGCCGGGACTGACCGCCAGCAGCACCATCCCGGCGCCCAGGGCGAACACCCCCACCGCGCCGGTGCGGCCACTGCCCATCGTGCGACGCAGCCGCCCCACCCAGCCGGCGATCAACGCCGAACCGATGCCGAAGAAGGTGATGAAGACACCGACCAGCAGCTCACCGCCGCCGAACCCCTCGGCGAACAGGGGCGACAGAGTGTTGATCGGCTCCATCGCCAGCCCGATCAGCGCCACCGCCACCAGACAGCGCAGCAGTTCGGGACGGCCACGCACATAGGTCAGACCGCCGAGGACCCCCAACCGGCCCCGCGGGCGGGCGCCCGCGGCGGGCCGGGGCAGCCGTACGCGACTCAACGCCGCGGCGAACACCAGGAAGCTGGCGGCGTTGACGGCGAACGCCGTACCGGCCCCGGCCAGCGCGTAGGTGGCCGCACCGGCGACCGGGCCGATGGCGCGGGACAGGTTGAAGGTCAACGAGTGCAGGGCGATCGCCTGGGGGACGTCGGCGCGGTCGACGATGTTGGGCACCAGCGCCTGCGCGGCCGGACCGGTGACCGCCTGACCCACCCCGGACAGTCCGACGAAGGTGAGCAGCAGCCACGGGTTCAACGCGTCCAGGAACGCCAGCACCGCGAGCACCGCGGCGGCGGTACCGCCCAACGTCTGCCCCACGATGATCAGCAGCCGCCGGTCGACCCGGTCGGCCACCGCCCCGATCACCGGGGCGAGGACCAACTGCATGGCGAACTGCAGGGCGGTGACCAGACCCACCATGAACGCCGAACCGGTCAGCGCGAAGATGGTCAGGATCGCCGCGACGTTCTGGAACCACGTACCGGTGTTGGACGCCAGCGACCCGAAGAAGTACGGGCCGAAGCGGCGGTCCCGCAGCAACGCGAGACCGCCACGTCCCTCATCTTCGGCTGGCCTGTCGGCCGGCGGATCGGCCGGGCGATCAGCCTGCCGCACCCGCGCCTCCCATGCCGTACCCCTGGGGGATGCCACTGTCCAGGGAGGTCCACACCGACTTGGGGCGCAGGTAGAGCCGGGCCGCCTCGGTGCCGTTCTCCCGGCCGTAGCCGGACAGGCCGACCCCACCGAAGGGCACCAGGTCCGACAGCACCCGGTAGGTGTTGATCCACACCGTGCCGGCGCGTACCTGCCCGGCGAAGCGGTGCGCCCGGGCGATGTCGGCGGTCCAGACACCGGCGGCGAGACCGAACTGGGTGTCGTCGGCCAGCCGCAGCGCCTCGGCGTCGTCACGGAACGACGACACCGCCAGCACCGGCCCGAAGACCTCCTCGCGCAACACGCGAGCGCCCTCGTCGAGCCGGTCGAACACTGTCGGCGGCACGTAGAAGCCGTCCCGCAGCCGCTCGTCGTCGGGCAGCGCGGCCTGCGCGACCAGCCGGCCGGCGTTGCGGGTCTCGGCGATGAACGCCACCGTCTTGTCCCGCTGCGCCGCGGTGATCTGCGGGCCGAGGTCGGTCCGCTCGTCGAACGGGTCACCCACCTGCAACGTGCGTACCCGCGCGGCCACCCGGTCGAGGACCTCGTCGTAGATGGACTCGTGCAGCACCAGCCGCGAACCGGCGATGCACATCTGACCGCAGGAGGCGAAGACCCCCAGCACCACGGCGTCGACCGCCCGGTCCAGGTCGGCGTCGGGGAAGACGACCTGCGGCGACTTGCCGCCCAACTCCAACGCGATCGGGGTCAGGTTGGCCGCCGCCGCGCGGGCGATGGCCTTGCCGGTGTCGTGGTGCCCGGTGAACACGATCAGGTCGACGCCCGGATGCGACACCAGTGCCGCGCCGGTCTCCCGGCCGCCCGGCAGCACCTGCACCAGCCCTTGCGGAATGCCCGCCTCGGCCAGCAGCTCGCCCAACCGCAGGGCGGTCAACGGTGTCTCCTCGGCCGGCTTGAGCAGGCAGGCGTTGCCGAAGGCGAGCGCCGGGGCGATCTTCTTGGCGGCGAAGAAGAACGGCACGTTCCACGGGATGACCCCGGCGACCACGCCGTGCGGCTCCGGCACCGTGTACGTGTGGTACTCGGGCCCGACCGGGATGGTCTCCCCGCGTACCTGCTCCGCCCAGCCTGCGTAGTAGCGGAAGCTGCCGGCCGCCCGGCGTACCTCACGGCGGGTGTCGCTGAGGATCTTGCCGGTGTTGCGGGTCTCGGTCTCGGCCAGGTCCTCGACCCGGGCCTCGATGAGGTCGGCGATCGCGTGCAGAACCCGCGCCCGCTCGCTGCCGGTACGCCGCGCCCAGGCCGGCTGGGCGGCGCGGGCCGCCCGGACGGCGGCGTCCACGTCGGCCGGCGCGGTGGGTGCGACGCGGGCCAGGACCTGCGCGTCGATGGGCGAGACGACATCAACCATCGGTGTTCCCTTCATCGGCCGGGGTGCGCGCCCGGCGTCCCGGGTCCATCGACCCGGTGAGGTGTTCGGGCACCCAGACGTCCAGCACGGCCGGCACCCGGTCCCGCTCGACGGCGGTGCGGGCCCGGTCCAGGGCGGCGGCCAGGTCGGCCGCGGCGACCACCCGTTCGCCGTAGCAGCCCTGGGATCGGGCGTGGGCCGCGAAGTCCGGCGACGGGGTGAGGTGGCCGCCGAGCACCGTGGGTTCGGCGACCGCCAGACCGCCCGGGTAGTGCGCGGCCAGCGTGGTCGTGCCGGTGCGGTAGCCGCCGTTGTTGACCACCACGGTGACCACCGGGGCGTCGCACTGCTGCTGCAACCACAGGCACGAGTCCGGCGAACCGAACAGGTACGAGCCGTCCCCGGTCACCGCCACCGCGTGCGCGCCACCAGCGGCGATGCTGGCGCCGGTGGCCGCCGCCACCGACCAGCCGAGGCTGGACCCGCCCTTCTCGAACAGGGTGCCCGGCTTCGTCCGGCTGACCGTGGTGGTGTCGAACACCTCCCAGGTCAGCAGGTCGTCGGGGCGCAGGTGCCGGTCCAGCGCTGCGGCGATCAGCGCCGGAGTGGGTACGCCGCTCACCGCCGCCCCACCGTCGGTGCTGCGCCGCGCCCGGCCGGCGGCCGGCGGATGTTGCCGGCGTCGCCGGATGCTGTCGGCGTCACCCGGCCCGGCCGAGCCCACCTCGGCGAGCACCGCGGCCAGGAAGGCCGCCGGGTCGGCGGTGGTACGGGCGTCGGCACGCAGTTCGTACAGCGGCACCCGGCTCTCGATCGGGTCGGGCCCCACCCAGCCGATCCAGGCGTCGTCGCGCGGCCGTTCCACGGCCGGCATCCACGGCACCGGGTGGTCCAGCACGACGATGACGTCGAACTGGTCCAGCGCATCGGTGGTGTGCCACGGGTTGTCGTCCGGCAGGTTCATCCGGTAGCGGGAGGCGCGCACCTGCACACCGAGGGTGTCGGCCAGTTCGGCCAGCAACGCGACGGCCTGCGGGTTCACGCCGACCCGGTCGGTGACGACGACCGGCCGCCGGGCGGTGGTCAACCGGCGGGCCACCTCGCTGACCACGCCGGGGTCGCCGGGGCCGAGCCGCGGAATGCCGAGCATCTGGGCGCTGGGAGTCGGACCGTCGGCCGGCACCGGGTACCGACCGACTTCCTCGGGCATCGCCAGGTAGACGGGACCGGGTCGGGGGGCGAGCGCGACCTGCAGGCCGCGCGCCACGACCAGGCCGGCGTCGTCGAGGGCGGACAGCTTGTAGTCCCACTTGACGTACTGCCGCACGATCGAGCCCTGGTCCCAGCGCTGCTGCTTCCAGAACACCGGTGAGGTGCGTGCCTCGGCGCGGGTGGGCGGATAACCCGACATGATCATGATGGGGTGGTCGCCCCACATGGCGTTGTGGATGGCCCCGCCGTGGTGCAGCAGACCGAGGTCGGCGTGGGCCGCGGTCATGGCGGGCCGCCCGGAGACCATGGTTTCGCCCATCGCGGCGGTGAGTGCCACGTGCTCGTGCGGGCAGGTGATGAGTTCCGGGGTCGGTTGGCCGTGGTGGCGGGCCTGCGCGTGGGCTTCCTGGAACGAGGTCAGCTCGGAGCCGCTGTTGAACCACAGCCGCTGCACGCCGCTGGCCGCCGCCGCCGCCAGTACCGCCGAGGCGGCGCTGGCGGCGGCCGGGCCGCTGGTCACAGGCTCCTCGCGCGATCGAGGTAGTCCTTGTAGATCAGCTTCTCGATCGGGGCCGCGGACTTGACCAGGCCGGCCTTGATCAGGCTCTCCTGGCCGGACAGCCAGGTCTGCTCGTTCATCTGCAGGACCTTGTCCGGGCCGGCGGCCATCCAGCTCTCCACCAGCAGCGGCAGCTCGGCGCGGGCCTGGGCGGGGTTGGCCTCCGGGTTGTACTTGCGCAGGTCCTCGATGACCTGGTCCCAGTTCTCTTCCTTGCTGGCGTACTCGACGGCCTTGAGCACACCGGCGAGGAACTTCACCGGCATCTCGCTGTCCGACTCGATCATCTTGAGGCTGGTGTTGTACGAGTCCGACGGCATCGGGGCGAACTCGTCGGTGCTGAAGAAGGCCACCTCACCGATGTCCTTCTGGATGGTGGCGCGGTCGGTGTTGACGCAGATCCAGGCGTCGACCTCGCCCTTGCGGGCCAGCTCGTACGCGGCGGTGCCGACACCGGTGACCGGACGCTTCACCGTCTTGGGGTCGACGCCGGCGTTGATCAGCATGACGTCGAGCAGGTTCTCGGTGGCGCCACCGGTGGAGACGATGCCGCAGGTGCGCCCGGCCAGCTCGGCCGGGTTGCGGATCGCCTTGTCGGGCATGGAGACGACCTCGAACTGCGACTTCTGCCGCAGGCTGGCGATGCTGACCAGCGGGGCCTGCTCGTTGGCCACCGCGATGATCGCGTTGATGCCGTTGGCACGGGTCAGGTCGGCCGAACCACCGAGCACCGCCTGGATGGCGGTGGCGGTGCCCTGGCCACCCTTGATGTCCAGGTCCAGGCCGTACTCGGCGAAGTAGCCGCGCTCCTTGGCGACCATGGTCTCCACGTAGCTCAGCGTCAGGCTGGAGGCGGCCATGTACGTGCCGGAGATGCTGCCGTCGGCGTTGACCTTGTTGTCGTCGCTGCCGCAGCCGCTGAGCAGCAGGGTCATGCCGCCGGCGCTGGGCAGCAGCAGCCCTGCGGTCGCGCCGAGCCGGAGGAACGAGCGCCGCGAGACCGGCGCCCCGATAGAACGGTCATTTTTCACGAGAAGCTCCCGGTGCCGAGGAAGTGATGGATGGGGGATGCGGGGGATTGAGGCAAGGAGAGGTCCGCCCGCGCCGCGTCGCGGCGCCGACCGTGGATCTGCGTGGGGGTTGAGCGGGGGTGCGGCCCGTCAGGGCGTGCGACGCGGCTGCACCGACTCGTGCCAGGGAATCAGCAGGCGACGGGCGCCGGTGACGATGCTGTAGAGGGTGAAGCCGAACAGTGCCATGATCAGGATCGCGCCGAACAGTTTGTCGACCTGGAGGCCGTTCTGCAGGTTGACCGCGTACCGGCCGAGGCCCTTGTCGCCGCCGAGGTACTCACCGACGATCGCGCCGATGGTGGCCTGCACGACCGCCAGTTCCATGCCGGCCAGGATGAAGGGCATCGTGTACGGCAGGTCGGCGCGCCAGAACCGCTCCCAGCGCGACGCCTTCAACGTGGTCATCAGGTCGTGCATGGAGCCGGGCACCGAGCGGATGCCGAACGAGGTGTTGATCAGCAGCGGGAAGAAGGCCAGCAGGGCCGCCATGACCACCTTGGACGACGGGCCGAAGCCGAGCCAGAGGATGAACAGCGGCACCAGCGCGACCTTCGGCACCACCTGGGTGGCGACGATGAACGGCCGGGCGATCCGGTCGAACAGCGGCGACTTGCCGATCAGCAGGCCGAGTCCGACGCCCAGCACGATCGCCAGCGCCAGGCCCATCATGACCTCGTAGAAGGTCGTCCAGATGTGGGTCTGCCACACGAACGGGTCGGTGATCTGCTCGATGAACGAGGTGAACACCGCCTCCGGTGGCGGCAGCACGAACCGGGACAGGTCCGTGATCTCGACGTAGAGCTTCCAGGCCAGCAGGAACAACGCGATCAGCAGAGGGCTGGTGTAGAAGGACAGCCAGCGGTTGTTGCGCAGTCGCTGCGACCAGGTCGGCGGCGGGGGCCGCAGCAGCTGTCCGTTAGACGATGTCGGCGCCGAGGGGCGCTGGTCTGTAGTGGTCACGTGCGACACCTCGAGTACGGGTCAGGCCGAGACGGCGGGGCGGGCTTCGGTGTCCTGCACCTCGCCGATCTGACGGCGCAGTTCGGCGGTGAGGTGGCGGAACTCGGCGGACTCGGTCATGTCGATGGTCCGCGGCCGGGGCAGCGTCACCTCGGTGATGGAGTGGATGTGGCCGGGCTTGGTCCCCAGCATCACGATCCGGTCGGCCAGGAACACCGCCTCGGAGACGGAGTGGGTCACGAAGACGACCGTCTTGCGGTTTTCCAGCCAGATGCGCTGCAACTCCACGTTCATCATGTCGCGGGTCTGCGCGTCCAGGGCGCCGAAGGGTTCGTCCATCAGCAACACCTGCGGGTCGTGCGCGAGCGCGCGGGCGATGGAGACGCGCTGCCGCATACCTCCGGAGAGCTGGTGCGGGAGCTTGCTCTCCGCCTCGGGCAGCCCGACGAGAGTCAGCATCTCGCGGACCTTCTCGGTGCGCTCCCGCCGACCCATGCCGGCCATTTCCAGCGGCAGGGCGACGTTGGCGCCGGTGGTGCGCCACGGCATCAGGGTCGCCTCCTGGAAGACGAAGCCCAGTGGCCGGTCGGCGCGCTCCGGTCGGTCGCCGTGGTCGAGGCGGACCCGCCCCACGGTGGGGCTCTCCAACTGACCGATGATCCGCAGCAGGGTGGTCTTGCCGCAGCCGGACGGGCCGAGCAGCACGACGAATTCGCCGTCGGCGATGTCGAGCGAGACGTCGCTCAGCGCGAGCATCGACTGCCCGCCGGCGCCGGCGAAAACCTTGCTGACACCCTCCACTTTGATCGCACTCATGGCCACCCCTGTCGCCCGCCGGGCTCGCGATAATCGCGAGATTGTTCGCTTGTGCAGTACGCCGTTCTGTTGGTGCGAACGTAAGCTATGTTCGGCGGCAAGGTCAATGGTCCGCGGGGCCGGACTCGGCGCCACTGGTTCCACACCAATCCCCCGAATCGGGAGTTAACGCCATGAAACATTCGGCGCAACGCACTGCGGTGCTGGTCATCGACATGCAGAACGACTTCTGCTCCCCCGCCGGCGCGATGGCGGCCCTCGGCGCCGACGTGCAGGTCAACGCCGCTGTGGCCGGTCGGCTGCCGCGCTTCCTGGACCGCGCACGCAACGCCGGTTGCCTGGTCGTCTGGGTACGGCAGGCCGCCCACGAACAGCTCGTCTCACCGGCCCGACGGGCCCGGGCCGAGGCGATGGGACGCAGCCCGCTCAGCGTCTGCGCCGCGGGCTCCTGGGGCGCCGAACTCGCCGAAGGGCTGCGGCCCGAGCCGGGCGACTGCCACCTGGAGAAGACCCGCTACAGCGCCTTCGTCGGCACACCCCTGCACAACCTGCTGCGCGCACACGGGCGCGACCACGTGGTGGTGGTCGGGACGGCCGCCAACGTCTGCGTGGACTCCACCATCCGCGACGCGTACATGGCCGACCTGGCCACCACGATGCCGACCGACCTGGTCGGCTGGACCCGCGCGGACCTCGCCGAGGCGGCGATCCGCAACCTCGGGTTCTACTTCTGCGAGACGACGACCTCGGCCGAGCTGCTCTCGGACTGGTCCGTGGTGGACCGGGCCGCCTGACGCCGCGCCACCCGCCTGCGGTCCCCCTGCTCCGGCTCCGCCGGGGCGGGGGTGGCGGCCGGCTGGTAGCCCAGCTCCGCGCTGACCTGACGGGCCGCATCGGCCACCAGGTCGCCGTACTCGGCCAGCAGGCGCGGCGAGAAGCGGTCCTGGGGGCCGCACAGCGACAGCGAACCGTAGACCTCGCCCGAGGCGAGGCGGATCGCCGCCGCCACGCTCGCGGCGCCGGCCTGCCGCTCACCCTGGCTGACCGCGTAGCCCTGCTCACGGACCTGCCGCAGGTCGGCCCAGAGCTGCTCCACCGAGGTGATGGTGGCCGCCGTGAGCGGCACCAGCTCGTGGCCGGCGAGATACTCGGCCACCTCGGCGTCGGGCAGCGCCGCCAGGATCGCCTTGGACGACGACCCGGCGAGCAGCGAATGTCGGGAACCGAGCGTGACCGACATCCGGATCTCGTGCGGTGAGAGCACCTGGTCGGTGTAGACCCGTACCCAGCCCTGCCGCATCGACAGGGTCGCGGTCTCCCCGGTGGCCTCCGTCAACCGGCGCATGTGGCGGTTGGTGACGGCCTGGACATCGATGGCGCGCAGCGCGGCCAGACCGACCGCCAGGGCACCGGAGCCCAACCGGTATCGCCGGGTGCCTTCGTCGAAGGTGACGAACTGGTTGGCCGTCAGCTCCTTGAGGATGCGGTGGGCCACCGCCTTGGGCAGATCCAGCTCACGCGCGACAGTGGACACTCCGACCATGTCCGGACTGCGTTCGGCGAGCAGGTCGATCACAGCCAACGCGCGACCGAGGCCGCTGCTCGTGTAGCGGTGACCGTCCGCTGGTTCAATCACCGGCACCGCTGATCCCCCATTCGGCCCTGGTTTTCCTGACACCTGTCGCGCGCCGGCGGCGGCCCGTACGGGCCGCCGCGAGCGCCCGGCGTCTAGTGCTGGATGCCGAGCATACTGACACGACGTAGATACTCTTTGGCATCCTCGGGGTTTTCCGCGAGCGTCCGCAGCCGGACCAACCGCTCCCGGCGCCCGGCCAGCTCGACCCCGTCGGCCGACGTGCGGTTCTCCGTCGTGGTCGGCTGGACGAACTGCTCGGCGATCGACCGGCGACGCTGCGCGTACGCCGCGGTGGCCGCATCCTGGTCGGGCTCGGCCAGGGCGGCGGCGACCGCCACCGCGTCGTGGATCCCGGAGTTCAGTCCCATTCCGCCGGTGGTGCTGCTCAGGTGGGCGGCGTCGCCGGCCAGCAGCACCCGACCGATCCGGAAGGAGGCCGCCAGCCGCTGGTGGCTGCGGTACATCTGGTGCTGGCTCAGCGGCAGCTCACCGACGTCCGGCCGATCACCCAGCAGCAGCGCGACGGCGGCCAGGAAGTCCGGGTGGGTGCCCGACGGCGGCTCGTCGTCGACCCCAGTCGCGGTCGACAGCGCCGCCCGCCAGATGTCCGGGGTCCGGATCAGCGAGAAGCGGCCCCGAGGACCGGACCAGTAGCCGACCGCGCCGAGGTCGGGCACCGCGTCCTCGAAACGGAACGGGGTGGCCACGACCAGACTCATCGTCGGGTACGTGAAGCCGGGGAACGGCACCTCCAGCAGCTTGCGGGCGGTGCTGTGCGCGCCGTCGGCGGCAACCACCCAGTTGCAGGTCACCGCGGTACGGGCGCCGTCCACGGCGACGTCCAGGGTGACCTGGGTGTCGTCCTGACGCAGCCCGACCACGTCGTGTCCGAACCGGATGTCCACGTTCGGGTCCTGCGCGACCGCCTGGCGCAGCAGCCGGACCAGCTTGTACTGCTCGAACTGCAGACGGAACGGGTAGCGGGTCTCGCCTTCCAGCAGCCCGTAGGGGAAGCGGGCCGTCTCGGTCAGTTCGAGGTCGCGGTAGTCCAGCCGGTGCACCCGGACCGCTTCGGCGAGCATCGGCGCGGCCAGATCCAGCTCGTCGAGCAGTTCGGTGGTCGGCGGGTGGACGGTCGAACCCCGCCACTCCGACTGCACCTCGTCCTGACCGCGTTCCAGGACGATCACCGGAATGTCGCGTCGGGCCAGGGCCAGAGCCGTCACCATGCCGACGGGTCCGCCGCCGAGGACGACGACCGGTGCTTGTACGGGGTGGCTGGGTGACGCCACGTTCACTCCTTCCCGCCGGCGATGTCGCCGACGACTCCGGTCATCGAGGTGTGCGCCACGACCGCGGCCAACTGCCGCAGCGCCGCGCTCGGCGACTCGCCCGCCAGGTCGGTCGCGCCGGCGGTCTCCAGCAACTGCCAGGCGCCGGCCAGGTTCGACGAGAGCACCGGCACGGGTGCGGTCGGCAGGACCTCGTCGAGCACGTCCAGGCTGGGCGCGCCGGTGCCGGTCAACAGCACCGCATGCCCGGGCGGGAACCCGTCGGCCTGCAGCACCTGCGCGACGGTGTCGCGCACGGTGGTCGAGGTCAGGTCGTAGATGGCGCCCGTGCCAGGCACCCGCACCGGCGTGCCGACCGTACGGCCGGTGGCGCGCCAGAACGCCGCCGCCTGCTCGGTGAGCCAGTCCGGGTACGGCGAGACCAGGGTCAGCGAGCGTACGCCGAGACGGTCGAGCAGTTGCCGTACCGCGCTCGCGGCACCGAAGACCGGCGAGCCGAGTCGCTGCGTCGCCGTGTCGTCGGTGCGCTGGGCGTCGGTGTGCCCCGGCCGGTAGTAGCAGCCGGTGCAGGCGACGTAGGTGGCCGCCAGGTCCAGGCCCTGCAGGGTGGCGGCGGTCTCGGGCAGCAGCTCGGCGTACCGGTCCAGGCGCTGTGCCAGCGGGCCGTCCACGACCGGCAGGCGCGCCGTGTGGTAGCGCACGCGCAGCGGCAGCAGCCGGCGCAGCTCAGGCTCCACCGTCGGGTTGGCCGGTGGGACGATGATGCCCAGTGCTTTATCCATCACCCACACCTACCAAATCGTTCGACTGAGCCGTACGCCGTTCTACGTACTGGAACGATAGGGGCTGGGGTGGGATCGGGTCAACCCACGCGTGACCGCTCCCGGACCGGGCGATGACACGGCGCGACCAGGCAGGACGTGCGGAACCGGCCCGAGTCAGAGACCGCCACCGACGCGCAGGACGGCGCCGGTGGTGTAGGAGGCGTCCGGACTTAACAACCAGGCGACGGCGGCGGCGACCTCGTCGGGTTCGCCAGGGCGGCCCAGCGGAATGCGGGCCGCGGCGCGGTCGGGCCGGTCCGGTTGACCGGACAGGGCGTGGATGTCGGTGCGGATGATGCCGGGGGCGACGGCGTTGACCCGGATGCCCCGGGGGGCGAGTTCCTTGGCCAGGCCGATGGTCAGGGCGTCGGTGGCGGCCTTGACGGCGGCGTAGTGCACGTACTCCCCGGGGCTGCCGAGGGTGGCGGCGACGGAGGAGATGTTGACGATGGCCGCGCCGTCGGTCATCCGGTGCGCGGCCTGCTGGGCGCAGAGCACGTAGCCGACGAGGTTGACGTCGACGACCTCCCGCAGGTCGTCGACGCGCAGGTCGGTGAAGGGGCCGATCGGGCTGGTGACGCCGGCGTTGTTGACCAGCCCGGTCACGGGGCCGAGTGCGGCGGCGGCGTCGAACAGGGCACTGACCTGGTCGGGGTCGCGGGTGTCGGCGGGTACGACGACGACGCGTACGCCGGTGGCGCGCAGCTCGGTGGCGACGGCCTCGGCGGTGGCGTGGTCGCGGCGGTAGCCGAGGGCGAGCTGGTGGCCGGCGGCGGCGAGACGGCGGGCGGTGGCCGCGCCGATGCCACGGCTGCCGCCGGTGATGACGGTGACCGGTGGTGTCATTGACTCTCTCCCCCTGTCCCGGCCGGTGGCGGCGACGTTACCGTGACGGTCGATGCGGTGGGCAGCATGATGTGGCGCAGCACACCGGTGTCGTGCGTCGGTGCCCGGTGGGGGCGCGGGCGTGGGGGCTGATCTTCGGGTTGTCGGCGGCGACTGGTATCAAGGCAGGCGATTGAACACGTGTACGAGGGAGAGGTCGTGTGATGGGTGCCGCTGACCAGGGTTTGTCCGATGACGAGGTTCGTGGCATCCGGGAGGCGCTGGCCGCCGGCCGTAAGCCGAAGGTGATGTTCACGGCGTCGGCGGGTCAGATCGCCGGGCAGTTGGGTCAGGTCGTCGAGTTGACCGATCCATCGGTGTCCGACGAGTTCGTGGTGGTGCGCTTCGGGCGCGACGAGTTGCCCTTCTCCCCCGCAGATGTGGCGATGGCGCCGCGCGGCGCGGGTCGCCGACCGGCGGAGTCCAAGGTGGAGGCTGCGCCGGTCGAGCCGGTGGCGGCGGAGCCGGAGTTCGTGTTGGACCAGGTGCCGCAGCCACGTCGGGAGGAGCCGAAGGTGCGGGAGGAGTCGAAGGTGGAGGCAGCGGACGCGAAGCCGGCGCGGCGGGCGGTGAAGGCGGCGAAGCCGAAGGGCCCGGCAGGGCTGACGGTGACGTTGGCGTACGCCGAGGGCGAGTGGACGGTCGCCGCCCAGCAGGGCGCGAAGGCGTTGGCGAAGCCGTACGTGGTGAAGCCGGCGGAGGCGCTGCGGATGGTGGCGCTGGTGGACGTGCCGGGAGTGCACGAGGCGGTGGAGCAGATCCTGGCGGCGGAACGCGCCGAGGCCGAGCAGCAGGCGGAGAAGCTGCGGGCCGAGTTGGCCGAGATCGAGGCCCGGCTGGCGGAGTTGCGCGAGGCCAGCTGAGCGGAGTCGGTGGCGTGGGGTCCGGGGCCGATGCCCCGGGCCCCACGCGTTTGTCAGAAGTAGTCGAGGGCCTGGGCGGGTGCGCCGGCGGCGAGCAGGTCCAGGGCGCCCGGGTCGGGTGTGCGGTGCTGCAGGAGGCCGGCTTCGGCGAGGGTACGGGCGGTGGCGGTGGCCGTGTAGAGGCGGGCGAACCCCCGCACGGTCAGGTGCAGGTCGGTGTCGGTGCTCGTGCGCCGCAGCTGGGCCTGGCCGTCGGCGACGGTGAGCTGCCAGGTGCCGGTGTTCCAGTCGGCGAGCTCGTCGGTGAGGGCGAAGGTGACCTGCCCGCGGACGTGGGCGGGCCAGCCGCGGGCTTCGACGGCGCGGACGACGTCGACGGGACGGTGCATCCAGGTGTCGCGTTCGTGTTCGCGGGCGATTTCGAGGGGCAGTTGCGCGCTGAGGGCGTCGCCTGTCAGCGGGGTCAGCCGTACCGTGGGGGCGACGCTGTGCCAGCTGGCGAGCACGCCGATGAGCGCGCGGGCGGCATCGGCGCTGGTGGCGAGGGCGTCCTCGACGGTCAGGACGGAGTCGGGGCCGTAGCCACGGCCGCGGTTCCAGCCCGCGTAGCCGACCAGGGCGCCGTCGTGCTCGACGAGGGTGAGCCCGTCGTAGGGCAGCTCGTCGCCGGGGGCGAAGCGGGGGTGGGTGCGAGTGAGCAGGCCGTTGCGGTGTGCGGCGACGCGTTGGTACAGGTCGACGGTGGCCGGCAGGTCGGCGGGGGTGCCGGCGCGTACGGCGAGGTGCGGCGCCGGCCGGTGTCGGGGCAGCGCGGTGGTGGGCAGGTCGAGGGTGCGCAGGTGTCCCGTGACGTCCCAGCCGAGGGCGCGGTAGGGGCCGCTGGTGGTGGCGAAGAGGGTGCTGACGGCGGCGCCACGGTCGTGCGCGCCCCGCAGCAGGGCGCGCAGCAGCGCCCGGGCGACGCCGGTGCCGCGGGCCTCGGGGGCGATGGCGACCCCGGCGACGTCGGCGGCGGGTACGGCCCGGCCGGTCCACCACTGCTCGTCGTGCAGGTCAACGGCCTTGCCGACAAGGGTGCCGGCCGGGTCGAAGGCGCCGTAGCCGGTGCGCCCGGCGGGTGCAGCGGTGGGCTGCGGGGGTGGCTGCGGGTCGCCGCCGAAGGTGAGTCGGCCGAGCTGCCACGCGGCGGGCAGGTCGTCTGCGGTGAGTTCGCGGATGGTCAGCTGCACGGCCTGACGATAGTGATGTCCGCTCAGCCGGTGCGGGTGCTGGGTTGGTGGCGGACCGGGAAGTTGACCGAGTTGGCGATGAAGCAGAGGTGGTGGGCGTCGTCGTGCAGGGCGGTGGCAGCGTCGACGGTGTCCGGGTCGGCGACGGTGACCTCCGGGTGCAGGACGACCTCGGTGAAGCGTCCGCTGCCGGTGTTGTCGGTGGTCATGGTGCCGGTGGCGTGGTCGACGTAGTCGGTGACGACGATGCCGTTGTCGGCGCACAGGTGCAGGTAGGCCAGCATGTGGCACTGGGACAGGGCGGCCAGCAGGAGTTCCTCCGGGTTCCAGCGGGTCGGGTCGCCGCGGAAGGTGGGGTCGGAGCTGCCGGGGATGACCGGGTGACCGTCGGCGGTGACGTCGTGGTCGCGGCGGTAGTCGCGGTAGCCGCTGGTGCCGGTGCCGAGGTTGCCGGTCCAGGTGACGGTGGTGGCGTAGGTGTGGGTGTGCAGGCGGGGCATGGTCGCCATGGTGCCGGATCGGGCCGGGGGGCGTGGCCCCCGGCCCGATGGCCGATCGGTTCAGTGTTGCGGGATGTGGGCGACGCCGATGCGCTTACGGAACACCCAGTAGGTCCAGCCCTGGTAGGCCAGCACGATCGGGGTGAAGATCACCGCCACCCAGGTCATGATCTTCAGGGTGTAGGGGGTGGAGGCGGCGTTGACGGCGGTCAGCGTGCCGGCCGGGTCCAGCGTCGAGGGCAGCACGTTGGGGAACAGCGCCGCGAACAGGGTGGCCACGGCCAGGGCGATGGCCACCGCGGTGCCGGTGAAGGCCCAGCCTTCGCGGCGTACCTTGGCGGCGGCGAGACCACCGAGCAGGGCCAGTGCCGCGCCGACGGCGAAGACGACGGCGGCGGTGCTGGAGCGGATGGTCAGGGTCCAGCTGAGGAAGGCCACGGCGAGCACGGCGGTGCCGACGCCGAGGCGTACGGCCAGGGCGGCGGCGCGGTCCCGGATGTCGCCGACGGTCTTGAGGGCGATGAACACCGCGCCGTGGGTGAGGAACAGGGCCGCGGTGGTGGCGCCACCGAGCAGGGCGTACGGGTTGAGCAGGTTGAACAGGCCGCCGGCGTACTCGTGGTCGGCGGTCAGGGGTACGCCGCGCAGGATGTTGGCGAAGGCGACGCCCCACAGGATGGCCGGGACGAGGGAGCCGAAGAAGATGGCGGCGTCCCAGCGTCGCTTCCAGGAGGCCTCCGGGCGCTTGTGGCGGTATTCGAAGGCGACGCCACGCACGATCAGGGCCAGCAGGATGAGCAGCAGCGGCAGGTAGAAGCCGGAGAAGAGGGTGGCGTACCACTCGGGGAAGGCAGCGAACATGGCGCCGCCGGCGGTGATCAGCCAGACCTCGTTGCCGTCCCAGACCGGCCCGATCGTGTTGATCATGACTCGGCGTTCCCGGTCGTCACGGCCGAGCACGGGTAGCAGCATGCCGACGCCGAAGTCGAAGCCCTCGAGGATGAAGTAGCCGGTGAACAGCACGGCGACGAGGAGAAACCAGATGGTGGTCAGTTCCACGATGGGGCTCCGGGTCAGTAGGCGAAGGCGAGCGGGCGCTCGCTGTCGTCGGTGTCGTCGGGTTCGGGGTCGGGGGTGACGTCGGGCACCCCCGCCTTGGCGTAGCGCAGCAGCAGCTTGACCTCGACGACGGCGAGGGCGGCGTAGATGAGGGTGAAGGCGGTGAAGCTGGTGAGGACCTCGGTGAGGGAGACGCTGCGCGACACGCCGTCGCGGGTGAGCATCTCGCCGAAGACGATCCAGGGCTGACGGCCCATCTCGGTGAAGATCCAGCCGAAGGAGTTGGCCAGCAGGGGCAGGATCGGCATGGCCAGGCCGGCGCGCAGCAGCCACTTGCTGTTGGGGGTGGTGCGGCCCTTGCGGTGGGTCCAGAGGACCAGCAGGGCAATGGCGGCGGCGGCCAGCCCGAAGCCGATCATGAAGCGGAAGCTCCAGTAGGTGACCGGGATGATCGGGGTGTAGCTGCCGGGGCCGTACTGGGCGGTGTAGAGGGCCTGGAGGTCGTTGATGCCCTGCACGGTGCCGTTGGGGTCACCGGTGCCGAGGTACGACAGCAGGTAGGGGATCTTGATGGCGAACAGTTCGCGGCTGCCGTCGAGGCTGCCGACGGTCAGTACGGAGAACGACGCCGGGCTCTCGGTCTGGTAGAGCCCTTCGGCGGCGGCCATCTTCATCGGCTGCACCTGAGTCATGATCTTGCCCTGGATGTCGCCGGTGATGGACACGACGACGGCCGAGACGAGGGTGACCCAGGAGCCGAACTTCGCGGCGAAGCGGTAGGCCGGGGTGTCGGCGCTGTCGCGGTTGCGGATCAGGTGCCACAGGGCGACGGCGACCAGCAGGCTTCCGGCGACCAGGAATGAACCCGCGATGGTGTGCGGGAAGGTGATCAGGGCGACCTTGTTGGTCAGTACGGCGACGAAGTCGGTCAGTTCGGCGCGGCCGGTCTCGGGGTTGAAGCGGTAGCCGACCGGGTTCTGCATGAACGAGTTGGCCGCGAGGATGAAGTAGGCCGACAGGTTGGTGCCGATCGCGGCGGCCCAGATGCTGGCCAGGTGCAGGCGCTTGGGCAGCCGGTCCCAGCCGAAGATCCACAGGCCGATGAAGGTGGATTCGAGGAAGAAGGCGACCAGGGCCTCGATGGCCAGCGGGGCGCCGAAGATGTCACCGACGAAGCGGGAGTAGTCGCTCCAGTTCATGCCGAACTGGAATTCCTGCACGATGCCGGTGACCACACCCATCGCAAAGTTGATCAGGAACAGCTTGCCGAAGAACTTGGTGAGCTTGAGGTACTTCTCGTTCCCGGTGCGGTGCCAGAGGGTTTGCAGGATGGCGACCAGGACGGAGAGCCCGATGGTCAGTGGAACGAAGAGAAAGTGGTAGACGGT
Source organism: Micromonospora fiedleri (assembly GCF_016774385.1). NCBI lineage: Bacteria > Bacillati > Actinomycetota > Actinomycetes > Micromonosporales > Micromonosporaceae > Micromonospora > Micromonospora fiedleri. The sequence goes on from NZ_JAETXL010000003.1 coordinate 242,381, forward strand.
GGTGACACCGAACTGCCAGCGGGCGACGTCCAACGCGTCCACCTGCGACCCCCCAGGCTGCTGCTCATACTACAAGACGTAGTAGATACTACCGCTTGTCGTACAGAGAAGTGCAGAGTCGAGGGGCCCGAACGGGCCCGGGACCAATGACCCTGCTCACCTCTGCCGGAGGGCCCGCGGCGATGACGGCACTGCTCGATCAGCCGGGCGACGACCTGGGCAGGGCTCACGCCCCCAGGCATCGGTACGGGGCTCGGGCATGCGACCATGCCCGCTGATGGACCTCGCGCACTCCCCCTGGCAACCGCCGCTGATCTGGCGCGCCGCGCAGGCGCTCGCCCGTGGCGCGGTCGCGCTGCTGGCCCGGCTGGAGGTCACCGGCGACGTCCCCGCGTCGCTGCGCGACAGGCCGCTGATCCTGGCCGCCAACCACATCAGCCCGTTCGACCCGATCGTCCTCACCGCCGCCTGCCGGCAGCGTCGGATCGCGCCCCGGATCATGGCCACCGGCGGGCTGTTCCAGGTACCGGTGATCGGCGCCGCCATGCGCGCCGCCGGTCACATCCGCGTCGACCGGGGAACCAGCGCGGTGCACCGGGCGTTGGACGACGCCGCCGCGGCGGTCACCGCGGGCGCGGTGATCCTGGTCTACCCGGAAGGGCGCATCGGCCTGGACCCGGGTCTGTGGCCCGAACGCGGCAAGACCGGCACCGCCCGGCTCGCCCTGGCCTGCGGCGCCCCGGTCATCCCGGTCGCCCAGTGGGGCTCCCACGAGGTCCTGCCCTACCAGGCGCCCAAGGGACTGCTCGGTGGCCTGATCCGCGCCATGCTGCGTCGCCCGACGATACGGGTGCACTTCGGTGAACCGGTGCCGTTGGCCGACCTGAGGCCGGGCCGACCCGGCGTGGCCCGGCTGGCCACCGACCGGATCATCGACGCCCTCACCGACACCCTCGCCCCGCTGCGCCCGGACGAACCCGACCGGCCCCGGCATGTCGACCCGGGACGGCCGGTCGACACCAGCCGCTCCCACCGGCGACGCACCGCCGCCGACTGACCGACCCGACCCGGGGTGGCCGGGTCGGATCAGTCGGTCAGGGTCGTCACGGGGTGCCCGTAGTTCTGGCGGAAAATCAACGGATATGGCTGACCTGCGGGAACGCGGGGTCGATGATCGTCGAAGTGATGGTTTCCACTACGTTCACGGCGGATTTGTCCGGCCGGCGAGGGCGGCGCGGGCGGTGGTCATCCGCCCGGTCACGGTCTCGACCAGGCGCAGGTCGGTGCCGACGATGGTGGCGTGCTGCACGGGGAAGCCGTGGTCGGACAGGTAGTCCACGGCCTGCTGCGCGGCCGTGTAGGTCGGGTAGTCACCCACACTGGTCGTCGCGGCGGTGGGTAGCTCGGTCGGTAGGGGCAGGAAGGTCGTTGTCATCGCCGTACTCCATCTCAAGGTGCGGGTAGGGGTGATGCCGGTGGTGGGGTCAGCTGCGCGGTGAACCGGTACCGGATGAAGGCGTCGGGTTGTCGGTGCCGGAGCCGGCGGTGCCCACGTGAAGAACGGTGTCGCCATCGGCGGTGGTGGTGCCGTCGTCGGGCTCCGTCCCCAGGCCGCGGGTGTCGCGCAGGCTCCACACGATCGACACCGCGATGGTGACGACGATGACGCCGAGGGTGACGGGGATGGGGAGTTTCCCGACCGGGGTCTCGGACAGGATGAGCTTGACGCCGGCGAACGCGAGCAGGACGGCGAGGCCGTAGTGCAGGTGCACGAAGCGGCGCAGCAGCCCAGCCAGGCAGAAGTACAGGCTGCGCAGCCCCAGAATCGCGAACGCGTTCGCGGCCCACACGATGAACGTGCTGGTAGTGATGGCCAGGATCGCCGCCACACTGTCGATCGCGAAGATCAGGTCGGTGGCCTCGACCGCGATGAGGACGACGAACAGCAGGGTCGCGACGCGCTTGCCATCGATACGGGTGAAGAACCGGTCTCCGTGGTAGTTCGCGTCGGTCGGGATCACCTTGCGGACCAGGCGCACGACGGGGTTGCGGTCCGGCTCGGTCTGCTCGTCGTGGCGGAACGCCATCTTGTAGCCGGTGTAGATGAGGAACGCGCCGAACACGTACGCGGTCCAGAAGAACGTCTCCAGCAACTCCGCACCGACGAAGATGAAGACCAGCCGGAAGATCAGCGCGCCGATGACGCCCCAGAACAGCACCTTGTGCTGCACCGACGCGGGGACGGCGAAGTGGGTGAAGATCAGGGCGAAGACGAAAACGTTGTCGATCGACAGGGCCTTCTCGATGAGGTAGCCGGCGTAGTAGGTACTCGCGACGTCGCCGCCCTGCCACGCCCAGAGGATCACGCCGAACAGCAGCCCGGCGGCGATCCAGATGCCCGACCACACGGCGGCCTCGCGGAAGCCGATCACGTGGTTGTCGCGGTGCAGGAACAGGTCGACGGCGAGCATCGCGGCGACCGCGAGCATGAGGGCAGCCCAGACCCACCAGGAAACAGACAACGGAGGAGACCTTCCGTCCAGCCGAGCCCGCGGCAACGGGCCGGCGCTGCTGGACGAAGGTCTCCCCGGGCCACCGCAACCGGTGGCTGCACCGCCGAGACCCGGATGAGCCGGGTCCGTACTGACGGCGGTGCGTCGATCGTCGGGTACTCCCCCTCGAACTGCGACCAATGATTCACGAAGCAGGGTTCGCATGTCAAGCGCTCCTGCGCAGGAAGTGCGATGAGGTTTTCGTGTGTTGGTGTGCGTACATTGAAGGGTGACATGAGTTGCGCCCGCGCCCGCGGCCAGATCGCCGCCGAGTCCGGCGTCACCCGCCCCACCATCTACCGGCACCTGGCCAAGCTGCCCGCCTGGACAACCATCCCGTGAACCCGGAACCGCACCACCCACACCCCGCGTTTGCGCTGGTCAGCCAAATCCGTTGATTTTTCCGCCAGGACTAGGGGCACCCGTCACGGCAGGGCTTCGCCGCGGGCGGTGAGCCACAGCTCGTACCACTGCTCGTGGGTGAGGGCGGGTTCACGGCGTACCGCGTCGGCGCAGGCGCGGATGCGCTCGGGTCGGGAGGTGCCGATCACCGGCACGATCCGGGCGGGGTGCCGCTGCAGCCACCACAGCAGGATGGTCTCCGGCGTGGTGTCGTGCTGCTCGGCCAGGGCCGCCACGTGCGCGGTGGTGGCGTGCTCGGCCGGGGTCTGGGCGGCACCGGTGAACCGTCCCCGGGCCAGCGGACCCCAGGCCTGCACCCCGACCCGGTCGAGCAGGCCGCGCTCGACGGTGCCGAGGGGGAAACCGAGCGTGGCGGCGGGCGGGGTGTTGACCAGGACGCCGGCCTCCAACCAGTCGCGGTCGGCCAGGCTCATCTGCAGCTGGTTGACGATCAGCGGCAGGTCCAGGTGCGCCTGGAGGTAGGCGATCTGTGCGGCGGCCATGTTCGACACGCCGAAGTACCGCACCAGGCCCTCCCGGTGCAGCGCGGTCAACGTCTCGGCGACGTCCTCCGGGTCGGCCAGCGGGTCCGGCCGGTGCAGCAGCAACACGTCGATCACGTCGGTACGCAGCCGGGTCAGGCTCTGCTCGACGCTGTGCCGGATGTGGGTGCCGCGCAGGTCGTAGTAGCCGGGCCGGTCACCCTCGGGCAGGTGGATGCCGCACTTGGTCTGCAGCAGGATGCGCTCGCGCAGACCGGGCGTACGGGCCAGCACCTCACCGAAGACGGCCTCGGACTTGCCGTGGCGGTAGATGTCGGCGTGGTCGAAGGCGGTGACGCCCACCTCCAGGGCGGCGACGATGGCGGCCTCGGCGGCGTCGATCTCCGCGGGGCCGTAGGGTTGCCGGTCCCATCCCCCGCCCAACCCCATGCACCCGTAGATCAGCCGGTGGGTGCGGATGTCGGTCACGGTGCGGGACTGCTTCTCGATCATGGAGTGTGGATAGCACAACCGGTCCGCCGGTGCCCGGTGCGGGTGGTGGTCACGTCCCGGCCACCGGCAGGCCACCGGGGCCGGGCATACTGCGCTGCGTGCCACCCGGTTCCCGCTATCTCGACGGCTCGACCCCACTGGCGTTCGCGCACCGTGGCGGTGCCGCCGACGGCGACGAGAACACCACGGCGGCGTTCGCCCGCGCCATCGACCTCGGCTACCGGTACGTGGAGACCGACATGCACGCCACCGTCGACGGCGTGGCAGTGGTGTTCCACGACGACACCCTGCAACGGGTCACCGGCGCACCCGGCCGGGTGGCCGACCTGCGCTGGGCCGACCTGGCGGCGGTACGCGTCGGTGGGGCCGCGGCGGTGCCCCGCCTCGACGAGGTGCTCGACGCCTGGCCGCAGGTGCGGTTCAACATCGACGTCAAGTCCGACCGGGCGGTGGTGCCGACGGTGGCCACGGTGACCCGGGCCGGCGCCGGCGACCGGGTGCTGCTCGCCTCGTTCAGCGACACCCGGTTGAGCAAACTGCGGGCGTTGACCGGCGAGCAGGTGGCGACCAGCCTCGGGGTACGGGGGGTGGCGCGGCTGCGCTGGGCCTCGCTGACCGGGCGGCGACTGCGCCTGCCGCCGTCGGTGGTGGCCGCACAGGTGCCGGTGCGCTACGGCCGGCTGCCGCTGGTCGACCGCCGATTCTTGCGTACGGCGCATCGGTTGGGGTTGCAGGTGCATGTCTGGACGATCGACGAACCTGCCGAGATGCACGAGTTACTTGATCTTGGTGTTGATGGCATCATGACCGACCACGTCGGCGTGCTGCGCGACGTCTACCGCAGCCGCGGCCACTGGGCCGCCTGAACAAACAGGGCAAAGGACCCCACATGGCCGAGACGGTGACCCCCGCCGCGCAGGACGACACTCCTCCCCCCGCCAGCACCCGCCGCGAGCGCACCGGCTGGTACTTCTACGACTGGGCCAACTCGGCGTTCCAGACCACCGTCATCACGGTGTTCCTCGGGCCGTTCCTGACCAGCGTGGCCAAGGTCGCCGCCGGGTGCGAGCTGGGGGCCGACGACTGCACCGGCTACGTCTACCCGCTGGGCATCAAGGTCGCCGCCGGCTCCTACTACCCGTACCTGATCTCACTGTCGGTGCTGCTGACCGTCTTCGTGCTGCCGGTGATCGGGGCGATCGCCGACCGGTCGCTGCACAAGAAGCGGCTGCTGGCCGCCACCGCGTTCACCGGCGCCTTCGCCACCATCGGCATGATCTTCGTGACCGGGGACCGGTACCTGCTCGGCGGCCTGCTGTTCATGGTCGCCAACATCGCCTTCGGTGCGGCGATCGTGGTGTACAACTCGTTCCTGCCGCAGCTGGGCGGCCCGGACGAACGCGACGGCATCTCCAGCCGAGGCTGGGCCCTGGGTTACCTCGGCGGTGGTCTGCTGCTGGCGTTGAACCTGGTCGCGGTGCAGTCGTTCGACAACGGCACCGCCGAGCGGACCCTGGACCTGGCCCGCTGGTCGATCGTCTCGGCGGGCCTGTGGTGGGCGGTGTTCACCCTGGTGCCGCTGCGCTGGCTGCGGGAACACCCCACCGCTGCGGCGCTGGCCGCCGGTGGCCGGGGCAACGTGCTCACCGACGGGTTCCGGCAGCTCGGCCGTACCCTGCGGGAGGTCAAGGCGTACCCGCTGACGTTGTTCTTCCTGCTCGCGTTCCTGGTCTACAACGACGGCATCCAGACCGTCATCACCCTGGCCAGCCAGTACGGCACCGAGGAGCTGCGGCTGGACCAGAGCACCCTGATCGTGACGATCCTGCTGGTGCAGTTCCTGGCCTTCGGTGGCGCGTTGGGCCTGGGTGCGCTGGCCGGGCGGATCGGCGCCTGGAAGACGGTGCTGCTGAGCCTGGTGCTGTGGACCGCGGTGATCGTCGGGGCGTTCCGGTTGCCGGCCGAGGCGCCGCTGCCGTTCATGCTGCTCGGCGCGGCCATCGGTCTGGTGCTCGGCGGCAGCCAGGCGTTGAGCCGGTCGCTGTTCAGTCAGCTGATCCCGGCCGGGAAGGAAGGCGAGTACTACGGCTTCTACGAGATCAGCGACAAGGGCACCAGCTGGCTCGGCCCGCTGGCGTTCGGCCTGGTGTTCCAGCTGACCAACTCCTACCGGGTCGGTCTGGTCTCCCTGCTGATCTTCTTCGTGGTCGGGTTCGTGTTGCTGCTGGCGGTGCCGATGCGTCGGGCGATCGTCGCGGCCGGCAACACCCCGCCACGGGTGCTCTGAGGCACATCGCGCGCCCCGCCGTGATCGGCCCGTCGCCGCCGATCCGCTAGGCTGCCCGTCCGTGACGAGCCCCGCAGACGCCGTACCGACCTGTTTGTCCCGACCCGCGCTGGACGGGTCGAGTGACACCCCGGCCGGGTGTGTCGCCGCCCGTGGCGTCGACGGGCGGCCCGCGCACGCCGCCGCGCTGCGGTTCTACTGGGGGCCGATGGACTGCGGCAAGTCGACGATGGCCCTGCAGATGAACTACAACCACGCCCGGCAGGGCCGGCGCGGGCTGGTCACCACCCGCATCGACCGTTCGCTGGGTCCGCAGGTAACCACCCGCATCGGGCTGGCCCACGAGGCGATCGAGATCACCGACGAGGTGGACCTGCGGGCCCTGGTCCGCGACGCCTGGGCCGACGGGGTACGGGTGGACTACCTGATCTGCGACGAGGCCAGCTTCTACTCGGTGCAGCACGTGGAGCAGATGGCCGAGCTGGTCGACAGCTACGACGTCGACGTGTACGCCTTCGGCCTGGCCACCGACTTCCGGTCCTGCCTGTTCCCCGCCGCCCAGCGACTGTTCGAACTGGCCGACACGGTGGCCCGCATCCAGGTCGAGGTGCTCTGCTGGTGCGGACGTGAAGGGCTGCTCAACGCCCGGGTCGCCGGCGGGCGGGTGGTCCGCGAAGGCGAGCAGGTCGTCATCGGTGACACCGTCGACACCGCCGACGTGCGTTACCAGGTGCTCTGCCGGCGTCACCACCGCAGCGGCGACCTGGGTCCCCGCGTCACCGTCGACGCCTGACGGCCGTCCCCCGCCACCGGTCTGCACGGCGGGCGGATAACAAAATGATCACTGCTGCGAACCTTTCACCGGGTCCCGCCCCTTCTGGTGCATGACGACACGTGAGCAGGGGCCGTCGGCGCCCCGCGAACCGGTGGGGGTACAGGTCGAATGAGGTTCGCGTTGCGGCGTGCCCGAGGCACGAAAGGGCTGCTGCTGGCCGCCGCCGGGGCGGCGCTGGTGGCTACCGTCGCCCTCACCGGACTGGCCGCGTACAACCGGGACGTGGTCGACTCGGGCACCCGTAACGTGCTCGCCGCGGCCACCCCGCAGGAACGCTCGGTGCTGATCCGGTCGTCGGCCGGGCGTACCGCCGACGCCCTGCAAGAACGCGACACCGCCTTACGCGAGCAGGTACGCGTCGACGTGGACGGGTTGGCCGCCCGGGTCACCTCCGCCGGGTACGCGGCCGGCCGGCAGTTGCGCGGCGACGCCGGTGACGCCACCGCCGACCGTACCGGCAGCATCTACGCCTCGGTGATGTTCCTCGACGGCCTGCCGGAGCACGCCCGGCTCACCGCGGGTGCCTGGCCGCAGGCCGGCTCCGCGCGACCGGAGACCGCCTTGGCGGCCGCGGCCGCGGCGACGCTGCGGGTGGGGGTCGGTGACCGGATCCCGATCACCGACGGACTCACCGAACGGGTCACCGAGGTGACCGTGGTGGGGGTGTTCACGCCGGTCGAGCCCGACGCCGCGTACTGGCGGCTCGCGCCGGAGACGGCGACCGGTTCGCTGCCGCAGGCGGCCACCTACGGCCCGATGATCGTGCACCGCGACGACTTCGTCACCCATTTCCTGGCCAACGCCTCCGCCGGCTGGCTCGTCGAACCCGACCTGTCCACGATCAGGACCACCAGCGAGCTGGACCGGTTGGCGCAGGTGGCCACCCGGATCGTCACCACCACCACGGCGCAGGCCGGCCTCGGTGACTCCGCGGTGGCCATCAGCGACCTCGCCAGCCTGGTGCCCCGGCTACAACAGGCCACCCTCGTCGGCCGCTCCGCGTTGGTCACTCCGATGCTGCTGGTGGTGGTCCTCGGCGGGTACGCGCTGCTGCTCGTCGCGGTCCTGCTCACCGAGCACCGCCGAGGCGAGACGGCCCTGCTGCGCGCCCGGGGCGCCAGCCGATGGCAACTGGCCGGGCTGACCGCCCGCGAGGCCACCCTGGTCGTCCTGCCCGCCGCCGTCCTGGCCCCGCTGCTCGTCACCGAACTGCTCGGCCTGGCCGGGCACCTCCCCGGACTCGCCGCGGTGTCGCTGCGCCCGGACGTGTCACTGGACGCGATGATCTGGCTGGTCGCGGGGGCCGCGGCCGCCGGTTGCGCGCTGGCGATGATCGGGCCGAGCCTGCGCCGGGGCGGCAGTTACGTCGCCGACCTGGCCAGCCGTTCCCGGCCGAGCCGCCGCGGCATGGTGCAACGGGCCGGACTCGACGTGCTGCTGGTCGGGCTGGCCCTGCTGGCGTGGTACCAGCTGAGCCGGTACTCCTCACCACTGTCGCGCACCCGGGGCGGCGAGTTGGGCATCGACCCGCTGCTGGCCGCCGCACCCACGCTCGGGGTGCTGGCCGGGGCGGTGCTCGCCCTGCGGCTGCTGCCCCCACTGGTCCGGCTCGCGGAACGCTGGGTGGACCGCAGGCCGTGGACCGCCACCATGCTCGGCACCTGGCAGGCCGGTCGACGACCGCACGCCGGTCCGGTGCTGCTGCTCGCCCTCGCCGTCGCGGTCGGCACCCTCGCCTGGTCGCTGGCCAGTACGTCCCGACAGTCCCTCGACGACCAGGCCGCCCATCAGGTCGGCGCCGACCTGCGGCTGACCGAGACCGGCGGATCGGCACCCGACGACCGGGCCGACCGGCTGGCCGAACTGCCGGGCACGACGGCGGTCCTGGCCGGCTGGCGCGACCGCCTGCGGGTCGGGCCGGACCTGCAACCGCTCACCGTGCTGGCCTGGGACGCCGAGTCCGCCGGTGAGGTGGTGCGGATCCGTCCCGACCTGGCCGGCGGCTCGGCCGACAAGCTGTTCGACGGACTCGCCGACGGGCGTCTGACGGCACCGGCGACTCCCCTGCCGGCGGGCACCCGACAACTGACCGGACAACTCCGGACCAGGATCGACCACCCGTTCGGCGCCGTCGCTCCGGTACGCCACCATGCGGTGCTCTCCGGACCGGGCAACGGATACCGGCGGGTGCTGCTCGGCGTCACCGGCAACGGCGACCGGCTGCCCTTCTCCGTCGACCTGCCGGCCGCAGACACGCCCTGGCGGCTGGTCGGCTTCACCGTCGAGACCGCCGGCAGCGACCGGATCACCATCGACTGGCAGCTGTCCGACCTGCGGGCCAGCCGGGACGCCTCCCGTGGGGAACCGGTCGACCTGGCGGCCGACGGCCCGTGGCGGATGGTCAACCCGTCCGGTCCGGTGGCCGCACCGAGGGCCACCGGGAACACCCTGAAGGTCAGCTACGTGGGAGGCCAGGGAGCGGATATCTACGCCCGAGGCAAGACGTTGCGGCTGGGCATATCCCGACCCGCGGCCGGCGGTCTGGTGCCGGCGGTGGCCACGCCGCAGGCCCTCGCCGCACTGCGGCGCGACATCGGCACGCAGACCCAGTTGTTCCTCGGCGGCGCCGATGTCAACCTGACCATGGTCGACACCCTGGTCGCGGCGCCCGGCGACACCGACGACGCCGCGCTGCTGGTCGACCTGCCGTCGCTGGCCACCCGGCTCTTTCACGACTACGGCATCGTCCGCCCGCCGGAGGAGTGGTGGCTGGCCACCCGGCCCGGGCAGGCGGAACAGGCGTCGAACGCGGCCGCCGCGCTCGACGGTCTGACCGTGCTGGACCGGGAACGGGTCGCCGACGAGTTGGCCCGTGACCCGTTCGGGGTGGGTGCCCGGGGTGCGCTGTTCGCCGCCGCCCTCGCCGCGGTGCTGCTGGCCGCCGTCGGGGTGGCGGTGGACGTCAGCGCCACCGCCCGTCGACGGGCCACCGAGTTGGCCGTGCTGCACACCCTCGGCGCCGGACACCGCCTGGTGGCCCGGTCGCTGCTGGCCGAGCAGTCGTTCCTGGCCGGGGTGGGTGTGCTGGTCGGCTTGGCGGTGGGGGTCGGGGTCGCCGCGACGATGGCACCCCTGGTCATCCTCACCCCGTCCGCCGAGCGACCCCATCCACCACCGTTGTTGAACGTCGACTGGCCACCGGTGGTCGCCACCGGCGCGGGCCTGCTGCTGTTGGCGCTGACCTTCAGCGCCGCGGTCTCGGCGACCATGCGCCGCCGCCTGACCGCCACCCAACTGCGCATCGGGGAGGACCGATGAGCGCGTCGAGTGAGCTTGCGAGCCCCGCAGTCGCGAACGAAAGGCCGGAGCTGTGGTGAGGCGGATCGGGGCGTACGGCGCCCAGGTGGGGCTGTTGGCGGTGCTGGGGTTGGTGGCGGCGGTGCTGCTGACCGCGATGCCCCGGCTGGCCAACGGGTACGCCGACCGTAGTCTGCACGCCGATGTGGCCCGGCTGCCGCACCTGGTCCGTGACGTGTCACTCGCCGTCGAGCAGCGCCCCGACCAGCAGCGGCCCGACGAGGCGAAGCCGGCTGCGGCGGGTGAGGCCAACCTGGAGCGGTTCGCCGCGGCGTTGCCGCAGCCGCTGCCCGCGCTCGTGGATCGCCGGTGGTACGCCGCCGTGTTGGACGAGCAGAACCTGTCCGCCACCGGTGACGATCCGCCGATGGACGGCGGGGCGGCCAAGAAGATCGGCCTGCGTGCGCAGATCGGTCTGCAGGATGCAGCGGTGCTCACCGCCGGTCGCTGGCCGCGCACCGAGGCAGGCGGGTCGGCTGAGGTGGCGGTGTCCACGGCGGTGGCCGAGGTCCTGTCGCTGCGTCCCGGCAGCCGGCTGCGCTTCACCGGTGCCAGTGCGGCGAATCAGGCGTCGGCGCAGGTCGTCGGCGTGTTCAACCCGCGTGATGCCGGCGATCCGATCTGGGACGACCTGACGTTGGGCCTGAACCCGATCGTGCCTGTCGTCGATGGCGAGCCCTATCTCGCCATGGCGGTCACCGACTGGGCCGGGATCGACACCGTGGTCGCCGGCAGCGGTGTGCCGGTCAGCTACCAGTGGCGGTACCGCCTCGACGAGCGGCGACTGGACACCGCCACACTGGAGACGGTGGTCACCGCCCTCGGCGACACCCGGCGCACCGAATGGCTGCCCCGCTCGACGGTGCACACGTCGCTGGACGTCGCGCTGGTCCGGTTCGGCGACCAGTTGCACGCGGTGCAGGCGCTGCTGGCCATCGCGCAGACCGGCCTGGTCGCCAGCCTGCTCGGGCTGATCCTGCTGGCCGCCCGCCTGACGGTGCAACGCCGCCGCGACGAGTTGGCGTTGCTGCGGGCCCGAGGCGCCTCGCTGGCCGCGATCGGGCGACGAACCCTCGTCGAGGCGGTGCCGGTGCAACCGGTCGCCGTGCTGCTCGGGTGGCTGATCGCCACCCGGGTGCCGGGCCGATCGGAGGGAACGCCGTGGGGGGTGCTGCTGCTGGCGGTGCTCACCACCGCCGTGGTGCCGGTGCTGGCCATGCTGTCGCAGCGGCGGGCCGCGCTGACCGCCGGGCGGGTCGACCTGGTCCGGCAGCGCCCGTCCGTACGCCGATTGGTGCTGGAGGCCGGTGTGTTGGTGCTCGCCGGCCTGGGTGTGGTGCTGCTGCGTCGCCGTGGCCTCGACCCGGCCGGCGGTGTCGACGCGTACCTGAGCTCGGTGCCGGTGCTGGTCGCGGTCGCCGCCGCGCTGGTGGCGATCCGGCTGCTGCCGTGGCCGCTGCGACTGATCGGCCGGCTGACCGGCCGGGCGCGGGGCGCGTTGTTGTTCCTCGGTGTCGCGCGGGCTGGCCGGGGCGCGCCGGTGGCGTTGGGACCGTTGGCGGTGTTGATCGTCGCGGTCAGCACCGGGGTGTTCGGTGGGGTTGTCACGACCACCGTGGCCGCCGCCCGGGATCGGGCCGCGACGCTGACGGTGCCGGCCGACGCCTGGCTGACCGGGTGGGCCTTCGCCCCGGACGCGGCGGACGAGCTGAACCGGGTGCCCGGGGTGCAGGCGGTGGCCCGCGTGTCGGTGGAGTCCAGCCGGCGGTTGTTGTCGGAGGCCGGGCCGCAGGCGAGGGCGCTCGGGCAGGCGCGGGTGCTGGTGGTGGACGCCCCGGCGTTCGCCGAGGTGGTGGCCCGCAGCGGAGTCGACGTGCAGGTGCCCGCCGCGTTGCGGTCCGCGGCCCGCGGCGACGGGCCGGTGCCCGCGGTGGTGTCGCCGACGCTGGCGGCGGAACTCGGCGACACCGCGGTGGCCGACGTGCAGAGCCGCTTGTACGAGTTCCGCGTCGCCGCGGTCGCCGACAGCTTCCCCGGTGTGGGGTTGGGGGTCGACCGGTTCGTGGTGCTGCCGTGGCAGGCGCTGCCGGAGTACGAGTTCACCCCGATCATCCCGAACCGGTATCTGATCGCCGGCGACGGTATCGACGAGGCGAAGTTGCTGGAGGTGGCCGACGCCACGCAGCGTCGCCGGCAGTCCGCGGTGCTCGGCAGGGAGGTGACCCGGACCCAGCTGCCGGCGACGCTGGAGACCCGGCAGGCGTACCGGGACGGGCTGGAGCGTACCGGGGCCAACGAGGTGTTGACGTTGGCTTTCACCGCGGGTGCGGCCGGCGGCGCGGCACTTGCCGTGCTCGCTGTCGGGTTCGCGGTGGTCGCCGACGCGGCCGGCCGGGGCCGGATGCTGTCGCGGCTGCGCACGATGGGCCTGTCCGCCGCGCACGGCCGCCGGCTGCTGGTGTACGAGCTGGTGCCGCTGGTGGTGGTCGCGGCCATGACCGGCGCGGCGGTGGGGATCGCCCTGCCTCGGCTGCTCGGCTCGACCCTCGGGTTGGCCCAGTTCGCGCCCGGTGTGCCAATGCGCGATCACCTGGACCCGTTGGTCGTGGGCGGGGTGCTGGCGCTGGTGTTGCTCGGGCTGCTGGCCGGCCTGTTGGTGGAGAACCTGGTGAACCGACGGATGCGTCTCGGTGAGGCGCTGCGTCTCGGAGAGGGGAACGCATGACCGTGGTCAAGGACGCGCCGGACCTCGCGACGCTGCAACGGCGCGCGGCGGAACGGGCCGCCGCCCGGGCCGGTGGCGCGGACCGGTTGCGTGGGCACATCGTCTGCGACGGGCTGGTGCGCATCTTCACCACCGAGGGGGTGGAGGTCGTCGCCCTGCAGGGCCTGGACCTGGTGGTCGACCGGGGTGAGCTGGTGGCCATCGTGGGGGCCTCCGGTTCGGGCAAGTCGACGGTGCTCAACATCCTGTCCGGGTTGGACACCCCGACGGCGGGGATCGCCCGGGTGGCCGGCTACGACCTGTTGACGATGTCGGCGCGGAAGCGGTTGCGGTACCGGCGGCACACGGTCGGCTTCGTGTGGCAGCAGACCGGCCGTAACCTGCTGCCCTATCTGACCGCCCGGGAGAACGTCGAGTTGCCGATGCGGCTGGCCCGCCGGGGTGGCCGGGCCGGCCGGCGGCGGGCGATGGAGCTGCTGGAGATGGTCGGGGTCGGCTACTGCGCGGATCGCCGGCCGGGGCAGATGAGCGGCGGCGAGCAGCAGCGGTGCGCGGTCGCGGTGGCGGTGGCCAACGACCCGGAGGTGCTCTTCGCCGACGAGCCCACCGGTGAGCTGGACGAGGCCACCGCCGCGGAGGTGTTCGGCGCGTTGCGGGCCATCAACGCCGAGCTGGGGGTCACCGTCGTGGTGGTCACCCATGATCCGCAGGTGGCCTCGCAGGTGCGGCGCACCATCGCGATCCGCGACGGCCGGACCGCCTCCGAGGTGCACCGCCGGGCCCGGGTCGGCGCCGACGGCGTCGAGGAACTGGTCACCGAGGAGTACGCGGTGCTGGACCGGGCCGGTCGGATGCAGTTGCCCGCCGGTTTCGTCGACGCGCTGGCGTTGCGGGACCGGGTGAAGCTGACCTTGGAGCCGGATCACGTGCAGGTCCGCTCCGGCGAGGAGAGGAAGACTCTGTGAGCGAGGATCTGGTCCGGGTGCAGGGCCTGTGCCGTGACTACGGCAGCGGCGACCGGGTGGTGCACGCGCTGCGGGACGTGTCGCTGCGCGCCGGACGCGGTGAACTGGTGGCGGTACGGGGCCGCTCGGGTGCGGGCAAGACCACCCTGTTGAACCTGATCGGTGGTCTGGACCGGCCCACCGCGGGCCGGGTGTGGGTGGCCGGGCACGAGGTGACCGCGGCCGGTGAACGGGACCTGCTGCGGCTGCGGCGCGACGACATCGGGTTCGTGTTCCAGTCGTTCGGGTTGATCCCGATCCTGTCGGCGGCGGAGAACGTCGGGGTGCCGATGCGGTTGGCGAAGGTGCCGGCGGCGCAGCGCGAGGAACGGGTGTCGGTGCTGCTGGAGCTGGTCGGGTTGGGTGGCCACGCGGCGCAGCGGCCGTACGAGATGTCCGGTGGGCAACAGCAGCGGGTGGCGATCGCCCGGGCGCTGGCCAACGACCCGGCGTTGCTGATCGCCGACGAGCCGACCGGTCAGCTGGATTCGGAGACCGGGCGGGCGGTGATGGACCTGCTGCGGGCGTTGGTGCACGCCCGTGGGATGACCGCGCTGGTGGCCACCCACGATCCGACGTTGATGGAGCTGGCCGACCGGGTGCTGGTGCTGCGCGACGGCCGGCTGGTCGAGTCGTCCGAGCCGGTCGGGGTGTGACGGTCAGTACGGGTCGCCGCAGACCCGCCAGCCGTCCTCTTCGCGTACCACCGACAGGTCCCGCTCTTCGGTGCTGCCGCTGTCGCGGGTCAGCCGTACGGTGACGGTGCCGTACGGCCGGCCGGCGCGGGTCGCCACCGACACGTCGACGATCTCGTAGTCGCGCACCACCGGCGGGGTGCGGACCCAGCTGGCGAAGCCCAGTTCGCTCCACCGGCTGCGCGCGTCGCTGCACAGCCGCCCGTACGCGCCGTCGGTGTCGCCCGCGGTCACCTGCCGCAGGAACCCTTCGGCGGTCTCCCGGACCGGGCCGGCGGCCTGCGTGACGACCTGGACGTTCCAGGCGCCCAGGCCGGCGACGCCGACGCAGCACAGGGCCACCCCGATCCCGGCGAAGGTGAGCCCAGCCCGCATCGGGTGGCGTCGCCGGGCCGGTCTGCTCCACGACTGCGCAGCGCCCACACCCTCAGACGGTAGAGAATTCGCCGCCACGGCGGGCGGAAAGCCGCCGCCGTCCGTGAGGTGGGCGCTGCGCGCCGGTCAGCCGCGGCGGCGGGCGCGGGCAGCCCAGATGACGTACGCGGGATCCCGGTCGAGGTTGTGCCGGTCCCGGTCGTAGCGGCGGGTGGTGCGCGGGTCGGCATGCCCCATGGCGTCCTGCACGTCCTCCAGCGGTACGCCCTCGGCGCGGGCGGTGGTGGCGAAGGCGTGCCGCAGCGAGTGCGGCGACAGGTGTGCCCAGGCCGGTATCTGGGCGCTGCGGGCGAGGCGGCGGACCAGCCGGAACACCGAGTGCCGGTCCAGACGGGCGCCGCTGGCGGTGACCAGCAGTGGGCCGGTGAGCTCGCTGACCGGCACGCCCTCGGCGGCGGCCCGCTGCGCCAGGTACGTGTCGACGGCGTGGGCGGTGGAGGGGGTCAGCGCCCGGCGGCGGGCCTTGCCGCCCTTGCCGACGAAGCGGACGCTGCGGTGTCCCCGTTCCGCGCCGAGGTCGGTGATGTCCAGGGCGACCAGTTCCCCGACCCGCAGGCCGAGGTCGGCCAGCAGGGCGATGGCGGCCCGGTTGCGGGCGGCGGTCGGTCCGGTGTCGGCGTCGGCGGCGGTGAGCAGCGCGTCGACCTCGTCGGGGGTGAGCCCGATGGTGGCGGAGTGGTCGCGGTCGACGCGGGGCCGGTCGGCGTCGGCGACCGGGTTGGTGTCGACCGCGCGCAGCTTGACCAGGAAGTCGTACCAGCTGGACAGGGCCGACAGTCGGCGAGCCACGGTCGCCGGGGTGAGTGGACGCCCGGTGCGCGCCACCAGTGTGGACTCCAGTGTTCGCGCGTACTCGTTGACGTGCAGGAAGTTCACCCGCAGCGGGTCCAGGTGGCGGTCGGTGCACCAGGCGAGCCAGTTGGCGACGTCCCGTCGGTAGGCGTCGCGGGTGTGCTCACTGAGTCGCCGGTTGCGCAGCCACGCCTCGGTGACGGCGGTCGGGCCGCCGGGCAGAGCGGGATGATCCGGTGGGCGGAACAGTACCGGAGTGTTGGACACGGCCATGTGAAAAAGGTTCCCAGCCGGGAGGCCGGTTCACGATCAGGCGCGCCGGAACATGATCAGCAACCCTGGACGGCTGGTCCGGTCGATGTGGAGTGACGGACGACGGCGGGACGGCACCCGTCCCGCCGTCGTCGCGGTCGTGGTTTCAGGCGTTGATCTGCTTGCGGCCGTTGCCGGTGGCGCTGATGGCCACCTTGCGGGGCTTGGCCCGCTCGGCCACCGGGATGCGCAGCGTCAGTACGCCGTTGTCGTAGCCGGCTTCGAGCTTGTCGGTGTCGAGGGTGTCGCCGAGGAAGAGCTGCCGGTGGAACACCCCCATCGGGCGCTCGGCGGCGACGAGTTCGACGCTGTCGCCGGTGGGGCGGCGACGCTCGGCACGGACGGTCAGCACGTTGCGCTGCACGGTGCAGTCGATGCTGTCCGGGTCGACGCCCGGCAGGTCGAATGCCGCGTAGAAGTAGTCACCGTCGCGGTAGGCGTCCATGTGCATGACGGCCGGACGGCTGGTGGTGCCGAAGAACTGCTCGGCGATCCGGTCGATCTCCCGGAACGGGTCGGTGCGCATCAGCATGTCGTGCCTCCTCGGTTCCTTGGGCCGAAGGTTTCAGAGTTGAGTCCGTACGACTCAACTTCACCTACGTGTTTAACGCGCTCGCCGCTCGTCGTCAAGTCGGGTTTTCAGTGGTCGTTCTCGGGTAGCTGGCTGACCAGGACGACCGGCACCGCCAGGTGCATCGCCCCCAGGGCGATCTTGGCGCCGGCGGTGGCGTCGACCTGGAGCAGAGGCGCGAACGACAGCAGCGTGGCCGCCACCACGAGGCTGAACCAGATGGTGGTGGCTGATCGTCCGGTGAATCGCTCCAGCAGGGCCAGCGCCGCCCAGCCCAGCAGGGCTGCTGCGAGGGAGACGACGACGACCGGAACGAGGTTGACGACCATTGCGGCCTGACCGGGGCTGCGTACCGCGTAGTCGGCGCCGCCGAACGCTCCGACCAGCCAGATCGCGACACAGGCGGCAACGGCCGCCAGGATGCCGAGGGATCGGCGGCGCAGGGACGCGGTGGTGCTGACGGAAGGCGCGGTGGTGCTGCTCATGGGCCACTCCTTGATTGGGTACCTGCACAGTGACCGTATCAGATGATCTCGCGCGGGACGATCTTTTTCGAGATCAAGCAGGCGTACGAAGCACCGATCAGGTCGCCGGTTTGTGGCGGGCGCGTTCCTGGTGGCGGCGGGCCTTCAAGCGGTTGCCGCAGGTCTTCATCGAGCACCAGCGGGCGGTGTTGGCGCGGCTGCGGTCCAGGTGGAACAGGCGGCACTCGTCGTTGCCGCAGGGGCGCAGGCGACCGGGGCGGCGCGCCTGCACGTCGTACCAGGTGAGCACCAACTGCACCGCGAGCATCCGTTCGGGCGGCCCGTGCAACCGCCAGCGCAGGGTCGCCCCGCCGACCTCGGGCACCTGCTGGACGCCGGCGAGAATCCGCCGCAGGTCCGCCTCCGGCACCGGGCCGCGCGTGGCGACCTGAAGCACGTCCCTGGCCGTACGCAGCCACTCGATCGCCTGCGCGTCATCGACACCGCCGTGCTCACGCGCCCACTGCCGCAGGACGGCGTCGTCCGCCCACCGGTCCTGCGGTCGGCCGTCCACCACCGGAGTGCTGTTCAGCGCGTCCAGCAGCGCCTCTTCGTCGATCATCCACCCACCCCGGCCGTCTAACCCTCTTGGTTGCCTTGACAGGTTACCCCGACATCCGGTCCACTGGGCGTAGTTAACCACCAGAAGCATTCGAGAGGGTTAGTCATGGTCGAGGTTCGTCACCAGTACGCCACCGTGCGAGGGCACCGCATCTTCTACCGCGAGGCAGGCCCCCGCGACGCGCCGACGCTGCTGCTCCTGCACGGCTTTCCCACCAGCTCGCGGATGTTCCGCCGGCTGATTCCGCAGCTCGCCGACCGGTTCCACGTCATCGCCCCCGACCACCTCGGCTTCGGCCACTCCGACACCCCGCCCGCCGACACGTTCACCTACACCTTCGACGCGCTCGCCGACCTCACCGAGGCGCTGCTGACGGACCTCGGCGTCACCCGCTACGCCATCTACGTGCAGGACTACGGCGCGCCCATCGGATGGCGGCTCGCGCTGCGCACCCCGGCGGCCGTCACCGCCGTGATCAGCCAGAACGGCAACGCGTACGACGACGGCTTCGTCCCCCAGTTCTGGGCACCCGTGTGGGCGTACGCCAGGAACCCGGGACAGGACACGGAGCCCGCGGTCCGCGAGGCGCTCAGCCTCGACGCGATCCGCTGGCAGTACCTGCACGGCGTGGACCGGCCCGAACTGGTCGACCCCGACACCTGGACGTTCGACCATCGCGACATCAGCCGCCCCGGCAACGACCTGGCCCAGCTCGCCCTCTTCCGCGACTACGCCACCAACCCGCCGCTGTACCCGCGGCTGCACGAGTACTTCCGGAGCAGCCAGGTGCCGCTGCTGGCCGTGTGGGGCACCGAGGACCTCATCTTCGGCCCGGACGGCGCACGCGCCTTCACCCGGGACCTACCGACGGCCGAGATACGCCTGGTGCCCGGAGGCGGTCACTTCCTGCTCGAAAGTCACCTGGACACCGCGGCCGGTCACATCCGGGACTTCCTGACCCGGACGCTGCTGACCTGAGACCCGCTAACAGACCGAGCCGGCCGGCCCGCAGGCGTTGACCCGGGACAGCCGTCCGCCGACCAGCCGCTGCACCGCGCTGAGGAACACCTCACGCTCGCTGTCCGGCAACGCGGCGAGCACGTCCTGTTCCAGCCCGGCGGCGATCTCCTGAGCCTGGTCGAGCACCTGCTCGCCCTGCGTGGTCACCTCCACCAACCGGGCCCGTCGGTCGGTCGGCGACGGCACCCGGCGGGCCAGGCCGGCGGCCTCAAGGTGATCCAGAGTCACCACCATTGTCGTCTTGTCCACCCCGCACAGTTCACCGAGCTGCCGCTGGGTGAGGCCTCCGGCCCGGGCCCGGGCCAGCACGCAGTGGTCCCGAGGGGAGATGCCGAGCTCGGCCAGGCCCACGGCGTGCTCCGCGCGCAGCGCGTGGCTGGCCCAACTGAGCAGAAACATCAAGTCCGACGGGCGCCCCGGCGACGGGATGGTCATGCCCTGAGGTTAACAACATATTCCGAACCGGGATCGTTGCCTCGATCACGGACCGGGTACCCGTCGACGGCCGGTCTGACCGACAATGGGTGTCGTGACGCGGTCGACGGCACCCGAGACCGACCTCGGCCAGCCCCGACGGCCGGGCCCACCCGCTCCGGGCCCCCGGTCCGGTGGCCCGTGGGTGGTCGCCGCGGCGGTCACGATCCTGCTGCTGATCATGGCTCCCCGTTACGGCTACCACCGCGACGAACTGTATTTCCTGCTCGCCGGGCGCCACCTCGACTGGGGGTACGTGGACCAGGGGCCGATGGTTCCCGCCCTGGCCCGACTGATCGACACGATCGCGCCGGACAGCCTGCTCGCCCTGCGTACGCCGTCTGCTCTGCTGGCCGGTACGGCGGTGCTGATGGTCGCCGCGATCGCCCGGCAGTTCGGTGCCGGCCGCGGCGGACAGACGCTCGCCGCGGCCCTCGGCGGCGCGTCGGGCATCACGCTGGCCAGCGGTCACCTGCTCAGCACCACCACCGTCGACCTGGTCGTCTGGCTCGCCGCCGCGCTGTGCACGGTCCGGCTGCTGCGTACCGGGGACAGCCGGTGGGCGCTGGCCGTCGGCGCGGTCCTCGGCCTCGGCATGCTCAACAAGCTGCTGCCCGCGCTGCTCGCCGTCGGTCTGCTCGCCGGACTGGCGATCGCCGGACCACGCCGGCTGCTGCGCGACCGCACCGTCTTACTCGCCGCCGGGATCTTCGCGCTGCTCGCCGCGCCGACCCTGCTCTGGCAGGCGACCCACGGATTTCCCCAGCTCGGGGTCGCCGCCACCATCTCCGGCGGGGACAGCTCCTACAGCGGTCGACTCGACGCGGCCATCCTCCAGTTCCTGATCATCAGCCCGTTCGTCGTACCGATCTGGTCGACCGGGCTGTTCGTGCTGTTGCGCCGCCCGGCATGGCGCAGGTACCGGTCGCTGGGCTGGGCCTGGCTGGCCGTCGTCGGTGTCGTGCTGCTCGCCGGCGGCAAGGGCTACTACCCCGCCCCGCTGCTGCTGGTGCTGACCGCCGCCGGTGCGGTCGTGGCCGCCCGGTGGGCGCAGCACGGCCGGGCCCGCGCACGCCGGGTGCTGCTGGCGGCCGTCGTGGTGCTCACCGCCGCCAGCAACACGGTGCTGCTGCTGCCGACATTGCCGGTCGACCGGCTGCCCGGCTTCGTGGTAGCCGTCAACTACGACACCGGCGAGACCATCGGCTGGCCGGCGTTCACCGACTCCCTCGCCGCCGTGCACCGCCGGCTACCGGCCGACGAGCAGGCCCGGGCGATGATCCTCACCGGCAACTACGGCGAGGCCGGCGCGGTGGCCCGGTACGGCCCGCAACGCGGCCTGCCCGCCGCCTACTCCGGGCACAACAGCATGGCCGACTTCGGCCGACCACCGGACGACGCCGACGTGGTGATCGCCGTCGGCTGGCAACAACCACAGCAACTGCGTACGTGGTTCACCGAGGTGACCCTGGCCGGCCAGGTGGACCAGCGGGTGGCGGTGGACAACGACGAGAACGGCGGGCCGATCTGGCTGTGCCGGGGCCTGCGCCGCCCGTGGGCCGACATCTGGGCCACCGAGGTACGCCACAGCGGGTGACCGTGGCATCAACGAAGCGCCATGACCGATGGAGTGCACGGGTTAAGGTGCGGCGATGAGCTTCCAGTCTGCCGCGGTCGAGGCGCTCAAGGCCGACCCGGCCACCGCTTCGCTGCACCGCTCCCTCGAGGTCTACTACGGCGACCCGGAGCGCGACGCGGCGATGGACGCCTTCTACGCCCGTTTCGTACGCCCCGGCGACCTGGTGTTCGACATCGGCTCGCACGTGGGCGACCACATCGGCAGCTTCCGCCGCCTCGGCGCCCGGGTGATCGCCGTGGAACCGCAACCGATGTGCCTGCGCGCGCTACGCGCCATCTACGCCGACGACGACCAGGTCACCCTGGTGGCGGCGGCCTGCGGGGCGCAACCGGGTCGGATCGGCTTCCTGGTCAACTCCGCCAACCCGACCGTCTCCACCGCCTCCGGTGACTTCGTCGCCGCCGCGGCCGGCGCCGGCGGCTGGGAGGACCAGGTCTGGGACGGCCAGATCGAGGTACCCGTCACCACCGTCGACGCGTTGATCGCCGAGCACGGCACACCGGCCTTCACCAAAATCGACGTGGAAGGATTCGAGGACGCGGTGCTCGCCGGTCTGAGTCGACCGCTGCCGGCGCTGTCGTTCGAGTTCACCACGATCGGACGGCAGGTGGCGCTGCGCTGCCTGGACCGGCTGGCCGCCCTCGGCTTCGGCGGCTTCGATGTGGCCCTCGGCGACACCAAGGCGCTGACCCTCGGCCGCTGGGTCGACGCCACCGAAATGGCCACCCACCTGCTCGCACTGCCGCACGAGACCAACTCCGGCGACGTCTACTGCGTCCCGTCAACCAACCGGTAGAGGTGTGCCGGTGCCGTGCGTCGCGTGCTACGACGGCACCCTGTCGGCGTCGGGCCATAGCATGAACCGATGCTGTCCCAGATCAACGGGCTGTCGCGACACTTCACCGAGGAGACCCTGCGGGCCTACCTGCTGAGCCGCTCCACGCGTGCCGACAACGGATGTCTCGTCGTGCGTGGCTATGGCCCTCAGCGCGGCGTGTATCAGAAGCTGGCAGGTCGGGCCTGGGCGCACATCGCCGCGTACGTGGTTTTCGTCGGCGGCTACGACCCCACCTTCGAGGTCCACCACGACTGCGGTACCCCGGACTGCATCGAGCCCCGCCATCTGCGTCAGCTCAGCCACGCGGACAACTGCCGGGAACGTGCCCAACGTCCGCGGTGCCGCAACGGCCATGAGCGGGAAACCGATCCCGTGACGGGCCGGCTGCGGCGGCTCTGTCGGGCCTGCAACCGACAGGCACAGCAGCGGTGGCGCGAGCGTCAGGCCGCGACGGTCGCCGATGCCCGCGCCACGTACGGACGCCAGCCGTCCTGATTGCCGGCCGCTGATCCTCGGTCGACGCCACGACTACACCAGCCCAACTACTTACGCACAATAACAGTCATTATGATGCGCGCGATATGCCCGCTTTGTGGCGGTGAATTATTGGATTGCTGTGTAAAGTAATCCAATAATCCGAAGTGGGACTGTTCCGCCTTCGGGATCGGCTCGCCCTTGGTTCCAGTGGGGTGCTGTGTCAGAAGCAGTCAACGGCGGCCCGCCGCCGTTGACTGGCTGAAGCCGTACGCCGCGATGAGTTGCCGGCAGGGTTCGTCGCAAGTCAGGCGCAGCTCGCATCGCATCGACCGTTCGGCCGTCCGTGGCTGACGATCGGACATTTCCATGTGCGTGTGCCCCGACGCGACGGCTACGAAGGACGAATGACCAACGAGGTGACCATTCCCCTGCTGCCCTGCCCGTCGATCGACGACATCGTCGCCTTCTATTCGGTGCTCGGGTTCCACACCACGTACAAGCAGCGCAAACCCAACCCGGCCGTCGGGTTGCAACGGGAAGACCTGAACCTGCAGTTCTTCGAGATCCCGGGGTTCGACCCGGCGAAGTCCTACGGCTCGTGCATCGTGCTGACCTCGGACACGGGGCAGCTGTACCAGGCTTTCGCGGCGGGCATGCGCGCCGCGTACGGCAAGGTGTTGGTCTCCGGGACGCCGCGGATGACCCGACCCCGGGCGCGGAAGAACACCGACGGGCTGAGCGGCTTCAGCGTCATCGATCCCGGCGGCAACTGGATCCGCGTCTTCCAGAACACCCCGCCCTCCCCCGCCCCGACGCCGACCGGGCGGCTGGGCAAGGCGATGGCCAACGCCGTCGTGCAGGCCGACTCCCGAGGGGACGCCCGACAGGCGGCCCGGATTCTCGACAGCGCACTGGCCCGCCCCGAGCCGGATGACGACCCGGTCGCGTTGGTGGAGGTGCTCGTCTACCGCGCCGAGGTGGCGATGACCCTGGACGATCCGGCCACGGCGGCCGAGATGCTGGCCCGCGTCGACCGTGTCGCGTTGAGCGCGGACGACGCCACACGGGCTGCTGCCGCGTACGAGGCCGCTGCGGACCTTGAGGCAGCGCTGTCCTAAGTACTACGCGGCCGTCAGCGTTCGGCGGACGCTGACGGGCCGAGGCCGATCCGGTGCACCTGGTCCGTCAGGGCTGCCAGGAAGGTGGTGAGCGCGGGAGCGGCCGGGGTGTCCCGGGTGGCGGCGACCAGGCGGCGTTTGAGGGCGGTCTCGGCGATGTCGCGGATCGCGAGGGTGGGATCATCGCCGGGCAGGGTGAGGGCCGGCATCAGGGACACGGCCGCGCCGGTGCGGACGAGTTCGAGTTGTACGTCGGCGTCGCTGGCCCGGTGTCGCAGGTCGGGTTCGTAGCCGCCGAGGGCGCGGCAGGTGCCGACGACCATGGCGTGATGGCCGGTGCCCTCGGCGGAGGCGGCCCAGATGTCCGAGCGCAGGTCGGTGACCGCGACGGGCCCGCCGGTGCGGGCGAGGGGATGCGCGGCGGGCAGCACGATCTTCAGTGGTTCTTCGAGCAGGAGCGTGAAGCGTAGTCCGGCCGGCCGGGGGCGCGGGTGGCCGTCGTACTCGTCGCCGATGACCACGTCGACCGCTCCCAGGCGCAGGCTGGGCAGGGCCTGTTCGAGTTCCAGCTCGAAGATCTCCACCCGGATCTGCGGGTGGTCGGCCCGTAGGCGTACCAGGGCGGGCACGAGCAGGCGTCGGGCCGCCGATTGCAGGCCGCCGGCGCGTACGGTGCCGCGGATGTCGCCGCTGAGGGCGGCCAGGTCGGCCGCTGCCGCCTCGGCCGCCGACAACATCACCCGGGCGTGCTGCGCCAGCAGACGTCCGGCGTCGGTGAGTCGCACACCCCGTCCGGCCTTGGTGAGCAGCGGGGCGCCGACCTCCCGTTCCAGCAGCGTGAGCTGCTGGGAGACCGTGGACGGGCTGTAGCCCAGCGCGGCGGCGACGGCGGCGAGGGTGCCGCGTTCCTCGAACTCCCGCAGGAAGCGCAGCCGCCGCAGGTCGATGGCGATCATTCGGAGATGCTAAAGAGTCAGCTGCGGGAATCATCGCTGGACCCGAGGGGTGCCGTCCAAGATCATTGCACGCATGGGTGCAGCACTGTGTCTTCTCTCCGCGGCCTGCTTCGGCGCGATGGCGATCTTCGGAAAGCTCGCGTACGACGCGGGGGTGTCACCCGGGGCGTTGCTGCTGGTGCGCTTCAGCCTGGCCGCCGTCCTGCTGGGGATGGTGCTGCTGGTGCGACCGGGCCTGCGCCACGCCGGTACGCGCACGGGCGACGCGGCCGGGCGGACGCCGATGAGGCGGGTGCTGGCCATCGCCGTCGGCCTGGGTGCCGTCGGGTACGCGACGCAGGCGAGTCTGTTCTTTTCCGCGCTGCAACGGATGGACGCTTCGCTGCTGGCCCTGATCCTCTACACCTACCCGGTCATGGTGACGGTGGTGGCGGTGGCGCTCGGTCGGGACCGGCTCAGCCCTGCGCGCGGGGCGGCGCTCGTGGCCGCCTCGGCGGGCACCCTGCTGGTGCTGCTCGGTGCCGGCGGGGTGAGCTTCCACCCGGTCGGGGCGCTGCTGGCGTTCGCCTCCGCGGTCACCTACACCGTCTACATCCTGGTCGCCGACACGGTGGTGCACCGGTTGGCTCCGGTTGTCCTGTCGGTGCTGGTGATGACCGGTGCCGCCGGCACGCTCGGCGTCCGTGCCCTGCTTACCGGCGGCGTCGACCTCGGGTTCGGGCCGTCGGGATGGTTCTGGCTGGCCTGCATCGCCGTGGTCTCCACCGTGGTGGCGATGCTCACCTTCTTCGCCGGGCTCAAACGCACCGGCCCGTCGACGGCGGCGATCCTGTCCACCTTCGAGCCGGTGGTCACCGCCGCACTGGCCACCCTCGTTCTCGGCGAGTCCCTGACCCCGGTGCAGCTCCTCGGCGGCGTGCTGGTGCTCTCCTGCGTCGCCGTCCTGCAACTGCGCCGGACCCGCCGTCAGGACTCGGCGCCCGAGCGCGATCGGCCCGTGGTGACAGCGGGCGTCGGGTCGTAGGCGGTCAGCTGGCGCGGCGGCGGAACCAGGTACGCCGGGGCGGCGTCGGCGCCTCGTCGGCAGCGGCCGGCGACGCGGTGCGGGCGGCTCGGCGATCGGCCTGCCAGCGCCGCACCACCGCCTCGACGTTCACCGGACGCACCACCACCTTCGGCCCGGACGGGTTACGCAGCCACGCCACGATCTCTTCGTTCAGGTCCGCGACGCAGGCCCGTACGGACTGCTCGGTGGGCAGGTCACGAACCTCGTCGGGGAGCTGTTCGATGCGGCGGCGCAGCAGCAGCGGGGTGGGTAGCAGCAGGTCGGTGGGCACCTGCTCGCGTTCCATGAAGCTCTTGATCCACCAGGACTCGTCGTAGGGCAGACCACGGCCGGGGATCGGCTTGCCCGCACCGGGCAGGTTGTCGAACTCGCCCCGTTCCTGGGCCGAGCGGATCTGCGCTTCGACCGACGCCTGCCAGCTGTCCATTCCGCAACTCCCCCCACCTCACGGTAACGCGACCACGGGTACCCGATACACAGCGTCATCGTGTCCGTCGGCATTCCGCGAGTCGTCCGTCGAGCCGCGTAACCGCGGCGCTAGGCTCCCCGACGAAGACGGGGGGTGTACGACGATGGTGAGTACTGCCGGAATTGTCGGAATCGCGCTTGTCGCTCTGGGGCTGGTGCTGACGCCGGGGCCGAACATGGTCTACCTGGTGTCGCGGTCGGTGACCCAGGGCCGGCGCGCCGGGTTGATCTCGCTGCTCGGGGTGGCGGCCGGTTTCGCGGTCTACCTGGCGGCCGCGGTGGCCGGCATCGCCACCGTGTTCGTGCTGGTGCCGGCGCTGTACACGGCAGTGAAGGTGGCCGGTGCGGGGTACCTGCTGTGGCTGGCGTGGCAGGCGGTGCGCCCGGGTGGGCATTCGCCGTTCACCCCGACGCCGCTGCCGGCCGACCCGAACCGCCGGCTGTTCACCATGGGCCTGGTCACCAACCTGCTCAACCCCAAGATCGCCATCCTGTACGTGTCGTTGCTGCCCCAGTTCATCGACCCGAGCCGGGGTGCCGTGGCGGTGCAGAGCCTGCTGCTCGGGTCGACCCAGATCGCGGTGGCGTTGACCGTGAACGGGCTGATCGTGCTCACCGCCGGCAGCATCGCCGGGTTCCTCGGCCGACGGCCGCTGTGGCTGCGCGCGCAGCGACTGGTGATGGGTACGGTGCTGGCGGCGCTGGCCGTCCGCATCGCCGCCGACCGTTCGCACGCCGCCGTGGCCGCGCCCTGACCGTCAGTGCTCGCGCAGCACGGCGACACCGCCGGGCGGCAACTGCACCACCTCGTCGACCACGCTCGCGGTGAGCAGATCGGTGCCGCGCGCCCGAACCCGTTGCGGGGTGTCGGTGTGGTTGAACAGGAACAGCCAACTGCCACGCGCGCCACGGCGGCGGACCGCCTCGACGCCGGCCGGTGCGTCCGGGCACACCGGGGTGAGGCCGGCCGACCGGGCCGCCTCGTCGAGCAGCCGGCGACAGGTGGCGTCGTCGGGTCGGGTGGAGACGTACCAGGCGGTCCCGGAGCCGGCCCGGTGCCGGGTGATCGCCGGCTGGCCGTCGAGGACCCCACCGGCGTACGCGGTGATCACCTGCGCGCCGGTGGGCCGTAGCGTCTCGGCCCAGATCCGCCCGGTCCCGCCGTCGCTCAGCCGCACCTGGTCGTCGGCGGCGAGCGGGTGGAACTCCTCGACCCGCACGCCGAGCAGGTCGCGAAGCGCGCCCGGGTAGCCGCCGAGTCGCACCCGGGCGTGTTCGTCGGCGACCCCGCTGAGGTACGTGGCCAGCAGGTGTCCACCGCCGGTGACGTACTCGTGGACCCACTGGGCGGTGTCGTCGTCGGTCAGGTAAAGGGCGGGCAGGACGAGCAGCCGGTACCCGGTGAGCGGGTCACCGGGCAGCACGATGTCGCAGCCGTAGCCGGCGTGCCAGAGGGCGCGATGGGCGGCGGCGGTCTCCTGCTGGTGATCGAGCCGGTCGGAGGGCATGCCCGGGTGGCGCAACGCCCACCCGCTCGCCGCGTCCACCACCAGCGCCACACCGGCCTCGACCTGCCCGTCGACCTCGGCGAGCCGGTGCAGGGCGGCGCCGAGGGCGGTCGCCTCGCGGAAGACCCGGCTGTCCGGGCCGGCGTGTGGCACCAGCGCCGAGTGGAAGCGTTCGGCGCCGCCGGTGGGGGCCCGCCACTGGAAGAACATCGCTCCCTGCGAGCCGCGGGCGACGTGGGCGAGGCTGTGGCGGATCATGCGGCCGGGTTCCTTGGTGTGCGCCCGACCGGTGGTGTGGATCTGCTGGGGGGCGCTTTCCATCAGCAGCCAGGACGACGTCGGGTCGCCGCGGTGGCGGCTGCCGTGCCGGGCCCAGCCTCGGGCCAGGTCGCCGACCAGGGCGGTCTGTTCCTCGGCGCCGATGTCGACCGCCGACGGGTAGTGGTCGACGGCGACCAGGTCCACCTCGTCGGCCCAGCGGGCGTGGTCGACCGGCACCCAGTCGCCGAGCACGTAGTTGGTGGTGACCGGGATGCTCGGGTTGGCGGCACGCAGCAGGTCCCGCTGTTCGCGGTACGCGGCCAGCAGGGTGTCCGACCAGAAGCGACGGAAGTCGAGCAGCTGGCCGGGGTTGGCCAGGTACTGGGTGGCGCGGGGGGTGCTGATCTGCGTCCAGTCGCTGTAGTGCTGGCTCCAGAAGCTGGTGACCCAGGCGTCGTTGAGGGCGGCCAGGTCGCCGTGCCGGTCGGCCAGCCAGCGGCGGAACGCGCGGGCGGTGTGTTCGCAGTGGCAGATGGTGCCGTACTCGTTGTGCACGCGCCACAGCGCCACGGCCGGGTGGTGGGCGTACCGGTCGGCGAGGGCGCCGGCGATGCCCAGCGCGGCCGTACGGTAGGCGGGCGCGGCGGCGCAGTAGGTGTCCCGGCTGCCGTGGTGCAGGCGTACGCCGTCGGCGGTGACCGGCAGGGCGCCCGGGTGGGCCGCGGAGAACCACGGCGGCGGGGAGGCCGTCGGGGTGGCCAGGGCGACGCGGATGCCGCCGGCGTGCAGCAGGTCGAGCACCTCGTCGAGCCAGTCGAAGGTGTACCGGCCGGGGGCCGGTTCCAGGCGGGACCAGGCGAACACGCCGACGGTGACCAGGTTGACCCCGGCCCGGCGCATCAACGCGACGTCCTCGGCCCACACCGACGCCGGCCACTGTTCCGGGTTGTAGTCCCCGCCGAAGCAGAGTCGGCCGTCGCTGAACATCCCACCCACCCGCCCATTTAGTTTGAGATCCGTCCAAACTAGGGATGGACTCTGCCCATGTCAAACCCCGACCGATACTTTCGGCAGCCGGTCATGCGTTGACAGTTCGTTGGAAAGTTAAAGAAACTGTCGGCACCGCCCGAGGTGGGTCGGGCCCACGGTCGGAGCCGTCCGGAACCGGCACAGCGGAAGGGAGTTTGCCGCCTCCGACGCCCCGACTAGCATTAGTTGGGTTTCCAATCCAATAGACCGATCGACGGCGATCCGTCCCCAGGACAGGCAAGTGCCAGCGCGGCCGGCGGCGTGCCCGGCCCGCCACGGCCGTACGCGATGATGGACGCACGCCGTGACACCGGCGCAGGGAGCGGGCAGATCGTGATCAGCATCCACAGCGAGCCGCAGCCGACCGACCTCGGTGACGTGCGGGTCGCCAACCGGGCTGTCGTGCTGCGACACGTCCGCCTGCACGCCCCGTGTTCCCGGGCCGACATCGCCGCGCACACGGGCCTGAACAAGGCCACCGTCTCCAGCCTGGTGGCCGAGCTGATCGACCAGCGGCTGATCCGCGAGACCGGGCTGACCGAGAACCGGGTCGGCCGCCCGGCGACGATGCTCGTGCTCGACGGCGAGCCGTACGCCGCCCTCGGCCTGCAGATCGGCGCCGACGAACTCGTCGCGGTCGCCATCGACCTGGCCGGCAACCGCCTGCTGACCTGGCGGCGGGCCTTCGCCGCCGGCACGGCCTCCCCCACCGAGACACTCCGGGCCCTCGCTGCGCTGGCCCGTCGGGCGATCGGCCGGGTCGGCGCGCAGGGCCGCACCGTGCTGGGTCTCACCGTCGGCGTGCCCGGGCTGGTCGACTCGGCCGGCACGGTGCCGGTGGCCACCGCCCTCGGCTGGCGGGAGGTGCCCGTCGCCGCCGAACTCCGCGCCGCGCTACGGGAACCGGCCTTCACCGTCGGCGTCGACACCGTCGCCAACCTCGCCGCCATCGCCGAACAGCGGCACGGCGCGCACGCCGGCACCGCCGACCTGGTGCACCTGACCGGCGGCATCGCCGTCGGCGCGGGCATCATCGCCGACGGCCGGCTGCTGCGCGGCGGGCGCGGCTTCGCCGGCGAGATCGGCCACCTGTGCCTCGACCCGACCGGCCCGCAGTGTTTCTGCGGCGGCCGGGGCTGCCTGAGCGCCCTGGTCGGCCTGCCCGCGGTGGTCCGCCGACTGCTGCCCGACGTCGAGGCCGACGGCCCGGTCACCGACTACCTGCCGGAGCTGCAGCGGATCGTGGCGCTGGCCCGGCAGGACGACCCGGCCGTGCTCAGCGGACTGGCCGAGACCGGCCGGCACCTCGGGCAGGGGGTAGCCGTCCTGGTCGACCTGCTCAACCCGGAGGCGGTGGTGGTGGGCGACCACCTCGCCACCCTGGCGCCCTGGCTGCTGCCCGCGGCCCGGTCCGGGCTGGCCACCCGCGCCCACGCACCCGGCGCCGGCGGCTGCCGGCTGGACGCCTCCATCCTGGACACCGCGGCGGCCCTCGGTGGCGCCACCGCCGCCCTGGCCGCCGTCGAGGCAGGACGCCTGCCCGGGCGCTGACCCCGGCGACACCGACCGACCCGGGCGATCGACGGAGCACCGCGTCCGACCCTGCGCCGAGTCTTGACCGGACCCGTGCCGGGTGCCAACCTCGAAGCGAGCCGCTCCGCTCGGGCACCCGGGGCGGCTTGCTTTCCACGGTTTGTCGAAGCGCTTCACCAGCGTCCGGGCCGACGACCGTCATCCCACCCTGACCTGCGATGCCGCTCGGCCATCGGTCGTCGAAGCGCTTCGACTCTCGGCGTGCCGGGCACTGGAAGGCGAACCACCATGACCGACCGCAGTACGCCCCCGCACCAGACACGCGTCGACGACCTGGTCGCCGCGCTGACCCTGCCGGAGAAGATCGGCCTGCTGCACCAGTGGCAGGCGCCGGTGCCCCGGCTCGGCCTGCCCGGCTTCCGCACCGGCACGGAGGCGCTGCACGGTGTCGCCTGGCTCGGCCCGGCCACCGTCTTCCCCCAGGTAATCGGCCTGGCCAGCAGCTGGAACCCGGAACTGGTGCGGACCGTCGGCGTCGCCGTCGGCGAGGAGGTACGCGCCAAGCATCACGCCGACCCGCAGCGCGTCGGCCTCAACGTGTGGGCGCCGGTGGTCAACCCGCTGCGGGATCCCCGCTGGGGACGCAACGAGGAAGGCTGGTCGGAGGACCCGTGGCTGACCGGCGCGCTGGCCACCGCGTACGCCCACGGGCTGCGCGGTGACCATCCGCAGCGGCTGCGCACCGCCCCCACGGTCAAACACTTCCTCGCCTACAACAACGAGACCGACCGGGCCACCACCTCCAGCGACCTGCCGCCCCGGGTGCTGCACGAATACGAACTGCCCGCCTTCCGGGCCCCCATCGCCGCCGGCGCGGCGGTCGCCGCGATGGCCTCCTACAACCTGGTCGACGGGGTACCGGCGCACCTGAGCCCGCTGATCGAGGCCGAGTTACGGCGCTGGGCGCCGGGCGAGGTGCTGGTCGTCGGTGACGCGGGCGCGGTGAGCAACCTCGCCGGGGTGCAACGGCACCTGCCCGACCACGTCAGCGGATTCGCCGCTGCCCTGCGGGCCGGCGTCGACAGCTTCACCGAGGACGACACCGACAGCGCCCCCACCCGGCAACGCCTGACCGAGGCGCTGCGCCGAGGACTGATCAGCGTGGCCGACATCGACCGGGCGGTACGCCGCATCCTCACCCTCCGCTGCCGCCTGGGTGACCTGGACCCACCGGAGACCGACCCGTACGTCACCGGCACCGACGTGATCGACTGCCCGGCGCATCGGCGGCTGGCCCGCGAAGCCGCCCGCCAGTCGGTGGTGCTGCTGCGCAACGACGGCCTGCTGCCCCTGACCGCGCCGCCGCGCATCGCCGTGCTCGGCCCGCTGGCCGACACCGTGTACGAGGACTGGTACAGCGGCACCCTGCCGTACGCGGTGAGCCTGCACGACGCGCTGGCAGCGCGGCTGCCGCAGGTCACCACCCATGCCGGCGCCGACCGGATCGCGTTGCGGGTGGCCGAACGCTACGTCGGCTGCCCGGACGACGCCGACGGTGGCCCGCTGACCGTCGACGTCGAACCGGCCTGGTTCGACGTGTTCGACTGGGGACGGGACACGGTGGCGTTGCGGGCCGTCGGCAACGGTCGACACGTCGGCGTCGACGACGACGGCGTGTTGGTCAACGACCGTCCGGGGCCGGGCGGCTGGGTGGTGCGGGAGACCTTCCAGTTCGACCCGCTGCCCGCCGGCACGGTGCTGCTGCGGCACCTGGCCACCGACCGGTACGTCACCGTCGACACCGACGGGCGGCTGCGGGTCGACGGCGACGGACCGCAGGCCGCCACCGCGTTCGTGATCGAAGTGGGTGTCGACGGGGCCGCCGAGGCCGCCGCGCTGGCCGCCGCCGCGGACGTAGCGGTGGTGGCGCTGGGCAACCATCCGATGGTCAACGGGCGGGAGACCGAGGACCGGGTCGACCTGGCCCTGCCGGCCCGCCAGGAGGCGCTGCTGCGGGCCGTGTACGCCGCCAACCCGCGTACGGTGCTGGTGGTGACCAGTAGCTACCCGTACGCGATCGGCTGGGCGCAGCGGCACCTGCCGGCGGTGCTGTGGTCGGCGCACGGTGGACAGGAACACGGCAACGCCCTGGCCGACGTGCTGCTCGGCGCCGCGGAACCGGGTGGCCGGCTCACCCAGACCTGGTACGCCGACACCGCCGAACTGCCCGACCTGCTCGACTACGACGTGATCGGCGCCGACTTCACCTACCTGTACTACCGGGGTGAGCCGCTGTTCCCGTTCGGACACGGCCTGTCGTACACCGACTTCGACTACACCAACCTGCGTCTGAGCGCGACGACAGTGTCGGTCGGCGCGGAGGTCGAGGTGAGCGTGGACGTCACCAACACCGGCGAGCGGGTCGGCGAGGAGGTGGTGCAGCTCTACACCCGGCAGCGTCGTTCCCGGGTCAAGCAGCCACTGCGGCAGCTGCGGGACTTCGCCCGGGTGACGGTGGCGCCCGGCGAGTGCCGCACGGTCACCCTGCGACTGCGCACCGCGGAACTGAGCTGGTGGGACGCCGACCAGGGTCGCCTGGTGGTGGAGGACGCCACCCACAGCGTGCTGGTGGGCCGCTCCGCGACCGACGTGCGGCTCACCGGCACCGTGACCGTACGCGGTGACACGCTGCCCTGCCCGGCGCGGCTGTCCAGCACGAGCGGGGCGCGGTGAGCGGGCGGGGACGGGTGGCGTCCGGGCAGCCGACCATCGCCGACGTGGCCCGGCACGCCGGTGTGGCGGTGAGCACCGTGTCGTACGTGCTCAGCGGCAAACGGGCCATCTCCGAGGTGACCCGCAGCCGGGTGCTGTCCAGCATCCGGGTGCTCGGCTACCACCCGAACGCCGGGGCGCGGGCGCTGGCCAGCCGCCGCTCCAACGTGATCGCGCTGGTGCTGCCGCTGCGCTCGGGCATCCAGGTGCCGGTGGTGATGCAGTTCGCCACCGCCGTGGTGACCTCGGCCCGCCGCCACGACCACGACGTGCTGCTGCTCACCTCCGACGAGGGCCCGGAAGGGCTGCGCCGCATCGCCGCCGGCGCCCTGGTCGACGGGGTGCTGGTGATGGACGTGGAGTTGCACGACGTACGGGTGCCGTTGCTGCGGCAGCTGGGCCGCCCCAGCGTCCTGATCGGGCTGCCCGCCGACACCAGCGAGCTGACCTGTGTGGACCTGGACTTCCACCGGGCCGGGCAGCTCTGCGTGGAACACCTGGCGGGGCTCGGTCACCGCAGGGTCGCCCTGCTCGGCGCCCCGGGGGCCGTCTACGACCGGGGCACCGGGTTCGCCCACCGCACCCGCGCCGGGGTGATCGAGGCGGCGGCCCGCCACGGTGTCGACGCGGTGACCATGCCCTGCGAGGAGAACGCCGCCGACGTCCACCACCGGGTGGTCGGACTGTTCGCCCGCCACCCGGACATCTCCGCGTTGATCGTGCAGAACGAGGCGGCGGTCGCACCGATGCAGGCGGCCCTGGCCGCGTCGGGTCGCCGGGTGCCCGACGACGTGTCGGTGGTGGCGGTCTGCCCCGACCAGTTCGCCGAGCACGCCAGTCCCCGATTGACCTGTGTGCCGGTGCCCGCCGAGGAGATCGGCCGGCAGGCGGTGTCGCTGGTGATGGGCAAGCTCCGCGACGAGCCGGTGCCGGAGGTCACGCTGCTGCCCCCACGGTTGACTGTGCGCGACAGCACCGCCCGCCCCGGCCACTAGACTGCCCGTTCGATGGACGCCGAGCCCGCCACCGACACCCGCCCCTGCGCCCACTGCGGTGCCGACGTGCCGCAGCGGGCCGGCGCGGGCCGACCCTTCCGCTACTGCCGGGACAACGACGGCGCCTGCCAGCGTGCCTCCCGCAACAGTCGGATGCGTCACCGCAACGCCCCCGGCCTGCCCGGTCAGGTGGCCCGCACCTGGGAGGCGGTGGACCGGCTCGACCAGATCGTGCAGACGTTGACCGAGGCCCTGCACGCCGAACTGTCCCCGGCCGGGGTGGAACGGCAGCTGGCGCAGGTACGGGCGGAGACGGCCGGTGCGGTCGCCGCGGCGCAGACCGAACGCGACGAGGCGGTGCGGGCGGCCGAGGACGCCGCGGCCCGGGCCGAGCGGGACCGCCGGCAGGCGCAGGCCGCCACCGCCGACCGCGATGCGGCCCGCGTCGACGCCGAGCAGGCCGTGCAGCGGGCGGCGGCCGCCGACGCGCGGGCCGAGCAGGCGCAGGCCGACCGGGACGAGGCCCGCCGGGCCGCGGTCGCCGCCGAGGCGCTGCGCGCGCAGGCACAGGCCGACCTGGACGACGTACGCGCACAGGTGGCGGCCATCCGCGCCGACCTGGACGCCGAGCGGCGTCGCACCGCCACGCTGGTCGCCGAACGTGACACCGCCCGCGCCGAGGCGCACCGCGCCGAGGGGGCCGCCGTCGAGGCCACGGCCCGTGTCGAGGCGCTGCGGGCCGAGGTGGAGCAGGTCCGCGCACAGCAACAGCAGGTGCGGGCCGAACTGGCCCAGGCCCGTACCGACGCCGAGCAGGCGACCGCGCGGCTGGCCGCCGTCCGCGTCGACCTCGACCAGGCGCAGCAGGCCCGGGCGCAGGCCGAGGCGGACCGGCAGCGGGCCCAGGCCACGGCCCGGCAGGTCGGCGTCGACCTGGCCGCCGCGATCGCCGACACCGATTCGTTGCGCGCCGAGCGGGCCGCCGCCGTCTCCCTCGCCGACACCCTGCGTGCCGACCTGGCCGCCGTACGGGAGGCGGCAGCGGCCGCCGACAGCCGCATCGGCGAGCTGACGCAGCGCCTGCGGGCCGCCGAGGCCGACCGCGACGACGCCCGGGAGCGGGTCGCCCAGCTCGCCGGCCAGGTTGCCGAGCTGGCCACCGCGCTGACCCGGCGCGTCCCGGCTGAGCCGCGCTGACCCGCGCACCCACCGGCGGAGCCGCACCGCCGCGCGCCCGGTCGGCGGAGGGCTCGGGGGTGAAGGTGGCGAGGCGCTACGTCGTCGTGGTGGGGCGGCGGGCTAGGATTTGCGCTGACGGCGGCGATGGGCCGCACGACCCGGCCGGGGCGGACCCCGCCGGGCACATGCCGTGGCCGGTTACCCTTGACTGTGCACCCGCGGGTAGCGGGCCGTCGAGGCGTGGCCGCAGGGAATGGCCCGGCGACAGCGGACCGTTACACCGACAGGACCAGCACCACCGAAGAGGGGAAGTCGATCATGGGCGAGCGCATGCTGCGCGGTAGCCGACTGGGCGCGGTCAGCTACGAATCCGATCGCAACACGGAGCTCGCGCCGCGGCAGACCCGCGAGTACCTGTGCGCCAAGGGCCACCAGTTCGAGGTTCCGTTCGCCGTCGACGCCGAGGTGCCCACCACCTGGGAATGCAAGTTCGACGGCAGCGTGGCCCGGCTGGTCGACGGCACCGAGCCGGAGCAGAAGAAGGCCAAGCCGCCGCGTACCCACTGGGACATGCTGCTGGAGCGGCGTTCGATCGCCGAACTGGAGGACATCCTCGCCGAGCGGCTGCAGGAGGTACGCACCCGCCGCGGTCGCGCCTGACCCGTCCGACGACGACGCCCCCGGGAGATCAACTCCCGGGGGCGTCGTCGTTGTCTCGTCAGCGTGGCTCGACGATCTCGCCTTCGATGGCCTGACCGTTGTCGACCACCGGCGCGGCCGGCGGGCGCGGCGCGGCCGGACCGGTGGGCTCCGCTCGGGCCGCCTCGTCCGGCTGCGGGGCACCCCGGTACACCCGCACCCGACGCGGCCCGAACAGGTCACCGGCGGTCATCGACGACACCCGACGCTCAGCGGCCCGCTGCATCCCGCCGCGCGCCAACTTCCGCACCGGCGGCACCAGCAACACCACCCCCACCAGGCCACTGACCAGGCCCGGGGTCGCCAGCAGCAACGCGCCGAGCAACCCCACCAGCCCGTCGGTCACCTGCCGTCCCGGTGGCCGGCCGGACTGCGCGGCCTCCCGGAAGCCCCGCCAGGCGCGGATACCTTCCCGCCGCAGCAGCACCATGCCGAGCAGCGACGCCGCGAACACCAGCAGGGTCGCCGCGCCGAAGCCGATCGCCCGGCCCACCAGCACGAACACGGCCAGCTCCGCGACCACGGACACCAGCAGGGCCAACGGTACGAACCGCAGTGACCGGCGCATATCACCCCATCCGCCGCATGGCGTGTCAACGTACGCGGCTGGCCGGTGCGGCGCAGCCGTCTGCGTACCTCCAGCATGACACGACCCGGCTCACGGCCACCGTGCCTGCCCCGCCGTGACCGCCCGCCACCCCCGACGCACCGCCGTACGCCGGTCGTCCATCGCCCACCCGGTGATCCGCCACAACGCCTCGATGACGATCAGCGGACTCATCTTGCTGGCGCCGCGTTCCCGTTCCGCGAACGTGATCGGCACCTCCGCGATGCGGGCCCCGGCCCGATGCGCCAACCGGCACAACTCCACCTGGAACGAGTAGCCCTGCGAGGACACCGACTCCAGGTCCAGCAGGTCCAGCAGGCTCGACCGGTAGACCCGGTAGCCGCCTGTCGCATCGGCCACCGGCATCCCCAACGCCAGCCGCGCGTACAGGTTGCCGCCCCGCGACAGCAGCAGCCGCCGCAGCGGCCAGTTGACCACCCGCGCGCCGCGCGTCCACCGCGACCCGATCACCACGTCGGCGTCGACGGCGGCGGCCAGCAGAGCGGGCAGATCCCGCGGATCGTGCGACCCGTCGGCGTCCATCTCCACCACCGCGTCGAAGCCCCGCTGCCGCGCCCACGCGAACCCGGCCAGATAGGCCGCGCCGAGCCCCTGCTTGCCTTCCCGGTGCAGCACGTGCACCTGACTGTCGGCGCGGGCCAGGTCCTCGGCGATGGTGCCGGTGCCGTCGGGACTGTTGTCGTCGGCGACGAGCACCTCCACCTGCGGGGCGGCCCGCCGGACCCGACCCACGATCGTGGAGACGTTGTCGGCCTCGTTGAAGGTGGGGATCACCACCAGCACCCGGCCCACCCCAGGCACCTCGGTCATTGCCGGACGAATGGTCTCCTGCATCACCGCTGCCTCCCTCGTACCGGCCCGCGGGTCTAGCCGGGGCGCCGCCGCAGCACCGCCGCGCCGGCCAGCGCGGCCACGGCCAGCCCGGCCAGCAGCACCTCCGGCAGCATCCCGATCCGGGTGGCCAGGGTGCGCCCCTCGGTCAGCGTCAGCTGCCGTACCACGACCGCGCGGGTGTTGAAGCCGGTCGCATCGCTTACCCGCCCGTCCGGGGTGACGAACCCGGACACCCCGACCGTGGAGGCCATCAACGCCGGCCGACCGTGCTCGACGGCCCGCAACCGCACCATGGCCAACTGCTGACGGGCCTCGGCCACGTCGAAGGTGGCGTTGTTGGTCTGCACCACCAGCAACTGCGCCCCACCGGTCACCGTGTCCCGCACCAACCCGTCGTAGGCGACCTCGAAACAGATCACGTCGCCGAGCACCACCGCCGGGGTACGCACCACCCCCGGTGCGGTGCCGGCCACGAAGTCGGCGCGGACCCGGTCGACCTGCTTGCTGACCATCCGGGCGATGTCGCGCATCGGCACGTATTCGGCGAACGGCACCGGATGCCGCTTGATGTACAGCTGCTCCAGGTCAGGGCCGGTACCGGGACGCCACAGCAGCCCCGCGTTGCGCACCTGCCCCTGCTCCGGGCCGCTCAACACCGCCCCGACCAGGATCGGCACCCCGACGGCGTCGGCGGCGGCCGAGATGCGGGCACCGGCGGCCGGGTTGCGCAGCGGGTCGATGTCGCTGGAGTTCTCCGGCCACACCACCAGGTCGGGCTGTGGCCGCGCACCGGCGGCCACCTGGGCGGCCAACTCGATCGTGGCGTCGACGTGGTTGTCGAGCACCGCCTGCCGTTGGGCGTTGAAGTCCAACCCCAGCCGCGGCACGTTGCCCTGCACGATGGCGACCGTGACACTCCCCCCGCTCGCGGACCCGCCCAGCGGCACCAGCAGCGCGCCGGTGAGCAGCACCACCACGGCCGCGCCGGCCCCGGCAACCGGAACCCACCAGCGTGCCGCGGTGGGCTGCCGACGGGCCTGGACCAGCCACCACCCGGCGGCGACGAGCAGCCCACCGGTCACCGCCACCGCGAACGTCACCAGCGGGGCGCCGCCGAGGGCGGCCAGCCGCAGCAACGGCGAGTCGTCCTGACCGAACGCCAACCGCCCCCACGGGAACCCACCGAACGGGGTACGGTCGCGCAGCGCCTCCTGCCCCACCCACAGCACACCGGTCACCACCGGCCACACCGGCGGGAACCGATCGACCAGCGGCGACACCCACGCCGTCGCCACACCCAACAACGCCAGATAGCCGGCCTGCAACAGCGACAACAACACCCACGGCAGGTAGCCGGTGTGCAGGTTCGTCCACGCCAGCAACGGCGCGAACAGGGCCACACCGGTCACGAACCCCAGACCGGCACCGGCCCGCAGCCGCCGCCGGTGCGTCGCCGCGGCCAGCAGCGCCACCCCCACCGGCGCCAACGGCCACCACCCGTACGGCGGGAAGGCCAGCAGCAACGCCAACCCGGCGGCCACCGCCATGGCCAGCGCCACCGGCAGACGCACCGGCGACAGGCGGGGTGGCGGGGTGGCCGCGGCGACAGGGTCCACGGTCGTCACGGGCGAGTCGGGCACGGTCACCCGCCGAAGGCTACCGGGACCGCCGGGGCGGTGACGCCGCCGGTCGGCCGACTCACACCCGCCGGGCCACCAGCACCGCGTCGTGCACGACGATGTCGCGGCCCTGCGGGTCCACCGCGCCACGCGGGCGGGTCTGCGCCACCAGCACCTCGAACTGCTGCGGGTCCAGCTCGGCGGCGACCTGCTCGGCAGTGAACATCATCTCCGGGTAGTGCAGGCGGTGCGCCGTGGACCGCAGGTCACGCGGGTGATGCCCGACGATCAGCAGCCGCCCACCGGGAGCCACCGCCGCGGCCAGCCGCGCGTACAGCTCCCGCCGCGGCTGCGGCGGCAGATGCATGAACTGCGCCGACACCAGGTCGTACGCCCCCTCCTCCAGGTCGCCGCGCAGCAGGTCGGTGTGCACCCACTCGATGCGCTGCGCGACCTGCTCACCCACCTCGCGGGCGTGCTGCGCGGCCCGCTGCAGGGCGGTCTTGGAGATGTCCACCCCGGTGACCCGCCAACCCCGTTCGGCCAGCCACACCGCGTCGGCCCCCTCACCGCAGCCCACGTCCAGGGCCCGCCCCGGGGTCAACTCCGCCGCCTCGGCCACCAGCTGCGGGTTGGGTCGGCCACTCCACACCGCCGGCCGTTCCTGGTAGCGCTGCTCCCAACCGGCCTCGGTGAACGCCTCCTCCCGCAGCCGCCGGTGCCGCGCCACCGCCTGCCGGGTGTCCTCCTCCATCAGATCCGCATTGATCGCCGCCGCGGCGGTGATCCCGGCCCCCGCCGCGCGGATCACCTTCGCCGACAGGTCGGCGACGTTGCCGGCCACCCACACCCCCGGCACCGAGGTGGCCCCCGACGGCCCGGCCGGCACCTGCTCGCCGAGCACATGCCCGAACATCTCCACCGGCTCCGCCGTCAACCCCAACGACCCCAGCAGCTCCGACCGGGCGGTCATCTTCGGACCCACCACCAGCACGTCGCACTCGACATGTTCCCCCGAGGCCAGCCGCACCCCGGTGACCTGGTCGGCGTCGACGGTCAGCTCGGCCACCGGGCCCGGCACCACGGCCACCCCCAGGGCGGCCAGCCGCTCGGCCTCCTCAGCGTCGGGCGCCGGCTCGTGGTGCAGCAGAAGCAGCACGTCGGCGCTCCACTGCCGCCACAGCCGCGCCTGGTGTGCCGCCAGCGGCCCGGTGGCCAACACCGCGATACGTCTGTCGGCCGCCTCCCACCCGTGGCAGTACGGGCAGTGCAGCACGTCACGTCCCCACCGCTCGGCCAGCCCCGGCAGCGGCGGCAACTCGTCGACCAGACCGGTGGTGACCAGCAGCCGCCGCGCCCGCACCGTACGCCCGCCGTCGACGGTGACGGTGAACTCGTCGCCGTCGCGGTCGACGCCGGTGACCCGCCCGGTCACCAGCTGCCCGCCGTAACCGGCCACCTCGTCGCGGCTGATCGCCGCCAACTGCGCCGGCGGCATGCCCTCCCGACCCGG
Source organism: Micromonospora fiedleri (assembly GCF_016774385.1). NCBI lineage: Bacteria > Bacillati > Actinomycetota > Actinomycetes > Micromonosporales > Micromonosporaceae > Micromonospora > Micromonospora fiedleri. The sequence goes on from NZ_JAETXL010000003.1 coordinate 283,055, forward strand.
GTAGTTGTGCACCCCGGCGGCCGGGGCGTTACGCGGCTCACCGGCGTCCACCACCAGCACCGAACGGCGTGCCCGGGCCAGCGTCAACGCCCCCGCCAGACCGGCGGCCCCGCCACCGACCACCACCACGTCGTACCTGTCGTCCATGTCCGCTCCCTCGTCGGTTCTGTGCGTCACCATCCACCCGCACCACCGGTGACGACAAGTATTGTTGCCGTTGTGGCAAACGACGAGGCGGCGGTGCTGGCGGCGGTGGGTCCCCGCCTGCGGGCCCTGCGCAAGAACCGCGGCACCACCCTGAGCGAACTCGCCGACACCACCGGCATCTCGGTGAGCACCCTGTCCCGACTCGAATCCGGACAACGCCGCCCCACCCTGGAACTGCTGCTGCCGCTGGCCCGCGCCCACCAGGTGCCGCTGGACGAACTGGTCGGCGCCCCCGCCGTCGGCGACCCCCGGGTACGGCCCCGCCCGATCGTCCGCCACGGCACCACGTTCCTGCCGCTGACCCGCCGCCCCGGCGGCCTGCAAGCCTTCAAACAGATCCTGCCACCGCACAGCCCCACCGAGACGCAACTACAGTCCCACGAAGGCTACGAATGGCTGTACGTGCTCTCCGGCCGGCTGCGACTGCAACTCGGCGACCACGACCTGATCCTCGAACCGGGCGAGGTGGCCGAGTTCGACACCCGCACCCCGCACCACGTCAGCAACCCCGGCCCCGAAACCGCCGAGGTGCTCAACCTGTTCGGCCCGCAGGGCGAACGCCTGCACGTACGGGCCCGACCCGCCACCGGCTGACCGACCCGCCACACCAAGTCGGGGCGCGGCGTGCGCCGCGCCCCGATGCTCCCAGGCCCTTCCCGGCCGGTGGGGCGAGAGTGCGGCACGCCGACCTTCGGACCGACACGACGGTGACTGGCTGTCCCCGTCGGGCCGTTGTCTACTGGCCGTGCACCTCACCCTGCCCGTACACCGGTAACCGCGGCCGGTTCGCGCCGCCCCGCCGACCCCCGCCCGCTGGACCTGGCCGCCGCAACAACATGTCGCTCGGCCAGCGGACGAAGGGACGAAGCGAACAACAGCCACTTCCCGTGGTAGGACTCAAAGACGGTACGTGGGCCACCCCCGCCCTTGTCAACCCACCACCGCCGAGTCGTCACCACACATCGGCGTGTCGCATCCCACCCGGGCGGTGTGGCCGGTCAACCGAGCAGCGACCGCAGCAACCCGCGCGCCGCCACCGGATACTCCCCCACCAGCAGTCCCGCCGCCGCCAACACGTAGTCCACATCGACCACCGGCCGCGCCGCCCGCGGCACCGCCCACCCACCGGCATGATCGGTCAACACCGCGTCCAGCACACCGGTCGCCTCGTTGTCCCGGGCGTGGCGCAACACCCCACCCGACCCGACCAGCAGCCGCACATCCCGCAGATCCCGACCCGACCGCTCCCCCGTACCCACCCCACGGGCATGCCGACGCACCGCCACCGTCGCCGCCAACGCCGCGATCCGCGCATCCACCGCCCGCCCCGCCGCATCGGCCGGCAGAAACCCCGGATCGGTGGCCCGCCGCGCCGCCGCCGGCGCCAACTCGTCGCGCTCAGCCGGCCCCACCAGCCGTTCCTCGACCGCGGCCCGCACCACCCCCGGCGCACTCCACCGCATCCCCAGATCACCCTCGACCGTGCGGGCCCGCCACAACGAACCCGCCACCTCCCGACCCGGCCCGGAGGCCCGCTCGTCCGGCGTCAACACCGAATACACGTCCGTGGTGGCCCCACCCACATCCACCACCACCAGGTCACCACCGGCCACCTCGGCCAACGCCTCCACCCCGGTCAACACCGCATCCGGGGTCGCCGCCCGCACCAGGCCGGCGAACCTGCGCCCCCGCGACAACCGCTTACCACCGATGACGTGCCGCAGGAACACCTGCCGGATCGCCTCCCGCGCCGACGCCGGCGCCAACACCCCGATCCGCGGCAACACATTGTCGGCCACCGTCACCGGCACCCCCGCCGCCGCCAACAACCCCCGCACCTCGTCGCGGACATCCCCGTTGCCCGCCACCACCACCGGCACCCGGAACCGGGCCCGCGCCAGCCGCGTCGCGTTGTGCAGCAACGTCTCGGCGTCCCCACCGTCGGTGCCACCGACCAGCAGCACCACATCCGCGCGGGCCGCCCGCAACGCCGTCAACTCACCCCGACCGAGCCGACCGGCGGCCACATGCACCACGTTCGCGCCCGCCGACAAACCGACCCGCCGACCCGCCTGTGCCGTCACCAGCGGCTCGTAACCCACCACCGCCAGCCGCAACCCACCCCCCGCCGACGAACACACCAACCACGGCACGTCCCGCGCCCCCAGGCCCGCCAACGCCGACCCGACCGCCGCCTCCAGGCCGTGCAGCACATCCGTGTCCACCGACGTACGCGCCGACGCCGACGCCACCAGCCCACCGCCGTCGAGGTCGACCACCAGCGCCTTGGTGAACGTCGAACCGACGTCGGCGCAGACCGCGACCCTCACGCCGCCGGCGGAACGACCACCGTGCCGGTCGCCGTCACCGCCACCACCGGCTCCGCCAACACCTCCGCCGCCGACCCACCCCGATCAGGCCGCCCCCGACACACCACCCGCGCCTCGAAATCGAGGGTGCGGCTACGGGTACCGACCCGCGTCACCGTCGCCACCACCTCCAGCACGTCCCCCGCCCGGATCGGCGCCCGGAACTGCACATCCGAATAGGACGCGAACAACCCCTCGTCCCCGTCGGTGCGGATACACACCTCCGTGGCCACATCACCGAACAACCCCAACGCGTACGCCCCGTCGACCAGATCACCGGCATAGTGGGCGTGCGAATACGGCACGTACCGGCGGTGCGTCACCGACAACCCGACCCGCGAATCAGACATCACTTCACCCTCTTGTCCGTGTTCCTGTCCGTGACCAACGCATGGACCAGATAACTGGCCACCTCACCCGGCGTCGTCCCCCGACCGAAGATCCGATCCACCCCAAGCTCGGCCGCCATCGACTCGTCGAACCGCGGCCCACCCACGATCAGCAACGGCCGCCGCCCCGCCGGCAACGCCTCCCGAAACGCCGCCGACATCTCCCGTGTGTTGTGCAGATGCGCATCCCGCTGCGTCACCACCTGCGACACCAGCACCGCGTCGGCGCGTTCCCGCCGAGCCGCCTCGACCAGCTCCGGCACACTCACCTGCGCACCCAGGTTCGTCACCTTCAACTCCCGGTAGTACTCCAGGCCCTTCTCACCGGCGATGCCCTTCACATTCAGGATCGCGTCGATGCCGACCGTGTGCGCATCCGTGCCGATGCACGCCCCCACCACCGACAGCTTGCGGCGCAACCGCCGCTTCACCACCGCGTTGACCTCCTTGGCACTCAGCAGCGGAAAATCGCGCTCCACCACCTGCACCTTCGCCAGGTCCACCAGATGGTTCACCCGCCCGTACACCACGAAGAAGGTGAACCCGTCACCGATCGGCTTGGCGTGCACCAGCATCGCCGGATCCATGCCCATCTTGTTGGCCAACTGCACCGCAGCGCCCTCAGCCCGCTTGTCGTGCGGCACCGGCAACGTGAACGACACCTGCACCATGCCGTCACCCGTGGTGTCCCCGTACGGCCGCACCACCGTCTTCTCGCTGCGTTCGCTCATGCTGTGCTGGCTGGGCATGCCCTCACGGCCCTCGCTGCGCTCGGTGCGTTCGCTCATGCCGACTGCTCCAGGATCTCGGTGGCCGGGTTGTAGTAGTCCGCCTCGTGCCGCGCCACCCCGTCCAGGCCCTTCCCCCGATCCGCCGGCCGTTTCATGATCCCGAACGTGCCCTCGGCGATCGCCGTCAACAACGACTGATCCCCGATCCGCTCCAGCAGCTCCACCGCCTCACCGAGCACCCGATGCGCCCGCTGCTGGATGAACCCACCCGGCGCCGGCACGAAATCCTCGTGCAACCCGCCCGCCGCACCCAGCACGTACCGCACGTTCTGCAACGCGATGTCCCGATCCGACAACCACGGCGTCACCACCGCCTCGGTCATCATCCCCACCAGCAGAATGCCCTGCCCCGTCATCGTGCCCACCAGATTGAAGAACCCGTCGAGCAGATTCCCCCGGAACACGTCACCGGTCATGTGCTTCGTCGGCGGCATCCACTTCAACGGCGCATCCGGAAACAACTCCCGCGCCAACAACGCGTGCGCCAACTCCAACCGCAACGACTCCGGCACATCAGGATTGATCTCGAACGCGTGCCCCAACCCCAACTGCCAGTCCGCCAACCCCGCCTCATGTGCGAAATACTCGTTCAACAACTGCGACACCGTCACCGTGTGCGCCTCGTCGACCGCGTCCGCAGTGGTCAGATAGTTGTCCTCACCGGTGTTGATGATGATCCCCGCCCGCGCGTGCACCTGCCGCGAAAAACGCTGATCCACGAACGTCCGAATCGGATTGATGTCCCGGAACAAAATCCCGTACATCGAATCGTTGAGCATCATGTCCAACCGCTCAAGACCCGCCAACGTCGCCATCTCCGGCATACACAACCCCGACGCGTAATTCGTCAACCGCACATAGCGGCCCAACTCCTTCGACGACGAATCCAACGCCGCCCGCATCAACCGGAAATTCTCCTGCGTCGCGTACGTGCCCGCGAACCCCTCCCGCGTCGCCCCCTCCGGCACGAAGTCCAACAACGACTGCCCCGTCGACCGGATCACCGCGATCACATCCGCCCCGGCCCGCGCCGCCGCCTGCGCCTGCGGAATGTCCTCGTAGATGTCCCCCGTCGCCACGATCAGATAGATCCACGGCCGCCGCGCCGGATCCCCGAACCGCCGCACCAGGCGCTCCCGCTCCGCCCGCCGCCGATCGATCAGCCGAACCCCCGCACCCACCGCCCTACGCGCCGCACGCCGCGCCGCCGTCGCCGCCTTCCCCGACGGCACCTCGAACCGCACCGACCCCGCCGCCGCCTTCTGCGCCAGCAACGTCACATCGGTGATCTGCTCCCGCGCCAGCGCATCGAACACCGGCAACGCCACCCCATGCCCCAACCCCACATCCGCCACCACGGCATCCACCAGCCGATTCACCCACGGAATACCATCCGGATCCGCACCGGCGACCCCCGCCAACCGCAACACGGCCCGCTCCACCGACACCGTGGTGTGGCTCCGCGCCAACTCCACCACCGGACGCCCCGCCCGACGCGCCAACTCCCGCGCCCGCGCCACCAGCACCGGATCCAGATCAAGCTTGCCCGTCACGACAGCCCTTCCCCCTCATAGATCACGTCACCGCGCAACACCGTCGCCCGACACACCGGCAACGGCGTCGGATCCTGCTCCCCCCGCAACTCCGGATCCTCGGCCTGCAACACCGGCAGACCCCGCTGCACCCCCGCCGGCGTCGACCACACCGCGAACGTCGCCGGCGCCCCCAACGCCAACACCCCCTCGCTGTCCATATGCACCGCCCGCCAACCACCCCGGGTGTGCGCCGCGAACGCCGCCCGCACCGTCATCCGCTGCACCGGACTGTGATGCGCCACCGCCGCCCGCACCGAACCCCACGGATCCAACGGCGTCACCGGCGAATCCGAACCGAACGCCAACGTCACCCCCACCCCGTGCATCGCCCCCATCGGATTCGACGCCAACGACCGCTCCAACCCCAACCGCGTCTCGTACATCCGCCCCGCACCACCCCACAACCGGTCGAACGCCGGCTGCATCGACGCCACCACCCCGTACTCCACGAAAGCGGCGATCAACCGCCGATCCATCACCTCCGCGTGCTCCACCCGATGCCGCGCCGCACGCACCCGATCCGTACCCAGCCGCTGCGCCGCCGCCGCGAACCCCGCCACCACCGTCGAGATCGCCGCATCACCGATCGCGTGGAAACCGCCCTGCATCCCATGCGCCGCACAGTCCAACAGGTGATCACGCACCTGCTCCGCACTCAGATACCCGTGACCACACCCGTCACCGTCGACGTACGCCTGCGACAGAAACGCCGTACGCGACCCCAACGCCCCGTCGGCGAACAGATCCCCACCGGCACCCACCGCACCCAACTCCCGCGCCCGGGCCGCACCACCCAACTCGCCCCAGTACCCGTACACCTCCGGCACCCCCGCACCGGAGATCGACAACAAGCCGGTGAAATCCTCCTCGTCGGAGATCTCCGGCCCACCACACTCGTGCACCGCCGCGATCCCCAACGACGCCGCATGCGCCAACGCCACCCGCTGCGCCGCCATCCGCTGCGCCCGCGTCACCGACGCCCGCGCCGCCGCCCGCACCACGTGATGCGCGTCCAGCCGCAACCAACCCGACCCGTCGTACCCGGACACCGCCGCCGCCTGCGGACACGCCCCCAGCAACGCCGAGGACACCAACGCCGAATGAATCGACGCCTGCGACAGATACACCCGCCGCCCACCGGCCGCCCGCCCCAACTCCACCGCCGAAGGCGGCTGCGGCACCGCCCACGTCGACTCGTCCCAGCCATGACCCAACACCACCGCGTCCGCCGGCAACCCCGCCGCGAACGCCGACACCGCGTCCAACAACTCACCGGCCGACCGCACCCCGGACAGGTCCAGGCCCGACAACGCCAGCCCGGTGTCGCTGACATGCACATGCGCGTCCACGAACGCCGGCGTCACCAACGCCCCGGCCAGGTCCACCACCCGGTCGGCGGCCGGCGCGTCCGCGTCCGCACCCAACCAGGCAATCCGCCCATCCCGTACCAACAGCGCCGTCGCGGACGGTTCCGCCGGACAATGCAGCACACCACCGCGGTACAACGTCGAGGGGTTGTTCGTCATGGCCTCAGTCTGCCGCCAGCCGAGCCTCGAACAGCCCCCGCACCCCCGGATCGCCCCGCAGCAACCCCAACGCCAACTCCGCGTGTCCCGGCACGTACCCGTTACCGACCAGCATCATCACGTCCGCCGCCAGGCCCTCCGCGCCCAACGCCGCCGCCGAGAAACTCGTCGCCATCGAGAAAAAGATCACTGTGCCGCCGTCGGCCGTCGCCAGCACCGCACCGTGCTCACAGCCCGGCACGTCCACGCAGACCACCGTCACATCCGCCGGCACCCCCAACGCCGACGTCACCGCCGTCGACAACGCCACCGGATCCCGGGCGTCGGCCAGCGCCACCGCATCACACAACCCGGCCGCCACCAGCGCGTCCCGCTCCGCCGCCACCGGCACCACCCCGACCGTACGACCCGCCCCCGCCTGCCGCGCGGCCGCAAGCGACAGCGAACCGCTCTTACCCGCGCCACCGATCACCGCCACCGTCACCGGTGACCCGTCGCCCGCCCGCTCGGCCACGTACCGCGACACCACCCGCGCGGTAAGCGCCGGCGCCCCGCACACGTCCAGCACCGCCAGCGACAACTGCGGATCCAGATCCTCCGGCAGCACCGCCGCGACCGACCGGGCGAACAGGATCGCCCACCCGTCACACGGCACCTGCTCACTACGGCCGTCCCAGCGGGCCAGACCGTCGGTCACCACCAGCGGCGTCAACGTCAGCGACACCAGCGTGGCGACCCGCTCACCCGCCTTCAGCCCCAGCGGCGAACGCCGACCGGCCTCCTCGACCGTGCCGATCAACATGCCACCCGACCCGGTCACCGGGTTCTGCATCTTCCCCCGCGTCGAAATGATCTCCAGAACCTCGGCGCGGACCGCAGCACCGTCACCGCCGTGCTTGTCGAACAGCTGACGGAAACTCGCCGCGTCCAGGTTCAGCCGCTCCACCCGGATACGTACCTCGTTCGCCGCGATCTCCGGGCGCGCGTCCAAGCGCCAGGCGGCCTGCGGCAGCACCCCCGCCGGTTCCACGACGCGGTGCAGACCCACCGGTGACGTCACGCCGACCTCCCTGTCCGACCGCCTGAAACCCCCGGCCGAGGCTCGCGAGGCGGGAAAACTTACGGCAGACTAATTTCTTGACCGGATATTTTCCAGTACCCTTCAGATTCTTCGATCAACCACCAGGAGGGGCCGTGACCCAGACCCACCCGCCGGTGCAGAGCACCCCGGCTGCCCAGCCGGCCCCCGCCAACACCACCGGCCAACCGTACGAATACCGACGCACCCCACTCGTCGAACCCGACTGGACCCGCTTCCCCGGCTGGCGCCACGTCACCCGCGACCAGTGGGAAAACGCCCAGTGGCAGCGCGTCAACTGCGTGAAGAACGTCAAACAACTGCGCACCGTGCTCGGCGACACCGTCGACGAGAGCTTCTACGCCGACCTGGAAGCCGACCAACGCGCGCTGGCCACCATGTCCATGCTGGTGCCGCCACAAATGATCAACACGATGGTGCCGTCCGCGCCCCCGAGCACCGAAGCACTGCTCGCCGACCCGATCCGGCGCTACATGATCCCGGTCGCCTCCGACCGCCGCACCGACTGGCCCTCACACCCCTACGCCAGCCGCGACTCCCTGCACGAACACGACATGTGGGTCGCCGAGGGCCTCACCCACCGCTACCCCACCAAGGTCCTCGCCGAACTGCTCGCCACCTGCCCCCAGTACTGCGGCCACTGCACCCGCATGGACCTGGTCGGCAACTCCACCCCCGCCGTCGACAAGCTCAAACTCAGCCTCAAGCCGGTCGACCGCTACGACGCCCACATCACCTACCTCAAGGCCCACCCCGGCGTACGCGACGTGGTCGTCTCCGGCGGCGACGTGGCAAACGTGCCCTGGCGCAACCTCGAGTCCTACCTGATGCGCCTGCTGGAGATCGAGACCATCCGGGACATCCGACTCGCCACCAAGGCCCTCATGGGCCTGCCCCAGCACTGGCTGCAACCCGACGTCGTCGAGGGCCTGGAACGGGTCGCCCGCACCGCCGCCCGGCGCGGCGTCAACCTCGCCATCCACACCCACGTCAACCACGCCCAGTCGCTCACCCCACTGGTCGCCAAGGCCGCCCAGACCGCCCTCGACGTCGGCGTACGCGACGTGCGCAACCAGGGTGTGCTCATGCGCGGCGTCAACGCCACCAGCAAGGACCTGCTCGACCTGTGCTTCGGCCTGCAGGGCGAAACCGGCATCCTGCCGTACTACTTCTACATGTGCGACATGATCCCCAACGCCGAGCACTGGCGGGTGCCGGTCTGGCACGCCCAGCAGCTCCAGCACGACATCATGGGCTACCTGCCCGGCTACGCCACTCCCCGGATCGTCTGTGACGTGCCGTTCGTCGGCAAGCGCTGGGTGCACATGGTCACCGAGTACGACCGCGAGCGCGGCATCTCGTACTGGACCAAGAACTACCGCACCTCCATCGAATCCGCCGACCTGGCGGCGTTGAGCAAGCGGTACGCCTACTACGACCCGATCGACACCCTGCCCGAGGCCGGCCAGCAGTGGTGGCAGACCCACCGCGACGACTGACGGCACGTACCGCGAAGGGGCCCCCGGGATCATCCGGGGGCCCCTTCGCGTCGCTCGTCACCGGTTGAAGGCGTTCTTCGCCTTGTTCTTCATGTCCTCGCCCGCCTGTCGCGCGCGGGCCTCGGCCTGCTCGCCGGCGCCCTCGGCGCGCATGCGCTCGTTGTCGGCCATGTCGCCGATGCGCTCCTTGGCGGTGCCGCTCATCTCCTCGACCTTGTTCTTCGCCTTGTCGATGAAGCTCATCTCGCCTCCTCTGCTCGGCCGGGACGGCCAAGCCCCGTGCTGTTGGTGTCCCCGGGTGTCGCGGGTGAAAACCCGAGGCGGGTGGCACATCGCGTAGGGTGTCCTAGGATGCTAGGTGATCGGCGGAAGGCGGGGACTGGTTGACTGGGCCAATGGGACAGATCACGCTCATCCGACACGGCGCCACCACCTGGAGCACCGCGCGACGGCACACCTCGTACACCGACCTGGACCTGACCCCCGACGGCGAACGGCAGGCCCGATCGCTGCGTCCCGCCCTCGCCGACGAACGGTTCGTCGCGGTGGTCGCCAGTCCCCGACTGCGGGCGGTACGCACCGCCGACCTGGCCGGCCTGACCAGCACCGACACCGACGAGGACCTGGCGGAATGGAACTACGGCGACTACGAGGGACGGACCACCGCCGAGATCCACGAAGACCAGCCGGGCTGGAGCGTCTGGACCGACGGGTGCCCGGGCGGGGAGTCCCCCAGCGAGATCGGCGGACGCGTCGACCGTCTACTCAGCAGGCTCCATCCCCTGCTCGACAAGGGTCACGTCGCCCTCGTCGGCCACGCCCACTCGCTGCGCGTGCTGGGTGCCCGGTGGGTCGGCCTGCCACCGTCGGCCGGCGGACTGCTGCGACTGGACACCGCCACCCTCAGCCTGCTCGGCACCGAACACGGACGCCGGGTCATCCTGCGCTGGAACCACCCGCCCGCACCGCCGGTCGACGCGGTGGACGCCACCACGGCCCGACACTGACCCACGAAACGGCGACTGGCTCCGCCCCGGCGTGCGCCGGAAGGCGGAGCCAGTCGCCGCGACAGGTCAGAGGTAACGATTCGCCTCGTCGATGAAGTGCTGCGCGTACCCCTCGGACGGGATGTCGCCGAGGTAGTACTTCTTCAGGTCGTGCCGGATGGCCGCCAGCGGGTCGCTGCCGAGCAGCTCGTCGAGCACCGGGTCCAGGTTGGTCACCCGGCCGCTGTGCGCGTCGATCACGTACGACGCGCGGGCCAGCGGGAAGGCGTCGGTGAACCGCTCGGCCGGCGTGGAGACCGCGACCATCGCGAACGGCTTCTCCGAGTACAGGTAGTCGGCGACCACACTGGACACGTCCGACACCATCGCGTCCGAGGCGTTGAAACAGTCCACCACCGACATCTTCGTCTCGGCCTCGGCACCGAACACGTGCTTGCGGCCACTGGACCGACGGTCCTCGGCGAGCAGCGCCTTGATCCGCTCCGACTCCTGCGTCAACGCCGCCGAGCGCATCGTGTACGGGTGCGGCCGGAACACGATGCTGCACCCCCGCGAGATCAACGCCTTGACGATGTCGTAGCCCACCAGCAGCGACGAGTAGTTCGAGTCGGCGTAGAAGCCGGCCCACGTCGGCGCGTACAGCACCCGCGGCGCGGTCAACGAGGCGATCGGCGCGGCGGCGATGGCGACGTTCTCCACCTGCGGACGCCCGACGATGCTGAACATCTCCGCCGGCATGCTCACCCCGTTGGCCGCGAAGCGGTCCACTGCGGCCTGACCGGCGACGAAGTTCTTGTCGTACATCCGGAAGACCGGGTTGTGGCTCGGTACCTTGTCGCTGTCGCCGTGGTTGAGCTGGATGTGCGTCAGGTTCGTGTACCGCACGAGGTGGTTGTTCTTCGTCGCCGTGTTGACGTAGAACGCCGCCCGCAGCGACGGGACGATCACGTCGTCGATCTGGGTCAGCCCCGACCGCATGACCACGGGCACCGTGGTCAGCCGCAGCACCTCGTTGAAGTTGGCCTCCGAGCGCACCAGCACGAAGAACTTCTTGCCCAGCCGCTCCAGGTAGGGCAGCCACATCCCGACCTGGTACGCGGTACCGGCCGGTGCCTCCCAGTGCAGCAGGAAGGCCGGCTCGTAGGCGGCCAGCGCCGCGTTCAACCGCGTCTCGCTGGCGTGCCGGGCCCGTACCCGGGTCACCGCCTGCCAGCCGGTGAACGCGATCAGGGCGAGCGCGGCCACCGACACCACCAGCGAGATCACCTCAAGGGTGCCGGCGAACGCGCAGCCCAGCGCCACCACCACGGCAGCGCCGTTGACCAGCACCGCCCGACTGGTGTTGGGCCGCAGGTTGGGCCGCAGACCACTGCCGCGCAGATTGGCCGACACCGGATAGACCGAACGGGACGTCGCCGTCACCACCGGCTCGGCGAGAATCGCCAGCGCCGCCACGCCGACCCCCAGGGCCAGCACCAGATCCGCGCCGGAGTGCACCACGCCCAACAGGTAGGCGCAGGCCAGCAGGAGCAGGCGGATCACGAGTGTCGAACCGGAGGGGGTCGGACCGCCGCTCAGCGCGTTGCGCCACAGGTAGCCGAGCAGGCCGACCGCCACCAGGGCCGGGGGCAGCGCCCACCACGGCGAGTCCGCCACCGCCGCCAGCAGCAGGGCGAGCAGTGCCGCCACCTCGGCGGCCAGCGCAGGCAGTCGGCCCGCCAGCCACCCCCGCAACCCGGACTTGGCGCTCACCGGCGGGCGCCCGTCGACGTGCCGTTCATCCGCAGCACCCGGCTGACCCGGCCGCGCCAGCTCGCCAGGAAGGTCTGCTGGACCTTCAGTTCCTTCTCCAACTGGGTTACCCGCTCCTCGAGTGACTTGTATCCGCGGGGCTCGCGGAAGGGGGGTTCGAAGTCGTAGGCAGGTCGGGCCAGGTCACCGTCGTGGCCCTGCCGCAGCCAGCGCAGCCGCGACATGACCTGGCGACGCCCGACGGCGTCCGAGGCCATCAGCGTGTGCACCGGCCCGGGGAAGTTGGCGGAGGCGATCGCCTTGTCGTAGGCGGGGTTCTCCTTGCCGGGCTGGAACACGTGCTCGAGGTCGTTGTGCTCCAGGAAGCGCAGGTAGGTCTCGAAGGTCGGCACCTGGCGGGGCAGGAAGGCGTCGAAGTCGGCCTCCTCGTAGAGCCGCTGCGCGTCGACGTCCGGCGGCAGGTCGGCGTAGAGGCGGTACGGGATGCCGTGGTACTCGGCGAGCTCGACGGTGCGCGAGTCGTGGGCCAGCACCACCGCCGGCGTACCGGCCAGCACCGCCGCGACGTTGCCGTGGATGCGGGTGCCGAAGGCGAAGTGCTGCTCGGCCATGAACTCGACCCAGGTCGAGGCGTCCACGAAGAAGCGCATCCGGTCGTTCTCGTACAGCGGGTGCTCGGTGTGGATGGGCATCCGCTTGTTGCCGACCTTGGCCGGGTTCTCGCCCCAGAGCATCAGGGCGAGACGGTGATGCTGCTGCGGCACGATGACGCTGTTCGGGTAGCGGTCGGTGTTCGCCTCGACCAGCCGGTCCACCCCCTTGACCTTCGGGGTGTACGAGATGGCCAGCGGGCTGTCGTAGCGCAGGTGCCCGACCTTGCGCACCAGCGGCCCGAGCGGCCCGTTGCCGAACATCGACGGGCAGCCGATGACCCGCACGTGCTCGTCACCGAAGCCGAGGTACTTCAGCATCCGGGCGGTGTACTCACCGCGTACGCCGATCGAGGCGGAGCGGTCCAGTACGGCCCGGGTGAACCGGGTGACGATGCGCTTGTACTCGTCGGGCAGGGAGTCGAACTCGGTGCCGTACGGCAGCTGGGCGCCGATGCCGACCACCGTGACGGGGATGGTCAGCTTCTCGATGACCTTCGCGAGTCGTTCCAGGTGCGGCAGGAAGGTGTCCCGGTACGAATTCGCCATCGGCAGCACGAACCGGTCGAACTCCTCGTTCGTCCGCGCGATGTACCGGCCCAGGTGAACCGGACGTTCGTGCACGTACGAGTTGGCGACCAGCTCGGCGTCGGGCACGCTCAGCGCCCGGAAGACCGCGCTGTAGAAGAGCATGTTGCCGGAGTTGGACCCGAACACCCCGAGCCGCGAGGTGGACAGACTCTGCTCGTGGGACAGCACTGTCGCCGGATGCTTGCCGGCGCGTACGAGGATGCGTGTCATGAGCGGGCACCGGACCCTGTGTGGCTGAACCGCGACCGTGCCGGTCGGAACATCTCATCCTCCCCTTGACGACACCCCGAGCGACCCGGTGCCGCGGCACCACCAGGGAACAGCGCGCGTGCTGGCTCGCGCCGCTCACGATCGGGTCTCACTTCCGCAGAATCAGGGATGGATCCTAGCTCCGTATCCCGAAAGTTCACCGCACCGGGGTCGGATGTTCTTGATCATCTCGTCGCATTCCGCACAATCCCCTCAGCCCTCACCAGACGCCATCCCGAAACACCTGGTCAGGGCGGGGCCGCTCGGCTACCCGCCGGACGGCTCGGCGGCGACACCACGCGACCGAGGCTGCTCCGCCGGCTGCGCGAGCTTCGGCGGACGGTGCTCGTACGGGGTGGAGAGCACCACGGTCGTCCGGGTGGTGACGTTCGCCGAGGTCCGGATCTCCTGCAGCACCCGCTCCAGGTCCGCCGGCCCGGCCACCCGCACCAGCAGCAGGTAGAAGTCCTCCCCCGCCACCGAGTAGCACGAGTCGATCTCCGGCAGATGGGCCAGGCGTTCCGGCGCGTCGTCGGGCTGCGAGGGGTCGAAGGGCCGGATCGCCACGAAGGCGGTCAGCGGCAGGTCGAGCGCCTCGAAGGAGACCCGCGCGCCGTAGCCCTTGATGACTCCGCGCTGCTCCAGCCGGCGTACCCGCTGGTGCACCGCGGAGACCGACAGGCCGACCCGCTCGGCGAGGTCCGTGTACGACAGCCGACCGTCGACGGTCAGTGCCGCGACGATGGCCCGATCGATCTCCTCCACGGCGTGCAACCTACCCGCTGAGCGCCCGATGTGCGACGTTCAGCCCTTCGCCAACGCCCGGGAAATCACCATCCGCTGGATCTGGTTGGTGCCCTCGACGATCTGCAACACCTTCGCCTCCCGGAAGTAACGCTCCACCGGATGATCGGCCACGTAGCCGGCGCCGCCGAGCACCTGCACCGCGTCGGTGGTCACCCGCATCGCCACGTCGGTGGCGAACAGCTTCGCCTTGGCCGCCTCGATCGAGTACGGCCGGCCCGCGTCCCGCAGCCGCGCCGCCGCCAGCGTCAACGCCCGGGCGGCGGAGATCTGGGTGGCCAGGTCGGCCAGGGTGAACCCGAGCCCCTGGAACTCGATGATGGCGCGGCCGAACTGCTGGCGCTCGCGGGCGTAGTTCACCGCGTAGTCCAACGCCGCCTGGGCCAGCCCCACCGCGCAGGCGGCGATGCCGAGCCGGCCGGAGTCCAGCGCGGCCATGGCGATGGTGAAGCCCTTGCCCTCCCCGCCGATCAACCGGTCGGCGGGGACCCGGGCGTCGTCGAAGACCAGCTGCGCCACCGGAGAGGAACGCAGCCCCATGGTGCGCTCGGCGGTCTGCGGCTCGATCCCCGGCGTCGCCCGGTCGGCGAGCAGGCAGGAGATGCCCTTCGGGCCGGGGCCGCTGGTGCGGCAGAAGATGTTGTAGAAGTCGGCCGTGTGGGCGTGGGTGATCCAGGCCTTGGTGCCGGTGACGACGTACTCGTCGCCGTCGCGGACCGCCTTCGTGGTCAGCGCCGCGGCGTCCGAACCACCCTGGGGCTCGGAGAGGCAGTACGCGCCCAGCAACTCGCCACCGATCATGTCCGGCAGCAGGCTGCGCTGCTCGTCGGTGCCGAACGCGGCCACCGGGAAGCAGGACAGGGTGTGCACGCTTACCGCCTCGGCGACGGTGAGCCAGCGGCCGGCCAGAATCTCCAGCACCTGCAGGTAGACCTCGTAGGGCTGGGCCGCGCCGCCGTACTCCTCGGGGTACGGCAGCCCCAGCAGGCCGGCCCGGCCCAGGGTGCGCAGCACCTCCCGGGGGAACTCCCCACGCTGCTCGTGCTCGACGACCTTCGGCGCGAGTTCCCGGTCGGCGAGTTCGGTGGTCAACTCCAGCAGGTCGTGGGCCTCGTCGGTGGGCAGGATCCGCTCGACGGTCATAGCTCGATCAGCTCCGTGGTGGTGGTGTTGAGCCGACGTACGCCGTCGGTCGTGCAGACGACGATGTCCTCGATGCGGGCGCCGTGCCGCCCGGCGAGGTAGATGCCCGGTTCCACGGAGAAGGCCATCCCCGCGACCAGCGGCCGGTCGTTGCCGGCCACCACATACGGCTCCTCGTGGCCGTCCAGGCCGATGCCGTGCCCGGTACGGTGCAGGAAGGCCGCGCCGTACCCGGCGGCGGCGATCGGCTCGCGGGCCGCGGCGTCGACCGCCTCGGCGGTCACCCCCGGACGGACCGCCGCCACGGCGGCGTGCTGCGCGTCGCGCAGCACCGCGTAGTAGTCGGCGAACTCGGCCGGCGCCGGGCCACCGGCCACATAGGTGCGGGTGCAGTCGGAGCGGTAGCCCGAGGGCATGGTGCCGCCGATGTCCACCACCACCGGCTCACCGGCCCCGATCGGCCGGTCGGCGGTGCCGTGGTGCGGGCTGGCCCCGTTCGGGCCGGCGGCGACTATCACGAAGTCGACGGTGACGTGCCCGGCGGCGCGGATCGCCGCGGCGATGTCGGCGGCCACCTCCACCTCGGTACGCCCCGGCCGCAGCCACTCGCCCATCCGCTCGTGCACCGCGTCGATCGCCGCGCCGGCCTCGGCGAGCGCCGCGATCTCGGCGGGCGACTTGACGATCCGCAACTCCCGCAGCACCTCGGAGGCCAGCCGCTGCCGGGCGCCGGGCAGCACCGCACGCAGCGCGAGGACCTGCTCGGCCCACATCCGGTCGGCCAGCCCCACCGCGTCGACCGCCCCGTCGAGCGCCGCAGTCACCAGCGGGTACGGGTCGCTGCCGTCGGCGTGGTCGACGATGCGCACGCCGGTGGCCGGCGCCGGCGACGCCTCGGCCGCGGGTCGTTCCAGGGTCGGCACGATCAGGGTCGGCTCGCCCTCGGCGGGCAGCACCAGCAGGGTCAGCCGCTCACCGGCGTGCGCGTCGTAGCCGGTGAGGTAGCGCAGGTCGGAGCCGGGGCTGAGCAGCAGGGCGTCCAAGCCGGCGGCGGCGATGGCGCGCTGCGCGGCCACCAGTCGCTGCGGCGGGTAGAGTTCGTCGATTCCCACCCGCACAGCTTAACGGTCGTTTGGGGGCGGGTTCTGTGGACGGTCGCGCCGAGCGTAGCCCGCCGACCGGTCAGGAATCGAGAAGCACTCCGCGCCGCAGCGCAGCAGGCTGACCTTCAGGACATCCCGCCCGGCACGTCCCGTCGGGCCGGGCAGCTCATCTCTGCTGGAGGTCGCCGTGCGCTGGAACAATATCGTCCGACAGACCCACCGATGGACCTCGATCACCTTCGTGGTGACGGTCATCGTCGCCTTCGTCGCCGCCGCCCAGGCGGAACCCGCCGAATGGCTCTTCTACCTGCCGTTGCCCCCGCTGGCCCTGCTCCTGTTCACCGGGTTGTACCTGTTCGTGCTGCCGTACGCCGTCCGCCGGCGACGCACCGCGAGCTGAGTGGGGCGGCGACGCACCGCGAGCCGCCCCGACCCGGCTCAGTGCATCAGCCAGAGGCAGAACGGGTGGCCGTCCGGGTCCAGGCAGACCCGGACGTCATCCTGCGGCTGGAACTCGGCCAGGGTCGCGCCGCAGGCCAACGCATGTGCCAGGGCGGCGTCCAGATCCTCGACGCCGATCTCCAGGTGCATCGACATCTGCTGGCGGCCCGGCTCGGCCGGCCAGGTCGGGCGGACGTACGCCCGTTCCCGCTGGAACGACAGCCCGACGCCACCGTCGGCGTGGTGCAGGATGACGTCGTCGGCCTCCTCGACCTTGATCTCCCAGCCGAGCAGCCGCACGTAGAAGCGGGCCAACGCGGCCGGGTCCGGCGTGTCCAGGTTGACCGTGGTCAGCGTCAGCCGGGTCGGTACGGACATCTGTTGTCCTCCTGGTCGTGCCGGGCACCCCGAACGTCGGTGGGGTGTGCCAGGCTGTCGGACGTGGCACAGCAGACCCCGATCATGCTCGTCGACGCGCCCAGTCTCTACTTCCGCGCCTACTTCGGCATCCCCGAGTCGGCCGCGAAGACCGCCGACGGCCAGCCGGTCAACGCCGTACGCGGCTTTCTCGACATGCTCGCTCAACTGGTGCGCACCCGCCGCCCCGGCCGGATGGTGTGCGCGATGGACCACGACTGGCGACCGGACTGGCGGGTCGCGCTGCTGCCGTCGTACAAGGCGCACCGGGTGGCGCCGGAGGGCGGCGAGATCGTGCCGGACACCCTCTCCCCGCAGGTGCCGATGCTCCTCGACGTGCTGGCGGCGCTGGGCATCACCGTGGTCGGCGCGGCCGGCTACGAGGCCGACGACGTGCTCGGCACCCTCTCGGTCACCCAGCCCGGGCCGGTGGAGGTGGTCTCCGGCGACCGCGACCTGTTCCAGTTGATCGACGACGCCCGCGGGGTGCGGCTGCTCTACATCGGCCGGGGCGTGGCCAAACTGGACGACTGCGACGACGCCGCGGTGCGCGCCCGCTACGGTGTGCCGGCCGACCGGTACGCCGAGTTCGCCGCGCTGCGCGGCGACCCCAGCGACGGGCTGCCCGGTGTCGCAGGTGTCGGCGAGAAGACCGCCGCCCGGCTGATCGACAGGTACGGCGACATCGCCGGCATCCTCGCCGCCCTGGACGACCCGGCCTCCGGCTTCGCGCCCGGCCTGCGCGCCAAGCTCGCCGCCGCACGCGACTACCTCGCGGTGGCGCCGAAGGTGGTCCGGGTCGCCCTGGACGTGCCGCTGCCGCCGCTGCCCACCGAGCTGCCGACCGCGCCCGCCGACCCGGATCGGCTGCTCGACCTGGCCCAACGGTGGAACCTGGCCGGCTCCACCCGCCGCCTGGTCGACGCCCTCGCCACCCGCGCCGACGCCTAGACCACCTCGCGCAGGTAGCCGTCGATCGCGGCGGCGAGCACCTGCGCACCGGGACGGGCCCAGACGTCGGCGTGGAAGACCTCCACCTCGATCGGGCCGGTGTAGCCGGCCGCGTCGACCGCCTCGCGCAGCCGGCGCAGCTCGATGCAGCCGTCGCCGGGCAGCGCCCGGCCGAGCAGCACACCCTCGGGCAGCGGGGTGATCCAGTCGCAGACCTGGAACGAGGCGATCCACTCCCCCGCCCGGGCGATCTGCGCGTACACCGTGTCGTCCCACCAGACGTGGTAGGCGTCCACCACCACGCCGACCACGCCCGGGTCGAACCGTTCGGCGATGTCGAGGGCCTGACCGAGGGTGGCGATGACACACCGGTCGGCGGTGAACATCGGGTGCAGCGGCTCGATCGCGAGCCTCACCCCGGCGGCCTCGGCGTGCGGGGCGAGGTCGGCGATCGCGTCTGCCACCCGGGCCCGGGCCCCGTCGATGTCCCTGCTGCCCGCCGGCAGCCCGCCGGAGACCAGCACCAGCACGGGGGCGCCGAGCGTGGCGGCCTCCTCGATGGCACGCAGGTTCTCGTCGCGCCAGCCGTCGGCGCTGAAGAAGCCGCCCCGGCACAGGGTGGTCACCTCAAGTCCGGCGTCGCGGACCAGTTTGGCGGTGCGGGCCAGGCCGTACTCGGCGACCGGTTCCCGCCACAGGCCGATGCCCGGCACACCGGCGGCCACGCAGCCGGCCACCACGTCGGGCAGCGGCCAGTGTTTCGTGGTGGCCTGGTTGAGGGAGAAGCGGCGCAACGCCGTCCGGTCGCCGGTCACTGGGCCACCCCCGCGACGGTGAAGAACGCCCGGGCGCGGGCGGCGGCCAGGTCGGCGTCGGGCAGCAGCCCGGCGTCCTCGGCGAGGGTGAGCAGGGTGGCCAGGTGCGCCGGGGAGCGGCCGGACTGCAGGCCGCCGACCATGGTGAAGTGGTCCTGGTGACCGGCCAGCCAGGCGAGGAAGACGATGCCGGTCTTGTAGTACCAGGTGGGTGCGGCGAACAGGTGCCGGGCCAGCGGCACGGTCGGGGCGAAGATCTCGTCGTACCCGGTCAGCTCACCGCGGTCGAGGGCGGCCAGCGCGGCGGCGGCGGCCGGTGCGATGGCGGCGAAGACGCCCAGCAGCGCGTCGGAGTGCCCGCTGTCGTCGCCCCGGATCAGCTCCGGATAGTTGAAGTCGTCGCCGGTGTAGAGGCGTACCCCGGCCGGCAGCCGTCGCCGCAACGCCACCTCGCGGCCGGCGTCGAGCAGCGACATCTTGATGCCGTCCACTCGCCAGGCGTGGGCCTTGATCAGTTCGATGACGGTGTCGGCGGCCAGGTCCAGGTCGGTCGAGCCCCAGTAGCCGGTCAGCGCCGGGTCGAACATCGGGCCGAGCCAGTGCAGCAGCACCGGGCCGTCGGCGGCGGTCAGCAGGTCGTCGTACACCCGCAGGTAGTCCTCGGCGTGGCGGGCGACGGCGGCCAGGTGGCGGCTGCACATCAGCACCGGCACCGCGCCGGCGGCCTGCACGTCGGCGAGCTGCTCACGGTAGGCGGCGGTGACCTCGGCCAGGGTGGCCGGGCCGGGCGGCAGCTGGTCGGTGGCGACCCCGGCGACGATCCGGCCGCCGACCGCCCGGGCCTGCGCCGCGCTGCGCCGGATCAGCTCCCGGGTGGTCGGATAGTCCAGGCCCATGCCGCGCTGCGCGGTGTCCATCGCCTCGGCCACCCCCAGGCCGTACGACCAGAGGTGCTCACGGAAGGCGAGGGTACGGTCCCAGTCGAGCACGGCCGAGGTGCCCGGGGTGTTGTCGGCGCTCGGATCGGCCACCACATGCGCGGCGGCGTACGCGATGCGGCTGCGCGGCGGACCGTCGGGGCGCGGGTAACCGGCGCCACCGGCCAGCCGCAGTCGCCGCCCGCCGGGCAGGGTGACCGTCGTGCCGCTCACAGCGACAGCTCCGGCACCTCGACGCGACGGCCCTCGCGGGCCGAGAGCAGACCCAACTCGGCCAGCTGCACGCCCCGCGCCCCGGCCAGGAAGTCCCACCGGAACGACTCACCGGCCACCACGTGCCGCAGGAACGCCTCCCACTGCACCTTGAAGCCGTTGTCGAAGTCCTCGTTGTCGGGCACCTCGGACCACTGTGACCGGAAGTCCTCGGTGACCGGCAGGTCGGGATTCCACACCGGTTTCGGGGTGACCGCCCGGTGCTGCACCCGGCAGCGCCGCAGCCCCGCCACCGCGCTGCCCTCGGTGCCGTCGACCTGGAACTCGACGAGTTCGTCGCGGAACACCCGCACCGCCCAGGACGAGTTGAGCTGAGCGATCACCCCGCCGTCGAGTTCGAAGACGGCGTACGCGGCGTCGTCGGCGGTGGCCTGGTAGGGCCGGCCGGCCTCGTCGACCCGGCGCGGGACGTGGGTGGCGGTGGTGGCGGACACCGCACGCACCTCGCCGAACAGCTCCGCCAGCACGTAGTGCCAGTGCGGGAACATGTCCACCACGATGCCGCCGCCGTCTTCGGCCCGGTAGTTCCAGGAGGGACGCTGGGCGGGCTGCCAGTCACCCTCGAAGACCCAGTAGCCGAACTCGCCGCGTACCGACAGCACCTCACCGAAGAAGCCGCCGTCGAGCAGGCGCTTGAGCTTGCGCAGACCGGGCAGGAACAGCTTGTCCTGCACCACCCCGGTGCGTACGCCGGCGGCGCGGGCCGCGCGGGCCAGGTCGAGGGCGGCGGCGGTGTCCTCGGCGAGGGGCTTCTCGGTGTAGATGTGCTTGCCGGCTTCGATGGCCGCCCGGATGGCCTTCTCCCGCTGCTGGGTGACCTGGGCGTCGAAGTAGATCTCGACGTCGTCGCGGGCCAGCGCCGCCGACAGGTCGGTCGTCCAGTCGTCCAGGCCGTGCCGTTGCGCGATCTCGCGCAGCTTGGTCTCGCTGCGTCCGACCAGGACCAGGTGCGGCCAGACGGTGGTGCCGTCGGCCAGCGGCAGGCCACCGGCGTCCCGGATGGCCAGCAGGGAACGCACCAGATGCTGCCGGTAACCCATCCGGCCGGTGACGCCGTTGACGATGATGCCGATCGACCTACGGGTCATGAGGGGTCCTTCCGCAACGAGGCCAGGTAAGCGCTTTCCTGACGCAGCCTAGGGCGCACGGGACCCACGGGGCAAGGGCTTTCCTGGCGGCGACGACGCCGCACTGCCGATGGCAGCACCTCGGCACGAACCGGCCGAACCGGGCCTATCTCCCGGTGTGACCTGCGCGAACCATGCGACGGCAAAACACCCGCCCTGCGGTACGGTGACGCTGGCCGTCACAGGCGCGGCCGACGCGACACGGGAGGGGACGCGGGTGGCGACGCTGTCCGATGTGGCGCGGCGGGCGGGAGTCTCCCCCGCCACGGCTTCTCGAGTGATCAACGGCAGCAGCAAGCCGGTCACCGACGAGTTGCGCGAACGGGTCCTGCAGGCTGTCGCCGAGTTGCAGTACGTGCCCAACGCCCACGCCCAACTGCTGGCCCGATCCCATCGCGGCGCCGTCGGCGTCATCGTGCACGACGTCTCCGACCCGTACTTCTCCGAGATCACCCGAGGGCTGCAACGGGTCGCCACCGACCAGGGTCGGCTGCTGATGATCTGCAACAGCTACCGGGACCCGGACCGGGAGTTGGAGTACGTCGAACTGCTGCGCGGGCAGCAGGTGGCCGCCATCATCCTGGCCGGCTCCGGCTACCACGATCCCGACTTCACCACCCTGCTCAACGGCAAGCTGGCCGCATACGAGGCCACCGGGGGCCGGGTCGCGGTGATCGGCCGCCACGAGCACTCCGGTGACGCGGTGATGCCGGACAATCGCGACGGCGCCCGGCTGCTCGGGCAGGAGATCTGCCGCCTCGGCCACCAGCGCGTCGGGGTGGTGGCCGGGCCCCGGGTGCTGACCACCACCACCGACCGACTGACCGGGCTGCGCGAGGCGCTCGCCGCACACGGTCGGCAGCTACCGGAGCAGCTCGTCCGGTACGCCGATTTCGACCGGGACAGCGGCGCCGAGGCGACCGCCGCCCTGTTGGACGCGGAGCCCGCACTGACCGCGATCGCGGCGCTCAACGACTCGATGGCCATCGGCGCGTTGTCGCTGCTGCGCTCCCGGGCGGTGGCGGTGCCCGATCAGGTCAGCGTCTTCGGCTTCGACGACATGCCGATGGCCCGCGACGTCACCCCGGCGCTGACCACGATCCGGTTGCCGCTTGTCGAGATGGGTGCCCGGGCGATGGCGCTGGCCCTGGACGGCGGTTCCGCCGCACCCCGGGTCGAGTCGCTCACCGCCGAACTGGTCCGCCGCGACAGCTCCGGTCCGCCACCGGGTTGATTGGACCGCCCTCACGCGATTTGCGCGAATGGGATAGATGTAGTCACATGCGTAGACTCCTGATCTCAGCCGCGCTCGCGGTGGCGCTGGTGACCGGGGCCACCGGGCCGGCAGCGGCCGAGCCACCCGAGAACCCCGCTCCCCGGCCCGCCGTCGAAGGCTGGTCGATGGCCGACGGCAAGCTGACCTGGCGCTCCGCCACACCCGTGCCGATGGGCGACGCCGCCGTCGAATTCTGGTCGGGCGAGCGGCGTCTCGGCCCGGCCCGCCCACATCCGGACGGCCGGACGTTCAGCCTCCCGCTGACCGCACCGGTCGAACCCGACGAACTCGCGGTGCGGGCCGGCGGTCGGCGGATCGACGCGGACGCCCCGCGCGAGCGCGCCCGCCGGTCGGGACCGGTCGCCGCCACGGCGGCCCCGCAGCCCGCCGGCCCCGTCGATCCCGGCACGCCCGGACCGTACCGGCAGATCACCGGGGAGTACGACCTGCCCGGGGTCAGCCTGCCGGGGTTCCCGGAGAAGGTCGAGATGCGGGCGGTGGTGGTCGCGCCACAGGGCACCACCGGCGCCCGGCCACTGGCGCTGTTCCTGCACGGCCGCCACACCGTCTGCTACCGGGGTGACGAGGACGTGCCCCAGCAGTGGCCGTGCCCGGCCGGCACCGATCCGATCCCGAGCCATCGCGGCTACCTGCAGGCGCAGCGGCTGCTCGCCTCGCAGGGCTACGTGACCGTGTCCATCTCGGCCAACGGGATCAACGGTCAGGACTGGGCCGCCGCCGACGGTGGCGCCCAGGCCCGTTCCTCGCTCGTGCGGCTGCACCTGGCGAAGTGGGCCGACTGGGCCGGCACCGGCCGTGCCGGCGCACCGGCCATCGTGCGGGCCGCGCCCCGGGCCGACCTGTCCCAGGTGTTCCTGATGGGTCACTCCCGTGGTGGTGAAGGGGTCAGCCGGGCGGCGATGGACTCGCTCACCCCACCGCCGAGGGCGCAGGACGGCTACCCGGGCCGGGTTCGGTGGACCGTACGCGGCATGCTGCTGATCGGTCCCACCCTCTTCGGACACAACCCGGTGCCGGACGTCCCGTCGGTGACCATCCTGCCGGGCTGCGACGGTGACGTCTTCGACCTGCAGGGCCAGATGTTCGTGGACGCCACACGAGGGCTCAGCCCGAGTCGCGCACTGCGCAGCGCGCTGTACGTGATCGGGGCCAACCACAACTACTTCAACACCGAATGGACACCCGGACAGTCGGTGGCACCGTCCCAGGACGACTTCTACACCAGCGACGACGAGCCGGACCCGGTGTGTTCACCGGGCATGCCGAGCCGGCTCACCGCCACCCAGCAGCAGACCGTCGGTGCCACCTACATCGCCGCCGCCGCGCGGCTCTTCGTCGACGGTGACGACCGGGTCCGGCCGCTGCTCGACGGCACCGGCCGGCGGGCGCCCTCGGCCGACCCGGCGCGGGTGCTCGGCCACGCTCTCGGCGGTAACCGCACGCCGGTGCTCACCCCGGACCCCTCGACCCGACTGTCGGGTGGGGCCCGGATCTGCGACCAGGTCACCGATGACCCCGAGCGGTCCTGTCTCGACCCGGCCGACCGCGACGCCCTGCTGGCACACTTCACGCCCTTCTTCTGGACCATCCCCGAGCCCGACCGGTACGCGGCGAAGCTGACCTGGTCGCGCGCCGGCAAGCCGATCCGGCTGGCCCCGGCCCGTCCGGTTTCCGTCGCCGGTGCCCGTGACCTGGCGCTGCGCGTCATCGTGCCGCCGAACACGACCGGCACCCGGTGGGACGTGACAGTCGTCGGCACCGACGGGCGGCGCAGCCGGCTGGGCGAGGTACGGATCGACGGCCTGCCCGGCACCGGCAACACGACCTCGTACTGGGCGCAGGAGGTGCGGGTGCCGCTGGCGGGAGCACCGGCACGGCTGGCCGCCATCGAGGTCACTCCGCGCACCGCGACCGGGCAGGCATGGCTGCTCGACGCGTGGGGCTGGAAGCCGGGCACGCCCGACCCCCGCGCACCCCGCCTGCCCCGGCTGGACGTCGGCACCTTGGAGGTGCAGGAGGGCGACTCCGGCACGACGACCTACGAGATCCCGGTGACCATCACCGGAAGCGGGAGCGCGACGGTACGGATGAACCTGTTCGACCCGATGTCGGACAGCCGGTCCTGGCTGGTCACCGTCCGGCCCGGTCAGCGCAGCATCCGGGTGCCGGCCGAGGTCGTCGGTGACCCGCTGTGGAACTACACCGAGCGGCACCTGCTGACCGCCAAGGCGCAGCACGGCATGGTGGTCGGCAGCTTCATCGGCGGTCTCGACGTGCTCAACGACGATCCGGCGCCGATCATCACTGTCGAACCCGCCCAGCGCGTCACCGAGGGCGAGACGTTGACCTGGCGTTTCACCTCGTCCGCGCCGACGGAGCAGGGCATCTTCGCGATCGCCTGGCCGCAGCCGCCCACCGCCGGGCCCGAGCTGTCCACCATGGACGTCGATCCGGAGTGGTTCACCGAGCACGCGTACTCGCCGGTGGAGCCGGAGCGGCCGCTGTCGCAGACCTGGCTGGTGCCGTACCTGGAACTGGCCCCGGACGCGCTCGTCGCTGAGATCACCGTCCCGACGATCACCGACTCGGTGGTCGAGCCGGACGAGTGGATCGAGCTGCACTTCGACCCGGAGCCGGACGGGCCGCAGCTGCCACCGGTGCTGACCGGCGTGGTGACCGACGGCTGAGCAGGGACACCGCGGTGGCATCGGTACGGATACCCTGTGCCGGTGCCACCGCTGAGCCCCACCCAGCAGGTCCTCTCCCCCGACGACGTGGCCAACTACATCGCCGCCTCCTTCTCAGGTGCACGGCAGGTCGCCGACTGCGGACCGCTGGCCGGCGGCGGTTTCGCCACCGTCTGGTGGGTGCGCCTCGACGACGGCGGGGAGGTCGTCCTCAAGGTCGGGCCACCACCGCAGGTGCCGCTGCTGCGCTACGAGACCGGGATGCTCGCCGCCGAGGCCCGCTACTTCCGGCTGGTCGCCGCCCGCGCCCCGCAGGTGCCGGTGCCCCCGGTGCTGCACCACGGTCACGACCCCCGCCTCGGTGAGTGGCTGGTCACCAGCCGGCTGCCCGGCCGGGCACTGCCCGACCTGGACGGTGCCGACGCGGGCGCACGCTACGACTTCGGGGCCGCGATGGCCACCCTGCACCAGATCACCGGTGACCGGTTCGGCTACGACGCCGGCCGTACCGGCGGCGACACCTGGTCGGCGGCGTTCGCGGCGATCATCGACGATCTGCTCGCCGACGCCGCCGACTGGGACGTCACCCTTCCCGCGCCGCCACAGCGGTTCCGCGAGCTGGTGGCCCGGCACGCCGACCTGCTCGACCAGGTGCGCCGACCCGCCCTGCTGCATTTCGACGGCTGGGACGGCAACGTGCTGGCCGCCCCCGACGCGCACGGGGCGTACCGGATGTGCGGGCTGGTCGACGGCGAACGGTTCCTCTACGGCGACCCGATGCTGGACCTGGTCTCCCCCCTGCTGTTCCGGCGCGCCGAGGACGAGCCGGAGCATCCGTTCCTGCACGGCTACGCCGACGCCGCCGGCACGCCGCTGGTCTTCGACGATCGCGTACGTCGCCGGTTGGCGTTGTACCGGATGCACCTGCACCTGCTGATGACCGTGGAGATGCCCAGCCGGGGCATCACCGTCGACAACGACCCCGGCCGACACACCCTGCTCGCCGAGCTGCTCGACCGCGACCTGGCGGATTTGAGCGCCGACTGACCAACCAGGGTGTGTCCGCGCGCCCGCCGCGCGATCACGGGCGCTGCCCGAGCGTCGGCACCACGGCGCGTTGCAGCACCGCGGTGGTGGCCAGCACGGTGCCGGCCGGTCCATCGGCGGTGTCCGCCACGAGGTAGCTACGCGAGCCGAGGTACTCGAAGGTCCGCTCATCGAAGATCCACTCGTCACGGCGGTCCCGTTCGGTGTACGCGACGGCGGTCCCCCGCCGGCCCGCCGCGTCGGTCACCTGACGGATCACCTCGACGCCGGGAATCCGGGCTGCGGCCCGGTAGAGAGCGGCGCTGGTCTGTGGCGGCACCAGCGATTCACGCAGGATGTCGCCGATCGCGGTGAACGCCGCGCCGTCGCGGCTGGTGCCGTGGCCCCGCTCGGCACGTTCCCGGTAGAGCTTGGCCAGCAGTTCATCCGGGTCGCCGGGCAGATCGACGACCGCCGCGTTCGGCGTCATGTCCGTCAGCGTCACCCGCTCGGGGATCACGCCGATGACCGGCAGTTCGAAGAACGGCTGTCGGAGCAGACCATCGCCCGGCTCGTACCGCGGGATCCAGATCTCCCGCTCGCGTACCGGTCGCAGCCGGGCCGGACCGTCACCCAGTTCGGCGTAAGCGCCCAGGCTCCTGATGTAGACGTACCTCCCGTCGCCCGGTTCCGGCTTCTCGACGACGGCGGCGGCCATCGCGTTCAGCAACGTCGTCGCGGCCGCCGGTTCCGCCTGTTGCACCGTTACGACCAGCGGCGCGCTCTGCGGCACCCCGGGCAGCGCGATCGTCCCGGCCGCGATCACCGCGACCAGTACGCCCGCCACGCCCACGAGCACCAGCGTCCGTTTCGGTCTGCGGGTCGGCCGGGTGATCTCGTTCATCAGGTGCCGGCGCAGGGCCTGCCGGTGCGCGGTGGCCATCGTCGGCACGTGCGGAACAGTCGGCTCGCTCATCGGTACTCTCCCTGCTCGACGGGGGTGCCGCGCGGACGGTCCAGTTCCTGCTGGGCCAGCGCCCGCAGCCGGGTTCGGGCCCGGGACAGCCGCGAACGCACGGTCCCGACGGGAACTCCCAGGGCTTCGGCTGCTGCCGCGTAGTCCAGCTGCGACCAGACGCAGAGCAGGAACACCTCCCGGTCCGCCCGGCGCAGGGCCCGCAGGGCCGCCACGGCGGCGGCGAGCTGGTCGGCGTCGTGCATCCGGCCGACCACGTCGTCGGCGAAGTCCGGCACCGTGTCGCGTACCGGCAGCCGCCGTAGCGCGGCCCGGTGTCGGCGCGCCGCGCGCCGCCGGTTGCGCAGCACGTTGGTGGCGATGCCGAGCAGCCACGGCCGCAGGCTCTCCCCGTCCGGTTGAAGAGACTCCCGGATCCGCCACGCCTCGAGGAAGGTCAGCGACACCACGTCCTCGGCGAGCACCGGGTCGCCCTCGCTCCACACCGCATGCCGATGGACCGCGTCGGCATGCGCGTCGAAGAGTTCGCCAAAGGCGTCGGTGTCGCCGGCTCGGATCCGACGCCGCAACTGTGCTGTCACACCTGTACCTGTCCGTGGCGGCCGACGAGTTCCACATCTGGGGACATGTTCCATCGGCGGCCACGGACAGGTGAGCGTCGGTGGTGAGTCAGGCCGGTGTGTGCCGGGCCAGGGGGTTGGTGAGGGCGCCGACGAGTTGCAGGGCGGCCGACGGGTCGGCCAGGTCGACCATCTGCTGGTTGTCGCGCAGTTGCAGCCGGTTGAGGCAGGACAGGGCGAACTCGGGGGCGAACAGATCGTAGCGGGCCAGCCGGGCGGCCAGCTGCGGTACCCGCGCGGCGTAGTCGGTGGCGCAGTCGGCGACCGTACGCCAGAAGGTCTCCTCGTCGGCGATGCCCTGGTCGGCGAGGGTGGCGCCGAGGAAGCGGAAGAAGCAGTCGAAGACGTCGGTGAAGATCGACAGCAGCTTCATGTCCTCCGGCACCTCGGCGCGGATCCGTTCGACCGCCGGGGGCAGGGTCGCCTCGGTGCTCATCACCACGATCTCCTCGGCGATGTCCTTGAAGATCACCCGTTGTACGGCGTGGTCGCGCAGCACCAGGATGACGTTCTCGCCGTGCGGCATGAACGCCAAGTCGTAGGCGTAGAAGGCGTGCAGCAGCGGGGTGAGGTAGGCGTGCAGGTAACGGCGTAGCCATTCGGCCGGTGCCAGCCCGGAGGCGGTGATCAGTTCGGCGGCGAAGGAGCGGCCGTCGGCGTCGACATGCAGCAGCGAGGCCATGGTGGCCAGCCGTTCGCCGGGGGCCAGGGTGGGCACCGGGCTCTCCCGCCAGAGCGCGGCCAACATCTTGCGGTACGGCGAGTAGCGGTCGGTGGCGGCCTCGTACTGCCGGTTGCGGTAGCCGACGGCGGCCCGCTCCCGGATGATCGTCAGGCCGGTGGCCCGGAACACCTCGTCGGCGGCGATCAGGTCGGCCAGCCAGTCGTTGATGGCCGGGGTGGCTTCCATGTACGCCGCCGACAGCCCTCGCATGAAGCCCATGTTCAGCACCGACAGCGACGTCTTGACGTAGTGCCGGTGCGGCGCGCTGACGTTGAAGAAGGTGCGGATGGACTGCTGGGCGAGGTAGTCGTCGTCGCTCTCGCCGAGGTGCACCAGGCGGCGGCGGGCCACCTCACCGGCGAAGGTCACCGACAGCTTGTTCCACCACTGCCAGGGGTGCACCGGGATGAGCAGGTAGTCGGCCAGGTCGAGGTCGAGGGCGGCCATGGTCTCGGCGAACCGGGCCAGGGTCGCCTCGCCCAGTTCGGTGCGGAGCAGGGTGGCGTAGTCGAGGTCGGCGGCGCTGGTGAAGGTGGCGTGGTCGCGGTGGGCGGCCAGCCAGATCAGGCGTACCGGCCGGGCGGCCTCGGGGGCGTAGCGGTGGTACTCGTCGACGCCGAAGCCGAGACGGCCGTTGTTGGCCACGAAGCAGGGATGCCCCTCGGTCATCGACGTCTCGATGGTCTGGAAGTCGGCCTCGATCAGCTTTGCCGCCGCGGGCAGGGCCCGGTCCAGTTTGTAGGCGCTGCCGGCCAGGGTGGAGCTGATCTCCTCCAGGTAGACCGGCAGGATCCGGTCGGTGAGGCCGAGCGAGGTGCGCAGGTCCAGGCAGAGGTCGACGGCGTCGAGGGGTTGCGGTTGGCCGTCGTGCTGGCGGGTGATGCTGTCCGGGTCGATGTCCCAGTGCTCCAGGGTGCGCAGCCGGGCGGTGAACCGGTAGCGGACGGTGCCGCAGTCGCTGGTCACCGCGTACCAGCGGCGGCCGGTGGGGTCGGCGGCGGGGCCGTCCGGCTCGGGGGTGATCAGCCGCTCGTGGGCGAACTCGGCGAGGGCCTTGCGTACCAGCAGCCGGTTGGCCCGCTCCCAGGTCTGCGGACGCAGGTGGGCGACCGGGTCGATGGTGGTCACAGCGTTGCTCCTTGGCTACGGGTCGCGGCGAGGAACCGCTCGCGGGTGCAGATGCTGAGCAGGGCCTGCTTCTCCGGCTTGGCGATCGGGCCGATCACCTCGAAGCCGACGGCCGCGTTGAGGGCGTGCACGGCGGTGTTGCGGACGTCCGGCTCGACCACCACCCGGGCGGTGTCGGGGTCGGCGAACAGCCAGGACATCACGGTGGTGAGCACGGCGCGGGTGAAGCCGTGCACCGGGGTCTCGGTGGGCGCGCAGAGGAAGTGCATGCCCACGTCACCGGGCTGGGCGTCGTAGAGCCCGACCAGCTCGACCTGGGCCGGGTCGTACCGTTCGGCGAGGAAGGCGGGCTCGCCGCGCCACAGCCCGAGGAAGGCGTCGTGGTGCCGATGCGCGGCGATCCGCTGGTACTCCTCGACGACGGCGGCCAGGTCGGCGTCCTGCATCAGCCAGAACGCCGCCTTCGGATGGGTCACCCAGCGGTACAGCAGCGCAGCGTCGGTGGCCACGTCGAGCGTACGCAGGGCGAACTCGCCGAGCACCGGATCGGTCCGGGTGTGCACGGTGGCGCTCATGCGGGCACCCCGAACTCCTGGAAGGTGATCGACTTTTCGATCGGGTACACCTCCCGGCCGAGCAGCTCGCGGATGATCCACGAGTTGCGGTACGGGCCCATGCCGAGATCCGGTGAGGTGATGCTGTGCGTGTGGGTGCCCCCGTTCTGCAGGAAGATGCCCCGCCCGGTGTGGTCGACGCTGTAGTTGCGGGCCACGTCGAGGCGGCCGTGGCCGTCGAAGCGCAGCCGGTCGCGGATCGGGTCGCAGAAGGCGGGCACCTGGTAGCGGTAGCCGGTGGCCAGCACCAGCCCCTCGGTGTCCAGGGTGTGCTCCCGTCCCTGCTCGACGTGGCGCAGCCGCAGGGTGTGCCGGCCGGTGGACCGGTCGTGGGTGACCCCGGTCAACTCGGTGTTGGTCAGCAGCCGGGTGTTCACCGGGCCGGGCACGCTCGTGGCGTAGAGCAGGTCGAAGATGTCGTTGACCAGGTCGGCGGAGATGCCCTTGAACAGCTGCTTCTGCTCGGCCTCCAGGTCGTAGCGGGTCTGCTCCGGCAGGGCGTGGAAGTAGTCCACGTAGTCCGGTGAGGTCATCTCCAGGGTCAGCTTGGTGTATTCCAGCGGGAAGAACCGGGGTGAGCGGGTCACCCAGTTCAGCTGGTAGCCGTACGTGTCGATGTCGGAGAGCAGGTCGTGGTAGATCTCGGCGGCGCTCTGCCCGCTGCCGACGATGGTGATGCTGCGCTTGGCCCGCAACGCGTCACGGTGTTCGAGGTAGCGGGAGTTGTGCACCGCGTCGGAGTCCAGCCCGGCGCAGGCGGCCGGCAGGTGCGGCGGGGTGCCGGTGCCGAGGACCAGGTGCCGGGCCCGGTGGGTGACGGTGTCGCCGCCGACCGTGGCGGTGACCACGTACTGCTCGCTCGTCGGGTCGTACTCGACGGCGCTGACCTGGTGACCGAAGCGCAGGTTGGGCAGCTTCGCGGCGGCCCACCGGCAGTACGCGTCGTACTCGGCGCGCAGCGGGAAGAAGCTCTCCCGGATGTAGAACGGGTAGAGCCGACCGATCTCCTTGAGGTAGGCGAGGAAGGAGAACGGCGAGGTGGGGTCGGCCAGGGTGACCAGGTCGGCCAGGAACGGCGTCTGCAACCGGGACGACTCCAGCAGCATGCCGGGGTGCCAGGAGACGTCGTCGCGGGCCTCCAGGAACAGCGCGTCGAGGTCGGCGATCGGCGCGGTCAGGCAGGCCAGGCCCAGGTTGTACGGCCCCAGGCCGATCCCGATGACGTCGTAGCTGTCCATCCGCTCCTCCATTGCGGGGTTCTGCGTCGGCATGCTCAGCCCACCCGGCAGGGCACGGCGGGGGTGGAGACGGCGTGGGTGTGCGCGTACCGGCCCGCGTGTTCGGCGATCAGGTCGAGCACGTACGCCACGTCGTCGGTGCTGGTCGCCGGGTTGAGCACGGTGAACTTGAGGTACTGCCGGCCGTCGACCTTGGTCCCGGCGACCACGGCCAGGCCGGAGGCGGCCAGCGCCGACCGGGCGTGCAGGTTCGCCGCGTCGGCCAGCTCCGCCGGGGTGCCGGCGGGCCGCCAGCGGAACACCACAGTGCTCAGCGCCGACGCGGTCAGCACCTCGAACCGGGGGTCGGCGGCCGCCAGCTGCCACGCCTGGGCGGCCCGGTCGCAGACCTCGTCGAACAGTTCGCCGATGCCGTCGGGGCCCATCACCCGCAGGGTGAGCCAGAGCTTGAGGGCGTCGAAACGGCGGGTGGTCTGCAGCGACTTGTCGACCTGGTTGGGGATGCGTTCGGCGACCATCCGGGCCGGGTTGAGGTAGTCGGCGTGCCAGGTGGCGTGCCGCAGCGTACGCCGGTCGCGGACCAGCACGGCGCTGGAGCTGACCGGCTGGAAGAACGACTTGTGGTAGTCGACGGTCACCGAATCGGCCCGCTCGATGCCGTCGAGCAGGTGCCGGCGGGTCGGCGAGACCAACAACCCGCAGCCGTACGCGGCGTCGACGTGCAGCCACACACCGGAGGTGGCGCACACCTCGGCGATCTCGTCGAGCGGGTCGATGGTGCCGAAGTCGGTGGTGCCGGCGGTGGCGACCACCGCGAGCACGGTCAGGCCGGCGCGCCGGCAGCGGTTGATCTCGTGGCGGACGGCACCGGCACGCATCCGCCGGTCCGGGCCGGTCTGCACCACCACGACCGCGTCCGGGGCCAGGCCCAGCAGCTTGGCGGCCTTCTGCACGCTGAAGTGGCCGGCGGCCGAGGTGATGATCCGCAGGTGGGGCAGCAGGATCCGCCGGTCGGTCGGGCTCGCCCCGGCCAGGGCCTCCTCCCGGGCCAGCAGCAGCGCGTGCAGGTTGGACTGGGTGCCGCCGCTGGTGAACACCCCGTCGGCGGCCGGGCCGAGACCGATCCGGGCGGCGGTCCAGTCGATCAGGCGCCGTTCGATCAGGGTGGCGCCGGCGCTCTGGTCCCAGGTGTCCATCGAGGAGTTGACGGCGCTGAGCACGGCCTCGCCGAGCAGGGCCGGGATGACCACCGGGCAGTTGAGGTGGGCCAGGTAGCGCGGATGGTGGAACCAGACGGCGTCGCGCAGGTACACCTCGTCGAGTTCGTCGAGGGCGGCGGTGGTGTCGCGCAGCGGCCGGTCCAGGTCGATCGCGTCCACCAGCGGCGCCAACTGCTCCGGGCGTACGCCGGTGAACGGTCCGGTCGCCTCGGCGACGCGCCGGGCCACCCGGTCGGCACCGGCTGTCACCGCGGCCCGGTAGTCGTCGACTGTGCCGTCGTGGAACAGGTGGGCTCGGGCGGCGCTCGGCGGTGGCGCGGTGTGCACCGGCAGGGTCATGGACGTGTCCTCCACGCTCGGCGGTTCGGTTTCCGGGCAGCCGGAACCCGCCGCCCGCGCGGCGCGCGGCGGGTTGGCGTCGATGAGGGTGGTGGGCGGACGACCGGCGGTCACGGGTCACGCGGGTCGTCCGTGGCGGATCAGGTCAGCTTCTTCGCGCCCTGGATCGCCTTGGCGAGGTCTTCGAGCAGCGGGGCGGCGCCGGCGTACGAGAAGCGGGGCACCGCGTCCCACGGGGTCACCTGGCCGGCCTGCACGGCGGGCAACTGCTTCCAGGTGGGCTTGGCGGCCAGGTCGGCCGGTTGCAGGGCGGTGCTGCGGTTGTCGAGCAGGATCAGGTCGGCCGGGAACTTGCCGGCGTTCTCCCAGCTGAGCGCCTCGAAGTAGTCGCCGGACTCCAGCTTGGTGGGCACCACGATGTCGACGCCGAGTTCGGCGAAGTACATCAGGTCGGTGCTGACCTTCGGGTTGGAGACGTAGAACAGGTCCGGGCTGCCGGAGGCGGCCAGCACCTTGATGCCCGGGTTGGCCTTGGCCGCCTGGCGTACCGCCTCGGCGGCGGCCTCGAAGCGCGCCTTGGCGTCGGTGACCTTCGGTGCCGACAGGTCGGCGCCGAGGGATTCGGCGAGTGCGGCGTAGCGTTCGATCGGCTTGGTCATCGGGACGCGGGCGGTGGTGATGGTGACCACCGGGGCGAGCGGGAGGATCTTGTCCTTGCTCTCGTCCGGCACGTACCAGTAGGCGCCCGGGTCGTACATGTGGGTGACCAGCAGTTCCGGGCGCAGCGCCGCGTACTTCTCGACGCTGAACTCGCCCCAGACGTTGCCGAGGATCTCCACGCTCTCCACGTCCAGCTCGCCGGCCTGCGGTTCCTTGCTGCCGTCGGCCTTCTTCGTCTCGCCGAAGACGCCGACCACCTCGCGCCCGAGTCCGAAATCGACCAGGGCGGCCGCCGAGCCGGTGAAGGCCACCACCCGGGCCGGCCGAGCCGGCGCGGTGACCACCTCCGGGCGGTCGTCGGTGAACGACCACGGCCCGGAACCGGTGCTGTTGCTGGCCTTGTCGGTCTCGTCCCGCCCGCAGCCGACGAGCGCAGCGGCGAGAGCGGCGGCGCCACCGGCGGCGAGCAGGCCCCGACGGGAGAGGCGGCGGGCGGAAACGGGATCAGGCATGGTGTCGTCTTCCGATCAGGGTGCATGGATGGCCATGGACAGCCGGGGTTAGGCTAACCTAACCTAACTGCCTGTCAAGTCCCGCACGGCGTTTCGCACCGCACTGGAGTTCACACTGTCCGTCACCAAGTCGCCTCCCGCCGCGACACCGCCACGGGACCAACCACCGCCGCGGGCAGGTCATGCCGCGTCACGCGCCGCCGGCCTCGGCGTCGCCGCGCTGGCTCTGGTCGTCGTGGTGGTGCTCAGCATCGCCGTCGGCGCCAAACCGATCCCCCTGACGCAGGTGTGGGCGTCCCTCACCGACCCCGGTGCCGTCGACTACGCCGTCGTGCACGAAATGCGCCTGCCCCGCACCCTGCTCGGGCTGCTCGCCGGCCTGGCGCTCGGCACCGCCGGCGCGGCGATGCAGGCGCTGACCCGCAATCCGCTCGCCGACCCCGGTCTGCTCGGCATCAACGCCGGCGCCGCCGCCGCGATCGCCACCGCCTCGTTGCTGTTCGGGGTGGGCGGTGGCACCGGTCAGGTCTGGTTCGCCCTCGGCGGCGCCGCCGCGGTAACCGTGGGCGTGTACGCCGTCGGTGGCGGCCGCACCGCCACCCCGGCCCGGCTGGCGTTGGCCGGTGCGGCACTCAACGCGGCCCTGTACTCGTACGTCAGCGCGGTGATGCTGCTCGACTCCGCCGGGCTGCAACGGCTGCGGTTCTGGACCGTCGGCTCGCTGGCCAGCGCCGACGATGCCACCGTACGGCGGGTCCTGCCGTTCATCGCGGTCGGTCTGGTGGCCGCGCTGGCCGCCGCGCGACCGCTCAACGCGTTGGCCCTCGGCGACGACACCGCCCGCGCCCTGGGCGCCCGACCGGCATGGATCCGGGCCGCGGTGATCGCCGCCATCACACTGCTCTGCGGCGCGGCCACCGCCGCCTGCGGACCGATCGTCTTCGTCGGGCTGCTGGTGCCGCACCTGGTGCGTACGCTCACCGGGCCGGACCTGCGCTGGCTGCTGCCGTACTGTGCGCTGCTGGCGCCGGTGCTGCTGCTCGGCGCCGACGTGCTCGGCCGGGTCCTCGGCCGTCCCGGCGAGTTGCAGGTGGGGCTGGTCACCGCCGTGCTCGGTGGTCCGCTGTTCCTCTGGCTGGTGACCCGGACGAGGACGGCCCGCCCATGATCGTGATTCGGGTTCCGGGCCGCCTCTCGCTGCGGCTGCACCCCCGCGCCCTCGCCGTCGGCACGACCGGCCTGCTGCTCACACTCGCCGTCGGTGTGCTGGCCGTCGGCCACGGCGACTATCCGATGTCACCGGCGGACGTGCTGCGCACCCTGACCGGTGGCGGCAGCCCCGCCGAGGACTTCATCGTCACCCAGTTGCGCCTGCCCCGGCTGGTCACGGCGTTGGCCGTGGGTGCCGCGCTCGGGCTGGCAGGTGCGGTGTTCCAGGCCCTGGTCCGCAACCCGCTGGGCAGCCCCGACGTGCTCGGCTTCACCCAGGGCGCGGCGACCGGCGCGCTGATCGTGGTGGTCGTCGGCGGCAGCAGCGCCGCCCTGGCCGGGGCCGC
This sequence comes from Micromonospora fiedleri, assembly GCF_016774385.1. Lineage (NCBI taxonomy): Bacteria > Bacillati > Actinomycetota > Actinomycetes > Micromonosporales > Micromonosporaceae > Micromonospora > Micromonospora fiedleri. The sequence continues at coordinate 319,388 of NZ_JAETXL010000003.1, forward strand.
CGCGATCAGCGGTGTGCTCACCGGTCTGCTGATCTACCTGGTCGCCTGGCGGCGCGGCGTGCACGGCTACCGGCTGGTGCTGGTCGGCATCGGCGTGTCGGCCATCCTCACCGGCGTCAACGGCTACCTGCTGACCCGCGCCCCGCTGATGGAGGCGGCCCGGGCGATGCTCTGGCTCACCGGCAGCCTCGACGGTCGCGGCTGGTCCGACGCCGCGCCGCTGCTGGCCGCCCTCGCGGTCACCGTACCGGTGCTGCTGGCCTGTGGCCCGGCGCTGCGGATGACCGAGTTGGGCGACGACACGGCCACCGGGCTCGGCGTACCCGTGCCCCGGCTGCGGATGCTGCTGCTGGCCACGGCGGTCATCCTGGTCTCCCTGTCGGCGGCCGCCGCCGGCCCGGTGTCGTTCGTCGCGCTCACCGCCCCGCACCTGGCCCGTAGGCTGACCCGGGCACCCGGCACCAACCTGCTGCCCGCCGCGATCATCGGCGCGCTGATCATCGTGGTCGCCGACCAGGTGGCGCTGCGGGCCTTCCCCAGCCAACTGCCGGTCGGCGTGGTGACCGGGGTGCTCGGCGGCGGCTACCTGGTCTGGCTGCTGGCCACGCAGCGCCGGGCGGGCCGGCTGTGACCCGCGACAACGAGAACGGAGCAACCGGCATGCCGACCTCCCGGCTGGGTGGCAGCAGACTGCGGCTGGCCTACGAACGGCGGATCGTCGCCGACGACCTGACCGTCGCCGTACCGGACCGGTCCTTCACGGTCATCATCGGCCCGAACGCCTGCGGCAAGTCCACCCTGCTGCGGGCGTTGTCCCGGCTGCTGAAACCGTCCGTGGGGGCGGTGCTGCTCGACGGCGAGGACATCCAGCGACGGCCGGCCCGGGCGGTGGCCCGTACCCTCGGGCTGCTGCCCCAGTCACCGATCGCACCGGACGGCATCGGGGTGGCCGACCTGGTGGCCCGGGGCCGCTACCCGCACCAGGGGCTGCTGCGTCAGTGGTCCCGCGACGACGAACGGATCGTGGCCGAGGCGATGGCCGCGACCGGCGTCGCCGACCTGGCCGACCGACTGGTCGACGAACTCTCCGGCGGCCAGCGGCAACGGGTCTGGTTGGCCATGGCACTGGCCCAGCAGACCCCGCTGCTGCTGCTCGACGAGCCGACCACCTACCTGGACATCGCTCACCAGATCGAGGTACTCGACCTGTGTGCCCGGCTGCACGAGGAGCAGGGCCGTACCCTGGTCGCGGTGTTGCACGACCTCAACCACGCCGCCCGCTACGCCACCCACCTGATCGCGATGCGCGACGGGCGGGTGGTGGCCGCCGGCGAGCCACGCCGGATCGTCACCGCCGAACTGGTCGAGGAGGTCTTCGGGCTGCCCTGCCGGGTCATCGACGACCCGGAGACCGGCACCCCGCTGGTCATCCCGGCCGCCCGCATCCGCACCGGAGGCCGGGCATGAGCGAGCGCAGCGAGCGAATCATCAGGCTCAGTGCGGTGGTGCCTCATGCCGGCACGCAGCGCAGCGGAGTGCCGGCATGAGCGGGCGGTACCGCGACGGGTACGGGATTCCGCATCTGCGGGCCGCCGACCACGAGGCGTTGGCGTTCGCCCAGGGCCAGGTCACCGCGCGGGACCGGGCCTGGCAGATCGAGGTGGAACGGCACCGCTCCCAGGGCAGCAGCGCCGCCTTCCTCGGCCTGGAGGCGCTGGCCTGGGACAGCTTCGCCCGCCGGGTACGGCTGGACGACACCGCCCGCCGCTGCCACGCCGCCCTCGACCCGGCGACCGCCGCGTGGGTGGGTCGCTACGTCGACGGGGTCAACGCCGGGCTGGCCGCCGGTGCGGCACGCGCGCCCGAGTTCGCCGCCACCGGGCTGAGCCCCGGACGCTGGGAGCCGTGGACGCCGCTGGCGATCTGGCTCGGCCATCATGTGCTCTTCGCCGGTTTCCCGGGCAAGCTCTGGCGCGAACACGTGATCCGTCGGCTCGGTCCGGGCGCGGCCCGGCTGTTCGCCGTCGACGGGCACGTCACCTCCGGCAGCAACGGCTGGCTGCTGGCTGGCGAGCGCACCGACACCGGCGCGGCGCTGATCGCCGGTGACCCGCACCGTTTCATCGAGGCCCCCGGCATCTACCAGCAGATCCAGCTGGCCTGCCCGGAGTACGACGTGCTCGGCTTCGCCGTGCCCGGCGTACCGGGCATCGCCCATTTCGGGCACGCCGGCACGGTCGCCTGGGCCATCACCAACGCCTCCGCCGACTACCAGGACGTGTACGCCGAACGCCTGCGCCGCGACGGGGACGGTGTCGAGGCGTACGGGCCGCAGGGGTGGCAGCCGGTGCACCGGCACGTCGAGACGATCGAGGTGGCCGGTGGGGATCCGGTCGAGGTCGAGGTGATCGAGACCGAGCGCGGGCCGGTGATCTCCGGGGGTCCCGAGGAGCAGCCCGAGGTGACGGTCAGCCTGCGGTATCCGCCCCGGGTCACCGGGGATCTCGGTTTCGCCGTACTGCCTGCGCTGCTGCGCGCCCGTACCGTCGGCGATCTGGACGCCGCGCTTGACGGCTGGGTGGAGCCGGTCAACGTGGTGCTGGCCGCGGACACCGGCGGTGGGCTGCTGCACCGGGTCGCCGGCCGGGTGCCCCGCCGCCACGCCGACAACGGGCTGCGGGTGGTGCCCGCCTGGGAGCCCGCGTACGCCTGGCAGGGCTGGCAGCCGATGCCGAAGCGCCCGGTCGACCAGGTAGCGGTGATGGCCAACGAACGCAGCATCTCCGCCGGCCTCGGCGTGGAGTACGCCCCGCCGTACCGGGCCGACCGGATCCGTGAGCTGCTCGGCGAGCGCACCGACTGGCGGGCCGAGCAGATGGCGTCCGTGCACACCGACACCTACCTGGCGGCGGCCGGACCGCTGCTGGAGCTGCTCGCCGACGTCGACGGACTCAGCGCGCCGGCCCAGGCGCTGCGGGATCGGCTGCTGCGTTGGGACCGTCGGATGGCCGCCGACAGCCTCGACGCGGCCCGCTTCGCCGACCTGCGGGCGGCGGTGGTCCACGCGCTCGCCACCCACCCGGCGCTGGCGGAGCTGACCGCACCACCGGCCCACCCGGAGGTGTTCACACCCTGGCTGACCCTGGTGCCCCGGATCGGGTACGCGCTGCCCTCGCTGCTGCGCGCCGACCTGCCCGGCCTCGACCCGGCGGAGCTGGTCCGGGCCGCAGCCGAACAGGTCGCGACGGCCGACGACACCCGCCGCTGGGGCGAGCGGCACCGGCTCGCGCCGTGGCGGGCGCTGCCCGACCCGGCCGCCCCACCGGGACCGGAACTGGCCGGTGACCACGACTGCGTGCTGGCCACCTCCAGCATTCCCGGCGTCACCGACCTGTGCGGGCGCGGCCCGGCCGCCCGCTACGTGTGGGACCTGGGCCGGCGGGAGAACAGCCGGTGGGTGGTGCCACTGGGCGCCACCGGCGCCGGGCCGCACCACGACGACCAACTACCCCTGTGGGTACGCGGCGAACTGATCGAGGTGACAGACGACTGGCACCGGCTGACCGAGGAGCACGATGACTGACCACTACCGACGGCAGGTCCCCGGCTTCGGGGTGGTCACCTTCCGGCCGGTCGACCCGGACGCCGACGCCGAGGTCATCCACGGCTGGACCAGCCAGGAACGGGCCCGGTTCTGGGGGATGCGCGACGCCGACCGCGACCGGGTCGCCGAGATCTACCGGTACGTCGACTCGCTGCCCACCCACCACGCCTGGCTGACCCTGCGCGACGGGCAGCCGGTGGCGCTGTTCCAGACCTACCAGCCCGAACACGACCCGGTCGGCGAGTGCTACCCGGTACGCCCCGGCGACCACGGCGGTCACCTGCTGATCGGCACCCCGGTACGCCCCGAGCCGGGCTTCACCGGCACCCTGCTGGCCGAGTTCATCGCGTTCGTCTTCACCGACCCCACCCGGCTGCGGCTGGTGATGGAGCCGGACGCCCGCAACGACAAGGCGATCGCCCGGCTGAAGCGGGCCGGTTTCGTCGAAGGCCCACTGATCGACCTGCCGCACAAGCGGGCCCGGCTGATGTTCCTCGACCGCGCCCCGGACTCCGCCGACGGCCCTCCCACCGCCGGTTCGGCCCACGGGCGGTGAACTGGCCCGCCGATTGCGTCGGACCCGGGTGATTGGATCGGCGAAACGCGAATGGGGGCACGGTGGGACGCAACGCGATCATCTTCCACGGGACCGGCGGTAGCCCGGACAACTGCTGGTATCCCTGGCTGGCCGGGCGGCTCGCCGCCCGGGGATACGCCGTCGAGGTGCCGCACCACCCGGGCATCAACGTCGAGCCGATCACCATGTTCCTGCCGAAGGTGCTGGGCAGCCACACCTTCGACGAGGACACCGTCCTGGTCGGTCACTCCGGCGGGGCGGCCCTGCTGCTCGCGCTCCTGCAACACCTGGAGGTGACCGTCGCCCAGGCGATCCTGGTCGCCGGCTACTGCACCCCACCCAACACGGAGGAGGAGCCGGTCCTGCAGCCGAGCTACGACTGGGCCGCCATCCGCGAACACGTGCGGGACATCTACTTCGTCAACTCCCGCACCGATCCGTACGGCTGCGACGACCGGCAGGGACGGGCCATGTTCGAGCGGCTCGGCGGCACCCAGATCGTGCGCGACGACGGGCACTTCGGCGACTACGACCAGCCATACGAGCGGTTCGAGCTGCTCGACCGACTCATCCCCTGAGAATTCGCGCCGTCATCGCCCGGGGATGGTGATGCGGGCCAGGGCGCCGACCTCCAGTGCCGTCCACAGGGCGCCGTCGGTGCCGAGGGTGATGCCGTGCGGCTCCGAGCGTGGGGTGGGCAGGTCGTGGAGGGTGATCGTGCCGTCGGTGGTGATGGAGCCGACCCGGTTGCCGGCCCACTCGGTGAACCACAGGTCACCGTTGCCGTCGCCGGTGATGGCGTGCGGTCGGCCGGCGCGGTCCGGCAGCGGGAACTCGGTGATCGTGCCGTCGGGGGTGATCCGCCCGATCTGGCCGGCGGCGATCTCGACGAACCAGACCGCGCCGTCGGGGCCGGTGGTAATCCCCACCGGGGCGGCGGCTTCCGTGGGCAGCGGATAGGTGGTGATGGTGGTGCTGGCCGTGTCGATCCGGCCGATCGCGTTGGCCTGGTTCATCGTGAACCACATGCCGCCGTCGGTGCCTGCGGTGATCGCCGACGGATAGGCACCGGTCACCGGGAGCGGGACATCGGTGCTCTCACCACCGGTGGTGATCCGGCCGATGTGGTGGGCCCGGGACTCGGTGAACCACAGCGCACCGTCGGGGCCGGTGGTGATGATCGTGGGCTGCCCGGCCGGGTCGAGGTGGTAGGTGGCGGGTTCCTCGCCCGGGACCATGCGTCCGATCTGGCCGGCATGGGCGAGGGTGAACCACAGGGCGCCGTCGGGGCCGGTGGTGATGCCGTACGGGCCGGCAGCGGGGTCGGCCAGCGGGTACTCCTGGATGAGGGTCACGGCGTCTGCTCCAGTCCGTTCTCGACGGCGATGGCTTCGATCTCGGTCGGGGTGCCGGTCATCAGGGTGCGGCAGTGCCGGCTGATCAGGTCGATCGGCCAGTCCCACCAGGCGGCCCGGCGCAGCCGGTGAACGTCCTCGTCGCTGAAGCGTTGCCGGATCGGTCGGGCCGGGTTACCGCCGACGATCGTGTACGGCGGAACGTCGGTGGTGACCACCGCGCCGGCCGCGATGATCGCCCCGTCGCCGATGCGTACGCCCGGCATGACCGTGGACCGGTGGCCGAACCACACGTCGTTGCCGACGACGGTGTCGCCGCGACTCGGCATGGCGGTCACGACGTCGAGGGTCCGCTCGGCCCATTCGCCACCGAAGAGGGTGAACGGGAAGGTGGACGGGCCCATGACCGGGTGATCGCCGCCGGCCATCAGAAACCGGGTTCCGGCGGCTATCGCGCAGAACCTGCCGATGATCAGCCGCTCCGGCCCGTAACCGTAGAGCACGTTGTGGCGCTCGAAGCCGGTCGGGTCGTCGGGATCGTCGTAGTACGTGTAGTCCCCGACGGTGATCGTGGGAGTGGTGATCAGCGGCTTGAGGAACACCACACGTGGATGCAGCGGTACCGGATGCACGGCCGTGGGGTCAGGTGTCATGGAGATCCCCGCTCACTAAAGCTACATGTGTTGCGTTAGCATCCTGGCATGGCGTCGCCAGGACCGACAAGCGAACTTCCCGACGACTCCGCGACCGGCCGCGTGCACCGCCCCGGCGGGCGCAGCGCCGCGGTCCGCCGCCGGGTGCTCGACGCCGCGCTCGCCCAGCTGGTGCAGCACGGCTACGACTCGCTGAGCATCGACGTGGTGGCCGAGCGTTCCGGCGTACACCGCACCACGGTGTACCGGCGCTGGCGGGATGTGGGTGGCCTGCTGGCCGACGTCCTGCACGAGGCGAGCGTCGACGCGTGGCGCCCGCCCGACACCGGTTCGCTCGAAGGTGACCTGACCGCGGTCAACCAGGAGGTCCAGGCCGCCCTGACCGGCGACCCGGTGACCGTCGCGCTGATCGCCGCCTCGTTCCGATCCACGCAGGCCGCCACCGCCTTACGGGCCTTCTGGACCGACCGGTACGACCGCTGCACCGACATCGCGCGGCGCGCCGTCGACCGCGGTGAGATCCCGGCAGGCACGGATGCCCGCCGGCTGCTCATCGCCGCGACCGCCCCGCTGTATCACGAGCTGGTACTCCTGCGGTCCGCGGCCGACCCACGCCTTCCCGAACAGGTGGCCCGCAGCGTGGCCATCGCCGCCAGTGCCGGCGCCTTCAGTTGACCTGCGGGGTGTTCAGGACACTCGGGAGTCGAGCCGGGCGATCCGGCGGGCTCCGGCCGTACGCCGGTAGCTGGCGTCGAGCAGCTCCCGGACCTCGTCCCAGTCGGTGTCGTCGGTCAGGTCCACCCCCACCCAGCCGGAGGCGCCCAGGTAGGCCGGCACGAAGCACCGCTCCTCCGTCAGCAGCGCCGCACGCTCCTCGGGGTCGACAAGCACCATCACCGACTGGTCGTGCCGACGATAGACCCCGTCGACCTTCACCGAACCTCCGTAGTAGGCGAAGACCTTTGTGGTGAAGAATGCGGGACGCCCGTGGGACACCTTCTCGGCCGCGTCGGGAAAGGCCAGGGCGAGTGTCCGCACCCGGCCCAGGATCGGATCTGCCTCGTCGAACATGATGGGATGCGGCATATCAGAAGGTAACCACATCCTGGCTGCCCCGCGACGCCCCGCTCCATCCGGCGCGCGAGGGCGTGTCCTGCCGAACCCGACGGTGGGAGGGCCGACTCCCGTCCATCGAGTCACGAGGCACCGCGTACGATAGGTTGCACGGTCCAGGAGGGGGCGACGGCTGCTGGCACCGAGCCGACGGCGAGGACCCATTCGTCGCCGAGCGTGCCGACGACCAGGTCACCGGGTGTCGAACCGCAGCACCAGACCAGCACAGCTCAGGTCGCCGTCCGGGCCGATGATCACGGCGCCGTCGACAAGTCTGGCCCCGACGAACCCGGACAGGATGCCCGGACGCAGCGCCGGGCCGACCCTCGTCTCCCCGTGCTCGCCCATGTCGTAGGAGCGGTACGGGTCCTCCGTCGCCAGCCTCAACTGGTCACCGCTGCCGTGCAGGCCGACGGGCAGGGCGGATTCGAAGCACAGCCAGGCGTGCAGCAGGCTCGTGGCGTCGGGCTCGCATCATCCGCCGTACCAGTGCCGGGCTTCCGTCACCGCTTCGAGCCGTCGGCCCGCCATGTCCTCCAGCCAGGATGCGACCATCCGAGGGTCGCCGAATCCCACGTACGGTGTCGGGTGTTCGATGCCCAGGGCCTGCCACACGGCGCGGGCGGTGGCCTCGTGGACGTCTCCCGTAAGTGTGTCGACCTCGGTGGTGAGCACGTCGGTCACCGTGACCTTCGCCGCTGCCGGGAGGCTGCGCAGCGCCCACCGAGCGCCCAGGTCGGCTTCCCGTCGGTGTGCTGCCGTGACGGCGGCGGTCACCTTCACCTCGGGCCCACGTGATGGCTCGACCTCGACGGTGACCACAGCGAATCGGGAGGTGCGGCTCGTCTGCCGCAGCAGCCGGTAGGTGGTCGTCATGCCCCGATGCTGCCCGACCCCGTGCCACGGCCACCAACTGTTGTCCCGCCGCGCCTCGTCGGCAGATGCGGGCCCCTTCTACGGTGAGCGCATGAGGTGGTATCTCCTGCTCGCCGGCATCGGGCTCGCCGTCGGCATCACGGTCCTGATCTACAGGCGTGGCCGTCGCCGGCCGCAGACCGTCGAGGAGAAGGCGGCAGCAGCACGGTCCGCCATGCGTGCCATCCGCCGTGATTCACCGCGCCCTGGTCGCTACGTCGTCGGGCGGGCGCGAGGAGTGCCCGACCGGCACTCCGGCGCCATCGCGGAGAACGCCGTCTACGGCGACGCGGCGCAGTTCGGCTCAGGCGGTGGCGGAGGGGCAGCGGACTGACAAGCGACGGGAGCTGCTGATCATGAATGGGGGCGCACCCGGTGCACCGGCCGCACGAACGGGGCGGTGGTGGCCTGCGCTGCGGCTCGCTCTGGTTCTCCTCTGGCTGCTCGCGGCGGTGACGACCTGGTGGACGGCGCCCCGGCAGCAGGGCTACGACCAGGCGAGGACGGACGCCGCTGCCGGCCGTGTCACCGCGTTCCAGTGGGGCGACCGATGGGACGTCAGCAGCCCACCGCGATGGTTCGACACTCCCGCCTTGCGTAGCTCCGGCACCCTCGGTCCGCTGTTCGCGTGGCGAACCCCCGACGGCCGGGTGCACTGGACCGACACCGACAGGTTCGACGAGGTGACCATCACCGACACCGTCGACGACGGCAACTACTCCGGACCTGGCGCCGTCGGTATCGCGCAGGATCTGCGAGCCTCCGGCCTCGAACGCCGGGCCGGCGCACTCCACCTACCGACATCCGTCGTCATCTGGGCGGGTTTCGTCCTCGCTGCCATCTCTTTCGGCGTCGTCGTCGCCGGACCGGCTCCGGTCCGGGGCACCCGGTGGTTCTGGTTCTGGCTGATCTCCATCACACCGTACGGCCTCGGGCTGCTGTACTGGTTGGCCCGCGAGCACCCGTGGTCGACCTCGGCCGCGCACGTGGGCCGGCGAGACCGCGGCATCCTTGGTCTCGGTCTGGGCATTCTCGCGTCGATCCTGATCAGCCTTGTCCTGCTGGCCCTCCACGCAGCCCTCGGCGACCGGTGGGTGCCACAGCCCGGCACCTAGCCCCGCGCGTTGGCGTCCCATTCGGTGGCGAGTAGCCCGAGAACGACCTGGTCAGCGAAGTCCCCATGCACCCATGCCGCGCGGCGCAGGGTGCCTTCACGCACGAACCCGGACCGGGTGGCTGCTCGGATCATCGTGGCGTTGTCGGCCAGCGTCTCGACCTGCAACCGATGCAGGCCGCGGATCACGAAGCCGTAGTGACACAACACCCGGAGGACGTCGGTGCCCAGCCCACGGCCGCGGAAGGCCGGTCGCAGCGAGATTCCGATGTGCGCGCTTCTGTTGTGCAGGTCGATGCCCCACAACAGCGCCTCGCCCGCCAGTTCGTCATCGGCGAGCTGCACCACCGAGAAGCATGCGGCATCGTCGGTGGGGTCGGAAACCGCGTACGGCGACGTGGTGGAGCCGGGGGCGATCGGACGCCACGGACGGGAGTCGGCCTTCGACCGGGTCACGACGTCGTCGTAGAGCTCAGAGTGCAGAACAGGAACGTCGGTCTCGTGTCGGGCCCGCAACCCGATCTTGTCGCCACGTAGCATGCCGCGGTCCTACCCGACGAGACGGCCATGATCAACCGAGTTGTTCGGGTCACCGGGAACGGTTCATCAACCCGTCTGCGCTGTCAGCTCGACAGGCCGCAGACCGTCGGCACGAGGGGACCCGGACGCTCAGGTCAGCTCGCAGCGTTCCGACAGGGCGTAGCGGGTCAGCACCACGTCGCCGATCTGGCGGGCCTCGACCACCTGGGCGCGGCGGGCGGAATGCCACGGGAAGCGGCCGTCGCCGACGAAGCGGGGTGCCCGGCGGTCGCCCACGAAGAAGGGGGCCACCACCAGGTGCAGTTCGTCGGCGAGCCCGGCGGTGAGGAACTGGCCGTGGACCAGGGCGCCCCCTTCCACGAGCAGTCGGCGTACGCCCCGGTCGGCCAGGTCGGCCAGGGCCCGGGCCAGGTCGATCGGGTCACCGGCGTCGACCACTGTGGCCCGCTCCCCCACCCGGTGCCGGGTCTTCTCACACGCGGCGCTGGCACAGTAGACGATCCGCTCGGTGTCACCGACGGTGAAGAACCGGGCCGCCGGGTCCAGGTCCCCGCAGCCGGTCACGGTCACCCGGATCGGGGACTCCGGCAGGCCACGGGCGATCCGGTCGGCGCGGCGGCGGTCGCAGCGCACCAGCAGGCGGGGGTCGTCGCGGCGGACGGTGCCGGCGCCCACCAGGATGGCGTCGCAGCTCGCGCGGACCTCGTCGACCCGGTCCAGGTCGGCGTCGTTGGACAGCATCAGCCGTTCGTCGGTGGCGTCGTCGATGTAGCCGTCGATCGAGGTGGCGCAGCTGAGCAGCACGTACGGCCGGCGGGCCGTGGCCTGGCCGGTCACCGGACGGCGGGGAGGTCGGCGGCACGGGCGGCGCGGCTGGCCTTCGCCGCGAGGTAGTCGGCGTTGGCCGGGGAGAGGAACACGCCGGTGGGCACCTGCTCGGTCACGCTGACGCCGAGGCGGCTCAACTGGTCGGTCTTCTCCGGGTTGTTGGTCAGCACCGCGATCGGCCCGACGCCCAGCGCGGCGAGCATCTGCGCGGCGACGGTGTAGTCCCGCTCGTCCTCGTCGTGGCCGAGGGCGACGTTGGCCTCGTAGGTGTCCAGCCCGGCGTCCTGCAGGGCGTACGCGTCGAGCTTGGCGTACAGGCCGATGCCGCGACCCTCCTGCCGCAGGTAGAGCAGGTATCCGCCGGCCTCGGCGATGCGCTGCACGGCCTCGCGCAACTGGGGACCGCAGTCGCAGCGCTGGCTGCCGAACACGTCGCCGGTCAGGCACTCGCTGTGCGGACGGACCAGCGGCACCGCCCCGGCGGCGGTGTGGTCACCGAGGGCGAAGGCGAGGTGTTCGCGACCGTCGACCAGCCCGTCGAAGGTGTGCAGCCGGGCGGTGGTCTGGTATCCGTCGGAGAAGCGCAGCGGCACGGTGACCTGCGTCCGGATGGTGGCGGCAGGCAGTGATTCGGACATGGCTCTCCTCGTCAGACGGTGGCGGGTACACGGACACGACGGGCCAGCAGCACGGCGGCTCCGGGCAGGCTCGCGACGAGCACCAGGGCGCCGTACACCGTTGCGGTGGCCACCCCCTCGGCGGCGGTCAGGCCGGCGGCGGCGAACGCCCACGCGGCCACCCCCTCGCGGGGGCCGAACCCGGCGACGTTGGCCGGCACCCCCATCGCGAGCAGGGCCAGCAGGGTCAACGGCAGCAGCAGGGTCAGCGGGGCGGTGGAACCGGCCGTACGGGCGGCCACCAGGAACGTGGCGAGGTGCCCGGCGACCGCGAGCGCGGAGGCGACCAGCACCCCCGCCCAGGTACGCCGGCCCAGCAGCCCGGCACGGACGTCGGACACGGCGGTGACCATCGCGCGGGTGAACCGGGAGGCCCCCGAGTCCGGCAGCAGGCGGGCGGCCAGCACCACGGCGACCAGCGCGGTCACCACAACCGCGGTGGCCATCGGCAGGTACGGCCGCACCGGCGACGGGAAGGCGAACAGCAGCACCACGGCGACGGCGAGCAGCACGACCTGGCCGGCGACGCGCTCCCACACCACGGCCCGGATGCTCCGGCCGACGTCACCGGTGTCACGGCCGTGCCGCACCGCCCGGTGCACGTCGCCGAGGATCCCGCCGGGCAGAGTGGCGTTGAGGAACACGGCCCGGTAGCAGTGGGCCACGGCTTCGCGCAGCGGCAGCCGTACGCCGAGTCCGCCGGCGACCAGGCTCCACCGCCAGGCGACACAGACGGTGGTGAGCGCGCCGAAGGCGAGCGCGGCAGCCAGCGCGGGCGCGTCGATCAGGCGCAGCCCGGCCAGGAACGGCCCGGTGCCCAGCCAGCACAGCAGCCCCACCAGCACGGCGAACCCGAGCGCCAGGCGCAGCCAGGCCCAGAAGGACCGGCCGGTCGGGGCCGCCGTGGACCCGACGCCACCAGCTTCGTCCGCCACGCAAGCCTCCCGGCATGGTGATCTTTCTTTGACTGTACGCACGCAACTAGCGGGCCGCCGGTTCAACGGGGTACGGCCAGCAGGTCGGTGTGATCGACCATTACCCCGAGTCGGCCCGCGTTAGCCTCGTTGCGTCGACGTCGGGCGTACTCGCGGGTGAGATCGACAAGTTCCGGACGTTGCTCGCAGGCCGCGTCGAGCCAGCCGGTGAACCACTGCCCGGTGAGGGCGGCCTGCTCCGGTCCGAGTCGCCACGGGCTGGGTCGGGTCCGTACGGTCATCCCGTGCCGGGTGAACGCCGCCGCGCAGGCGTCGACGGCGTCGGGGCCGAGCAGTCGACGGACCCCCACGGTGCGACGCTGGTGGGCGTTGAACGCGTCGGCGATCTCGGCGTCGAGCGGGTCGGCCGGGGTCAGCCGCACGGTGCCGGTGACCGAGATCAGGAACAGCGCCGGGCAGCCGGCCCCCGCGCAGGCCGCGACCAGCCGCTCGATCTCGGCGGCGGTCAGCATGTCGAGCAGCGCCGAGGCGGTGACCAGCGCCGCGCCGGCCAGGTCGGTGGCGTCGAGCCGGGTCAGGTCACCACTGCGGGTCTGCACCGTCACCGGCGTACCGTCGGCGGCGACGGTGGGCATGCCGGCGCGGGCGCGGGCCAGCAGGTCCGGGTCCTGGTCGTGGAGGACCCAGTGCTGCGGGCCGGGCAGCAGCGGGGCCAGCCAGCGGCCCAGCGAACCGGTGCCGGCCCCCAGATCGTGCACCACGTACGGCGTGCCGCCGGTCAGCGTGCCGCGCACCGTGTCGACCAGGTCCGTGGCGCGGGCGGCCACGTCGGCCGGCTCCCGCAGCGCGAGCCACTGCGCGAAATCCGGTGGCAGCTCGATGGGCGCATCCTGAACTGCCTGCTGTTCGGTCATGACGCCATCGCCTCTTCCAGGGCCGTGGTGATCCGGGTGGTGGTGCTCGTCCAGTCCTCGAGGGTGGTCCGTCGCCGGGCGGCGATGCGGCGCAGCCGCGCCCGTAGGGTCGCGTCGTCCAGCCAGCGGCGCAGCGCGTCGGCCAGCGCCGCCGGCTGCTCGGGCGGCACCAGCACGCCGGGGCGTTCCCCGGCGACGTGGCCGAGGGCGTCGGGCAGGCCACCGACCGCCGTGGCGAGCACCGGGATGCCGCGCGCCAACGCCTCGGTGACCACCATCCCGTACGTCTCCCCGCGTGACGGGTGCACCAGCAGGTCGGCACCGGCGTATGCGGCGGCCAGCCGGTCACCGGACAGCGGACCGGCCAGCCGCATCCGGTCGTCGAGCCGGTGGGTGGTGATCCGCGTGCGGAGCCGGTCGACGAAATCCGGTTCGCGGTGCAGCGGGCCGACGCAGGTCAGGGTCCAGTTCCGGTCGGTCACCGCCGCCAGCGCCTCGACCAGCAGGTCGTGGCCCTTGTGGGCGGCGACCGCGGCGACGCAGAGCAGCGCCGCACCGGCCGGTGATCCGGTGACCGGCAGCGCCGGGTCCACCCCGGGGGCGGCGACGTGCACCAGCGACGGCGCCAGCGCGTACCGGTGCAGCAGCCGGTCGCGGGTCCAGGTGCTGGTGGCGACGATGACGGTGGCGCTGGCCAGGGCCCGCGCCTCGGTGTCGTCGTCGCGGGGCAGGTGCACCAGCGGGACCAGCCGCAGCCGCCGGGCCTGCGCGGCCAGGGCGTCCGGCACCACCGAGGCGACCAGCCCGTCGACCAGGACGAGTGCGCCGTCGGGCAGGGCGGTGAGCAGCGCGGCGAGCCGGGCCTGCTCCGCCGGGGACGGGGTCGGCCAGTCTCCCGGTACGGGATGTTCGCGGACCGACCAGCCGGCGGCGGCGAGCCCGGCGCAGACCCGCCGGTCGTAGCCGTTGCCGCCGCTGGGTGTGGCCGGGTCGTCGATGTCGCCGGGCAGGACGACGTGCACGGTCGGCACGTCAGGCGCCGGTGCCGCTCGCCCCCGGCAGTGACCGTTCGTAGCTGGCCCAGGCGACGTGTGACTCGTGCAGGGTGACGGTGATGCCGGTCAGCCCGTGGGCGCCGGCACCCAGGTCACCGGCGTGCACCCGGTCGGCGAGCCGGTCGGCGATGGTCCGGGCCAGCACCTCGGTGGTGGTGTTGGTGCCGGCGAAGGCGGGCTCGTCGTCCAGGTTGCGGTAGTTCAGTTCGCCGAGCACGGCCTTGAGCTGGTCGGTGGCCAGCCCGATGTCGACCACGATGCCGTCGGCGTCGAGATCCGGGCGGCGGAACGTGGCGTCGACCACGAACGTCGCGCCGTGCAGCCGCTGCGCCGGGCCGAAGACGTCGCCCCGGAAACTGTGGGCGATCATGATGTGGTCACGGACGGTCACACTGAACACGGAGTCACTCCCCGTCGTAGGTGATGAGGTGGCACAGCGCGGGCAGGCTGCCGGCGCTGAGTCGGGCAAGGACGTCGGGCAGTTCCGCGAACGCCGACCGCCCGGTGATCAACGCGTCGAAGACCGGGTCGGCCAGCAGGTCGAGGGCGAGCGCCATCCGGTCGGCGTACCCGCGGCTGCTGCGGCGCGCGGGGGCGACCATGCCGACCTGGCTGCTGCGGATGGTCAGCCGTCCGGAGTGGAAGGCCGCGCCGAGGGAGAGTTGCACCTGGCGGTCGCCGTACCAGCTCAGTTCGAGCACGGTGCCTTCGGGGGCGAGCAGGTCCAGGCCGCGTTGCAGGCCGGCGGCGCTGGCGCTGGCGTGCACCACCAGGTCGCGGCCCCCGGTGGCGGCCTGCGGGGTGGCGAAGTCGACGCCGAGGGCGGCGGCCACCTCGGCCCGGGTCGGGTCGGTGTCGACCAGTTCCACCGCCACGCCGGGGAAGCGGGCCAGCAGCGCCGCGACGGCGCAGCCGACCATGCCGGCGCCCACCACGCTGACCCGGTCGCCGAGCAGCGGTGGCGCGTCCCACAGCGCGTTGACCGCGGTCTCCACCGTGCCGGCCAGCACCGCGCGCGAGGCCGGCACCTGCTCCGGTACGACGGTCACCGCGTCGACCGGCACCACGTACGCGCTCTGGTGCGGGTACAGGCAGAACACCGTACGTCCGCGCAGGTGGGCCGGGCCCTGTTCGACCTCGCCGACGTTGAGGTAGCCGTACTTGACCGGGGCCGGGAAGTCGCCTTCCTGGAACGGGGCGCGCATTGTGGCGTACTGGCTGTCCGGCACCTTGCCGGCGAACACCAGGGTCTCGGTGCCTCGGCTGACTCCGGAAAACAGGGTGCGTACCTGCAACTCGTCGGGGCCCGGTTCGGGTAGCGTCACCGGTCGGATCTCTCCCGCACCGGGTGCGCGCAGCCAGAAGGCGCGGGCGGGTCGCGTCACCGGTTCTTCTCCTCACCTGCGTCCGGACCGAACCGATCCGTCATGTTTTCCGTACTTCCTGACAGGGGTCGTCGATCATAAACACGGAGGCACGGTGTCCACAGTTCGAACCGGTCCGCAAATCGGGATGCTCGTCCAGGTCGTTCTGCTGGGCGGGCTCGCCGCGACCGTCGGCCTCGGCGTCGCCGGCTGGCTCGCGGGCCTGACGTACGGTGCCGTGACCTGCCTGGCACTCATCCGGGCGCTGCGGCGCGCCGGCTCGCCCCGACTGGGCCCGGCCGACTGGGTCACCATGGGTCGGGGGCTGCTGGTGGGGGCGGTGACGGCGCTGATCGCCGACGCGCTGATCGCCGGCCGACCCGCGCCGACGGCGGTGCTGGTGGTGCTGACCGGGGTCGCGCTGGCGTTGGACGCGGTGGACGGCAAGGTGGCCCGGCGGACCGGAACGGTCAGCGGGCTCGGTGCCCGCTTCGACATGGAGGTCGACTCGATCCTGGTGCTGATGCTGAGCTTCTACGTGGCGCCGTCGGTCGGGGTCTGGGTGCTCGCCATCGGCCTGATGCGGTACGCCTTCCTCGCCGCGAGCTGGGTGCTGCCCTGGATGGACGCGCAACTCCCGCCCCGGTACTGGCGGAAGGTGGTCGCCGCGGTCCAGGGGATCGCGCTCGCCGTCGCCGCCTCCCAGCTGCTGCCCGCCCCGGTGACCCTGCTGGTGCTGCTGGCAGCGCTCGGGCTGCTGGTCGAGTCGTTCGGCCGGGACGTGGCCTGGCTGTGGCGGCGCCGTGCGCCGCGTACCGTCTCCCCGATCGTCGTCGCGACGGTGCCGCTGCGCGGTCGCCCGCTCGACCGGGTCGAGGAACGCGACCTGCCCCCCGCGCCTGTCCTGTCGCTGCGCTGACCCGGGAGAAACCAGTTGTCGACCTCCGATGCGGCGCGCGCCACGAACACCGCCGAGCGCCTTCCCACGACCGATTCCCCGGACACCGCGGCGCTGACCGAGGCCTCCGACGCCCCTGCCAGGTCCGGCCGCCGCCGGATGCTGGCCCGGGTGGTCACCGTACTGGCCGTCGTGCTGGTCCTGGCCGCCTTCACGCTGCCCAACCAGCCGTGGCGGATGCAGGCCGGCGCGTTCCTGCGGATCCCGCTGGAGGCGCTGCTGCTCGCCGCCGTGCTGCTCGCGTTGCCCGGCCGACCCCGCCGGGTGGTCGCCGCCGTCGCCGGAGTGCTGCTCGGCCTGGTGGTGCTGGTGAAGATCGGCGACCTCGGGTTCTACTCCTCGTTGGGGCGGCCATTCGACCTGGTGCTGGACTGGTCCCTGCTGGACGAGGCGTTCACCTTCGTGGCCGAGTCGATCGGCCGGCCGGGTGCCATCGCCATCGCCGTCGGCGTCGTGCTGGTGCTGCTGGCCGTGCCGGTGCTGACCGCGCTGTCCACGGTACGGCTGTCCGGGTTGCTGACGCGGCACCGTACCGCCAGCACCCGGGTCGTCGCGTCGCTGGTGCTGGTCTGGGCGCTGCTGGCCGCCTTCCAGGCCCGGATCGTGACCGGGGTGCTGGTCGCCGACAGCAACGCCAGCACCATCGTCCACGAGCACGTGTCGGAGGTCCGCGAACGGATCAACGACCGGGCGGCGTTCCGTACCGAGGTGAGCGCGGACCCGTTCCGAGAGGTGCCGGCAGAGCAGTTGCTGACCGGGCTGCGCGGCAAGGACGTGCTGATCGCCTTCGTGGAGAGCTACGGCCGCGACGCGGTCTCCGACCCGGAGTTCGCCTCCGTGCAGCGGCTGCTCGACGACGGCGCCGGACGGTTGCAGGCGGCCGGCTTCTCCTCGCGCAGCGGCTTCCTCACCTCGCCGACCATCGGCGGCGGCAGTTGGCTGGCCCACGCCACCCTGCTGTCCGGGCTGTGGATCGACAACAACCAGCGGCACAAGAGCCTGCTGGCCAGCGACCGGTTCACCCTGGGCGACGCCTTCCGCAGCGCCGGCTGGCGTACCGTCGGGGTGATGCCGGCGGTCAACCAGGCCTGGCCGGAGGGGAAGTTCTACGGCTACGAGCAGTTCTACAGTGGCCCTGACCTCGGCTACCGGGGTCCCCGGTTCGCCTTCTCCCCGATGCCCGACCAGTACGCCATCAACGTGTTCCACTCCCGGGAGAGGGTCGGGCCGCGGGACCGGCCGGTGATGGCCGAGTTGGCGCTGGTGTCCAGCCACTCCCCCTGGACCAGGGTGCCCTCGCTCGTCGACTGGGACGACATCGACGACGGCGAGGTGTTCCGCAAGGGCATCATCGGTACGCCGACGGCGCAGGCCCGCACCGGTTACCGGCACGCGGTCAGCTACACCCTGCGTACCCTCATCTCCTACCTGGAGACCCACGGCGACGACGACACGGTGCTGGTGATTCTCGGTGACCACCAGCCCGCGCCGGTGGTCACCGGGGACAATGCCAGCCCGGACGTGCCGATCCACCTGATCGCGAAGGACCCCGCCGTGCTGGAGCGGATCGCCGACTGGGGCTGGCAGGACGGCCTCACCCCGGACGCCACCGCCCCGGTCTGGTCGATGGATTCCTTCCGCGACCGTTTCCTCACCACCTTCGGCTCCGCCCCGGCCCGGCCGCAGGCCCAGTCCCGCTGAACCTGCGGCCGGGCCCGGTCAGGGCATGGGGCCGGTGGGGTGGACTACCGCCGGCTCCACTGCTGGTTGGCCTGGCCATTGCAGGTCCAGAGGACGAGCCGGGTGCCGTTGGCGGTGCCCCCGCCGTTGGCATCCAGGCAGAGGCCGGACTGCACGCCGGTGATGGTGCCGTTGGCGTTGACGTTCCACTGCTGGTTCGTCGCACCGTGGCAGTCGTAGATGGTGACCCGGGTGCCCGGCGAGGTGCCGTAGCCCTCGGCGTCGAGGCACTTGTTGCCGTAGACGGTCAACGCCCGGCCGGAGGTGTAGCTCCACTGTTGGTTGGTGCCGCCGTGACAGTCCCACAGCTGCAACTGGGTGCTGTTGGCGGTGCTGTAGCCCGGCACGTCGACGCACCGGCCGGACTGGTTGCCGACGATCGCACCGGCGGTGGGAACCGGGGTGGGGGTGGGAGTGCCGCCGCTGCCGGGGGTGCCGATGCTGCCGGGCACCGACTGCAGGGCGTTGTACCAGACCGCGGCCATCTTGTCGTAGCCGTTGGCGGTCGGGTGGACGCCGTCGATCAGGTCGCCGGTGGTCAGCGCGGCGTGCATGTTCACCAGGTGCACCCGCTTGCCCGCGTTCACCTTGCTCTGCACGATGCCCGGGATGGCGGCGTTGAAGGTGCGTACCGCCGCCGCCTGGTTGGTGTTCGAGAGCGTGATGATCTGCGCGACGAACACCTCCGCGTTGGGGGCGGTGTTGGTGATGCGGTCGATCAGGGTGGAGAGCCGGTTCGGTGCGCTGCTGACGTTGTAGTTCTGCAGGATGTCGTTGGTGCCGATGTGCAGCAGCACGGTCTGCGGTCGCTGGGTGTTCAGCCAGTTGACGATGTTGGCGTCGATCTGGTCGATGCGCCAGCCCGGGTGCCCCTGATGGTCCCGGTCACCGAGGCTGGTCGGCCCGTTGAACTGCGACCCGACGAAGTCCACCGTGTACCTGCCGTTGACCAGGCGCTGCCACAGCCCGATCCGGTAGCCGCCCGGGATCTGCGTACCCTCGGTAATCGAGTCACCGAGCGGCATCACCCGTACCCCACCGTTGGACTCCGCACTGGCGGTGCCCGCCGCTGTCACCACCGCACTCACCGCAAGACCGACCGCGGCCACCACCGCAAGCCATCGCACCCTCATCCTCATCCCCACTCCTGCCACTAGTCCCCAGCGCACACCAGAACTGTGAGCGCTAACACTCACAACAGTCGATATTCCCACCCTCAACGACCCCCGTCAACATCCACTCCCCTCCCCCACCCTCACCCTCGCCCAGCCCCACCCCGCCGCGCCTCACCCCGCCGATCTTGCACTTTGTGTCGCGGCATAAGCCACAAAAGCCTCATCACGGCGACCGAAAGTGCAAGATCGACGGGCAGGGGGTGGGCCGGCACGGTGGGACAGGGCGGGGCAGGCAGGCTGCGGGGTCGGGGTGAGGCAGGAAGGGCAGGAAGGGAAGGGCGGGGAGGGTGGGGGGCTAGGGGGTGGGTTTTTGGGCTACGAGGATGTCGCGGACGATGGCCTGGTCGACGCGGTGGGAGAGGGTGCGCCAGGGGCCGTCGTCCAGGACGGTGAGGCCGGCGGCGGTCAGGTGTTCGGCAGCGGCCTCCCGGCGGGCCACGTTGGTGTTCCAGGAGATGCCGAGAGCGCCGCCGGGGCGCAGCAGTCGCGCCCAGCCCGGCACGGCCGCAGCGAGCAGGGCGAGGGGATCGCGGGCCAGCCTGTCGGCGGTACGGCTGCCGTGCTGCACGCCGTACGGCGCGTCGGCGACCACCAGGTCGACGCTCTCCGGGCGGAAGAACTCGCCGATCCGGGTGGTGTCGGCGTTGACCACGTCCACGGTCTGCACGTCGCCGGCCTTGTGCGCCTCCTTCGAGGCGGCCATCTCCAGCCGCAGCCGACGGCCGACCACCTTGCGTTCCCGGCGTACCGGCCCGGACTCCAGCACCCGGTGCTTGACCCGCTTGCGCTTGAGCCAGGTGGTGAGGAACGTCTGGTACGCCTCGAAGTCCTTGCTGTCGCGGTCCAGGCCGGCGGCGTCGAAGCCGTACATCATGGCCTGGTTCACCGTGGTCCCCCGGCCGCACAGCGGATCGAGCACCCGGAACCGCCGGGTGAGCAGCTCGTCGGCCCAGGTCGAGGCGAGCAGGGTGACGTTGAGCAGCAGCTTGGTGAACTGTTCGTTGGTCTTGCCCGGGTACTTCTGGATGGTGACCAGGTCGTCGTCGTAGCGGTCCAGCCGGGCCAGCGGCACCGGGCGCAGCAGGTCGTCGACGAACTCGAAGATCGCGTACGCGCTGGACAGGTTGCTCAGCAGCGCCACGTCCCGCTCGCCCAGCCCGCCCTCGACACCGAACGTGACGTACGGGACGCCACCCACGGTGGTCGTCTCCACCGCCCCGAGTCGCCCGCCGAGCACCGCCCCGCCGAAGATCTCCAGCTCCGCCCGCGTCAGCTCGACCGCCGCCCCCGAGTACACCCGGTTACTCGACGGCAGAATCAGCACCCCATACCGTTTCACGACCAGCCACTATTCCACGGCGGCACCCGCCCTCCCCCGCCGGCCCGCACAAGCGGCGTGGTGCCCGCGAACCCCTGTCCGGGCTCGCGGGCACCACGTGATCGAGCGGTGTCACCCTCAGGCGGGCAGGCCGCCGACCTGGGTGTTGATCCAGGAGCGGATCGAGGGGAGGTCACCGTAGATGGACGGGGCGGTGGCGCAGGTGGAGTTGTTGTTGCCGGCGCGGCTGGTCGCACCGATCACGTTCCACACGCCGTTGATCCGCCGCACCTGCGGGCCACCGGAGTCGCCGTAGCAGGCGCCGGCGTTGCCGTTGGTGTTGTTGGTGCAGATCTCGTACGGGCCGTTGATGCCCAGGCACCGGCTGTCGGCCACGATCGAGGTGTCCAGCTCGTGCGCGACGGTCGGCGCGGAGCCGCAGCCACGGGGCGCGCAGGTCTGGCCCCAGCCGATGATCCGGGTGGCGGTGCCGACCGCACCCGAGGTGGTCGGGATCGGGGCCGGCGCGTAGCTGACCGAGCTGGAGAGCTGGAACAGCTTGACGTCGATGCTCGGGTGGTTGACCGCCCGGCTCACACCGACGACGGTGCCGCCGCTGCTGCGGTTGATGCTGCCCACCCGTACCGAGGAGGGGGTCGGGCAGTGCTTGGCGGTGACCACCCAGTTGGCCTTGATCAGGGTGCCGGTGCAGCCGGAGGTGTAGACCAGCCAGGGGTAGTTCTCGGTGGCCGGGCGCCCGTTGACCACCTGGATGCCGATACCGCCGGTCTCGTCCCCGGTCCAGGTGTAGGTCTCGGCGACCTCGGCGGTGCTGCGGCTGCCGGCGAAGAGCTGGTTGACCCGGCTGGCCTCGGCGGCGCTGGGGTTGGCGTTGGTGCAGGAGACCGGCGCGCTGCTGCCGGACATCAGGTCGGAGCAGAGACCGGTACGCCGGTCGGGCAGCCCGAGAATGTGACCGAACTCGTGGGTGGCGATCCGGGTGCGGTGGTAGCCCTGGTTGACTGCCTGCCAGCCCATCCAGATCCGGCCGGAGCCGAGCCCGGTGACCTGCGCCCGGGGCCAGCCGGTGTCGACCAGGATGGTGACGTTGGCGGGGGTGCCGGGCACCAGCCGGACGTTGCTGACCTTGCTGTTCCAGATCTGGGCGGCCTGGTCGAAGTTGGTCCGGAACTCGCCGGCCCGGCTCGCGTCGTAGTAGACGGTTCGGGCGGCGGAGGCGCTGGCGGCGGTGGCCACCTGGAGCCCCGTCGCGGCCAGCACCGCTGCCAGCGCGACGGTGGCCGCGCGTAGCAGTCTTTGTCGGATCATCTCGTACTCCCCTGCGGATACCTGCGGCGCATCGACGCGCCACGATCGATGTCCGTGGATATTAGTAGACATCAGTCAATAGGTGTCATCACGGAAGTGTCATACCGCCCGCACCGGCTGTTGCCCGGCCGTTACGTCTCAGTGAAGGCGCGGTGGCGAAGCGTGTCGACGGTGGACTCCACGAGCATCGCCGGCCCGCGCGGGCAGGCCGGCAGCGGAGAGGAGACCCACGATGCGACTCAGCAGAACTCTCGCCGCCCTGACGGTGGCGTGCGCCGTCCTCCTGACCACCGCCGGCACGACCGCCACCGCCGGCACGACCGCCACCGCCGGCACGACCGCCACCACCGGCAAGACGGCCACCGCGGGCACGAGAGGCGCAGCGACCGCGACCGGGGAGCCGTACTGCGGAATCACCTGGGGCAGCGGGGACAAGGTGGCCGGCGCGCTGAGCGACGCCCCGTTGACCGAGGTACGCACCGGCCGGCACGACTGCTTCGACCGGGTGGTGTTCGAGTTCGACGGGACGGTCACCGGCTACTCGATCGGCTACGGCGAGACGTACACCGAGGGTGAAGGGCTGGCCCTGTCGCCGTACACCGCGGGTGGCGCGCTGCTGCGGGTGTCGCTGCGGGCGCCCGCGTACGACGACGAGCACCTCGCCACCGTGCCGTACCGGGTCGGTGACCATGTCGCGAACGTGCTGCGCTACCAGACGCTGCGCGACGTGGTCTTCGGCGGCAGCTTCGAGGGGTACAGCGCCTTCGCCGTCGGCGTACGGGCCCGGCTGCCGTTCCGGGTCCTCGTGCTTGCCGGGCCCGGCACCCACAGCCGGATCGTCCTCGACGTGGCGCACCAGTGGCAGCAGTGACCGGCGACGAGGGCGGGTGTCCGGCGTTCGGGCACCCGCCCCCGACCGTCACGGCGAGCGACGACCGGGGTGCGCGGGACTACCCTGGGTACGTCATGGACGGCCGCGTGCTGGTGGTCGAGGACGACGCCTCCATCAGGGAGGTCACCGCCCTCGGGCTGCGCCGCGCCGGGTTCCGGGTGGACACCGCCGCCGACGGTCGACAGGGTCTGGCCGCCTGGCGCGCCGGGTCGATCGATCTGATCGTGTTGGACGTGCTGCTGCCGGGCCTGGACGGCCTCCAGGTGTGCCGGGAGATCCGGCGCAGCAGCGCGGTGCCGATCCTCATGCTCACCGCCCGCACCGACACCATCGACGTGGTGGTCGGGCTGGAGTGCGGCGCCGACGACTACCTGCGTAAACCCTTCGACCTGCCCGAACTGGTGGCCCGGGTACGGTCGCTGCTGCGCCGCGCCGTCGGGACACCCGAGCCGGGCCCGCTGCGGATCGGTCGCCTGGAGATCGACCCTGGCGCCTTCGTGGCCCGCCGGGACGGTCACGAGCTGCCGCTGACCGCCACCGAGTTCCGGCTGCTGCTGGAGCTGGCCCGCCGCCCGGGGCAGGTCTTCACCCGCGAGCTGCTGCTGGAACGGGTCTGGGAGCAGGGCTACCTCGGCGACAGCCGGCTGGTCGACGTGGCGGTGCAGCGGCTGCGCGCCAAGGTCGAGGACGATCCGGCCAGTCCACGCCTGATCCGCACCGTACGCGGTGCCGGCTACAAGCTGACCGCGAGCTGAGCGGGGGAACGGCGATGGCCACGGACCCGGTACGCCCCGGCCGGCTACGTCGCCGCCTGACCGTCGCGTTCGTGCTGGTCGCCGGGGTCTCCGCCGGGGTGCTCGCCGGCGGGTCGTACCTGCTGCTGCGGCAGGCCAGCTACGACGCCTCACTGCACGCCGCCGCCGCGGACGCCCGGTACCGGCTGGTGCTGGCCGGGCAGTTCCTGCCGTTGACCGAGCAGCGCCGCACGGAGCTGCTCACCAGCTTCGAGGGCAGCGGCCGGCACGTGGTGCTGGTCGCCGGGGACGTGTGGCCCTCGCATCCGCAGCACGCGCCGGCACTGGGCGCACCGCTCCGGGCCACCGTCGCGGCCGGACAACTCGGCTACCAGCGCAGCGACGGGCCGCCCCGGCTGCTCGTGGTGGGCGGGCGGATTCCCGGCTCCACCGCCGAGCTGTACGTGATCACCGGCGAGGACGACGTCGCCGCCGACCTCGATCGGCTGCGCAACGCCCTGGCGGCCGGCTGGGTCCTGGTGACGGTGCTCGCCGCCGCGGTCGGACACACCCTCGCCCGGCGCACCCTGGAACCGGTCGGGCGGGCGAGCCGGGCCGCCCGGGCGATCACCGAAGGGCTGCTGGCCACCCGGCTGCCGGTGCGGGGCCGGGACGAGTTCAGCGCCTGGGCCGCCTCGTTCAACGAGATGGCGGAGGCGTTGCAGGCGAAGATCGTCGCGCTGCGTCGGGCGCAGGATCTCCAGCGGCGGTTCACCGCCGATGTAGCGCACGAGCTGCGTACCCCCGTCACCGCTCTGGTGGCCGCGGCCTCGCTGCTGCGCGAGCACCTCGACCAGCTGCCCGGCGACGCCCGACGCGCAGGTGAGCTGCTGGTCGACGACGTGGTCCGGCTGCGACGGCTGGTCGAGGACCTGATGGAAATCTCCCGGCTGGACGCCGGGCAGGAGGCCGTCGTGGTCGCCGACGTGGACGCACCGGCCCTGTTGCGCGCGATCGTGGCGACCCGAGGCTGGCAGGGTCGGGTCGAGGTCGACGACGAGCCGGTCCGGTTGCGCACCGATCCGCGTCGTCTGGAACGGGTGCTGGGCAACCTGATCGCCAACGCGGTGCAGCACGGGGAAGGTGAGCTCCGGGTCCGGGTCGCGCGGGCCGATGACCGGGTGGTCTTCGACGTCGACGACCAGGGGCCCGGCATCCCGGCCGCACACCTGCCGCGCCTGTTCGACCGCTTCCACAAGGTCGACCCGGCCCGCTCTGGCGGTGGCAGCGGGCTCGGCCTGGCCATCGCCCAGGAGAACGCCCAACTGCTCGGCGGCCGGCTCACCGTGCACAGTGCCGTGGGCAGCGGCACCCGGTTCCGCCTCGACCTGCCCGACCGTCTCGACCTGCCCGACCGCCTGGACGCCGATCGGTACGACGCTGGCTCGTCGGACGTCACCGGTGGTGCCGGGTGAGCCGGCAGCCGGTCAGCACCACGGCGCGGCGGCGGTCGGCCGGAGTTGCTGCCGTGGTACTGGTCCTCGCCGTGGGATGCGCGCCGTCGCGGTCCGGATCGCTCGGCCCGGCACCCAGCGTTCCCGCGCCCACCACCGGCGTACCCACCACTGCGGCTGCGCCCGGCCGGCCCGCCACCGTCGCGTCGTCGGCCGCCACGCCGGCGGCCGGCAGCTCCGCTCCCCCGCCGCCGAGCACCGGGCCCGTGGCCGGCAGCCGGCCTGCGAACCTCACCCTGGAGCTGTGGTACGTCCGCGACGGTCGTCTCGCCCCGACCCGTCGCGCCCGCCCCACCACCGTCGCCACCTCGCGGCTGGCACTGACCGAACTGGTCGCCGGACCGAACCCGACGGAGGCCAGCACCGGTCTGGTCACCCTGCTGCCCGCCGCCGAGGTGAGCCGGATCGAGGCCGGGGTGGCCACGGTACGCCTGCCCGGGGCCCCCGATCCGGGCACCGCACGACTGCGCGAGGCGCAGGTGGTCTACACGCTCACCCAGTTCCCCACCGTCCGGCAGGTCGCCTTCGGCGCCGCCGCACCGGCCGGGCGCGTCGACTACGCCGACCTGCTGCCCGCGATCGTGGTCACCCACCCGGTCATCGGAGACCGGGTGACCAGCCCGGTCACCGTCAGCGGCAGCGCCGACGTGTTCGAGGCGACCGTCAGCGTCCGGGTACGCGACGCCACCGGCCGACAGCTGGCCACCGCGTTCACCACCGCCACCTGCGGCACCGGCTGCCGGGGCGGCTACCGGGTCACCGTCGGCTACCGGCTGGACCGTGAGCAGCCCGGCACCATCGAGGCGTACGAGGTGTCGGCCGTCGACGGCAGCCCGATCAAGCTGATCTCCGTACCGGTGACGTTGGCCGCCACCCGGTAACGCCGAGCGGCCCTGCACCCGGCGGCGGTGGTCAGCGGCGCTTGCGGCGGCCTCTCGTGCGGGACCGCTGGCTTACCTGCGGCTTGGACAGCACCAGCGTGCCCGCCTCGGCGGTCACCCGGCCGGCGGTCGGCGGACCGATGAGCTCCTGCTCCGGCAGCCGCCGTTCGAGGTCGGTGATGATGGCCTGCACCCGGGCCAACTGCTCGCGGACCGACGGCTCGTCCTCGGCGTGCCCGCCAATCGGGCGATCGCTGCGCTGGGCGGCGACCTGCTCGTCCTGGTGCGCCTCCTGCAACGCGGTCAGCACCAGACCCACCAGCAGATTGGTGAGCAGGTAGCAGGCGGCCACCATGTAGGAGACGTAGTACAGCACCGCCCAGCCGGTGACCTCCCGGCCGGCCTGGAGCGTGTCGGTGATGCCGTCCAGCGACAGCAGCAGGAACAGGGTGAGCATGGCCTGCCCCACGCTGCCGTACTCCTGCGGATAGGCGGCCCCGAACAGCATCCAGCCCAGCATCGCGTACCCGTACAGCAGCAGCGCGGTGACCAGCAGGAAGCTGCCCAACCCCGGCAGGCTGCGCCGGATGCCGACCAGGATCACCCGCAGGCTCGGGAAGAGCCGGAACGCGCGGACGATGCGGGCCAGCCGCAGCAACCGCAGCAGGGTCACGTTCTCCCGGACACCGGGCAGCAGCGGAGCGACCACGATCACCAGGTCGAAGACGTTCCACCGGTCACGGAAGAACCCGAAGGGGGCCAGCGCGTGGGCACCGAAGCGCACCAGCAGTTCCAGCACGAACAGGGTGAGACAGACGTACTCGACCGTCCGCAGCGCGGTGCCCACGATGGCCACGACCCCGCCGTACGTCTCCAGGCCCAACGCCATCGCGTTGACGATGACCACGGCGAAGCTGGCCAGATTGAACCAGGAGGCGCCGACAAGAGCCTGGCACCTGGCGGCGAGCCGGCGCAACGGACTACGGACAGTGCGTGCCATCTTACTCCTCGACCGGCTCACGACCGGACGGCAGCCTATGACACCCGTGGACCGCATCCGCACCCGGATCGGCCACAAAGGACAGTTTCCTGGTCACCCCGCTGAAGCCCGGACCTGTCCCCCACCGGCTCGACCGCCCGGCCCGGCAGCGGCTCGATCGTCCGGCCGGGCGACGGCTCAGCTGGCCCGCAGTTCGGCGGGATCGGTGGTGGAGCGGTGCATCAGCACGCTCGCCCCGATCACCAGGAGCACGGCCAGCAGCGAGATCGACATCACCGCGACGACGTCGACCCAGGGCACCGAGGCCTGGAGGGTGTGGGTGACCTGGCGGTACTCCAGGTGACGCTCGGCGTCCGGTCCGGCGCACTCGGCCGGGGTGCCGACGCAGACCGTCCGGCCCCACCCCGCGGTGGCGGTCGTGGTGAAGGCCCGCATTCCGGCCAGTCCGACCAGGCCCGCGATGGCGATACCGGGTACCGCCGGCAGCAGCACCCGCCAACACAGGGCACGGGCCAGCACCGCCCTCGGGGTGCCGCCGGCCACCAGGGCGGCGATGGCCCGGCGGCGGGCCACCCCGGCCTCGACCAGGGCGATCAGCAGGGTGAGTGCGGCCACCCCGATGAGACTGACCAGCACCGCGTCGACCAGGGTGCGGACCTCCGACCGGAAGGCCGCGGTGCCGCCGAGATCCAGGGGCGGGGTGTCGTAGCCCAGCGCCGGGTCCAGCATCGCGGCAGTCCGCACCGCCACCTCGGTGTCCAGCCAGGAGTGCAGCATCATCGCGGCGGCACCGAAGGCGGTGACGACCAGGATGACGGTGAAGCTGCGGCTGCCGGCGTGCGGATCGGCGAGGATCTGCCGGGCCGCGATCAACGCGCTGGGTCGCCGGGTCACCCGCAGCAGCAGCCGGGCGCTACGGTAGCCGATCCAGGCCACCGTGAACATCAGACCGAGCAGCATCACGACAGTGCAGCCGAGCAGGGCGATGACGAACAGGTCGTCCCGGTTGGCACCGAACCCGCCCTGCCGGACGTACTCGCTGCGCATCACCGCACCTGTCGACACCAGGCCGCCCAGGCCGAGCCCCAGCAGCAGGCTCGGCCAGGCCCGTACCGGCTGTTGCCGGCTCTGCCGCAGCACCCCGAAGGGAGTGATGGCCACCCGACGCAGCAGGACGACGGTGAGCAGCGTGGTCAGCAACGGCACCCCGACCGCGATGGCGACGATCGCCGTGACCGACGGCAGCACGTCCGTCGGCAGTGGCCGTACCCCGGCGGGGTCCGGGCGGTCGAGCAGCACCCGCCCGACGAGGTAGCCGACCACGCCGACCACCGCGCCGATCATCGCCGCCAGCCCGGTCTCCACGGCGGCGACCCAGGTGATCTGCCTCGGGGTGGCGCCGGCCATCCGCAGGGCCGCCAGTCGGCGGTTGCGGGCGGGCGCCCCGAGTCGGGCGCACTGGGCGACCAGGAACAGGATCGGGATGCTGCACAGCAGCATCGCCACCGCGACATTGAGCAGGAGATTCGGCTCGGTGAGCATCCGGTTGTGGTACCGACCGACGGCCGGCTCGATGCTGAGCACGGTGGCGCAGCAGAGCAGCACCAGCACCGCGACCGCCGCTCCGGCGGCGGTGACCGGCACCCGGGCCCGGTCGCTGCGGGTGCCGACGAAGGCCAGGCGGAACAGGCCTGCCGGTCTCACCGCGCCTCCCCGCGGATCACGACCCGCCGGTCACCGTCACCCCGACCGCCGCTGCTGTCGCCCCAGCCGTAGCTGTTGTTCCGGCCGTCGTTGTCCACGCGGCCGTCGCGCATGGTGATCTCCCGATCCGCGTACGCGGCCACCTGCGCGTTGTGGGTCACCACCAGTACCGTCGTGCCGTGCTCACGGGCCAGCCGGACCAGCTCCACCATCACCTGCTCACCGGCGAGACTGTCCAGCGCCCCGGTCGGTTCGTCGGCGAAGAGCACCTGCGGCTCGGTGACCAGGGCGCGGGCCAACGCCACCCGCTGCTGCTGACCGCCGGACATCTCGCCGGGCCGCTTACCGGCCAGGTCGCCGACGCCCAGCCGGTCGAGCAGCGCCTGGGCCCGTACCGCGGCGTCGCGGTAGCTGTGGCCGCCGAGTTGCAGCGGCAGGGTCACGTTCTCGATCCCGGTCAGTTCCGGCACGACCTGACCGAACTGGAAGAGCACCCCGAAGACCGTACGGCGTAACCGAGAGCGCTCCGCTTCGCCGGCGGTGCCGATCTCCCGCCCCTGGAACCGCACGCTGCCCCGCTGCGGAGCCAGGATGCCGGACAGGCAGTGCAGCAACGTCGACTTGCCACAGCCGCTCGGGCCGGTGACCGCCACGATCTCGCCCTGGTCGATGCTCACCGACACGTCGCGCAGGGCCGCGGTCGGCCCGTACCACTTCTCGATGTGCTCGGCGTGCAGGATCGGCGTGCTCATGACCGTACCTCCGCGCGAAGCTGACCGATCCGGTCCAACGTGGTCGCCATCCAGCGCAGGTCGGCATCGAGGTGATTGAGCAGGTAGTCGGCGGCGGCCAGTTCCGTCACCGAGGCGCCGCCACCGGTCTTGACGGCGGTCAACTCCCGCATCCGGGCCAGGTGGGCGGCACGTTGCGCGGCCAGGTACGACCGGGCGGTCGCCTCGTCCGGCGTGGCGAGCAACGCGACGATGACCTTGACGAACAACTCGCCCGACACATGCACCGCAGGCGGTACGACCCGGCTCAGCCACCCGTCGAGCGCGGTCCTACCCTCCGGTGTGAGCCGGTAGGCCACCCGGTCCGGCCCGCCGACGCGCTGGTGGGCCGCCTCCACGATGTGCCCGTCGCGCAGCATCCGAGCCAACGTCGTGTACAGCTGCCCGAAAGCCAACGGCCGAACCCCGAGCAGCCTGCGGTCATGCTCACGCTTGAGCTCATAACCATGGCTGACCCCCTGAGCGGCAAGAACACCAAGCAGCACATGTGCGGTCGACATGGCCCCACTATTCCCTGTGAGAATAGTGCCGGTCAACCCCGCTCCCGCCGACAGCTGACGACGCTGGTTGCCGGAGTCAGCCGCGCTCTGCGAGGTCGCGCGGCTCGGTGGCGAGGAAAACGCGGATGGCCTCGGAGATGGCGGGCCAGTCCGCGCCAAGCTCGAGGAAAATGCCGAGCACGGCCGCGACCTTGTCGATCCCGAGGTGCCGGCAGAGCTCGGCGGTGACGTCGGCGAACCCCGCACTGGTCGTACCGGTCGACAGCGGCGTCCGCCCGCAACCGGGACGCGACGGTGCCAGCACGGTGACATCCGCATCGGCGAACACGGCCTCGTCCCACGCCAGCCCGGCCCGCAGATGCCCACCGTGCAGAACCACCACGACGCTGTCGCCCCGCCGCTCCAACCGGTACTCCACCGCACCCCCTCGCCGCCCCCTCCGCGCCGATCTTGCACTCATGGTCGCCGATACGTGACTTGTGCGGCTTATGTCGCGACGGAAAGCGCAAGATCGACGGGGTGAGGGGGGCGGGGTGGTGGGGGGATGACAAGTGTCATGGGTGGGAGGTGCGCGGTGCCCTACCGCTGGTGAGGGGGTGCGGGAAAACTGATCCGCAACGCAGCCGAGCCGACCGGGCACGGAGAGCAGTCGGGTGAGGACGGGCTGGCCGTTCGTGGGGCGGCCGACATGAAACAGCTGTGGGTAGTCCAGATACCCACAGCTGGCTTCATCCTAGCCGGATCTGCTCGCCCGTGCATGAACCAAGATGCGCCACTTCAGGAGATACGACATGCGCGACTTCGGAGCAGACAGCATCAGCGTGATCCGTGCGCGGGCCGCAGCGCTCGCGGCCTCCTGGCTCGACGGTGAGGCCGGGGCCCCGCAGGACCTGCTACGGGTGGAGAACCTGGCCACCGAGCCGACCGAGCCGGTTCCGTGCTTCTGCCTCGGCACGTTCTGCTGGGTCGGCACGCCGTTGCCGGAGTAACACCGATGTCCGGGCTGCCCTCGGCAGGGCACGCGCTGCTGCTCGACCCGTCCACCCGCGACGACCCGACCCTCTACCGGCGGCTGCACGCCGAGGCGCCTGTTCTGCGTACCGCCGGGTTGTGGCTGGTGTCGGGCTACCAGCAGGTGTCGAGGCTGGCCGGTGACCCCCGACTGGTGATCGACCCGCGGGCCGGCGACCCGCCGTTGCCCCTGACCCAGTCGGAACGACTGGAGTCGATCTTCGGTCGGATGCTCAGCTTCCGCGACGGTGCGGCCCACCGACGTCTGCGGCAGCTCGTGTCCGGGGCGTTCAGCGCCCGCCGCACCAACGCCCTCGACCGGACCGTACGCGACCTCGTCGCCGACCTGATCGCGCAGGCCGGCGACGCCGAGTTCGACGTGGTGCCGGCGATCGCCGAGCGGCTGCCCGTGCTCACCACCTGCCGGCTGCTCGACCTGCCGACCGAGCACTGGTCCCGGGTCGACGAGTGGGCCCGGACCCTGACCGGCCAACTGTTCCGCTTCGGCCAGTCCGCCGACCAGCTGGCCGAGGTGCATCGTCAGGTCGACGAGATGACGCGGTTCATCGACGATCTCGCCGCGCAACGCCGCGACCGGGCCGGTGACCTCGTCGCGGAGCTGCTCGACGCCGCCCAGGGCGCCGATGCCCGGCTCAGCCACGACGAGTTCGTCTCGTTCGTGGTGCTGCTGTTCATCAACGGCCTGGAAACCGCCACCGCGGCCATCTCGATCTGTGTGGCGCACCTGCTGCGCCGCCCGGAGCTGGCCGCGCGGCTGCGCCGGGAACCCGACCACGCCCCGGAGGTGGTCGACGAGTGCCTGCGCCTGCAGAGCCCGGTGTGGCTGGCCGCCCGGCGGGCGCTCGCACCGATCGAGGTGGACGGTCAGCTGATCGCGGCCAACGATCCGGTGTTCCTGCTCTGGGCGGTGGCCAACCGGGATCCGGCCGTCTTCGCGCACCCCGACGAGTTCCGGCCCGGTCGCGCCGGTCGACATCTCGCGTTCGGGCGCGGGCCGCACCACTGCCTCGGCGCGGCGATGGCCCGGGTCCAGGCCGCCGAGGTGCTGCGACAACTGGCGGCGTACGAGCACCTGCGGGCGGGACCCGGCCCGGCCCGGCGGCGGCACACCACCGCCCTGCACACGTACGACTCGCTGCCGGTGACGGTCACGCCGGCCGGCGAGCCCCTGTCGAGGCGAACGGAGGCGAGGCTCCATGCCACGAGCCGGTGAACTGGACGACGTCGTACGCCTGACCACTCGACGTAGCTGGGCCCTGCTGGCGGCCGTGCTGCTGGCGCTCGGCGCCGGCACGACGTGGGCCGTGGTCGCCCGGATCGAGTCGACGGTGTCGCTGGACGGCATCCTGCTGGCCGGTGCGGGTCCGGCCCTGGTGACCGCACCGGCCTCGGCGACGGTCGCCTCGGTCAGCGCGGTCGTCGGCCGGCCGGTCGCGGCCGGAGAGGTGCTGCTGACCCTGCGGGGCACCGACGACGACGATGCGGTGCCGGTGACCAGCCCGGTGGCCGGGATCCTCACCACCCTGACCGCCCGCCCCGGCACGCAGGTCAAGGGCGGCGCCACCCTCGGCGTCGTCGACCGCGCCGATCAGCGGCTGTCCGCGCTGCTGCTGCTCGACGCCGGTCAGCCGGCCGCCATTCCGGCCGGGGCGCAGGTTCGCGGCGCCGGCCTGACCGGCACCGTCACCCACGTCGAGGCGTACCCGCTGAGCACGGTCGAGCTCGCCGGCCGGTACGGCATCGGGCGGTTGCCCGGCCACGACGACGACCGGCTGGTCCGGCCGGTGCTTGTCGACCTCGGGGTGTCGGCCTGGCCGGGCGCCACCCTGACCCCGATCCGGCTGGACCTCATCGTCGGTGCCGAACGGCCCGTCGACGTACTGCTGGGAGGTGGTCGCTGATGGTCGTGCTCGCCGACAGCCAGGCCACCACGCCGCCGGCGGAGGAACCGCAGCCGCAGCCACGCCGACAGCGGGCCGTACGCACCGTCGAGACGCCGCAGATGGAGGACGCCGACTGCGGTGCGGCCTGCCTGAGCATCATCCTCACCCACCACGGTCGGCGGGTGCCGCTGGCCGAACTGCGGGACCGCTGCGGGGTCGGTCGGGACGGGATGACCGCCTCCGGGTTCGCGCGGGCCGCCGCCGGCTACGGCCTCAAGGTCACCGGCCGGTGGATCGAGACCTCCGACCTGGACATGGCCTCCCGGGTGCCGGTGCCGGCGGTGGTGTTCCTCGACGGCCGGCACTACGCGGTGCTGGAGGGCGTCCGGCGCGGTCGGGCCTGGATCAACGACCCGGCCGTCGGCCGGCTGCCGTTGACGCCGGCCGAGTTCGCCACCCGAGCCAACGGCCCGGTGCTGGTCGCCACGCCGACGCCGGAGTTCGAGCCGGGTGGTGAGCGCTGGCCGTTCGCCCGCGCGGTGGCACAGCGCATCCGGCCGTACGCGCCGATGATCCTCGCCGGGGCGCTGCTCGGCGGCGTCGCCGCGGTGCCCACCCTGCTGGCCTCGTTGACCATGCGGGCGGTACTCAACCGGGTGCTGATCCTCGGCGACCTGGCCTGGCGGCCGGCGTTGCTGGCGATCCTGGTCGGCGGTGCGCTGCTGGCCGCGCTGGCCGGATGGGCCCAGCAGCGGATCTTCGCCACCGCGCTGGCGGCGATGGCCACCCGCTTCTCCAGCCGCTACCTGACCGCGCTGCTGCGGCTGCCCGGCGAGTTCTTCCACCGCCGACACCTCAGCGGCCTGGTCAACCGCACCCAGATGAACGACGGCCTCGCCATCGCGCTGTCCGAGCGGGTGGTGTTGCCCGCCGCCGCCGCGGTGACAGTGGCCGGGTACGGCCTGTTCATCGGCTATCTGGCACCCCGGCTGCTGGTGGTGATGTCGTTGGCGATGGCGGCACAGATCGTGCTGCTGAACGTGGTCCGGCGGCGGGCGGGCCCGCATCAGCAGCGACTGCTGTTCGAACAGTTGCGGCGGGACAGCACCGCGCACAGCGGACTCAAGATGATCGAGTCGGTGAAGGCAGACGGCGCCGAGCGGTGGCTCTTCGCCTCCTGGGCCCGGTCCGCCGGCCGGACCCTGGACGCCGCCAACGCGCTGGCCTCGGCGACGCTGGGCGTGATGGCGCTCAGCGCGGCGGTCGGCCCGGCCGCGTTGGCCGGGCTGGCGTTGGTCGGCGCGCACGACGTCGCCGCCGGCCGCATCGACCTCGGTACGCTGCTCACCGCCCAACTGGTGGGCGGTGCGATGCTCGCCCCGCTCGGGCTGCTCGTCGGGCTGGGCTCGGAGATCCAGGTGACCCGGGTGCACGTCTCGGTGATCGACGACGCCCTGGCCGCCACCCCGCATCCGGCCCGGGCCACCGTGCTGGCGCCGGACGCGCCGCCGGAACCGGCCCAGCCGGCCAGACTGTCCGGCCGCATCGAGTTCGACCGGGTCAGCTTCGGCTACGACCGGCACCGCCCGCCGCTGGTCCGGGACATCTCGTTCGCCGTCGAGCCGGGCCAGTGGGTGGCCCTGGTCGGTGTCAGCGGCAGCGGCAAGTCGACCCTGGCCAGGCTGGCCGTCGGCGCGGCCGAGCCGTGGAGCGGGGCGGTGCTGCTCGACGGCCGGCCCCGCGAGACGTACTCCCGCCGGACGCTGGCCGCGTCGATCGGCTACGTGGAGCAGCAACTGCGACTCTTCGAGGGCAACCTGCGCGACAACCTGACGCTGTGGGATCCGACCCTGCCCGAGGAGCGGTTGCGCGCCGCCCTGGTCGACGCCCGCATCGACCGCCTGGTCGAGCAGCGCGGTGGCCTGGACCACGGCGCGGTCAACGAACACGCCCGCAACCTGTCCGGCGGTGAACAGCAGCGCCTGGAACTGGCCCGGGCGCTGGCGGCCGACCCGCCGCTGCTGGTGCTCGACGAGGCGACCAGCGCGCTCGACGCGACCACCGAGTTCGCGGTCCTGGAAGCACTTCGCCGACGGGGGGTCACCTGCATGTTCATCGCCCACCGGATCTCGACCGTGCGGGACGCCGACCTGATCCTGGTGCTCGACCGGGGTGAGATCGTGCAACGCGGCACCCATGCGGAACTGATCGACACCGACGGCGTCTACCGCCGGCTGGCCACCGACGGACGGTCGGCATGACCACCGTCGACCCGACCACGGACACGCTGACCGCCGAGCGGACCGACACCGTCGTGGGCCGGGCCGCTGCGGATCTCGCCGCGGTCGACGAGGCCTGGCGGCGGCTCGCCGCGGCCGCCGCCGAACGGCCCGAGCGACCGGACGACGACGCCGCGCGGACCCTCGCCGCCCACTACGACCTGCCGCCGCCCACCCCCGGCACCGGGCTGGTCGCGGCGTTGCGCGCCGCCGGTCTGCACTGGACCGAGGTACGACTCGACGGACACTGGTACCGGCGTGGCGCAGCACCGTTGATCGTGTTCCCGGCTTCCGGTCCGGCCGTGGCACTCCTGCCGGCCCGGGGTGGCTACCGCACCGCCGACGGGCGTCGGGTCACCGCGGCCGACGCCGATGCGTACGACCGGACCGCCTGGCAGGTCTACCCGCCGCTGTCGGCCGGGCAGCCGGTGACCACCCGTCACCTGCTCCGGTTCGCCGCCCGGGGCGCCGGGCCCGACCTGCGTTTCCTGCTCACGGCCGGGCTGCTCGCCGCGCTGATCGGCGGTGTCCTGCCGTTCCTGTCGGCGTGGATCATCACCGGGGTGGCCGGTGGCAGTGTCGGCGGGCAGCTGCTGTGGAGCCTGGCCGCGCTGATCGCCAGCTTCGTGGTGGCGAACGCGCTGCTGCTCTCGGCCCGCAACGCCGCCCTGGTGCGGCTGCAGGGGCGGTTGCAGCTGCGCCTGGAACCGGCGGTCTGGAGCCACCTGCTCAGCCGGGACCTGCGCGCGCTCGAGGAGATGGGCACCAGCGACCTGGTGCAGCGCGCGAACTCGGTCACCGAGATGCGCAAGGCGCTGTCCGACAGCGTCGCCGCCGGCGTGCTCGGCAGCGCCTTCGGGCTGGTCAGCCTGGCCGCACTGATCTTCGTCGACCCGGTGGTCGGCGGTTGCGTGCTCGTCGCGACCCTGCTGCTGATGGCCACGGCGAGCTTCGCCGCCATCCGCCAGCAGCGCCACGAGTTGGCCAACCGGGAGGCGTTCGCCGCCGTCGCCGGCTTCCTGCACACCGCCCTGCTGGCGATCGAGAAGATCCAGGTCGCGGCCCGGGAGGAGCGGATCTTCGCCGGTTGGGCGCAGCGATACGCCCGGCAGCGGTCCACCGACGCGGCGACGCTGCGCTGGCAGGCGCGGGTGGCGGCCTGCTCGGCGGCGTTGCAGCCGACCCTGCTGGCCACGCTCGGCATCGTGGTCGCCCTGCGCCAGGACGTCGCGCTCGGCACCTTCGTCGCGGCCAGCATCGCGGTCGGGCAGTTCGCCGCCTCGGTCGGCATGCTCCAGGGCGGTGTGATCTCGGCGTTCTCCCTGGTCGCCGCGTACCGACGGCTGGTGCCGGTGCTGACCGCTCCGCCGGATGTCGTGCCGGGCACGGCCGATCCGGGTCGGCTGCGGGGGCGGGTGCAGCTGCACGAGGTCACCTTCACCTATCCCGGCACCGGTCGGCCCGTCCTCGACCGGGTCAGCATCACCGCCGAGCCGGGTGAGTTCATCGCCGTCGTCGGCCCGTCCGGGGCCGGCAAGTCCACTCTGATCCGGCTCTTGCTCGGCCTCGTACCGCCCAGCTCCGGCGCGGTCCGCTACGACGGGCGAGACCTGTCCGAGCTGGACGTACGGGCGGTCCGGGCGCAGCTGGGCGTGGTGCTCCAGCAGGCCCGGGCGGTACGCGGCTCGATCCGGGACAACGTCGCCGCCGGCACCGAGGACCTCACCGACGAGGCCGTCTGGCAGGCCCTGCGGCTGGCCGGCCTGGCCGACGAGGTCCGGGACATGCCGATGGGGTTGCACACCATGGTCAGCGAGGACAACAAGGCCTTCTCCGGCGGTCAGATCCAGCGGCTGATGGTGGCCCGCGCCCTGGCCAAGCAGCCGCCGGTGCTGGTACTCGACGAGGCCACCAGCGCGCTGGACAACATCACCCAACGCAAGGTGACCGACCGCATCGCCGACCTCGACGTCACCCGGATCGTCGTCGCCCACCGGCTCAGCACCATCCGTGCCGCAGACCGCATCTACGTGCTGGACAACGGCCGGATCGTGGCCGAGGGCACCTTCGACCATCTGGTCGCCACCGCACCGCTGTTCGCTCGACTCGTCGCCAGGCAGGAGGTCACCTGATGACCACAACCAGCGCATCCCTCGGTCTGGGTGCGATGTCCGCTCCCGACACCCTGCTCGGTCTCGGCGGTGCCGACGAACGGCTGCTCAACGTCATCGCGTTGGCCGCGCCGTTCGACGAGCGGGAGGCCGGCGTCTACTTCGCCCCGGTCCGCACCGGCGGGCGTCGTAAGCTCGCCGAACGGTCGCAGCGGTGGCTGCGCTCCGCGGTCGCCGACGACGACGTGTCCCTGCGGGCTCTGCTGCTGCACCGCCAGCAGACCAACCGGGACCTCGGCGCCGGCCTGGTCGACGTGGTCGTCCGCGACCCGGGCAAGCTGCCCGACTGGGCGTACGCCCTGGTGGACTTCCTGCTCGCCCAGCCGCCCACCGCCGCGCAGGACCCGGCCGCCGAACTCGTCGGCGGGGTCTTCGTCTCCTTCCAGCGGGCGGCGATCCGGCTGACCGGGCTGCGGCAGAACAACCTGCGTGGCGTCGCCCTGACACCGGAGGCCGCCGACGACGTCACCGGTCAACTGGTGCAACGCCTGATCAAGGTGTGCCACGCCGCGCTCGGCTTCGAACTCCAGATCGCCGACGGTGCGGCGACCCCGGTCAACTGGTACGGGCGCGCCGGCATCGACGTCAGCCGGCTCGGCTGGCTCGGCCGGCTGGAGAGCCTGCCGGGTCTGGCGTACCTGATCGGGGTGACCTGCCTCAACTACAAGCGGGCCGTCGGTGAGATCTTCGACCGGCTGCACCAGGACCTGCCGATGCTGCGCCGGGAACTGTGGGCCTGGGCGGACCCGGGTGCTCTCGCCTCGTACTCCGGTGACTCCGGTGACCTGCACGACAGCGGCCGTACGGTCAGCCTGTTGTCGTTCGCCGGCGGCCAGCGGGTCGTCTACAAGCCCAAGGACCTCAGCAGCGTCGCCGGTTTCATGGACGTGCTGACCTTCCTCAACACCCACGGGCTGCCGCTGGACCTGACGACCCGGCGGGTGCTGCTGCGCGACGGCTACGGCTGGGAGGAGTACGTCGTGGCGCGGCCCTGCGTCAGCGGCGAGGACCCGGCCCGCTTCTACCGGCGGCTCGGCATGCTCACCCGGCTGGCGCAGCTGCTGGAGTGCCGCGACCTGTGGGCGGACAATCTCATCGCCATCGGCGAACGGCCGATGTTCATCGACCTGGAGAACGTGCTTCAGGGCCGGATGCGTAAGCCGGTGCTGCTCGGCCCGCGCGCCGAGGCGCTGTGGCACGAGATCGAGGAGAGCGTCGCGAAGACCGCCGTGGTGTCGTACCCGAGGATCGGGGTGCCGGGCCGGCGGGCACACGACATCGGCTGCTGCGCGCCGATGCAGGAACAGTTGGCGGTCGACTCCGACGGTTTCCCGGACGGGTGGGAGCCGCCGCCGTACCGGCCGATGGTCGACGGCCGCTACGTCGACCCGGCGGCGCACGCCGACGACGTGTTGACCGGATACCGCGAGATGGACGCCTGCCTGGTCGCCAACGCCCGGGCGCTGGCCGCCGAGCGCGGCCCCCTGCACCTGCTGTCCCGGGCCCGGGTCCGCTACATCTGGCGCAGCACCTGGGACTACCTGACGATGCTGCAGGTGGCGTCCGGGCCGCTGGCGTTGACCGACGGGGTGGCCCGGGAGATCGTGCTGGCCCGGCTGTTCCGGGGCGCCCGCGAGGTGCTGCACACCGACCCGCGCCGCACCGACAGCCTGGAGATGATCGAACGGGAGATCGAGGCGCTGCGCCGGCTGGACATCCCGCTGTTCCAGTCCGAGCCGATGACCTCGACGGTCCGTACCCCCGAGGGCTCCCGGGTGGAGAACCACTTCTCCGGCACCGCCTGGCAGCGGCTGCGGGACCGCCTCGACGAACTCGTCGAACGGGCCGAGTGCGGCGCCCCGATGCCGGAGGAGGCGCTGGCCGCCTGCCTGGACTTCGCCTCCGGCGGCCGGCCGATCTGGGCCCCGCCGCCCGGTGACCCCGACGGCCGCCGCGACCCGGCGCTGCTGGGCATCTCCGTCTACCACCCGAAGGCGTTCCGGGTCGAGGTCGACCACGGTCAACTCCTGGCGGGCGCCTGCGCGGCGGCCGACGACATCATCGCCGCCGCCGTACCGGTCGGCGACGGGCAGCACGGCTGGGTCGGCGCGGTCCACTACCCGGCGTTCGGGCTCGACCAGCTCGAACCGCTGCACGGCGACCTGCTCACCGGCACCGCCGGGATCGCGGTCTTCCTCGCCGAGCTCTACCAGACCACCGGCAAGCCGACCTACTGGGCGTTCGCGCAGGACGCGCTGGCCGCCACCACCGAGTTCACCACGGTCGCCGGGCAGGCCAGCCTCTACCGGCGGATGGCCGGTGGTCGGCAGCCCGTCGGCGGGTTCGTCGGCATCGGCGCGACCATCTACGCCCTGGCCCGCTGCGGGCAGGTGATCGGCGACCCGCAGCTGCTGGCCCAGGCGCAGAGCCTGGTGCCCACCGCCCGTGACCTGCTGGCCGCCGGCACGAGCGTCGCCGACCCGGTGACCGGCCGGGCCGGGCTGCTGCTGGCCCTGCTCAAGCTCACCGAGGCGCAGCCCTGCGCGGCGGCCGACGAACTGGCCGCGAGCCTGTACGAGCAGCTCCTCGCCGAACTGCCGGGCGGAGTTCCGGCGCCCTACCCGGCCGGGGTCGCGCTGCTCGACGCGTTGCCGTCCGGGGCGCCGGGGGTGGCGATGGCGTTGGCCCGCTACGCCGAGCGGAACGGCCTGAGCGTCGACGACGAGGAGCTGGCGCCGGCCGTCGGGTCCACCCCGGGCGCACGGCTGGCGGCGACGGTGGCCGCGGCGGCGCTCGGCCGGGCCCGGCCCGCGCAGGCGCAGGCACCGACGCCGGCCGGGTCACCGTCCAGCGTCGACCTGCTCGACCGGATCGAGCTGGGCCTGGCGGCCTGGCGGGGTGACGGCGACGAGCAGCAGCACACGGCCGCGCACGCCGCCGCCCGTACGCTGCTGAGCCGCCGCGCCAGCCAGGGCCGCTGGTTCCCGGACCGGCGGCGCGCCGACCGGACCCAGCTGTCCGCCGTGGACGGTCTCGCGGCCGCCGGGCTGGCCTGCCTGGCCCTGGCCGAAGAGGACGTTACCTCGCTTCGAACGATGAGCTGACGGGAGAGATGCCATGACGATCCGTCCACGGGTACGCCGCAACCTGCGCCTGGAGAACCTGCCCGGTGAGGCCGTGTACGTGTTCTCCGAGCGTGGCCACCAGGTCATCGAGGGCGAGCTGACCGAGCGGGTCCTGCCGCTGCTGGATGGCAAGCACGACGTCGACGACGTGCTCGACGCCCTCCACGACGAACCGCCGGAGCGGGTGCTCTACCTCATCGAGCGGTTGATCCGGATGGGGGTCGTGCTGCGGGTCGACCCGGAGCTGCCGCAACGCGAGTCGGCCTTCTGGGACATGGCCGGTACCAGCGCCGAGGTGGTCGCCGACCGGCTCGCCGCGGCCACGGTCGGCCTGTCGGTCGTCGGCGAGGTCGACCCGGAGCCGCTGCTGGCCGCGCTCGGGGCCGCCGGCCTGCGGGTCACGCCGGCCGGCGCCGGCCCCGCCAGCCCGGTCGACCTGTCGGTGGTGGCCACCGACAACTACCTCAACCCGGAGCTGGCCGAGCTGAACGACGCGGCGCTGCGCAGCGGTCGCCCGTGGCTGCTGACCAAGCCGGTCGGTTCGGTGCTGTGGATCGGCCCGACGTTCAAACCGGCGAGCCGGGAGCACGGCTGCTGGGCGTGCGTGGCGTTCCGGCTGGCCGGACACCGGCAGGTCGACGAGTACCTGCGCGACAAGCTCGAACACGTCGGCCCGCTGCGGGTGCCGCTGGCCGACCTGCCGACCACCCGGGACATCGGTGCGCGGCTGACCGCGCTGGAGGCGGTCAAGCACGTCGCCGGCCTCGGCACCGAGCAGGAGAACGGCATCCTCACCCTCGACACGATCTACTTCGACACCCAGCGGCATCCGCTGCACCGCCGCCCGCAGTGCCCGTCCTGTGGGGAACCGGAACTGGTCGCCCGGCGGTTCGCCGCACCGGTTCGCCTGCAGTCGCGGGCGAAGACCTACACCGGCGACGGCGGCCACCGGGCCCAGCGGCCCGACGAGGTGCTCGCCCGGTACGCGCCGCAGGTCAGCTCGGTCACCGGCGTGGTACGGGAACTGCGTCCCTTCGCCACCGGCCGGGACTTCGTCAAGGGGTACTACGCCGGGCACAACTTCGCCCGCCGGGTGCACAACCTGCGGCATCTGCGCAGCGGGTTGCGCAGCATGGCGGCCGGCAAGGGCACCACCGACACCCAGGCCCGGGCCAGCGCGATCTGCGAGGCGATCGAACGCTACAGCGGCCTGTTCGTCGGCGACGAACCCCGGATCACCGCCACCCTGGCGGAGTTGGGCGACCGGGCGCTGGCCCCGAACGACCTGCAGCTCTACAGCCCCCGGCAGCACGAGAACCGGGTGGCGTGGAACGCGGCGCAACGGTCGAGCTTCCAGATCGTCTGCGACCCGCTGCCGGCCGACCGGCCGATCGAGTGGAGCCCGGTCTGGTCGCTGACCCACGAGCGGCACTTCCACGTGCCGACCGCGCACCTGTACTTCCAGTACCCGAGCCGACCCGGTGAGCTGTTCGCGTCGGCCTGCTCCAACGGCAACGCCGCCGGGTCGAGCATCGAGGACGCCGTGTTGCAGGGCTTCCTGGAACTTGTCGAACGCGACAGCGTCGCGCTGTGGTGGTACAACCGGCTCAACATGCCCCGGTTCGACCTGGACAGCTTCGGCGAGCCGTGGTTCGACGAGTTCCGCGAGGTCTACGCCGGGCTCAACCGCGAGCTGTGGGTGCTGGATCTGACCGCCGACCTCGGCATTCCGGTGGCCGCGGCGATCAGTCGCCGCACCGACAAGCCGGCCGAGGACATCCTGATGGCCTTCGGCGCCCACCTGGACGCGAAGACCGCGGTGCAGCGGGCGCTCAGCGAGATGAACCAGTTCCTGCCGGCGGTCATCGACGTGCAACCCGACGGCAGCGGCTACGCCTATCCGGACCCGGTCCAGCAGGGCTGGTGGCGGCACGCCACGCTGGCCTCGGAGGGTTACCTGGCGCCGTCGGCGCGGGTGTCGACCGCGACCACGCACCGCAACCTGGCCTCCGACGACCTGAAGACCGACGTGGACACCGTACGCGGGCTCGTCGAGCGGGCCGGCATGCAGATGCTGGTGCTCGACCAGACCCGGCCCGACCTGGAACTGCCGGTGGTCAAGGTGATCGTGCCCGGGATGCGGCACTTCTGGGCCCGGTTCGGTGCCGGGCGGCTCTACGACGTACCGGTGCGACTCGGCTGGCTCGACCGGGCCACGCCGGAGGACGCCCTCAACCCCATTCCGATGTTCCTGTGACCCCGTCCATGGTTGTTGAAAGGGGTGCGATGACCCTGACCCAGTCGACCCGGCCGTACGAGCGACTTCTGCGGCTGGACCCGTCGAGCCGGCTGACCTCCGGCGGCGGGCAGCTCGCCCTGTGGTCCCGGTTCGGCCGGGTCGCCGTGGGCGAACGCGACCGGCCGATGGTCGCGGTGCTGCAGGCCCTCGCCACGACCGAGGTGACACCGACCGACCTGGAGCGGCTGGCGCTGGCCACCGCCGGGGCCACCGCGACCGACGACGAGATCGCCGTACTGGCCCGGCTGCACTGGCTGCTCGACCGGATCGGCAACGCGCTGGAGCAGCAGATCGGTCCGGCCGGTGAGCCGGGCTGGCTGCGGGTGACCGCGTTGACCGGCGACCTGCGGTTCACCCACCGCCCGTACACCGGTAATGCTGCGGTGGCGCTGTCCCGGCTGGCGCTGCTGCGCCGCCGGGACGGCCGGATGGTGGTCGAGTCGGGCCTCGCGCCGTTTCGGGTCGGTGTGCTGCACGAGCAGGCGCTCGCCCTGGTCGGCGCGCTCGCCGAGCCGCGCACGGTGGCGGACCTGGCCGCCCGGCTGGGGTTGGACGAGACCGCGATCCGGCACCTGGTCGGTTTCCTCGCCGCCGCCCAGCTCACCGACGCGGTCGACCCGGCCGCCGACCAGTGGGACCCGCACGAGCTGTACTTCCACTCCCGCAGCCGGTGCGGGCGCACCGACGAGTCGTTCGGGGCCACCTTCCCGTTCGTCGACGTACGGCCACCGCTGCCGCCGGTCAAACCGGCCCCGGCCGGCCCGGCGGTGGTACTGCCCCGACCGGACTTCGACGCGTTGCGGGCCACCGATCCGCCGCTGGTGCTGGTGCAGGAGGCCCGCCGGTCGGTGCGGGGATTCGGTGTCGAACCGATGACGCTGGCGCAACTCGGCGAGTTCCTCTACCGGGTCGGTCGGGTGCGCTCGGTGTACGGGCCCGACCACGACAACCGGATGCCGTACGAGGGCGTCGACCGGCCGTACCCGACCGGGGGCGCCTCCGGTGACCTGGAAATCTACGTCACCGCGCACCGGGTGGCCGGTCTGCCGAGGGCCGCCTACCACTACGACGCCTGGGAACACCGGCTGGTCCAGGTCTGCGACGATCC
The DNA here is from genome assembly GCF_016774385.1 of Micromonospora fiedleri. Classification (NCBI taxonomy): domain Bacteria; kingdom Bacillati; phylum Actinomycetota; class Actinomycetes; order Micromonosporales; family Micromonosporaceae; genus Micromonospora; species Micromonospora fiedleri. The sequence continues at coordinate 363,465 of NZ_JAETXL010000003.1, forward strand.
GACGCTGATCCAGGGGCTGCTCGCCGGTGCCGCGCAGGCCACCGGCGGCACCCCCACACCCGACGCGCTGATCACCTTCACCTCCCGCTTCGGCCGCCTGACCTGGAAGTACGACGCGATGGGGTACGCGGCCACCCTCAAGCACGTCGGGGTGGCCTACCAGACCGCGTACCTGGTCGCGACCGCGATGGGGCTGGCCCCCTGCGGCCTCGGCAGCGGGGACGCCCACCTGTCGGCGCGGGCCTTCGGGCTGGACTGGCAGGTCGAGTCGTCGGTCGGCGAGTTCATGCTCGGCAGCCTGCCGCGCTGGGCCGACGGCACCGACCCGCACCAGGGCCGGACCAACTGGCGCGGCGCCAACGACCCGGACTGGGCGAGACGGGCCGGCCGGTTGCTCAGCGCCGCCCGCCACGACCGCGCCGTACCGGAGGAGCCGTCATGATCGAGGTGAACGACCTGACGGTGGCGTACGGCTCGGTGCACGCCGTCCGAGGGGTGAGCTTCCAGGTGACGCCCGGTGAGGTGGTGGCCCTGCTGGGCCGCAACGGCGCCGGGAAGACCAGCACCATGCAGGTGCTGGCCGGGCACCGGGCGGCGACCTCGGGGCGGGTACGGGTGGCCGGCGGCGACCCGTACCGGGACCGGGCGACGGTGCGCCGCCACGTCGGCATCATGTTGCAGGAGGCCGGTTTCCTCGGTGAGTTGACCGTGGCGGAGACGGTGCAGGCGTGGCGCCGGTTCGGCCGGGATCCGCTGCCCCGCGACGAGGTGCTCGATCTGGTGGACCTGCGCGCCCAGGCCCGGATCCGGGTCGGCCGGTTGTCCGGCGGGCAGCGCCGCCGCCTGGACCTGGCGCTGGCGATCCTGCACCGACCACAGGTGCTGTTCCTCGACGAGCCGACCACCGGGCTGGACCCGGAGGCCCGGCAGAACACCTGGCAGGTCATCGAGGGGTTGGCGCTGGCCGGCACGACAGTGCTGCTGACCACGCACTACCTGCAGGAGGCGGAACGGCTGGCCGGTCGGGTGCTGATGATGGAGGCCGGGCGGCTGACGGTCTCCGGCGACCTGCCGACCGTGCTGTCCGCCGGGACGGGCACGGTCAGTTTCGCAGCCGACCGGCTGCCGGAGGATCTGCCCGCCGACTGGCCGGCCGAGTACGCCGCCGGCCGCGTCGTGATCCGTACCCGCAGGCTCGACGAGACGGCCGCCGAGGTGTTCGCCTGGGCGGCGGCCCGGGGCCGGGTGCTGCCGCAGGTGGTGGTCCGACCGGCCAGCCTGGAAGAGGTCTACCTGGGGCTGAGCGATGATCGGCAGGGCGGCCCGATCGGTGCCGTGCCGGAGAAGGTGGGGCACCGATGAGCGCGGTGACGGTGGTCGGCGGGTCGGTGGCGGTGTGGCGGCTGGAGCAGCGGCTGTTCTGGCGCAACCGGGCCCTGGTGGTGCCGACGTTCCTGGTGCCGGTGGCGATGTGCGTCAGCATCCCGTTCACCGTGCCGGCGGGCCTGGACTGGGACGGGGTGCCCTACCGGGGTCACTTCCTGACCGCCATGATCGCCATGATCACGGTGTACTCCACGTTCACCACCCTGGTGGTGACGTTGACCAGCCGACGGGACGCGTTGATCCTCAAACGGTTACGCGGCACCGAGCTGCCCAACCGGTCGATCCTGGCCGGCAACGTGCTCACCGCGTACGTCCTCAGTGGGTTGCAGTTGGTGTTGCTGCTGACCATCGGGCTGCTCGCCCTGGGCGTGCCGGCGCCGGAGAATCCGCTCCTGCTGATGGTGGCCCTGGCGTACGGGACCGCGGTGTTCGCCGTGCTGGCGGCCGCCTACACGGCACTCATCCCCAATGCGGAAAGCGCACAGATTCTCTGCATTCCCGTGCTGTTCGCCTGTTTCGCCTGCTCGGGAATTTTCGTGCCATTGTCGGTCTTCCCGGACTGGCTACGGACGATCGCGGAACTGCTGCCGGTCACCGCGTTGGCCGACGCGGTCCGGGCCGCGTTCTACGGAGGCGGCGCGCTGCCCCGGGACGCGGCGGTGCTCGGTGTCTGGTGGGCGGTCGGTGTGATCACCACACGGCGCTTCTTCCGCTGGGAAGGAAAGCGGTAGGGCGGTCGAATAACGGCATCTGTTCGGCTGGTTGTTGCCCCCCATCGACGAATGTGAGGATTTCCGGGCAAGTGCTTGGGGGTAACTAGAGATGGTCGACGTGGGCAGTGCGCCCCATGCGGCGAGTGCGACGACGGGCGTCGCCGTACGGACCGCCCAGACGCTGGTCTTCCTCCTCTCCATCGCCTACCTGAGCATTCCCGCTTCCCGCGTGATCACCACACAGCCGGTGCCGAACGCCGGGCTGGCCCTGCTCGCGCTGACCGGGGTGGCGCTGCTGCAGTTCCGGCACACCTGGCACGGGCTGCGCGGCGAGCCGCCGGTCACCTGGTCGTGGACCCTGCTGCTGCAGGCGATCCTGTCGTACGCGCCGGCCCCGCTGGCCGGCGACGCGTGGCTGGGCGTGCCGTCCTTCCTGGCCGCCTCCCTGCTGATCACCCTGCGTTCGCCACTGTCCTATGTCGCCTACCTCGCGGTGGTGCTGGCGGAGATCCCGTTCGCCCTGCTCGTGCACGAAGAACCCAGCGACATCGCGTACGCCACGCTCGGCGTCGCGCTGACCGGCGCGGTGGTCTTCGGTTTCGTGAAGATGGCGACCCTGGTGTGGGAGGTGCACCGGCTGCGGGCCACGCTCGCCCACCGGGCCGTCGACGTCGAACGGCTGCGCTTCGCCCGCGATCTGCACGACGTGCTCGGGCACCAGCTCTGCGCGATCGCGCTCAAGGGCGAGTTGGCCGCCGCCGTCCTGCACAGCCGCCCGGAGTCCGCGGAGCGGGAGATCAACGAGGTGATCGGGCTGGCCCGGGAGGCGCACCGCGACATCCGGGAGGTGGTGGCCGGGTATCGCAGCGTCTCGCTCGCCGGCGAGATGACCGGGGTGACCTCGGTGCTCACCTCGGCCGGCATCGAGTGCGAGGTGGACACCGTGCCACTGGACACCCTGCCGCCCGACGCCGCCACCCCGCTGGCGTTCGCCCTGCGGGAAGGCGCCACCAACGTGCTGCGGCACAGCATCGCCCGGCACTGCTCGATCACCCTACGACCGCAGGACGACGGCCTCGTACTGCGGATCGTCAACGACGGCGTACCTCCCGGACCACCGCATCCGGCGGGCAGCGGTCTGGAAGGTCTGCGGGAGCGGCTGCTCGAACTGAACGGGCAGCTGCACGCCGGCCCGGTCGGTGGCGGATCTTTCGAACTTGTGGTCTTCGTGCCGAGCCTGGTCACGAAGGCAGCGATGGTGGAGGCAACCCGATGATCAGGATTTTGCTGGCCGAGGACATGCACATGGTTCGCGGTGCGCTCGTCGCGCTGCTGTCCCTGGAGCCGGACCTCGAGGTGGTGGCGGAGGTGGCCGAGGGCACCGCGATCCTGCCCAACGCGTTGACACACCGGCCCGACGTGGCCGTACTCGACATCGGACTGCCCGGCATCGACGGCCTGGCGGCGGCCGGCGCGCTGAGCCAACAGTTGCCGACCTGCCGGACCATCATGCTGACCAGCCACGCCGACTCGGCGAACATCGCCCGGGCAATGCTGATCGGGGTCTCCGGCTTCCTGCCCAAGGACGCCCCGCCGGCCCGGTTGGCCGACGCCATCCGGCGGGTGCACCGGGGCGAACGGGTGATCGACTCCGAGATCGTCGTGGCGGCGTTCCACCATGGCCCCAACCCGTTGACCGAACGCGAGCGCGACGTCCTCACCCACGTCGCCAAGGGCTCCGACGTCGCCGACGTCGCCGCGAAGCTCTATCTGGCACCGGGGACCGTCCGCAACTACCTGTCGGCCATCATGTCGAAGATCGGGGCCCGCAACCGGGTGGACGCGATCCGCATCGCCCGCGACCGGGGCTGGATCAGCGCCTGACCAGGACCGACGCCACCCTCGCACCGCGCGAGGGTGGCGTCGTCGTGTCCACGGTCCGGCGGTCGCACATGACACTCGTCATGCACAGATCGTGTCGATGATGACTGTTTGAGATCGCTCGCCTGACGCCACCATGTGTGTGGCCGATCCGCCGGAGAGCAGCAGACCGGTGACTCTCCGGAGGCGGCCCGGTGCCGCAATCCTGCGTCCACCGGAGCAGCGGACAGTCCAGATGTCCGCTCCTCGCACATCGCCAAGCGCCGGCCCCCGCCGGCGCGGTACGAGGAGGATCGTCATGGCCGAAGGGATCTACGTCCTGTCGGACGAGGACCGCCGGAAGTTTGCCAAGATCGTGTCGAGCGCCTGGTCCGACACCGAGTTCGCTGACCGCTACCAGAACACCCCGTACGAGGTGCTGGCCGAGCACGGCATCGACTACCCCGCCGCGGTGGCCCCGCCGCTGCTGCCGCCGAAGCCGAGCGGCGACCTGAGCATGGAGGCGCTGGAGGCCGTCGCGGCCGGCGCCGCCGAGGGCACGCTGGGCAGCGCGAGCTCGATCAGCACCATCGGTGGTACCGCCTTCACCGCCAGCACCGCCGGCACGTTCGGCATCGAAGAGCCGATCGTCAACTGACCCACCCGGTGCCGGCGTCCCGCGCCGCCTGTCCCGCTGTCCCCCGTCAGCGCCAGGCAGCGCGGGGCGCCCCGGCCCGGTCGCGTGGAGGGAGAAACCGATGGCCTCTGTACCGGCGGAACACCGTACCCGCTTTGCTCGGTTGGTCGCCGATGCGTGGTCCGATCCCACCCTCGCCAATCGATACCAGCTCGACCCCGCCGCCGTCCTGGCCGAGTACGGGATCGTGCTCGGTGCCGACGACGAGATTCCCGATCTACCGCCCGCGCCGGGCGAGATCGCCGTCGAGGACCTGAGCACCACGGCCGGCGCGGCGATGGCCACGATCGGCACCGTCAGCTGCCCGGGTGCCTGTGTCGGGATGAGTGCCTGAGATGACCTCCGGCACCGTTCAGTCCCTCACCCCGGCGGCGGGCGCTGACACGCCCGCCGCCGGGCAGGTTCGCCGGGCCCGGGCGGTCGTGGTCACCCGTACCGTCGCGTACGTCTTCACGGTCGTCATGCTCGCCTTCGGTCTGCTGCCCATCGTCACCGCGGTCACCGAGGGTCGCTCCTGGTGGGTGGTGACCGTCGGCGCCGGCGGCTTCGCGGTCGTCGCCACCGCCTTCATCCGGCTCGTCACCCACGCCATGCGCCATCCGTGGAGCAACCGCAGGCGTGACGACGCCCTGCTGGTCACCGGCATCGTGCTGCTGCTGCCGGTGCTCGTCGACCGGAACTGGCAGGTGATCGGCTTCCTGGCGCTCGCCGCCGTGGCGGTCACCTTCCGTCCCCGCTACGGCCTGCTCCTGGCCGTCGGGGTGCTCGTCCTGATCACGGTGGAACGGATCATGCTCGACACCCCGGGCGTCGTCTTCCTGACCGTGCAGGACGTGCTCACCGGCGCCGCGCTGGCCGGCATCATCGTGCTCGTCGCGTTCATCGAGGAACTGTTCGCCGCCCGGGCCGAGGTCGCCCGCCTCGCCGTCGACGCGGAACGGGTCCGGTTCGCCCGCGACCTGCACGACACCCTGGGCCACAACCTTTCCGCCATCGCGCTCAAGAGCGAACTCGCCCTGCGGCTGCTCGACCGCGACTCGGCCCGCGCCCGGTCGGAACTCAACGACGTGTACGGCATCGCCCGCGACTCGCTGCGCGATGTCCGCACGGTCGTCAAGGGCTACCGCCGCGACTCGCTGCAACGGGAGCTGGAGGGCGTGCAGTCCGTCCTGGTCGCCGCCGGCGTGCGGTGCGAGGTCGCGACACCGGTCGAGGCCCTGCCCGCACCGGTCGAGGAGGTGCTCGCCTGGGCCGTCCGCGAGGCGGCGACCAACCTGCTGCGCCACAGCAGCGCCAGCCGCTGCCACATCAGCATGCACCGCTCCGCCGACGAGGTACGCCTCGATGTCGCCAACGACGGCGCGGCCTCCCCCGCGCCCACCGACGACATCGGTGGCAGTGGGCTCACCGGTCTGGCCGAGCGCCTGGCCCCGCTGGGCGGAACCCTCACCGCCGGGCACCGCGCCGGCGGCGAATTCGTCCTCACCGTGCTCGTACCGTGCTGACAACCGAGGAGAAGCCATGATCAGGGTGTTGGTGGCTGAGGATCAGAACCTCATCCGGGGTGCGTTGGTGGCCCTGATGTCGTTGGAGAGCGACATCACCGTGGTCGCGGAGACCGAGCGCGGTGACACCATCCTGGCCGAGATCGAACAGCACCGGCCGGACGTCGCGGTGGTCGACATCGACCTGCCCGGCATGGACGGCATCGTCGCCGCCCAGCGGCTCAAGGACGCCGGTTCACCGGTCCGCATCCTGGTGCTGACCAGCGTCGGCACGCCGGGCAACTTCGACCGGGCCATGCAGGCCGGGGTGGCTGGTTTCCTGGTCAAGGACGCGCCGAGCGATCGGCTGTGCCGCGCCATCCGGGATGTGTACGCCGGACGCCGGGTCATCGACATCGAACTCGCCGACAGCAGTTCCGCGTCGGCCGGGCCGGCCGAACGTCCCCGAACCGGCCCGCTGACCCAGCGCGAACGCGGCATCCTGGCCGCGCTGCACGACGGCATGCCGGTAGCGGCGCTGCGGTCGGTCTTCGGGCTGTCGAGCGCGACCCTCCAGGCGCACGTGGTGGCCGCCGTGTCGAAGACCGGGGCACCCGACCCGCACGAGGCGGCCCGGGTGGCGTACCACAAGGGCTGGCTGTAGCCCGCGTACCTCACCGGTACGGGGTGAGCACACCGGACAGATACTGGCGTCGTCGCTCCGGCTCGAACTTCTCGATCGCGTACCGCAGCATCACCCGAGGCATGTCCCGGTGCCACCGGGACAGGAACTCCTCGGCCACCGCCCGGTCCCGGTTGCCCACTTCACGCAGCATCCAGCCGACGGCCTTGTGGACGAGGTCGTGCGGGTCGCCCCGCAACCGCTCGGCGAGCCGCAGGGTCCACCCGAAGTCGCCGGCCTTGATAAAGGCGAAGGTCGCCATGATCGCCATCCGCCGCTCCCACACCAGCTCGGAACCGGCCCACCGATCGAGGACCGCGCGGTCCTTGTCGATCAGCCAGGGCCCGACGAGGTACGGTGCGCACGAGTCCACCAGGTCCCAGTTGTTGATCCGCTCCGTGTTGGCCAGCACCAGCCGGAAGATCGCCTCGCGCTCCCTTTCGTCGCCCTTGGCGAACTTCCGCACCAGCACGAAGATCGCCGTCAGCCGCTCCTCATGCACGTCGCCACCCAACAACGTCGCCACGTCATCCAGCGACAACTGACGCCAGTACCGCCCAGCCACCCGCCGCTGCTCCGGCACGGTGACACCGATGGCCCGATCCCCCTCGCCATACCCACCCGGCACCATCTGCAGGTACCGACTCACCCCCGCCGCCCGCCCGGCATCCGCCACCTGAGCAAGCGCCGCCCGAACATCCCCCACCCCACCCACAACCACCCAACCTACCCCCACCCCGCCCCACGTCCCCGCCGCGCGTCCCCGCCGCGCGTCCCCGCCGCGGGTCCCCGCCCGTCGATCTTGCACTTTTGGTCGCCGATACGTGGTGTTTCGTGGCTTATGCCGCGACAGGAAGTGCAAGATCGACGGGGAGAGAGCGAGGGCGCGGGGCGAGGAGCGGGAGCGCGGGGAAAGAGGGGCGCAGGGAGGGAGGAGGGGTTAGAGGAGTAGGCCGCCGGTGGCGCGGAGGGTTTGGCCGGTGATCCAGCGGGCGTCCGGGCCGGCGAGGAAGGCCACCACGTCGGCGATGTCCTCGGGGCGGCCGAGGCGGGCCAGCGCGGTCGACGCCACCGCCGCGGCCAGCGCCTCGGGCGGGTTGCGCTCGCGCAGCAGGTCGGTGTCGGTGGCGCCCGGGGCGACGGCGTTGACCGTGATGCCCCGGCCGCCCAGTTCGCGGGCGGCGACGGCGGTGAACTGCTCCAGCGCCGCCTTGCTGGCGCAGTAGAGGACGGCACCGGGGGCAGGTACGACGGTGTTCAGGGTGGAGATGTTGACGATCCGGCCGTGGTCGCGCATCACCTCGGCGGCCCGCCGGATCGCGAGGGCGGCGAACTTGACGTTGACCGTCATCACCAGGTCGAACTGTGCGCCGGTCAGCTCCGCGATGGCCGAGGGCGGGTTGATCGCCGCGTTGTTCACCAGGATGTCCAGGCCGTCGGGCACCGCGCCGAACAGCGCGTCGAGGCTGCCCAGGTCGGCCTGGTCGGCGCGGACCGCGGTGACCTGCGCGAACTCGTCGGCCAGCTCGGCGGCGGCGGTCACGTTGTCGCGATAGCTGAACACCACCCGCGCGCCGTCGGAGGCGAGACGCCGTACGACAGCCCGTCCGATCCCCCGCGAACCGCCGGTCACCACCGCCGTCTTTCCCCGCAACGTCATGCCTGCGACGTTAGGCGGGCGGTGTCCGGAGGTCTTGCAGGAATGCGAACAGCGCCGCCGGGGTGAGCCCGGCCAGCGCCCGCATCTCCCGGGTGAGGTGCGACTGGTCGGCGTACCCGCACTCGACCGCCTGGGACAGCCCGACGCCGGGGCGACCGAGCCGGTGCACCGCGTACTGGAGGCGGGCCACCCGCGCCACCGTCTTGGGTGACATGCCGATGTGCCGCCGGAAGCCCAGTTCCAGCCCGCGCCGGCTGATCCCCAGGCCGGCTGCCACCTCCCCCACCGTCCGACCTGGCCGGTGCAGCCGCCACCACGCGCGGGTCACCACCTCCTGCGGCGGACGGTTCCGCTCTGGCAGCCACGCGGCCAGCAACGCGTCCAGCAACGCGAAGCGCGCCGCCCAGTCCGACGCCGACCCCAGGCGATCCGCCAGCTCGGCCGCCCGGGGCCCGAGCACCGCCGCCGGGTCCACGGTGGCGCCGACCAGCTTCGCCGCCGGTACGCCCCACAGCGCGGACACCCCCACCGGCGTCAGCCCGATCGCCACCCCGTGCCGCCACTCCGCCTGCTCGTGTACGGAGTGGACGCCCCGCGCACCGGTCACCCAGCTGCCCCGCCCGCCGAAGTCCACGATCAACGTGGTGAGGTCCAGCGGCAGCATCCGACGCCGTAGCCGCCCGTCGACCGCCGCCCGAAACCCCGCATAACCGAGCACGTACGGCCGTAGTCGATCGCAGGCCGGCCGACCGGGCACCGCGACACAGCCGGCGTACGGGGAGGTGGGCAGGGAGTGCAGCAACGGCAGCGCGCCGGCCATCGGACCACCTCCCCGCGCGGGTCGCCCCGCACCAGCACGGCAGTGCAGGTCGTTCGGCTCGGCGTGCCGTACGCCTGCACTGCCACGTCTTCATCGTCGCCCAGCCACCGCGCTGCCGCCCGGTGACCATGGCGTGTGGTTGGTCAGCCCTTGACGCAGACCACCTGCTTGAGGTGGGCCACCACCTCGACCAGGTCCTCCTGCTGGGCCATCACCTCGGTGATGTCCTTGTACGCGCCGGGGATCTCGTCGACCACCCCGGCGTCCTTGCGGCACTCCACCCCGGAGGTCTGCGCGGCCAGGTCGTCGGTGGTGTACGTCCGCTTGGCCTGGGCGCGCGACATCCGCCGCCCCGCGCCGTGCGACGCCGAGCAGTACGCCGCCTCGTTGCCCTTGCCCCGCACGATGTACGACCCGGTGCCCATCGATCCGGGGATGATGCCCAGGTCACCGGCACCGGCCCGGATCGCGCCCTTGCGGGTGACCAGCACGTCCACCCCGTCGTAGCGCTCCTCGGCCACGTAGTTGTGGTGGCAGCTGATCGGCTCGTCGTAGCTGACCTGCCCGAAGCGGTCCCGGACCAGGTTCATCAGCACGGCGAGCATGACCGCCCGGTTGCGCCGCGCGTACTCCTGCGCCCACCACAGGTCCCGCCGGTAGGCGTCCATCTCCGGCGTGCCGGACAGGAACACCGCCAGGTCCCGGTCGGGCAGGTCGGCGTTGTGCGGCAGCCGCCGGGCCACCGCCATGTGCAGTTCGGCCAGCTCCTTGCCGATGTTGCGCGACCCGGAGTGCAGCATCAGCCAGACCCGGCCGTCGTCGGCGCCGCCGGACTCCAGGCAGACCTCGATGAAGTGGTTGCCGCCGCCGAGGGTGCCCAACTGCCGGCGGGCCCGCGTCTCCAGCTGCGCCACCCGACGGTCCAGGTCGGCGAAGCGCTGCCAGAAGTCGATCCAGCCGCGCTGCTCCAGACCCCGCACCCGACGCGGATCGACCGGATCGTCCCGCTGGGCGAAGCCGACCGGAATGGCGTCCTCGATGGCGCGACGCAGCCCCGCGAGGTCGTCGGGCAGATCGTCGGCGGTCAGCGAGGTGCGTACCGCCGACATGCCGCAACCGATGTCCACGCCGACCGCAGCCGGCGACACCGCCTGCCGCATCGCGATCACCGACCCGACCGTCGCCCCCTTACCGAAGTGCACGTCCGGCATCACGGCAACCCCCTGCACCCACGGCAACACCCCGATGTTGCGCAGCTGCCGCGCCGCCTGCTCCTCGATCCCATAAGGATCCGTCCACACCCGCACCGGCGCCCGCGTCCCCGCCAACACCTCGTACCCCACGACGCCTCCCCCTCAATTCCCCGCCGATCTTGCACCTCTGGTCGCTGATACGTCACTTCTGCGGCTTATGCCCCGACAGAAAGTGCAAGATCGGCGCGCTGTGGTGAGCGTGGGTGAGGTGCGCGGCGGGCTGGGAGAGAGGGTATGAGGGGGTGTGGGGGGTGGCAATGGATATTGGGGTCAGGGGGTGTTGGTGGTGGTGGAGGAGGAGAGGCGGTCTAGGTGGGGGGCTAGTTCGTCGGTGAGGAGGAGGTCGGTGCGGATGTCGTCGTGGGGGTAGGCGGCGCGGCCGACCATGTGGGCGGCTACCGGGGCGGTCGCCAACTGGAAGACGCCGATCAGGACCAGGGTGGTGATGTCCACGCCGGTGCGCAGCCGCAGGCCGCAGCCGAGCAGCACCAGCAGCAACCCGAGGACCTGCGGCTTGGCCGCGGCGTGCATGCGGGCGAGCAGGTCGGGGAAGCGCACCAGGGCCATGCCGGCGGCGAGGCTCAGCAGGGCGCCGCTGATCAGACAGACGGCGGCGACGATGTCGAGTACGGCGTCCAGGCTCATTTGTCGTTTCTCCGGGCGGCGAAGCGGGCGACGCTGACCGAGCCGACGAATCCGAGGACCGCGAGCACCACCAGCACCGGAAGCGCGGTGGCGTCCTTGCTGTAGGCGGCCTCGGTGGCGATGGCCGCGACGATGATGGCCAGCAGCACGTCGGTGGCGACCGCACGGTCCAGGATCGACGGACCACGGATGATCCGAGTGAGGGTGAGCGCGCCGGCCACGGCGAGCAGCGCGGTGACGGTCACGGCGACGATGGTCATGCCGCTGCCCCTTCCAGGTCTAGCGGTGGCGGTGGACGTTCACGGACGCGACGTTGTTCGTCCGGCGAGCCGATGGCGGCGACGATGCGCTCCTCCAACTCCAGCACCCCGCGCCGGAACTTCTCCACCTCGTCCAGGCTGTCCACGTTGATGACGTGGATGAACAGGGTGCCGGTGGCGCGGTCTGCCTCCAGGATCAGGCTGCCCGGCACCAGCGACAACGCCTCCGCCGCGAGGGTGAGGTTGAGGTCGGTGTTCACCCGCAGGCGCACCGCGATGATGGCGCTGCGCGGCACGTGCCCGGGACGCAGCGCCATCCAGGCGATCTGCACGGAGGCGACGACCAGGTCACTCAGGAAGCGCACCAGGAACCGGAGCGTGCCCAGCGGATGGATCCGCCCCGCGAAGGTCACCGGCGGCAACGGGAAGACCGCCAACAGGACGGCGGCCACCACGAGCCCACTGATCAGGTTGGCCCACGACAGCGTGCCCCAGAGCAACATCCAGACGACCACCAGGAAGATCACCGCAGTGATCCGGTTACGACGCCGGGCGGCCGGGGTCAGTGGCGAGCTGTTCGGCGGGTCGGTCGGCTCGGCCGGGGTCATCGAGTCGGGTCTCACGGCGCACCTCCCGGGAAGACGGCGTCGACGTACGGGGTGCGTTGCAGCAGGTCGTTGGCGGCGTCCGTACTCAGGTCGAACAGCGGGCCGGCCACCACCGTCAGCACCAGCCCGAAGACCACCAGGGCCACCGTCGGCGCGATCATCAGACCGGGGAGCACGGCACCGGTCTGCCCCGGGGGAACGGACTGCTGCGGTTGCACCGCCCCCTCGGTGCGGGCCGCCTGCTCGGCGTCGTCGGCCGCCGGCATCTCCGGGTGCGGCGCCCGCCAGAAGGCCAGGTTCCACACCCGTGCCACCGCGTACAGGGTGAGCAGGCTGGTGAGCAGACCGCCGCCGACCAGGATCCAGGCCAGCACGCCGCCGTCGTCTATGCCGGCCTGCACCAGGCCGAGCTTGCCGAGGAACCCGGAGAACGGTGGTATGCCGGCGAGATTCAACGCCGGTACGAAGAACAGCACGGCGAGGATCGGCGACAGCCGGGCCAGGCCACCGAGGCGGTCCATGGCGGTGCTGCCCCCTCTTCGCTCGACAAGCCCGGCGGCGAGGAAGAGGGTGGTCTGGATGGTGATGTGGTGCACCACGTAGAAGATCGCCGCGGACAGTCCGAGTGACGAGGTGAGCCCGACGCCGAAGAGCATGTAACCGATGTGGCTGATCAGTGTGAAGGACAACAATCGCTTGATGTCGGACTGGGCGACCGCGCCGAGGATGCCGACCACCATGGTCAGCACCGCCGTCACCAGCAGCAGGGTCGCGGTCCGCCCGCCGGGGAACAGCAGCGTCTCAGTACGGATGATCGCGTACACGCCGACTTTGGTCAGCAGGCCGGCGAAGACCGCGGTGACCGGGGCGGGTGCGGTGGGATAGCTGTCCGGCAACCAGGCCGACAGCGGGAACACCGCGGCCTTGATGCCGAAGGCGAGCAGCAGCATGCCCTGCAACAGCAGCCGGATGTCGTCGGGGAGGGCGTCGAGCCGGTCGGCGAGCTGGGCCAGGTTGAGCGTGCCGGTCGAGGCGTACACCAGACCGATGGCGACCAGGAAGATCACCGACGAGAGCAGGCTGACCACGACGTAGGTGGTGCCCGCCCGGATCCGGGTCTCGGTGCTGCCCAGGGTGAGCAGCACGTAGCTGGCCACCAGCAGGATCTCGAAGCCGACGTAGAGGTTGAACAGGTCGCCGGAGAGGAAGGCGTTGCAGACGCCGGCGGTCAGCACCAGGTAGGTGGGGTGGTAGACCGACAGCGGAGTCTCCTCGTCGCCGTCGGCCATACCCTGCCCGATGGAGTACACCAGCACGCACAGGGTCACCGCGGCGGAGACCACGAGCATCAACGCGGCGAGCTGGTCGGCCACCAGCACGATGCCCAGCGGGGCGACCCAGCCGCCGACCTCCACCACCAGCGGTCCGTGCAGGCTGGACTGGATCAGCAGCATCGCGGCCACCGCGACGGTGGCCGCGAGCACGGTGAGGCTCACCCACCGCTGGGCGCGGGGACGCCCGAGCAGCAGCAGGGTCAGGGCCGCGCCGAGCAGTGGCATCACCACCGGCAGCGGTACGAGGAACGTCATCCGGCCCGCACTCCGTTCGCCGTGGTGGACAGCTTCCGCTCGTCCGTTGTCGGGGATTCCTCGTCGTCGTCGCCGTCGACGTCGTCGTCGGGTACCTCGTCGCGGTCCGCGAGGTCCATGATCCGGCGGTCCTCGACGTCGTCCTGCACCTCGTCGTGCCCGTTGAGGTGCCAACTGCGGTACGCCAGGGCGAGCAGGAAGGCGGTCATGCCCAGGGTGATCACGATGGCGGTGAGGATCATCGCCTGCGGCAGTGGATCGCTCATCTCCTCCTGCGGGGCGCTGCCGACGATCGGCGGGGCACCAGCCCGACCACCGGTGAGCAGCAGCAGGTTCGCGCCGTTGCCGAGCAGGATGACACCCATCAGCACCCGGGTGAGGCTGCGTTCCAGCAGCAGCGTCACGCCGGCGGCGACGAGCACGCCGACCACGATGACGTAGGTGAGGTTGGGGCTCACACCAGCTCCTTTTCCCGTACCTCGTCGCCCTCGGTCTCGTGTTGGCGGTCCATCTCGGCGCCGAGGCTGCGCAGGATGTCCAGCACCAGGCCGACGACGATCAGGTAGACACCGACGTCGAAGAAGGCCGACGTGACGAAGTGGATGTGACCCAGCACCGGTAGGTGGAAGTCGAGCAGGGCGCTCTGCAGGAACTCCCCGCCGAGCAACATGGCGGCCACGCCGGTGCCGACGGCCACGAACAGCCCGGCACCGAGCACCACACCGGCGTCGACGGGTGCGGCGCCGTTGAGTTCGGTACGACCACCGGCCAGGTACCGCACGGCCAGGGCCAGACCGGCGACCAGGCCGGCGGCGAAGCCACCACCGGGGGCGTTGTGGCCACTGAACAGCAGGTAGATGGAGAACAGCACGATGGCGTGGAACAGCAGCCGGGTGATCACCTGGAGGATGACCGACTGCGACCGGGCGGTGGCGCCGGTGGTCAACCAGCGGGGCCGGTTGTACTCGGTCGGACCGTCGCCGGGGATGTCACCGCGGCGGCCGAGGTCGCGGGCATGGCGGAAGATCAGGCTGGCCACACCGGTCGCGGCCACCACCAGCACCGCGATCTCACCCATGGTGTCCCAGGCCCGGATGTCGACCAGGGTCACGTTGACCACGTTCTTGCCGCCGCCGTAGGAGACCGCCTCGTCGGGGAAGGCGACGGAGATCGGTACGGCCTGGCGGGCACCGGCCGCCACGTAGGCCATGCCGGCGGTGACGGCGCCGACGGCCACCCCGATCGCGACCCGGCCACGCCGGCTGGAACGGATCGGGCGTTCGGAGAACTTCGCCGGCAACCGGCGCAGGACCAGCACGAACATCACGATCGTGACGGTCTCCACCAGGAACTGGGTCAACGCCAGATCGGGTGCGCCGTGCAGGATGAACATCAGCGCGATGCCGTAGCCGGCCACGCCGACCAGGATCATCGCGGTGAGCCGGCGCAGGGCGCGGGCGGCCATCACGGCGGCGATCACCACCATGGCGGCGGCGACTCCCTGCAACGGGGTGTCCCACAGATGGAAGCGCTGTGGCCAGGGACTGCCGGCCAGCAGCGCACCACCCGGCAACACGACCATCACCACCAGGATGACGCCGAGGTAGAACGGCAGCGAACCACGCTGGGTCCGACCGGTCAGCTCGACCGCGAGCCGGTCGATGGCGTTGATGCACTTCTTGTACGCCACGGCACCGTCGAACGGCAGCCGCATGGTGGCCCGGACCCGCTCACGACGCATCAGGTCGAACAGGCCGGCACCGCCCGCCACGGCCAGCACGGACAGGCCGAGCGCCGGGGTCAGGCCATGCCACAACGCCAGGTGGTAGCCGGGTTCGGCGGAGCGGTACAGGTCGGCGTACGGGGCCAGCAGGCGGTCCACCGCCGGGGCGAGGACACCGACGGCGACACCGGCGACGGCCAGCACGGCGGCCGGGGTGAGGATCGCCCAGGACACCGGCCGGACCGTGGTGGGCTCGACGCCGGGCTTGTCGGCGAAGGCGCCCCACAGGTAGCGCAGGGTGTACGCCACGGTCAGCGCTGAGCCGAAGATCACACCGGCGAGTACCGCCAGGTCGGCGGTGCCGCCGTGCAGCAGCGCCTCGACCGCGGCCTCTTTGGCGACGAACCCGGCCATCGGCGGCAGACCGGCCATGGAGGCGGCGGCGAGCCCCGCCACCACGGCCAGGGCGGGGGCGCGACGCCCGACGCCGCTGAGTTCCCGCAGGTCACGGGTGCCGGTGGCGTGGTCGATGATGCCGACGGTGAGGAAGAGGGTGGCTTTGAACAGGGCGTGGGCCAGCACCATCGCCACGCCGGCCAGGGCGGCGTCCCGGGTGCCGGCACCGAGGATCACCATGAGCAGGCCGAGCTGGCTGACCGTGCCGTACGCCAGCAGCAGCTTGAGGTCGACCTGGCGCAACGCCGACCAGCCGCCGAGGAACATCGTGATCAGGCCACCGACGAGCAGCACCGGCCGCCACGGGGTGACCTCCGCGACGGCGGGGCCCATCAGGGCGACCAGGAAGACGCCCGCTTTGACCATGGCCGCCGCGTGCAGGTACGCGCTGACCGGTGTCGGCGCGGCCATGGCGCCCGGCAACCAGAAGCTGAACGGGAAGATCGCCGACTTGCTCAGCGCGCCCAGCAGGATCAGCACCAGCGCGACCGCCAGGTAGCCGCCGCCGGGCAGGTTCTCGGCGACGACGGACCAGCGGTAGCTGCCGGCGTGCTGGCCGAGCATGACGAACCCGGCGAGCATCGCCAGGCCGCCCAGCGTGGTCACCAGCAACGCCTGCATGGCGGCGCGGCGACTGGCCCGCTTCGCCGGGTCGTAGCCGATCAGCAGGTAGGAGAAGACGGTGGTCAGCTCCCAGAACACGTACAGCAGCAGCAGGTCGTCGGAGACCACCAGGCCGAGCATCGCACCGGCGAAGGCCACGAACACCGCGACGAAGCGCCCCAGGCCGGGGTCGTCGGAGCGGAAGTAGCGGGCGCTGTAGGCCAGCACCAGCGCACCCACGCCACCGACGAGCACCACCATCAACCAGGACAGCGTGCCCATCCGCAACGCGAGTTCCAGATCGAGTTGCGGCACCCAGGTCACGGTCTCGACCACGGGCTCGCCGGAGCGGACGTCACCGGTGTGTGTCAACGCCCACGCCAGCGTCGCTCCAGGGACCAACGCGACCACATAGAGGGCGTGCCGTCCCCAGAGTCGCACCAGCGCCGGGGCGATCACGGCTGTCAGCGCATGGACCGCCACCAGAACCAGCACACACCCTCCTCGGGAGATCATCAGTCGGTGCAACGACCCTATCCGGTAAGGACCGCTGTCTGCATCTGCCGTGAATTGGATCAAAGGTGTGTCCGGCGACAGAGCACTCAGAACGACGGCGGAGTTCACCACCGTTTCACCGTCGGCAGTACGGGCGAAACCCGCTGCCGGTCAGCGGGCCCGTTCGATCACGGACGTCCGTTCAGTCCTTGGACACCCGACGTCCCCTCCCGTCGTCGCGGTCGATCCGCAACTCGCGCTCCAACTCGACGATGAGGGTGCGCAGATCGTCGAGGCGTTGACTGATCGCGATGCGGTCCACCTCGTCGGGAACCCCGTCGCCGTCGGAGTCGTAGCCCGGGGCGAGCCCTTCGGTCATCTCCAACCGGCGGGCCTCCTCCATGGAGTTGACGAAGACGGCGATCAGGATGTTCAACAGCAGGTTGACCGTGATCACCACGAAGCTGGCGTAGTAGAGCACCGTCCACGGCGACACCTCCATGCCCTGCTCGATGAGGTCCGGCAGGGTCTCCAGGGAGAGCAGCACGAACAGGGTCAACAGGGACCGTCCGATGTCCCCGTACTGCTCCGGATAGACCTTGCCGAAGATCAGCCAACCGGCCATGCCGTAGACGTAGAGGGTCACCACGGCCAGGGCGAAGAAGCCGCCGATACCGGGCAGACTGCGCCACAGCGCCGCGACGATCGTGCGCAGGCCGGGCGAGAACCGCACCAGACGCACCATGCGCAGCACCCGTACGACGCGCAACAGCGCCGAGTCGCCGTGCAGCACCGGCACGAATATCGCCGCGATCACCAGGAAGTCGAAGACGTTCCAGCCCTGCCGGAAGAAGTCCTGCGGTCGGCGGCCGTAGGCCAGCAGCCGGATGGCGATCTCGATGACAAATATCACCCGGAAGACCCACTCGACGGCATGCAGCGCGGTGCCCGCCGCACCCAGGTCGGGGTAGGTCTCCAGGCCGAGCACCGCGCCGTTGGCCAGGATCACCGCGACGATGGCGAGCTCGAACGGACGGGAGTGGGAGATCCGGGCGCACGCGTCGGCCAGCCTGGACCGCGACGGATCGACCGGCCCGCTTCGCTGGGCCGGCACCTGCGCGTCCCTCACCGGGCGGCTGACCTCGGCTCGCGCGCTGGGGCCGGCTGCGCCAGCCACCGTGCGTCACCTAGGCATCGACGTACGGCAGTCATGGCCGACAGCCTACGGGTCGACGTCGGCCGACATCACCCGCCCAGCCGTCGGATCATGTTCATCACGGTTTCCACCTGGGCGCCGCCCTTGATGGGATAGTTCGTCGCGCCGAGGTAGCCCCACCAGTCCCAGCAACCGTTCGGGTTGGCGGCGGCGGTGACGGCCTGCGGGTAGAGCACGATCATCGCGTTGGTGTCGGCGTACTGGTTGAGGTTGGCCCGGTCCACGAAGGCGGTACCGACCCGGCTGTGGCCCTGGAGACAGCCGTGCAGGGCGACGAGCAGGCGGCAGGTGCTGCCGGCCGCGCAGGACGCCGGGACGTAGGCGAACCCGTTGGCGTCCATGCTCGCGGCGCCGGCCCGGCCGCCGGGGGCGAAGGTGTTCTGGCTGAAGCGCACCAGCGTGCCGCCGAGCGGCCCGGTGTTCGGCGGTTGCACCGAGCCGAACAGCTTGCGCAGGAAGGCGTTCTGCGGGTCGGTGCCGCAGTCGTTGAGGTACGGCGCCGCCGTGCCCGAGCAGCCGACCGTCCCGTACGGAGTGACCCAGCCGTGCCCGGCGGACGAGGTGTTGTCGTACTGCACGCTGGCGCCGAAGTGCTGCTGGTAGCGGACCAGGTCGTCGCTGACCGACCGCTTGACCGTGGTGTCGGATCGACCGTGGAAGACGTAGACCGGTTCGCCGGACAACCCGCTGACCGGGTCGATCCAGCTGTAGCCGGCCCAGGTGCGGGTGTAGGTCTGCAGCGCGCTCAGGTACGTCGGGTAGAGGTTGTCGCCGCAGCCGTAGAGCGCCTGGGCGACGTTGTTCTGGGCGCAGTAGTACGGGCCGGCCGCGAACAGCGCCGCTCCCCTGATCCGCTGCGAGTAGGCCACCTGGAGTTGCGTCGCCAGGTACGCCCCGGAGGAGACGCCGGCGACGTACACGCCGGAGACGCGGTAGGTCGACAGGCTCGCGGAGACGGGGGTCCTGGTGTGCACAGTGGGCGCGGCGGACGCGGGCGCGGTGGGGGCGATCAGCAGCGCCGCGACGGCTCCGGCGAACAGTCGTAGGGCGGGTTTCAGCATGACGCTCTCCCTGGTACGAGGTGAGCGCCGGCGGTGATGTCGGCGTACGGCGACGCTAGCGTGATCCAGGTCACCGGCGACATGAGCGCGGCACACACCCGACGGGTCCGCGTTGTGGTGTCGGTCGATGCCTCGGCTCCGGAATCGTTAGATTGGACCGTTATGGCGCTGATCCGTTGTGACTTCTTCGCCGAGACGCTCGGCCTCAGCACGTCGATGACCGTGATCCTGCCGCAGCGGACCGAGTCGCAGATCGGGCTGACCGGCGCGGACGTCCCCGGCGACCCGCCGGTGCTGTACCTGTTGCACGGGCTCAGCGACGACGACACCATCTGGCTGCGCCGTACCGCCATCGAACGGTACGTCGCACCGCTCGGTCTGGCGGTGGTGATGCCGCAGGTCGGGCGGAGCTTCTACGCCGACGAGGAGCACGGCAACCGGTACTGGACGTTCCTGCGTGAGGAACTGCCGCAGCTGTGCCATGGCTTCTTCCGTCTCTCCGACCGCCGGGAGGACACCTTTGTGGCCGGGCTGTCGATGGGTGGCTACGGCGCGGTGAAGTGGGCGCTGCGCGAGCCGGACCGGTTCGCCGCCGTGGCGAGCCTCTCCGGCGCGCTCGACCTCGCCTTCCGCGCCGAGCACCCGACCCGTCCGATCGACCCTCGGGTGTGGCACACCGCCTTCGGTGACCGTCCGGTGCGCGGCACCGACGACGATCTGCTCACCCTGCTGGACTCGGCCGGTGTCGCACCTCCGCTCTACGTCGCCTGCGGCACCGAGGATTTCCTGTACGAGGACAACGTGCGGTTCGTCGAGCGGGCCCGGTCGGTGGGACTGCCGCTGACCGTGGACTTCTCCCCCGGCGAGCACGACTGGGCGTACTGGGATGCGAAGATCGCCGACGTGCTCGCCTGGCTGCCGTTGGCGGACCGGGGCGGTCAGCCGACCGAGGAGCGGGCGACCGGCAGGTCGAAGTAGGTGTCCGGCCAGGGTTCGTCGCGGTAGCGGAAGTGCCACCATTCCCGGTCGTAGCCGACGAATCCGCCGTCGGTCATCAACCGGTGCAGCAGCCGTCGGTTCTCCCGGGCGGTCGGGCTGACCCGGGTGGAGTCGGTGTGCGCGAGCGGGTCGAAGCAGTCGAAGCCGGTGCCCATGTCGACACTGTTGTCGCCGAAACGCTGCGGCTGGGCGGCGGTGCAGGCGACCAGGGGTTGGCCGGGCACGTATCCGGCCTGCTGGCGGGCGGGCAGGTCGACCAGGGTGAGGTCGACCGTGCTGCCCCGGCTGTGCGCGGTGGGTGCGCCGAGGTAACCCTGGTCGAACAGGTCCGACTTGGCCACCCGGGGATAGAACTCGGCCTTCATCTGCTCCTCGTCGGGGCGGCGGGCCCAGGCCACGAACTCGTCGGCGGCCGACTGCGGGCGGTAGCAGTCGTACACCTTGAGGGTGTGGCCGGTGGCCAGGGCGGCGTCCTGCACCCGGCGCAGCGCCTCGGCGGCCTGGGTGGTGAGCAGGCAGAGCGGTTCGGGGTAGCCGGTGACGGGCCGGCCGACGAAGTTGTGTGGGCCGAAGTACCGGATGTCGGTCAGGATGCGCGGGTCCACGTCGGAGAGGATGACGAAGCCCGGCAGCGTCGGCGCCGACGACGGGCTCTCGGAGGGCGAGGGGGTCGCGGACGGTGGCGGGGCCGGCTCGGGTCGACCGCAGCCGGTCACCGTGACCAGGCCCGCCGTCAGCCCCACCAGCACCGTCGACCAACGCACCATCTGCCGGTCAGCCGCGCGAGGTCGGGGCGCGGCCCGCGGTGCGCAGCCGGCGGCGGCGGCTGATCAGCGCGCCCACCAGGACGGTCAGGCCGACCGCGAGGAGCACGTACGAGGCGGACCGGAGCGGATCGGCCAACGGGTGCCGGTCGGTCGCCTCACCGCCGGAGGCCCCACCGGGTAGCGCCTGGGGTGGCAGCGTGCTCGGCGGCGCGGAGGCGGTGGTGGCGCCGGGGCGTACCAGCACACCGACCGAGGCGTCGCGGGGCAGGGCGAAGCCCCAGTCGAGCAGCGCCGCGCCCTGTTGCCAGCCGCGCTGGTCGATCACGTCGGCACCGAGCAGGGTGACCACGAGCCGCCGCCCGTTGCGCTCGGCGGCCCCGACGTAGGTGTGCCGGGCCAGGTCGGTGTAGCCGGTCTTGCCGCCCAGCGCCCCGGGGTAGCGGTAGAGCAGCTGGTTGTCGTTGTCGATGGTGAAGCCCTTGGTGCGCTGCTTCGGCTGGGCGGGGATGTCCGCCTCCCGGGTCGCCACGTACCGTCGGAAGTGCTCGTCGTCGAAGCAGGCCCGGGCGATCAGGGCCAGGTCGTACGCGCTGGTGAACTGCCCCGGACCGTCCAACCCGGACGGTGTCGCGGCATGGGTCTGGTACGCCCCGAGCTGCCGGGCCTGCTCGTTCATCGCGCGCAGCCCACCGGCCATCCCGTCCGCACCGCCGCCGAGGCGGGCCAGCGCGTTCGCCACCTCGTTGCCGGAGCGCAGCAGCAGTCCCAACCAGAGCGTCTCGATTCGGTACCGGCCGCCGGCCACCAGTCCCACCGCCGAACTGCCCGGCTCGATGTCGAGGTCGCCCGCGGTGATGGTGACGACCTCGTTGGGGTCCAGCCGGGGCAGCATGGTCGCGGCCAGCAGCAACTTCTGCACACTCGCCGGGGTGGCGTACTCATGCGGCCCGCAACCGCCCAACACCTCCCCGGTGTCCAGATCGGCCACCACCCACGAGGTGGCGGCCACCTTCGGCGGTGTCGGCGTCTGCGGTGGCACGACCAGTCCGGCGGTGGCCAGCCGGGCACCGCCGATCGCCCGCGCGACCGGGTCCGGGGACGGGGTCGCCGACGGGGTCGGGCCGGGCGCGGGTGGCGCCGGGCGGGGGCACGGCACGGGTGCCGCCGCGCTGGCACGGGTGGCGGGCACCAGCGGTGATGTCAGAAGCGCCGCGATCACCGCCACGGCCAGGCCGGAGACTCTCACAGCCACCGACACTATCGGGTGAATTCCGGCCAGTCCGGCGAATCGACCAGCACGGAGGTCTCCCGTACCGTCGGCACGACGGCGGCCGAGCACCTGGGGCCGTGAGTTACCGGCGCTGCCCGGAACGGCCGCGCCGCGCGACGACGACGGCCAGCGTGATCGCGACCGCGCCCACCGCCAGCGCCACGTACATGCCTGCGCCGGGGGTGTCACCGACCGTGGCCGAGGTGGTCACGTTCACCGGCGGTACGGCGTCCACCTGCGGCGTCGGTGACGGTGCGGCGTCGAACTCCCCCGGTTCGACCAGGCGGCCCACCGAGACGTCGCGGGGCAGGCCGAATCCCCAGTCGAGCAGCGCGGCCCCCTGCTCCCAGCCGCGCAGCGGCTGAGGTTCGGCACCGAGCAGCGTGACGACCAGGCGTCGTCCGTTGCGCTCGGCGGCGCCGACGTAGGTGTGGCGGGCGTAATCGGTGAAGCCGGTCTTGCCGCCGAGCGCACCCGGATACCGGTAGATCAGCTGGTTGTTGTTCTGGATCTCGAAGCCCTTGGCGCCCAGCGCCTTCTGCGCCGGGATGCGGGTCCGTTCGGTGCGCACGTACGTGCGGAAGGTGGGGTCGGCGAAGCAGGCCCGAGCGATCAGCGCCAGGTCGTACGCGCTGGTGAACTGCCCCGCAGCGTCCAGTCCGGACGGCGTGACCGCGTGGGTCTGGAGGGCGCCGAGCCGGCGCGCCTGCTCGTTCATGGCCCGCACGCCCCCGGCCACGCCGTCGGGTCCGCCGCCGAGGCGGGCCAGCGCGTTGGCCGCCTCGTTGCCGGATTGCAGCAGCAGCCCCAGCCAGAGCGTCTTCACCCGGTACCGACCCTCGGGGAGCAGCCCGACCGCCGAACTACCCGGCGCGATGTCCAGGTCCTCCCGGGTCACCGTGACGACCTCGGTGGGGTCCAGCCGGGGCAGCATGGTCGCGGCCAGCAGCAACTTCTGCACACTCGCCGGGGTGGCGTACTCGTGCGGCCCGCAACCGCCCAGCACCTCCCCGGTGTCCAGATCGGCCACCACCCACGAGGTCGCAGTCACCTTCGGCGGCGTCGGCGCCTGCGGCGGCACGACCAGCCCCGGGGTGGCCAGGGCGTCACCGCCGACGACGCGGTGCTCCGCCACCGACGGCGGCGGCGTCGGGCGTGGTGACCGGAGCACCTTCGGCGCCTTCGCCTTCGGACAGGGCGTCGCGACAGGAGCGGCACGCTGGGTGTTCACCGACGCACCAGCAGTGACCGGAACGACGCCCGTCACGAGTACGGCGACAACGGTGGCCAGCGCCCGGAAATCCATGAACACGCACCCTAACGGCAAGATCCCGACCGTCGCATCCCCGCCCGCGCGCCCCCGAGCCCGCCGGTGCACGGCGAACCGGTTGAACCGTTCATTCGCCCCCCCCCGTATCCACGAGCGAACCAGACCCCACGCTCGGACCTGCGGCGGGAGCGCTCCCGTACCGGGTCCGGCCACACCCGGAAGGCGTGGCAGGCAGGCGCATCCACCGCCGCGGCCGGCCGCCCTCCGGGCATCCATCGCGCAGCAGCCGGCCGTGTCCGACCCCCGTCGACCCGCCCGGCCGGTCAATCATGAGGAGAGATGCATGGTCAGGCGTACGCTAGGACAGCGCAAGCACGCGGCCTGGAAGCTCGGCGGCGTCGGCGTGGTCGCGGTCGCGCTGCTCGGGGCCGGCCTCACGCTGGCCTCGGCCGACGACGGCGCCAGCACCGCAGCGCAGACGGCGAACTGCCCGACGGTACGGGACAAGCTCGGCAACGTGCCCGCCGCCGCCCTCGCCGGTGTCGAGCAGGAACTGGCCAACCTCGACAAGCAGATCGAGGAGGCCAACGCCCGCCTCGCCCAGCAGGCCGCCGACCCCCAGGGCGGCGCGAACTTCATCAACAACGCCATCCTCGGCCCGCTGGCCAGCAAGCGCGTCGCCGCCCTCGACCGCATCGGCATCAACATCAACCGGGTCGGGGGGCAACGCCCCGACCTGGCCAGCCTCGCCAACTGCGGCCTCAACCCCCCGGGCACCCGCAGCGCCCTCAACGGCAACGCCGGCAACGCGGGCGGCAACGCCAACGCCGGCGGCGACAACGCCGGAGCCGGCAACAATGCGGGCGGCAACAACAACGCCGGTGGTGGCAACAACGCCGGTGGTGGTGTCGCGCAGACGGTGAGTTGCCCGAGCGTCGCCGACCGGCTGCCGGCCGTACCGGCGCAGGCCGCCGCCGAGGTGCAACGCGAGCTGGCCAACCTGGACAAGCAGATCGCCGAGGCCGACGCCCGGCTGGCGCAGCTGGCGATCCGGCCCGAGGGCGGCCCCAACTTCGTCCGCAACGCCGTGATCGGCCCGCTGGAGGACCGGCGCGTCGCCGCCATCAACCGGATCGCCACCGCGATCGGCCGGGTCGACGGCAACCGTCCGGGCAACCTGGTCAACCTGGCCCGCCCCTGCTCGGCGCGCTGACCCCGCAGCAGTGAGCGGCCCGGGACGGATGGACGGTTCTCCGTGCGTCCGTCCCGGGCCGTTTCGACGCCCCGGGATCACCGCAGGTCGAGCTGGCGCAGATAGTCGTGCAGCGCGGCGGAGGCGGCCAGCCGACGCAGACTGCGTTGATGCAACTCCTGTTCCCGGCGGGCCAACTCGGCGCGGACCCGCTGCGCGCTGCCGGTGGTACGCAGCTCGGTGAGCACGGCCGTGATGATGTCGAACGGGTAGGCGCCCCGCCGGAGCAGGGCGATCACCTGGGCGGCCCGTTGCTCGGCCTCGTCGTACACCCGGTAGCCGGTCGCCGGCTCGCGGACCGGCCGGAGCAGGCCCCGGGCCTCCCAGAAGCGCAGCTGCGAGGTACGGACCCCGACCAGGTCGGCCACCGCGCCGACGCGGACCGCTCGACGCTGCGCGACGCCCCGCGGGTCCGAACTGGTCACCACCGTCTCGAAGGCGCCGAGCACCCGGGCGATCTCGGCGCGTTCGCGGCTCAGCTCCGCATGGCCGGCGTCGAGCGCGGCCAACGCGGTGGCCAGATCGCCCCGATGCACGGCGACCATGATCTCGCGGGTGCGAGCCCAGCCGTGCCCGTCGGCCAACGCGCGGACCACGGCGAGGGCGCGTTGGTGCGCCGCCGTGAAGATCCGATAGCCGCTCGGCGTACGGTCGGCCGCCGGTAGCACGCCGAGGTCGAGGTAGTTGCGCACCTGCTGCACGGAGATCCCGGCCGAGGCGGCGAGGTCGATCCCCCGCAGCCGTCGCTCGTGGTCCGTCACCAGCTCGCCCTCACCGTTCCACGTCGTTTGAGACTTTGCGGCATCTTACGGGCTGAGCGCCAGCGCAAATCCGGCAAAAGTCTCTACGTGGTGATTAATGAGACACTTGAATGCGGCCAGGCCATCGCACGCCAGTTCCCGGGCGGGAGTCCGTCCACGATCGAGCGAAGGGTTCGCATGCAGCAGCCAGCACGGTCCGCCGCCGACAGCCATGACGTGATCGAGGTACGCGGCGCGCGGGAGAACAACCTCGCCGACATCTCGGTCGACATTCCCAAGCGCCGGCTGACCGTCTTCACCGGGGTCTCCGGTTCCGGCAAGTCCTCGCTGGTCTTCGGCACGATCGCCGCGGAGTCGCAGCGGCTGATCAACGAGACGTACAGCGCCTTCCTCCAGTCGTTCATGCCCAACGCCTCCCGACCCGACGTGGACTCGCTACGCAACCTCACCCCGGCGATCGTGGTCGACCAGGAGCGGATGGGTGTCAACTCGCGTTCGACCGTGGGCACCGCCACCGACGCGTACGCGATGCTGCGCATCGTCTTCAGCCGGCTCGGCAGACCGTACGTCGGTGGCGCGGGGGCGTTCAGCTTCAACCTGGCCGAGGGGATGTGCCCGGCCTGCGAAGGGCTGGGCCGCGTCGCCGATCTCGACGTCGACGAACTGGTCGACCGGGAGAAGTCCCTCAACGGCGGCGCGATCACCGTGCCCAACTTCGCGGTCGACACGTGGTACTGGCAGACCATCGTCGGCTCCGGGCTGTTCGACCCGGACGCCAAGCTCCAGGACTTCACCCCGCAACAGTGGGCGGACTTCCTGCACAAGCCGGCCACCAAGATCAAGGTGGGTGGCACGAACCTGACGTACGAGGGCCTCGTCGTCAAGGTGCGCCGGCTCTACCTGTCCAAGGACCGCGAGTCGATGCAGCCGCACATCAGGGCCTTCGTGGACCGGGCGGTCACCTTCACCACCTGCACCGACTGCGGCGGCACCCGGCTCAACGCCGCCGCGCTGTCCTCTCGCATCGCGGGCCGCACCATCGCCGAGTGCTCCGCCATGCAGATCAGCGACCTGGCCGAGTTCGTCCGCGGCATCGACGACGAGTCGGTCGCCCCGTTGACCGGGAACCTGCGGGACCTGTTGGACTCGCTGGTCGAGATCGGCCTGGGCTATCTCAGCCTCGACCGCGAGTCCGCCACCCTCTCCGGTGGTGAGGCGCAGCGGGTCAAGATGGTCCGGCACCTCGGCTCCAGCCTCTCCGACATCACGTACGTCTTCGACGAGCCGACCGTCGGGCTGCACCCGCACGACATCGCCCGGATGAACGACCTGCTGCTGCGGCTGCGCGACAAGGGCAACACGGTGCTGGTGGTCGAGCACAAGCCGGAGACCATCGCGATCGCCGACCACGTCGTCGACCTCGGCCCCGGCGCGGGCACCGCCGGTGGCCGGATCTGCTACACCGGCGACGTGGCCGGGCTACGCCGGTCCGACACCCTCACCGGCCGGCACCTGGATCACCGGGTACGGCTGCGCGAGCGGGTTCGCACCCCGCGCGGGCACCTGGCCATCCGGCACGCCGACCTGCACAACCTGCGCGACGTGAGCGTGGACGTCCCGCTCGGGGTGCTGACCGTGGTCACCGGGGTGGCCGGCTCCGGCAAGAGTTCCCTGATCCACGGTTCACTGCGCCGCCGCGACGGGGTGGTCGTGGTGGACCAGTCCCCGATCCGCGGCTCGCGGCGCAGCAACCCGGCCACCTACACCGGCCTGCTGGATCCGATCCGGACCGCCTTCGCCAAGGCCAACGGGGTGAAGGCCGCGCTGTTCAGCGCGAACTCCGAGGGCGCCTGCCCGACCTGCAAGGGCATCGGGCTGGTCTACACCGACCTGGCGATGATGGCCGGTGTCGCCTCGGTCTGCGAGCAGTGCGAGGGCCGCCGGTTCACCGCCGAGGTGCTCACCTATCGACTACGCGGTCGCACCATCAGCGAGGTGCTCGCCATGTCGGTGGCCGAGGCGCAGGAGTTCTTCCCCGGCGGGCCGGCCCGCGCCGTGCTGGACCGGATGGCCGCCGTCGGGCTGAGCTACCTCACCCTCGGCCAGCCGCTGACCACACTCTCCGGCGGCGAGCGGCAACGGCTCAAGCTGGCCATCCACATGGCCGACAAGGCCAGCACCTACGTGCTCGACGAGCCGACGACCGGCCTGCACCTGGCTGACGTCGACCAGCTGCTCGCGTTGCTCGACCGGCTGGTCGACGCCGGCAACACGGTCGTCGTCATCGAGCATCACCAGGCGGTGATGGCACACGCGGACTGGCTGATCGATCTCGGCCCGGGCGCGGGGCAGGACGGGGGTCGGATCGTCTTCACCGGTACGCCTGCCGACCTCGTCGCGCACGCAGACACGCTCACCGCCCGGCACCTGCGCGAATACGTGGCCCGCTAGCGCAGCCGGCGTAGCCAGCGGCGCTGCCAGGGGGTTTCCACGGCGCCGGGGCGGTAGGCGGCCCGTACCCAGGCCACGGACTGCTCGGCGGGGAGGCCGTCGAGGATCGCCAACGCCGCCAGGGCGGTGCCGGTACGCCCGGTGCCGCCCCGGCAGGCCACCTCCACCCGCTGTCCGGCGTAGCCGCGGCGCAGCGCCTCCCGCAACGCGTCCAGGGCGTCGGCCCGGTCCGTCGGCACCCAGAAGTCGGGCCACCGTACCCGCCGATGCTCCCAGGCCGGTGTCGGTCCGGGCGCGAGCAGCAGCCCGAAGTCGGCCGGCGAGGCGGGATCGGCGATGCGCCGTCCGCGTACCCGCACCCCGCCGGGTAACTCGACCACCCCGACGGTGTCCTCCCAATCACCCATGACCGCATCCTGCACCACCGACCCACCGCCGACCATCAACCGGGCGGCAGGCCGTGGCAGCAGACTGTTCGGCGGTCGGCGTGTCGGGCAGTTCGACTGCCACGGTTCGGGGTGGGTGGGGTCAGTGCGGGCGGTGGTGCTGGTCGGGGTGATGGCCCTCGGCCCAGGCGCTGCGGTAGATGGTGCCGCGGCCGTGCGGGTCGGGGATGCCGGCCGGTTCGGCGTCGGTCAGCCCGGCCCCGGTGTCGTTGGACCGCAGGCCGCCGGCGCGCCGGGATCGACGCAGCCGGGTCACCACGAACCAGATCAGAGCGAGTACGCAGGCGACGATGACCAGGTTCTGCAGGATGCCGGCGTACGACTCGACCAGGTGCCAGTTGTCCCCGAGCAGGTACCCGGCCAGCACGAATGTGGTGTTCCAGATCAGGCTGCCCAGCGTGGTGTAGACCGCGAAGGTGAGCAGCGGCATCCGCTCCACGCCGGCCGGGATGGAGATCATGCTCCGGAAGATCGGGATCATCCGGCCGAAGAAGACCGCCTTCACCCCGTGCCGGAGGAACCATTCCTCGGTCCGGTCGATGTCGCTGAGCTTCACCAGCGGCAGCTTGGCGGCGATCGCGCGGACCCGTTCCCGTCCCAGGGTGGCGCCGATCCAGTAGAGCGCCAGGGCGCCCAGCAGCGAACCGAGGGTGGTCCAGAAGATCGCGCCGATCACGCTCATCCGGCCCTGGGCCGCGACGAACCCGGCCAGCGGCAGGATCACCTCGCTGGGAATCGGCGGGAACAGGTTCTCCAACGCGACGGCGAGGCCCGCGCCCGGTCCACCGAGCCGCTCCACCAGGTCGGTGACGAGGCCGACCAGCCCGTCCTCGGGTGGCGCGGACTGACTGAGCACGTCGGCAGCGGAGACGGTACGCGGAAAGTGAATCACCCTTACCACCCTACGAACTACACTCCGATGGCGCTGCGTCGGTATCGACTCCTGGCCACCGGAACTCCTAGGCTGGGCCACAGTGGAGACTGCATTCGACCGGGTCCCGTTGCGGATCGCGGTGGCCCAGCCGACGTGCCGCGCGTACGACGTCGGCGCGAACGTGGCGGCGCACGCGGCGCTTGTCGCTGCGGCGGCGGCCCGGGTCGTGGTCTTCCCGGAGCTGTCCCTGACCGGCTACGAGTTGGACGCCGCACCTGTCGACCCGGCCGATTCTCGGCTGGCCCCGCTGGTCGACGCCTGCGCGGCGGCGGGATCGCTGGCCCTGGTCGGCGCGCCGGTGGCCGGCGACCACATCGCCACCCTGGCGGTCGACGGCACCGGTGTGCGGGTGGCCTACCGCAAGATGTGGCTCGGCGGGGCCGAGCCGCGCCGCTTCACTCCCGGCCCGGAGCCGGTCGTGCTCGCCGTGAACGGTTGGCGGCTCGGGTTGGCGATCTGCAAGGACACCGGGGTGGCGGAACACGCGGCCCGCACCTGCGCCCTGGGCGTCGACGTCTACCTCGCCTCCGTGGTGGAGTCCGCAGCCGACGTGGCGGTGCCCGACGAGCGGGCCCTGCGGATCGCGACCACGCACCGCGTGCACGTCGCGGTGGCCAGCTTCGCCGGCCCGACCGGCGGCGGTTTCCACGAGACGGCGGGCCGCTCGGCGATCTGGGCACCGGACGGCTCGGTGCTGGCCCGCGCCGCCAGCGACCCCGGCGAGTACGCACCGGCCACGCTGACCTGAGGTCAGTTTTCCTTCGGCAGGGCGGCCTCGACCCGGTCGAGCAACTCGTCCATCCGGTCGGCGAAGTCGGCGGGAACCCGCCCCTGCTCGGTTTCCTTCTCGATGCGCTCGCGCAGGTCCTCGATCCGCTTCTGCCGATCCTTGGCGCGGCCGGCGGCGACCTTGGCGAGGTCCTTGCGCAGCCGGTCGGCCACCTTGCCGTCGAGGCCGTCGGTCAGCTGCGCCTCGGTGAGCAGCGCGATGAACTCGGTGGCGAACTCCCGCAGGTTGACCGGCTCGGGCGGCGCCGGCGAAGGGCTGGGTCGCTTCGCCGGCGGCGTGGCCGATGCGGGTGGGGCGGCCGGGGTGCTGGCGGGCGCGGCGGTGGACTGCCCGTCGTCGTCGCCGGGGGCCAGCAGCACACCGAGCCCCACGAGCAGCACCAGGACGGCGGCGACCAGCACACCGACCGGGGGACGTCGGCGTCCGGGTCGGCCCGGGGCAGGTCGGGACGCCGCCGGGGGCAGCAACCCGGGCGGCCCCTCGGGACCGTACGGGTGGTGGGGCGAGCGGACGGTCCGGTGCACGTCGCCAGCCACGACGGCGGACCAGTTGCCGGCGCGGTCGACAAGGGTCGGCGGATGCCCCGGGGCCGCTGCGGTGACCGGCTCGGCAGGCCCGGTCGGGGGCGTGACGATCGGCAGCACGGCGGTGGACGGACCGGCCGGGCCGGTGGCGGCGGCACGGAACCGGGCGGCGAGCTGACCGGCGGTGGGCCGCCGCACCGGGTCCGGGTCCAGGCAGGCCAGCACCAGAGCGGCGATGTCGGTGGGCAGCCCACTCACCCGCGGCGGCGGCACCGGCCGGCGGTCGGCGTGCACCACCAGGGCGTCCTCCCAGCTGCCCACCGGCAGCGGCACGTCGCCGGTGAGGGCGCGGTAGAGCAGCACGCCGAGCGCGTACACGTCGCTTGCCGGATTCGGTGCAGCGGCCTGCAACCGCTCGGGAGCGGTGTACGCGGGCGTACCCATCATGGGTTCGACGGCGGCCTGTCCGGTGCCGGCGGCCAGCGGCCCGGCGAGCGCGGCGATGCCGAAGTCCAGCACCTTGGCACCGGTCTCGGTGAGCATGACGTTGCCGGGCTTGATGTCGCGGTGCACCACGCCGATCCGGTGGGCGGCGGCCAGCGCGGCGGCGACCTGGGCGGCCATCCGCAGCGCCGACGGCCAGGGCAGCGGCCCGTCCGCGAGCCGGTCGGCGAGGTTGCGCCCGTCGACCAGTTCCATCACCAGGTACGGCACGATCGCCTCGTCGAGGCCGGCCTCGCCGTAGTCGTACACCTGGGTGACGTTCGGATGGGCGAGCCGGGCTGCGGCGCGGGCCTCGCGGCGGATGGCGGCCCGCAGATCGGGGTCGGCGGCGAAGCCGGCGGCGAGCACCTTCACCGCGACGGACCGCCCGAGCACCTCGTCGTCGGCACGCCACACCTCGGACATGCCGCCGAGGCCGATGCGCTCACGAACCACGTAGCGGTCGTGC
The DNA here is from genome assembly GCF_016774385.1 of Micromonospora fiedleri. Taxonomy (NCBI): domain Bacteria; kingdom Bacillati; phylum Actinomycetota; class Actinomycetes; order Micromonosporales; family Micromonosporaceae; genus Micromonospora; species Micromonospora fiedleri. Next base: position 395,092 of record NZ_JAETXL010000003.1, read on the forward strand.
AGGCGCAGGTGCGGGGTGAACGGCGACATCAGGGCCCAGTCTGCCTGGTCGATCGGCCCGCGCACCACCCGACGGTGCAGGTGGTGCGCGACGTGCCCCGGTTCGTGGCGATGGTGCTGCCCGCCGTTACCGGGTGCAGTGCGGGGTGGCGGTCTGCGGGGCGGGCTGGATCTGGTCGGCCAGCCGTCGCAGGGTCACGGCGGCGAGGTGGCGGGCACCGCTCAGCCGCGGGGTACGCGGCGGATCGGGAACGATCGGCGCGTCCGGCCGAGCGGAACTGACGTGTCGGGTGACCGCGTCGATGGCGAAGACGAAGCCGGTGGGCTGTTCCATGGTCAACTCCTCGGGGCGGGTCCGGTGCTGGTCCGGACGACGAGCGTGGTGGGCAGCAGGATCTGGTGTGCGTCGGTGTCCACGGGCGGGTCGAGCAGCAGTTCCGCCGCGCGACGCCCCTTCTCCACGCCGGGTTGGCGGACGGTGGTCAGGCCGGCGGGCGCCGCTTCGGCGATGTCGTCGAAGCCGGTGACCGCGAGGTGTCGGCCGGTCTCGCGCAACGTGTCGAGCGCGCCGAGGGCGAGCACGTCGGCGCAGGCCAGCACGGCGGTGATCGGCTCGGGCAGGGCGTCCGGCGCGCGCACGGCGGCGGCACCGGCGGGGCGGCTGTTGTCGGCCGCCGACAGGATCGTCAGCTGCGACCAGTCGACCCCGACCGCCGCGAAGGCGTCGGCGAACCCGGCGAGCCGTTCCCGGGTGGTGGGGTGCGGCACGTCGGCCACGTCACCGACCTGTACCGGCCCGGGTGCGGCGTCGGGCAGCACGCTGTCGGCGAGCAGGGCGACCCGCCGGTGGCCGAGCCCGGTCAGGTGTTCGGCCACCGACCGGGCGGCGGCCCGCTCGTCGATGCCCACCCACCGGTCCTCGGCGCGTGGACGGTCTGAGGTGGTGACGAAGGGCAGTCCACGGCCCCGGATCGCGTCGACGATCTCCCCCTCCTCGTCGCCGCCGCAGTAGACGCAGAACCCGTCGACGGCAGCGTTTTCCACGGCCTTGCGGGCACCGGCCGCGTCGGCGGGCAGCGGCACCAGCAGCAGGCTGCTGCCGTGCCGCTCGGCCGCCTGTGCCACGCCGGTGAGGAACTGCGTGGCGAAGGGGTCGGTGAAGGCGTAGGAGAGGCGGGAGGTGAACAGCACCCCGATGGCGCCGACGTAGCCGCGGCGCAGGGACCGGGCGGTCGGGTCCGGGCCCGGATAGCCCATCTCCCGTGCCGCGTCGAGGATGCGTCGGCGCAGCTCGGTGGAGAGCTGGTCCGGGCGACTGTAGGCGTTGGAGACGGTGCTGCGGGAGACACCGACCGCCTCGGCCACCGCGCGCAGGGTGGGTTTCACCGGCCCCTCCCCTCTCTGGATCGATTCAGACTGGATCGATCCAGAGATTAGTCGCACCGACCGAGGAGTGTCAATCGAATGACCGAACGTGACGGTGGACGGTCAGTGGCGGATCAGGCGGCGTCGAACTCCGCGATCATGCCCTTCAGGATCTCCGGCGTACGCTCCGGCGGTTCGGCCTCGACACAGAGGCGTTCCATGGCCACCGCGTAGAAGTCGAGGTCTTCCCGCTTGTCCAGGTAGAGCGCGCTGGTCAACTGTTCGATGTAGACGATGTCGGGCAGGTCCTGGTCACCGAAGCGCAGGATCGTGAAGGCACCGCCGGCGGCGGCATGCCCACCGGCGGCGAACGGAATGACCTGCAACCGCACGTTCGGCGTACGGGTGGCCTCGAGCAACGCCTGCAACTGCCCACGCATCACCGTCGGCCCGCCGATCGGCCGACGCAGCGCCGCCTCGTCGACCACCGCCCACAGGCGGGGCGGACGCGGTCGGCGCAACAACTCCTGACGACGCATCCGCAGGTCCACCCGGCGCTCGATCTCGTCCAGGCCGGCCCGACCATGACCGAGCAGCACCACGGCTCGGGCGTACTCGCGGGTCTGCAACAACCCCGGCACGAACTGGACCTCGTAGCTGCGGATCAGCGCCGCCGCCGCCTCCAGGCCGAGGTACGACTGGAACCACGACGGCAGGACGTCGCCGTACCGGTGCCACCACCCTGGATTGTTGGCGTCGCGGGCCAGCTTGAGCAGGGCGGCACGCTCCTGCTCGTCGGTGACGCCGTAGAGGGTGAGCAGGTCGGCGACGTCGCGCTCCTTGAAGCCGACGCGACCGAGCTCCATCCGGCTGATCTTCGACTCGGACGAGCGGATCTCCCATCCGGCGCTCTCCCGGGTCACCCCGCGCGACTCCCGCAGCCGCCGCAGCTGTGCGCCCAGCAGCATCCGCAGCACGGTCGGGCCTGCCGCCGGGCCCTCCTCGGCGGAAACCATGGTCACCTGCCGTCCTCCGCATGCCATCGTCGGTCGCGCCGGTGGACCGGCCCGACCGACGTGTAAGCATGCCATGAACCTTCAGTGAGGTGAACATCCCCCGCGTGGGGCAAATCCCGCCGATGGGATGAGCGAGTCAGTCGATCAAGTGGTCGAAGTCGCCGTCGCGGGCGCCGAGCACGAACGCCGCGATCTCGTCCACGGTGTAGATCAGCGCCGGCCCCTCGGGGTGTCGGGAGTTGCGCATCGCGATGCCCGCTCCGCCGGGCAACTCCGCCAGTTCGACGCAGTTTCCACTGGGATTGCTGCGGCGGCTCTTCAGCCAGGCGAGGGGAGGCAACTGGTTGGCGGGTACACCGTTGGGCGGCTGCTGCATGGGGGCGTCTGTTCTCTCCGATAGGCGCCGGCGCCGTGGGAGGAGCGGTAGCGGCACGAGGGTGTGGGTTTCTCGTTCACTTGCACGTGCATCTGCTATTGCATCTGCAATGGACAGCGAGCATGATAGCGCATGAGTATGGTGCCCATCCGCTCACAATCAGTTACGCAAATCTGGTTGTCACCAGGGAAAACGAGGCATCTGGCGGCACTCGTCAGCCAGAGGATGGGCGCGCGTTGCGGCGAGGGGAGGACGGGGTGCCGGATCCGCTGACCGTCGCGTCCGGCGTCTGTGCGGTGGGAGCCCTGCTCTCCTCCTGGCAGCTGAGCCGCCGAGCCGTACGTGCCGAGGCCGAGATCGACCGCCTCCAAGCCGAACTCACCGCCGAGCGACACGCCGCCAGCCATGACCCGTTGACCGGTCTGCCCAACCGGCGCGCCTTCTACCGGCTCGCCGCGGCGCTGCTCACCGACAACGCCGGCCGACCGCTCGTCGCCGTAGTGCTCGACCTGGACAACTTCAAGCAGATCAACGACCGGTACGGCCACGCCGCCGGCGACAAGGTCCTGATCAGTGTCGCCGAACGGCTGGCCGCCTTCGCCGGCGACAACCTGGTGGCCCGGCTCGGCGGTGACGAGTTCGCGGGGCTGCTGTCCAGCCCGACGGTCGACCACCGCTGGCTCGACCACGCCACCGGCCGGCTCTACGAGATGCTCGCCGCACCGATCCCGCTGGGCACGGCCACCGTGCGGGTGACCGCCTCGGTCGGTCTGGCCCCGGTGCACGGCACCCAGCTCACCGAGGCGCTCGACCGCGCCGACGCGGCGATGTACGAGGCCAAGGCGATCGGCGCAGCCCGCGCCCACCGGGCGTTGCACGACGCCCCGCATCTCGCCGAGTGCTGACCGCGCCGATCCGACGCCACCCCGGTGCGCCGGGGCTCAGTGCCAGCCGGGACCCGGCATGGCGCGCTTCAGTGCCAGCCGTAGCCGGCGCGGAGGGCTGCACTGACCCGGTCGAAGCGGGGCCGGTCCAGCACCGCGCCTTCGCGCCGGATGCCGTCCTCCCGCATGGTGAGCACCCGGTCGAGCCGTACCCAGCTGGGTCGCTTGTCCCGGTCCCACTCCCCCGGCCCGAGGGCCAGCCAGTGCCGTTCGCCGTCGCGATCGCGGCTGGAGAGCATCAGCCCGAACAGCGTCCGGCTGTGTCGACCCACCACCAGCACCGGCCGGTCCTTACCCTGGCGGGGATCGTCCTCGTAGGACACCCAGGTCCAGACGATCTCCCCCGGGTCGGCCTGGCCGTCGGGCTCCGGAGCGTACGACAGTTGCCGGCGTTGCAGCGCACTGACCTGGCGGGGCCGCGCGACCTTGGCCGGGGTCGGCCCGGGACGCCGCGGGGCCGGAATCACCGCGCTGACGCGGGCCGCCATACTCCTCAACAGACCTGCCACGGCGGCAGCCTATCGGCTGGCGCCGACCGCCCCTACGCCAGGGAGGCGTCTGTTCGACAGCCGAACGGCCAGGACGGGTCAGCTCGACAGCCGAAGCGCAGCAGCGGCGCAGAACCGCAGCTGACCGGCGGCCGGGGGCCGAGGGCCGAGGGCCGAGGGCCGCTCAGGGCCAGGTCTCGTCGGGTCCGCTGATCGGGTCGATGCTGCCGTCGGCGGCCGTGGGCAGCCCGGCCACCAGGGCGCGGAACTCGTTGACGGTCACCGCCTCGCGCAGCGTCGCGAAGACCGCCGCCGAGCCGAGGCCCGCGGTCTGCTCGTCGACTCCGGCCCGCTCGCCGACCCGGCGTAGGAAGTCCCCCGGCCCGGTCGTGAACGGGTCACCGGCGGTGTCGCTCAGCTCGTCCGGCAGGTATCCGGTGGGATCGGTGGTCGGTTCACCGGTCATCCGTTCCGCCAGGGTCCGCAGTACCGCATGCGCCACACCGGCGGACAGGTCCGGTGAGAGCCCGGACCGACGCGACACCGCGTCGACGAATAGGGGAAACCGCACGGCACCCTCCCCTCGTCAAGCCCGCGCTGGTTACCCCCGCCCCGGCCGGATAAACGGTGGCCGGGACGCGGGCCGTCGTTCACCTCGACCCGGAGCCCTCGTCGGTCGACCGGGACAGTCGGGCCTCGCGCCAGTCGGCGGCACGATCCTGGTCCACGCTGTAGCACAGCTCCCGGGGAGCCTCCGGCCGACCGGGTGACCTGTCGAACGGAAGCCCCCGCCCCGCGTAGTCGTGGTGGGCCTTCAACAGCCGGGTCAGCCCCGCCATCGCACCGATGATCTTCTGCCGGGGCCGGCCGGTGCGCTGGCTCAACTCCTCGACGGTGAACCCCCGTCCCGGCTCGGCCGACAGCGCGTCGAGCAGCGCCGCGACCGTACGGTGGGTGGCGCTGGCACCCCGGCTGAGCCGCCGCAGTTCGTCGACCGTCCAGCCCTGGGTCGGCGCGTCGGGCCGGGGTGTGGACCGGTGTCGGGGCAGCGGGGCGGTCCGCTGCCGGGCGTCGAGGTCGGCCAGCAGGCGGGCGACGTGCGGCAGGTGCGCCACCGGCACCGCCACCAGGACCATGCCGGGCGGGGCGGCCGACGTCGGCGGGCCGGGCGGTTCCCGGTTCGCCTCGGTCACGACGTCGACGGCGTGGTCGCGGTGGGCACGAAGCGGTAGCCGAGGCCGCGTACGGTCACGATCATCGGCGCCTGGTCGCCGTCGAGGGCGAGCCGCCGACGGAGCCGCTTGATGTGCACGGTCAGGGTGTTGGAGGTGTCGTCGGAGATCCCGCCCCACCCGGCGGCGAGCAACTGCTCACGGGTGACCGTCCGCTCGGCGTGGCTCATGAAGAAGTACAGCAGCCGGAACTCCTTCATCGGCAGGGCCACCACCCGACCGTGGTGGCTCACCTCGAACGTCGCCGGATCCACCCGCAGCCCGCCGATTTCGATCGGCGGGTCGAGGGCACCGGAGGTCTCCGGGCGGATCGCCCGCAGGATCGGCAGCACCTCCGCCGCCCGGTAGGGGCGGCGGACCCCGGCGGTCGCGCCCGCCTTCAACGCCGCGGCGGCCACCCCACCGTCGTCGTCGCCGACGCCCACCACCGTCGGGATGCCGGCCCGGCGGGCGAGCAGCCGCACCACCTCGGTGCTGCTCATGGTGGTCAGCCCCGAGGCGACGACGGCGGCGTCCGGTTGCAGGGCGCCGGCGTCCAGCAGCGCCTCGGCGGCGTGCGGATAGTGGTGTGCGCGTACCCGATGATCGGCCAACTCGGCGACCAGCGCACCACCGACGCTCTCGTCGTCGTCGATCACGAGCAGCACGAAACGCCCGTTCGAGCCCACCGTCATCGTCGCTTTCGTCACTCAGCCGAAGCGGCCGGTGATGTAGTCCTCCGTACGCTTGTCGGCGGGGTTGGTGAACAGCTTGCCGGTCTGGCTGAACTCGACCAGCCGACCGTGACGCACCTGCTTGTCGTCCACCTCGGCGGTGAAGAAGGCGGTGTAGTGGCTGACCCGGGCCGCCTGCTGCATGTTGTGCGTGACGATGACGATCGTGTAGTCGCTGGTCAGCTCGAACATCAGGTCCTCGATCTTCGCCGTGGCGATCGGGTCGAGCGCCGAGCAGGGCTCGTCCATGAGGATGACCTCGGGCTTGACGGCGATCGTCCGGGCGATGCACAGCCGCTGCTGCTGGCCACCGGAGAGCGCCAGGGCGCTCTTGCGGAGCTTGTCCTTGACCTCGTCCCAGAGGGCGGCCTTGGTGAGCGCCTCCTCGACGTGGTCGTCGAGGCGGCCCTTGATGCCGTTGATCCGCAGGCCGTACGCGACGTTGTCGAAGATGGACTTCGGGAACGGGTTCGGCTTCTGGAACACCATGCCGATGCGCCGGCGGACCTGGATCGGGTCGACGTCGCGGGCGTACAGGTCCTGGCCGTGGAAGGACACCTCGCCGCTGACCCGGGCGCCGGGGATCGGGTCGTTCATCCGGTTGAGCGCCCGCAGCACCGTGGACTTGCCGCAACCCGACGGCCCGATCATCGCGGTGACCTGGTTCTGCTGGATCGGCATGGTGGTGCCGCGCACCGCCTCGTAGCTGCCGTAGTAGACGCTGACGTCACGCAGCTGCATCACCGGCGCGTCGGTGGGTTCGACACCGGAGGCGGTGCTGCCGGGGGCGTGCACCGCGACGGAGGGGCGGGTGGTGAGGTTGTTGCTGGCCATGTCAGCGCTCCTTGATGGCGAACCGGCTGGAGATGAAGCGGGCGATGACCGTGAAACTGAGCACGATCACGATGAGCGTCAGTGCCGCACCCCAGGCCCGGTCCTGGGCGGCCGGGAACGAGGTACTGGCGTTGCGGAAGATCTGCGCCGGCAGGGCGGTGTTGGAGCCGTCGAAGAGGTTCCAGTTCGGCGTGAAGACGATGCCGGTGACGATGATGATCGGCGCGGTCTCGCCGGCCGCGCGGGCCACGGCCAGCAGTGAGCCGCTGGTGATGCCGGAGATCGCCGCCGGCAGCACCACGGTCAGCGTGGTCTTCCACTTGCGCGCGCCCAGCGCCATGCTCGCCTGGCGCAACTCCTCCGGCACCAGCCGGAGCATCTCCTCGCTGCTGCGGATGACCACCGGCAGCATCAGGCAGGCCAGCGCCAGCGCACCGGCGAAGCCGGTCTGCTGACCGACGAGCAGCACCCAGCTGATGTAGACGAACAGACCCATCACGATCGACGGCACGCCGGTCATCACGTCGGCCATCAGCCGGATCACCCGGGCCAGCGGCTTCTGCTTGCCGTACTCGTTGAGGTAGATCGCGCCGAAGACGCCCAGCGGGATGGCCATCAGCGCGGCGGCGCCGGTGATGACCAGCGTGCCGATGATCGCCGGCGCCATGCCGCCGCCTTCGCGGCGGTACGAGTTCGGGATGTCCTCGGTCAGGAAGGACAGGCTCATCACCCCGGCGCCCTTGCCGATGACCGTGTAGGTCACCAGGGCCAGCGGGATGACGGCGAGCAGCACGGCCCCCCAGATGGCGGCCGTGGCGAGGTGGTTGGTGAACCGGCGACGGCCCGACAGGGCGGCCCGGGTCAGGTCGGGTCGGCCGGCGGCCGGGCGGGTGGCGGGTGGTGCGGTGACGCTCACGCGACGCTTCCCTTCATCCGGGCCTCGGCCCGACGGACGACCGTCTGGGCGAGCACGTTGATCAGCACCGTCATCGCGAAGAGCACGACGCCGAGGCCGATCAGGGCCGCGGTGAAGGTGCCGGTGGACTCGCCGAACTGCTGCACGATCACGGCGGCCATCGAGTTGCCGGGGGCGAACAGGTTGGCGGTGATGTTGGTGGCGCCACCGATCACCAGGGCCACCGCGATCGTCTCGCCCATCGCCCGGCCGAGGCCGAGCATCACCGCGCCGACGACGCCACCGAAGCTGTGCGGGAACACCGCGCCCCGGATCATCTCCCAGCGGGTGGCGCCGAGCGCGAGGGCGGCGTCCTTGTCCGCGCGCGGCACGGTGCTGAACACCTCGCGGGTGATCGAGGTGATGATCGGCGTGACCATGATCGCCAGGATGAGACCGGCGGTCATGAAGTTCCGGCCGCTGCTGACCGGGCCGAAGATGCTGCCCAGCACCGGTATGCCGCCGAAGACGTCGTGCAGCCACTGGTAGACCGGCACCATGGCGGGCGCGACGACCAGGATGCCCCAGAGACCGAACACCACCGACGGTACGGCGGCCAGCAGGTCGATCACGGTCACCGCCGGCCCGCGCAGCCGACGCGGCGCCAACTCGGTGAGGAACAGGGCGATGCCGACCGAGACCGGCACCGCGAACAGCAGGGCGATCAGTGACGAGATCGCCGTGCCGAACGCGAACGACAGCGCGCCGAAGATCGCGTCACCGGCGGCCGGGTTCGGGTCCCAGGTCCGTTCGGTGAGGAACCGCAGGCCCATCGCGTCGAACGCCGGCCAGGCCTCGCGGACGGTGGTGATCAGGATCAGCCCGAGAATCGCCAGCACCAGCAGGCCGGTGCCGAGCGTCCACCAGGAGAAGACGCGGTCGCCGAGGGCGCTGCTGCCGCGTTGGGACAGCGTCGACCGGGCGGTGGGGGTCTTGTTCGTCAAGGTCATCTTCACTCCAGCTCAGGTACCCGGCTAGGGACGGGATCGCTTCGATCCCGTCCCCAACTGGCGATCTTGATCCTGATCAGCCCTGGATCTTGTCGACCTGGGCCAGCGCCTTCTCCTTGAGGGAGGCGGGCAGCGGCGCGAAGTCGATCTCCTTGGCCAGGTCCTGGCCGTCGTTGAGCAGGTACGTGAGGAAGCCCTTGACCAGCTCGGCCTTGGCGGCGTCGCCGTACGAGGTCTTCACGATGATGAAGGTCGGAGCGGTGATCGGGTACGAGGTGGCACCGGCGGCGTTGAGCGGGTTGTAGCTCAGGTCTGCGGCGATCTCGGCGCCCTCCAGGCCGGCGGTGGTGCCCTCGAGCGTCGGCTCGACGAACTGGCCGTCCTTGTTCTTGATGGCGGCGAACTTCAGGCCGGTGGCCTTGGCGTCGCTGAGGTCCACGTAGCCGACGGCACCGTTGGTCTGCTGCACGATCTGGGCGACACCGGTGTTCTTCTCGCCACCCTGGGTGCTGGCCGGCCAGTTCACGGTGTCACCGCTGCCGAGCTTCCAGGTGCCCGCCGCAGCAGCGTCGAGGTACTTGGTGAAGTTGCTGGTGGTGCCCGAGCCGTCCGAGCGGTGCGCGACCACGATCGGGGTGCTGGGCAGCGTCACGCCCGGGTTGTCGGCCTTGATCGCGGCGTCGTCCCAGGTCTTGATGTCGGTCTGGAAGATCTTGGCGAGCGTCTCCGGGCTGAGCTGGAGCTTGTCCACGCCCTGCAGGTTGTAGGAGATCGTGATCGGCGCCGCCACCGTCGGGACGTAGAGGAACGAGCCGGCGGCCACGCCGTCGGTGTCCTTGACCAGGCTGTCGGTGCCGGCGAAGTCGACCAGACCCTCACCGAACTGCTTCTTGCCGGTGCCCGAACCGGTCGCGTTGTAGGTGACCGTCACCTTGCCGGCCTCACCCTTGAAGGCCTCGATGACCTCTTGGTAGTACGCGTCGGGGAAGCTCGCGCCGGACGCCTTCAACTCACCGGACAGGTTCGCGTAGGCGCTGTCGCCGCCGCTGTTGCTGCCGGGCTCCGTGCTGTTGTCGTTGCTTGCGCAGCCGGTAAGCGCGAGCGCGGCAAGCGCGACGCCGGCGAGGACGCGCCGCGAAAGCACGTTGCGGTTCACCAGGTAAGCCTCTCTATCGGGGTGCATCAGCCCGTCCGGGCCGTACGCGAATCAAGCTGTCAGGCCCAGGTAGCCGTACTCCCGGCGCCAGGTGAACGAAAAATGAACTTGGCGGCACCGGTGATGGCCGACCGGGAACGGGATGTGACGTTCTGGCGCACCGACGCGCCGAATGCCCGGTATGGGCATCCGATCTCAGAGCCGGACGGTCCCGGTCACCAGGTAGACGACCTGCCGGGCGACGTTCACCGCCTGGTCGGCGTAGCGCTCGTAGTAGCGACCGACGAGCGCCAGGTCGATCGCCGACTCCACGCCGTACGACCAGCCGGAGACCAGCATCGACAGCAGGCGTTCCTGCGCGGCGTCGACCTCGTCGTCGTCGAGGCCCAGCTGCATCGCGTCCAGCGGGTCCCGGGTGGCCAGCACCATCGTCGCCTTGTCGGCGATGCGGGCCGCCGCGTCGGCCATCTCGGTCAGCACCGGCACCGCCGGCTGCGGCACCACACCCACCGGATGGCGCATCAGGACCACCTTGGCGACGTGTACGGCGAGGTCACCCATCCGGTCCAGGGCGCCGGCGATCCGCAGCGCGCACACCACCAGACGCAGATCGGAGGCGACGGGCTGGTGCCGGACCAGCACCTCGGGGATCATCGCCTCGGCCTCGGCGCGGCGGCGGGCCAGGATCGCGTCGTCGGCGATCACCGTCTCGGCCGCGTGCCGGTCGACGTCGAGCAGGGCGACGCTGGCGCCCCGGATCGCCGTACCGGCCTCGCGGCTCATCGTCGCCAGGATTCCGGTGAGCCGGTCAAGTTGCTCGTCGTAGCTGTCGCGGCCCATCGCCCCTCCGTCCCACCGGGGCCACGGCCCGTCCTGCCGCAGTACCCGCCCAACGTCAGGCTGAGCACCGCGGCACGGCGCTGCCGCGCTCGCCGGGGCCCTGGCCAGCAACCTACCTGCCGGACCCGCTCCGCGCCCGCTCCGCAATCCGCCGGCAGGGCTTTGTTAAGCGGGTGCCCTTGCTATACACCAGGCGTTAACAAGGTGCCCTTCCTTACACCTCGGCGAGGAGGTCGAGCAGGAGGGCGGCGGTCCAGCTGAAGGCCGGGGAGCCGAGGCCCGCGCCGGTGTCCGGATGGAAGTACTCGTGGCACCCGGCCGTGGCCGCCAGCTCGATCATCGACGCGCCCAGGCCGGCGGCCAGCCGAGGGTGCCCGTGCGCCAGCAGCCCGTACCGGACCAGCCAGTTGATGTTCATCCAGCTGGGGCCGCGCCAGTAGCGCAGCGGCTCGAAGTCGACGGCGGTGCGGTCGTGGCTGGGCAGCGGGCGGGTCATCCGGGCGGCGAGCCCGAACCGGGGCGAGCCGGCCTCGACGAGAATCGCCTCGACCTGCGTGGTGGGCAGGTCGGGCAGGATCAGCGGGGTCAGCCCGAGCACCGTCCGGGCCGGGGTGAGCCGGCCGGTCCGCAGGTCGCGGGCGTGGAAGGTGCCGGTCGTCGGGTCGTACAGCCGGTTCACCAGCGCCGTGGTGATCGCCGCCGCGCGCTGTCGGTGCGGGCCGGGGTCCGCGCCGATCTCCCGCGCGATGTGCGCCAGCGCCGACTCGGCCGCGCCCATCGCCGCGTTGAACAGCGGACACTCCACCAGGAACGGGTGCCGGTCGGCCAGCTGTTCGTCCCGGTAGCCGGTCGCCCGGTAGGCGGTGACGATCGCGACGTAGCGCGCGTAGTCCAGGTCCGTGGGGCGGTGCGCGGCGGCGGCGTGCACGATGTCGCGCCGACGGTACGCCCGCAGCACCGCCGCCTCGGTCGGCACGGCGGCCAGCGGCTCGTCCCAGGCCGGGCTGTTGTCCAGCCCGGACTCCCACGGATGCACGATGCTGGCCAGCCCGGCACCGCCGACGTCCCGGTGGCTGCTCAGGTAGTGCTGCTGGGCCACCAGACGCGGATAGAGCCGGCCCAGCGCGGCACGGGCCGGCTCGGACGGCGCCCGGCGGTAGGCGTGCCAGGCGGCCAGGGCGTGCACCGGCGGCTGGACCAGCCCGGAGGTGGCCGTACGCGGTGTGCCGGGCACCGAGGTGGTGGCCCAGAAGGCCGGTCCGGGGAAGTAGGCGTCGTCGGCGACCACCGGGTTGAAGACGATGTGCGGCACCCGCCCGTCGCGCCACTGGGCGTCGAACAGGCTGGTCAGCTCCGCCCAGGCACGCTCGGGGCGCAGGTGCGCCCAGCCGATGGCGATGAACGCCGAATCCCAGCTCCACTGGTGCGGGTAGAGGGTGCGGGAGGGCACCGTGTGGTCGTGTTCCCAGTTGCCGTCGAGGGTGGCCCGGGCCACCGCGACGAGGGCGGCCCGATCCCCTGCTGCGGTGTCGGCAGCCGGGGTGCCCCCCGGCCCGACCGCCGGCACAACCTGTTCCACCATGTGTCACATCCCGGTAGCGCTGGGTTCCAGCATAGGCTCCGGCCGATCCGACGCCCGCGGCACCTGACCGTCGGCTCACGGTGGCAGCGTTCACGGGATAGTCTAGGAACCCGCGCATATCGGTCGAAGGTGTTCGATGAACCTGACCCGATCCCTGCGATACGGGGGCGGCCGCAGGTCCAGTGGCATGACGAGGCGAAGGAGCCCCGGATGAAGCAGTCGCGGCAGGGTCCCACGGGCACCCAGGGCGCGGACTACACCGAACGGTTGCAGCAGCTCAGCGGTGCCCGCTGGAAGCGGGTCCTGGACGTGCAGGCGCCCTACCGGTGGAACCTGCGCCGGCTGCGCCTGGGCCGGACCCTCGACGTCGGCTCGGGACTCGGCCGCAACCTGATCAACCTCGGCGAGGGGGCGGTCGGGGTGGACCACAACCCGACGTCGGTGGCGCACAGCCGCGCGCTCGGCCTTCAGGCGTACACCACGGAGGAGTTCTTCGCCTCCGAGCACGCCCGGCCGGGCGCCTTCGACTCGCTGCTCGCCGCGCACCTGCTGGAGCACATGCCGGCCGAGCAGGCCCGCGAGGTCGTCGCCTCGTACCTGCCGTTCGTCCGCCCCGGCGGCCGGGCGGTCTTCATCACCCCGCAGGAATGCGGCTACCACAGCGACTCGTCGCACGTCCGGTTCGTCGGCTTCGCCGAGGCGGCCGAGGACTGCGGCGCTCTCGGCCTGAGTGTGCAGCGGCAGTACTCCTTCCCGTTCCCCCGCGTCGCCGGTCGGGTGTTCACCTACAACGAGTTCGTGACGGTGGCCCGACTGCCCTGAGCGCCGCTGGTTACGGTGGTCCGATGAGCAAGCGCAGCGCCACCCCGGGCAGCCCGACCCGCTGGGCCACCGACACCGGACCGGAACACTCGCAGTGGTACGTCGACCGGTTCCGGCAACTGGCCGCCGAGGGCGCCGACCTGGCCGGTGAGGCACGGCTGGTCGACGCGCTGGTGCCGCCCCGCTCACGGATCCTCGACGCCGGCTGCGGCACCGGCCGGGTCGGCGCCGAACTGGCCGCTCGCGGCCACACGGTCGTCGGCGTGGACGCCGACCCGGTGCTGGTCGAGGCCGCCCGCGCCGACCATCCGGGGCCGCGCTGGCTGGTCGCCGACCTGACGACGTTGGATCTCGCCGCGGCCGGGGAGCCGGAGCCGTTCGACGCGGCGGTGCTGGCCGGCAACGTGATGACCTTCGTGGCCGCCGGCACCGAGGTGGCGGTGCTGCGTCAGGTGGCCGCGCACGTACGCCCCGACGGGGTGATCGCGATCGGTTTCGGCACCGACCGGGGCTATCCGCTGGCCGACTTCGACGCCCATGTGGCCGCCGCCGGGCTGCGGCGCGACCACCGCTTCGCCACCTGGGACCTGCGTCCGTGGCACGACGACGCGGACTTCGCCGTCACCGTGCTGCGCCGTCCCGCCTGACCACGTCACGCCTCTCGGGCCGCGCCGCCCTCCAGACCGGCTGCGCCCTTCGGGCCTGGTGCGGCCTCGCCGTGGGAGGTGCGGCCGATGGGCAACGGGTGGATCGGGGTGATCGTCGGGAGGTAGGCGATCGCGTCGAAGCTCTCGGTCAGCGACGGCAGTTCGTAGTAGTGCTCCTCGTCGCGTTCCGCCTCGTAGAGGCCGGAGATCAGGCGGGTGCGCCAGGGCCGGTCGAGCCGGTGCGCGAGGTCGGCGGGAGGTGGGCCGCGCAGGTCGACGACCCGTTCACCGGCGCGGTCGAGCAGCGCCTCCACCGACGTCGGGTCCGGCGGCGGGATCTCGGTGCCCGGTATCCGGCCCCCGCCGACGGTGATGTGCACGGCGGCGTACCCGCTGCCCAGCGCGGCCCGCAGGTGGGCACCCATCATCGTGTCGCCGTGCGCCGCGACGTGGGCGCTGCCCTCCCAGAGGACGACGCGGTCACCGGTACGCCGGTGGTGATCGAGCAGTCGCCCGGCGGCGTCGCGTTCCTCCCGGGGGGTGTCCCGGCCGACACCGATGGCGTTGGCGTGGAAGTCGACGATCGCGTCGACCAGTTGCAGCGCCTCGTCGCTCCCCGGGCCGCCGGTCACGCCGGCGACCAGGTCACGGGCGGTACGGGCGAGGTCGACGAACGGTACGCCGGGGTGGCTGCCGAGCCGGCGTTGGACGTGCTCACCGTTGTCGTGGGCGGTCCGGACGACGTCGAGGAGTTCACCGACCCGGGTGGCGGTCGCCGGGTCGATCCGGGCGAGCAGTTCGGTGACCCGGTCGTAGTCGGCGGGCAGGGTACGCGGGGCGTTGACCGCGACGAGGCGTACCCGGTCGTGCGGGTGGGTCTCGTTGTGTCGACGGAGCCGGATGAGCGCGTCGCGCATCTCGACCGTCCGCCACGGGCCCCACGCCTGGGCGAGGGCCGCTGTCAGGTCGACGTCCTCGCCCCGGACGAACCGGTCGTAGCGGTCACCGACCCGCTGGTTGTCCAGCAGCGCGATGGTCCGGGAGCCGCGCCGGATGAGCGCGTGGGTGGTCTGCTCGACCAGCCGGAAGGGTTCGGTCGCCTCGCGGGTGCTGGTGCCCAGGCCGACGACGGTGGCCGTCCCGACGAGGGCGGCGAGTCTCTGCGCGGTGCGGTGCTCGTCCATCCCCCGACGATGGGACTTCAACCACTGTTGAAGTCAAGTCCGCGAGGTCAGCGGGCCGGGTCGTGCCGCCCGATCTCGCACAGCTTGGCGCCGGACTCCATCGCGGCCAGTTGCGCCTTGAGGTGGCGTACCCGCCCTTCCACCTCGGTCACCAGCCGGCCCGCGACCCGCTCCCAGTCCTCGGGCTGCGGCTCGGCGGGGAGGTCGGTGAACAGGTCGGCGATCTCCCGCACGCTCAGGCCGACCCGTTGGGCGAGCTTGGCCACCTGGATCCGGCAGGCGGCGGAGGGGTCGAAGCGACGTTGGTTGCCGGCGGTGCGGACCGCGGTGACGATCCCGTGGTTCTCGTAGAACCGGACGGCCGACGGCGCGACACCACTGTCGGCGGCCACCTCGCTGACGCTGTACGTGCGCTGCCCGAGAACCGTCACGCACGGCAGAATAGGCACCTCGCCCAGTTGACTTCAACTAATGTTGAAGTTGCAGGCTGGTGGACATGAGCGGTCCGACCGAACACCACAGCCCTCCCACCGACGTACGCATCGCCGTGATCTCGGGCAGCGTCCGGACGGAGCGGATGGGCCCGACGATCGCCGGCTGGGTCGTCGCCGCCCTCGACGACGCCACCGTCGATCTGATCGACGTCGCCGACGTCACCTTGCCGGACGACAGTCTGCTGTGGCCCGGCGGTGGCCCGAGGAGCGAGGTGGCCGACCGGATAGCCGCGGCCGACGGGTTCGTCTTCGTCACGCCGGAGTACAACCACAGCTATCCCGCCGCGCTGAAACGGCTGATCGACTGGCACTACGCCGAGTGGCGGCTCAAGCCGGCGACCGTGGTGGCCTACGGTGTGCAGGGCGGGCACGCGGCGATCGAGCACCTACGTGGGGTGCTCGCCGAACTCGGCGTGGTGGCGACCCGCCGGACGATGGGTCTGCGCGCACCGTGGCAGTTCCTCGACGATCAGGACCGGTACGCCCCGGACCCGGAGGTCTCCCAGGGCCTGGTCGCGACCCTGGCCGAGCTGCGCTGGTGGGCGCAACTGCTGGCCGAGGCCCGCCGCGACCGGCCCCTGCCGGTCTGACCTCACTGCCCGGCCGGAATGAACTCGCTGGCCGGTCCTGCTTCGCTGACCGGGCCCTGCCGGGCTGAGGTCGGTCGTCGGTGGGACCGGTCCCTACGGGGGCAGCCGACCCGGCCGCGGGCTCGGTGCCGCAGTGGCACCGAGGGCCGTGGTCGGGTCGGCTGGGCGTCAGCCGGTCAGTCCGCCGAGTTCAGCCGGGCGAGGTGCTCCTCGTCGAGGGTGAGGGCGACCCCGTCCAGGGCGGCGTCGAGCTGGTGGAGCTTGCTGCCACCGAGGATGGGGCGGATGCCCTGGCTGACCAGCCAGGCGAGCACCACCTGGCCGCGCGTCGTGCCGGTGTCGCGGGCCACCGCGTCCAGCGCCGCCAGCCGGCGGGTGTTGCCCGGATGGTCGTAGACCTGCGGGATCGACTTGGCCGGATTGTCGTACGCCCCGCCCAGCAGCGGGGTGTAGGCCCAGACCTCCATCCGGTGCGCGCGGGCGAAGTCGAGTTGCTCGTCGCTGAGCACCCCGTGCGGGTGGACCACGCCGTCCGGTCGGGTGCCGGGGCGTACCCGCAGATAGGTGGCGTTCAACTGGAACGCGTCGATCGGCATGAGGCCCCGGGCGGTGGCGTACGCGCGGGCCCGTTCGATCCGCCAGGCCGGATGGTTGGAGGCACCGACCCGGCGTACGGTGCCGGCGGTGACCTGTTCGGCGATCGCGTCCACGCTCTCCTCGATGGGCGTGGCGCGGTCCTCCTGGTGCAGCCAGAGCAGGTCGACGTACTCGGCTCCGAGCCGGTCCAGGCTGCCGGCGAAGGCGTCGCCGATCGCCCGACGGCTCAACCCCGCCCGGTGCGCGGGCCAGGAACCCTTCCACAGCGGCTCCGCACCGACCTTGGTGGCGATGCGCACCCGGGCGCGGACGCCGGGGCGGGCGGCGAGCCAGCGGCCGAGGATCCGCTCGCTGTCCCCGCCCCGTCCGTCCGGGCTGTGCCAGAACGCGTAGCAGTCGGCGGTGTCGATCCATTCGCCACCGCGTTCCACGAACCGGTCCAGCAACTCGAACGACGTCTTCTCGTCGACGAGAGTGCCGAAGGTCATCGCGCCGAGCACGAGAGCGGAGACGGCCGGGCGTCGAGCCTCATCGAAATGATCCGAAGTCATGCGACCACGATTCAACCTGGAGCGCGCTCCAGGTCAAGCGGTACGGTCCGGAGGGTGAGGACGTACACACCCGCCGAGGCGGCGCGGCACAGCGGTTTCTCCATCGACACCCTGCGCTACTACGAGCGGGAGGGCATCCTCGCACCGGTGGCGCGTACGCCCGGTGGGCGTCGGGTCTACCGCGACAGCGATCTGTCCACTCTGGATTTCCTGCGCTGCCTGCGCGACGCGGGCATGCCGATCGAGCGGCTGCGCCGCTACGGCGAGTTGTGCCGCGACCCCGACACCGTCGCCGAACGCGTCGAGTTGCTGCGCGAACACGCCGCCGCCGTCGAGCAGCAGATGGACCAGCTTCGAAGCTGGCAGGCCCGGGTCGAGGAAAAGCTCGCCTGGTACGAGAGGCAACTCGACCAGAGCTGAACACCACCGACGCCGCCGGTGGCAGATGGTGCCACTTGTGTGAAATAGGCCATTTTATGCTTGTTTGCAAGCTTGGCTTGGTAGTTGGCTGGTCGGCATGGCACGCATCGCATACAACGCAGCCGACGCGGCGGCGTTCAAGGCCAACCGACACGTCACCGAGGACAGCCTCGCCGCCTGGCAGGCGGCCGTGATCCGGCACCTCGACCCGCAACCGGGGATGCGGGTGCTCGACCTGGGCTCCGGTACCGGGAGTTGGGCGCGGGCCTTCACCACCTGGCTGCCCGACGCCGAGATCATCGCCGTCGAACCATCAGCGGCCATGCGGGACCACAGCGTCTTCGCGCCGGTCCTGGCCGGCGACGCGGCGCACATCCCATTGCCCGACGGCAGCGTCGACGCGGTATGGCTCTCCACCGTCGTCCACCACATTCCCGACCTGCCCGCCGCCGCACACGAACTGCGCCGAGTGCTGCGCCCCGACGCCCCGGTGCTCATCCGGTCGGGGTTCGCCGGCCGACCCGAGAGGATCAGCCTGTTCCGCTACTTCCCGGAGGCCATCGCGGTGCTCGACACCTTTCCGAGCATCGCCGACGTCGAAGCCGCCTTCGGCGCGGCGGGCTTCACCCTTCTCGCCGTCGAGCAGATCCCCGAACTCACCGCCACGTCGCTCGGCGAGGTGGCCGCGAGCCTGCGCCGGGAGGCGCACACCCTGCTGCAACTGATCGACGACGACGCGTACGCCGCAGGGCTGCGGCGACTGCACCAGGCCGCCCAGGTGGAGAGTGGACCGGTGATCGACGCGCTCGACCTGCTCGTCCTGCGCTGACCGCGTTTCGGGCAGGCGGACGATCGTCGACTCCACTACGGTCATCGGTGGACAGCAGCAGGTCGCCGGAAGGACCGTGATGCCGGGTCGGTTCGTTTACTGGATGAACGTCTCCGTCGATCTGCGGATCGAGTACGCCCCGGGCGAGGCGGGCGGCGGCACGTGGATGCGCATCTCCGAGCCGCTGCACCGCGTCTTCAACGAACGGGCCCGGGTCATGTCGCTCGCGGTCGAGGGCCGCACGATCTACGAGACGATGGAGTCGTTCTGGCCGGCCGCCCGCCACGACGACTCGCTGCCCGACTTCCTGCGCGAGTACGGCGAGATCTGGACGTCGATGCCCAAGGTGCTGGTGTCGCGCACCCGCACGCACGCCGACCACAACACCCGGATCATCGGCGGCGACGACGCGATCGAGCAACTGGCGAAGCTACGCGCCGAGACCGACGGTGTCATCGGCGTCGGCGGCGCCACCCTGGCCACCCAGCTGCTGCGGGCACGACTGCTCGACGAGGTGCTGCTGTTCACCCATCCGGTCGTGCTCGGCAGCGGCCGGCCCCTGTTCGACACGCACGACGAGCCCCTGGAACTGGACCTGCTCGAACAGGCCTCCTTCGACGAGGGTGTGACGATGCACCGGTACGCCCTCCGGGGCACCCGCCCCGCGTCGTGAGCGCCACCTGGCCGGCCACCACCGTGATCCGTCCTGCCCGCGACAGCGACGCCGACGCCGTCGCCGAGGTGTTCCTGGCGTCCCGAGCAGCCGCCATGCCCTACCTTCCCCGCCTGTACGACGACGAGCAGACCAGAGCGTGGATCACCCAGGTGATGCTGCCGGCCAGCACCACCTGGGTCGCCGAGTCCACCACGACCGGCGAGATCCTCGGCTTCGCCGCCCTCGACGGCAACCTGCTGGCACACCTCTACCTGCGGCCCGACGCCCGCCGGCAGGGCATCGGCACCGCCCTACTCACCAGAGCACAACAGGCCAGCCCAACCGGGCTCACCCTCCGCGTCTTCACCCGCAACACCGCAGCCCGAGCCTTCTACGAGCATCACGGTTTCCACCCGGTCGACAGCAACAACGGCAGCCGCAACGAAGAGAACGAGCCCGACCTCACATACCACTGGCCCGGCCCACCCTGACGCCACCGCCCGACACACCCTCTCCAGCCCACGTTGATCAAGAAGTTTGCGTCGTCAACGTGCCTGTCGCTGACGCAAACCTCTTGATCAACCCTGCGACCTTCAGGCTCCGTTGATCAAGAGGTTTGCGTCGGTAGCTTGGCTGTGGGTGACGCAAACCTCTTGATCAACGTCGGGGGCGGCGAGGGGGTGGGGGCGGGCCTTCGTCGGTGGTGGGGGTGGCGGGGTTCAACTGGGTGGTTGCGGTTCGGGGAGGGTGGTGGCGGCGTTGCGTAGGGCGGCGATGCTGGCGAGCACTGCGGGGTGGTCGGCGGCGCCCTGCCGGTAGGCGATCCGGGTGCGGCGACGGATGGGCAGGGGGACCAGGCGGGTGCCGGCGGGTGATCCCTCGACGGCCAGCTGGGGCACCAGGCCGACGCCCTGACCGGCGGCGACCAGGGCGAGGACGGCGGTGAAGTCGTCGGCGTGGTGGCGGACGGTCGGGCGGAATCCGGCGAGGTCACAGGCGTGCAGGGTGACCGCATGGCAGAGCGTTCCCGGGCTGCCGATGATCCAGTCGGCGCCGCGTACCGCGCCCATCGGATCGTCGGGCACCGGGTGGGTGGCGGGCAGCGCGAGGAAGACCGTCTCGTCCAGCAGCGGCGTCGAGTCCAGCGCCGGATCGGTCTGCACCGGCACGATGTCATAGTCGTGCACGAGGGCGACGTCGAGGCGACGCTCACGCAGCGCGGCCGGCACCGCGACCGGATCCAGCTCGGTGACCAGCAGATCCAGCCCCGGATGCTCGCGGGCCAACTCGACCAGGGCGGGTAGCAGCAGGGGACGCACCGCGCTGGGGTACGCCCCGATGCGTACCGTGCCGAGCAGTCCACCGCGAGCGGCGGCGAGGGTGGCCTCGGCGGCCTCCATCCCGGCGAGGATCACCTCGGTGTGTCGTACCAGTGCCGTCGCGGTGGCGGTGAGGCGTACCCCTCGTCCGACCCGTTCCAGGAGCACGACGCCGGTCTCCCGTTGCAGCGCGGCCAACTGCTGGGAGACGGCGGACGGTGAGTAGGTGTGCGCCTCGGCGACGGCGGCGATGGTGCCGAGGCGGGCCAGGTCACGCAGCAGACGCAGCCGGCGGACATCAAGCATCAGCTCAGCTTACGGATTCGTGGAGGAATCGGAACTGGTGCTTCACGCTGTGCCGTCGCAGGCTGGTGGCATGACACCGACCGGACTGTACGTACCGCTGATCACGCCCTTCGACGCGCGCGGCGAGGTCGACCAGGATGCGCTGACCCGTCTCGCCGAGCAGGTGCTCGCCGACGGCGCCGACGGTCTGGTGGCCCTCGGCACCACCGGCGAACCGCACGCGCTGAACGCCACCGAGCAACGCACGGTGCTCGACACCCTCGGCGCGGCCTGTCGGCGACACCGCGCCGGGTTCATGGTCGGCGCGCACACCGCCGAGGACCTGCGCGCCCTCGCCGGACGCCCCGGCGTCACCGCGGCGCTCTGTCTGGTGCCGCCGTTCCTGCGCCCCGGCGAGGAGGCGGTGCTCGCGCACTTCGCCCGGCTGGCGGAGGTCTCCCCCGTGCCGCTGGTCGCCTACCACGTGCCGTACCGCACCGGGCAGGCGCTCTCCGCCGGGGCGCTGCGTCGCCTCGCCGACCTGCCTCAGGTGGTGGGCGTCAAGCACGCGGTCGGCGGCATCGACGCCGACACCATCGCCCTGCTCGCCGACCCGCCACCGGGCTTCGCGGTGCTCGGCGGCGAGGACGCGTACCTCTCGCCGCTGCTCGCGCTCGGCGCACACGGCGGCATCGTCGCCTCCGCGCACCTGGCCACCGCCGACCACGCCGCCCTGGTCGCGGCCTGGCGCGACGGGGATGCCGCCCGCGCCCGGCCGCTCGGGCACCGGCTCGCCATCCTCTCGGCTGCGCTGTTCGCCGAACCCAACCCGTCGGTGATCAAGGCGGTGTTGCACGCCCAGGGACGCATCCCGACCCCGACCCCGCGCCCACCACTGCTGCCCGCCACCGCCCAGGCCACGGCAGCGGCGCTGGCGTGCGCGGAGCAGGTGGCCGGGCCACCGGCCCTGGTCCGCTGACCGCCCCTCTCGGTGCCGACGAGGGGCATCAGACCGGGTCAAGGCGGCGCTTGAGCAGGCAGAACTCGTTTCCTTCCGGATCGGCGAGGACGTGCCAGGATGCCTCCGCAGGCTGACCTATGTCGACGAGTTCGGCCCCGAGGCCCAAGAGGCGTTCGAGCTCGGCGTCCTGATCGCGGTCGGTGGCGTTGACGTCGATGTGCAGCCGGGCATGCCCGTTCGTCGGCTCGTCGGTGCGGATGAGGAAGATCGTCGGCTGGGGACCGCCGAACCCTTCGCGCGGACCTATCTCGATGCAGCCCTCCCCCTCGCGATCAAGCACTATGAAGTCCAGGACCTCGCACCAGAACCGCGCCAGCACCTCGGGCTCGCGGCACTTGAGCACAAGCTCACTGATACGGCATGCCATTGACGACACCTACTCTCGGCGTGGGATTGGCCGCACACGCATCTCATGGGCGGCTGGAAATCTAGGAGGTGACGGCCCGGCGGGCCGCCTGTGGGTCCAGGCTCGCTCCGGCCGGGACCAGGCTCACCAGACCCGCCGGCAGCCGGACGGGACGGGTCTGCCCGTAGCCGAGCATGGCGGCGACCTCGGCGTCGGCGAGCACGTAGCGTCGGCCCAGGTCGGTGACCACGCAGAGCGCGCCGCCGGCGGCGCCCGGGGTCGCTGTCGCCTCGACCAGGGCGCCGCTGCCCGGCTCGACCAGCACGTGGTCGGCCACGGTCCGGCCGGCCGTCGCCGCGACGGTGGGCGTGGCGGCGGCCAGGTCGGGCAGGGTCGCGTCCAGGCGCAGGTCGACGCCGGTCGGGTCGTCGCCGACGAGGGCACAGAGCACCGGTGAGCCGGGGGCGGCCAGTCGGGGCGGCGCGGTCGGTGGCGCGTCGGGGCCGTCGGGCGCGAGATCGGGCAGCTTCGGCAGGGCGGCGAACCGCCCGAGGCTGATCTGCTCCGGTTCGCGTTGGCCGGTCCGGGCCAGTTGCAGGCCGGCCTGCAACTCGGTGACGCCGGCGAGGCCGTCGCGCAGCACCACCGCGTACTGTCGGCCGCCGCCGGAGTTGCTGACCAGCAGGACGTCGCCGATCCGGGCATCGACCACCCGGTCGGAGGGCTCCCCCAGGTCGGGCAGGTGCAGTGGGGCGAGGTCGAGCCCGGCGGGCACGGTGTTGAGCACGGCCGCGGCGACCGGGACGGCCCGGGCGCGGGTCGTGGCCAGCGCGGCCAGCACCCGGTCGGCGTCGCGGATCAGGTGCCGACGCTGCTGCCGTACCAGGTGCAGCCGCCCGCCCGGGTCCCGCAGGATCAACGCCTCGTCGCGCAGCGGCCGCCCGCCGGGGTCGCCGGTGCCGATCAGCAGCACCGACCGGGGATCGCGCCGGCCGGCCTGCGGGCCGGTGGAGCAGACCGTCCAGGGGGCGGCGGAGAGCCGGTCGGCCGCCGGCAACGAGTCGGGTGCGTCGGCGATGCCCAGGGGCAGACCACGGGGTACGCCGTCGATGGAGCGCCGCGACACGAGCACGGTCCTCGGCTGTTCGGCGCCGATGACCAGCAGCGCCGAGGTGTAGTTGGGCACTGGGTGCAACCGGTTGTCCCGGTAGACGAACCGGGCCCCCGATTCCTTCTCCACGATCACGGCGGCGGTGTCGCGCCACTTCGCCGCACCACCGGTGAACAGGCCGTAGAGGGCGAAGCCGCCCAGCCCGATGACCGCCACCAGGACGCTGGCCAGGCCCGCCCCGGCGAGCCGGCGAAACGGGGACTGCGCGGGGTCGGTCTCGCGCATCACCAGCGCGGCGACCACCCGCTGGAGGGTGAACTGGTAGGAGTGCAGCTGATCCTGCCGCGACGGCATCGCTTCCCTTCCGGCGATCTGATCGGCGCACAGAATATGCGGTGCGTCGATGTCTCGCCGACCGTCCGCCACGACGACGCCGCCGCACCGGCGGCTGCCAACCGGCATGAACCGGGCGTTACCGGGTAGCTGACCGGGCGGGCCGTCCGGATCGACCAGGCGGCGGGTTCGGGAGGTGGGAGATGCGCGCGCTGCTCTGGGTCGTCGGAGTCGTCGGAGGAATTATCGTCCTGCTCGGCCTGCTCCTCGAAGCGGTCCGCTGGCTGGTGATCATCGGCCTGGTCGCGCTCGCCGGGGTGATCATCCTGGCCTTCGTCCGGGGACGTCAGTCGGCCCACAACTATCCGAACCGCCACTGAGCTCAGGTCGACCCGATCGGGCATCCCGCGCCAACCGGGGCGTGGTCCTGCGGTGGCTACGACGCCCAGGCGGTGCAGACCGCCCGCGCGCCGCGCCACCGCAGACTGTACGCGGATCAGGTGCCGGCGGGAACGAGGGCCGGGGTCGGGTTCTCCTCGATGACGGCGGGCCGGCGACGGTTCGGCAGGGAGAGCCGGAAGATCTTCTTCCAGGCCGAGAAGACCTGCCGGGGCAGCGAGCCGGTGACGTACTTGAGGCCGTACCGGTCGAACAGGGCCCGCACCTCGGGGGCGATCTCCTGGTAGCGGTTGCTCGGCAGGTCGGGGAAGAGGTGGTGCTCGATCTGGTACGACAGGTTGCCGGTCATGATGTGCATCAGCCGGCTGCCGCTGATGTTGGCCGAGCCGAGCATCTGCCGCAGGTACCACTCGCCGCGGGTCTCGCCCTCGATCGACGTCTTCTCGAAGGTCTCCACCCCCTCCGGGAAGTGCCCGCACATGATCACGGCGTGGCTCCACAGGTTGCGGATCAGGTTCGCGGTGAAGTTGGCGGCCATGGTGTGGAAGAACGACGGACCGGACAGCACCGGGAACAGCACGTAGTCCTTGAGCACCTGGCGGCGCAGCTTGCGGCCGGTGGCCTTCAGGTTGGCGCGGAACTGCGGGTCGTTCTTGAAGCTGCCGTCCTTGAGCTTCTCGCGCAGCTCCAGGTCGTACGCGGCGATGCCGTACTCGAAGAAGCAGGCGTTGACGAAGTTGTAGAACGGCTGACCCAGGTGGGCCGGGTGCCAGGGCTGGTCCTCGTCGACGCGCATGATGCCGTAGCCGAGGTCGTTGTCCTTGCCGACGACGTTGGTGTAGCGGTGGTGCAGTTCGTTGTGCGACTGCTTCCACTGCTCGGCGGGGCTGACGTGGTCCCACTCCCAGGTCGTCGAGTGGATCTTCGGGTCGCGCATCCAGTCCCACTGGCCGTGCAGGATGTTGTGCCCGATCTCCATGTTCTCCAGGATCTTCGCCAGGGACAGCCCGGCGGTGCCGACGATCCAGGCCGGCGGGAACAGCGAGAACAGCAGCACGACTCGGCTGCCGACCTCCAGCTTGCGCTGGGTCGAGATGACCTTGCGAATGTAGGCGGCGTCCCGCTCACCCCGGTCGGCGATCACCCGTTCCCGGATGGCGTCCAGTTCCTTGCCGAGGGTTTCGATGTCCTCGGCGCTGAGGTGCGCGATCGGGTTGACGGCTTTCTTCTGGATGACGGTCACGTCGACGTTCTCCGATCAAATTTCGAGTTCACAGGCGCCGGCCGCGGCCGACACGCAGGTCTGCACGCGTACGCCGTCGCCCGGCAGGGCGGTGGTGAGCTGCCCGTTACGCAGGTCACGGACCGCGCCCTGGCGCATCGGCAGCACACAGCCGAAACAGATACCCATCCGGCAGCCCGAGGGCATCAACACTCCGGCGTTTTCTCCGGCGTCGAGAAGAGGGGTGCCGCCGTCGGCCTCGACGGTGACCGACGAGCGGGTGAAGGTGACCGTGCCGCCGTCACCGGCGGTGATGATGGTCGGCCGGAACCGTTCGGTGTGCAGCCGGTCCGTGACGCCCCGCGCGGCCCAGTGCTGCTCGACGGCGTCCAGCAGACCGATCGGGCCACACGCCCAGGTCTCGCGTTCGCAGTGGTCGGGCACCAGGGTGTCGAGCTCGGCCACGTCCAGCAGGCCGTCGACGGTGGTGTGCCGCTCCACCAGCCGGATGACACCGCGCGCGGCCAGGTCACGCAGCTCCGCGCCGAACACCACGTCGGCCGAGGTCGGCGCGGAATGGATCAGCACCACGTCGCTGCCGGCCAGGGCGCCGCTGCGCAGCATCCCGGCGACCGGGGTGATGCCGCTGCCGGCGGTGAGAAACAACACCCGCGACGGCGCCGGCTGGGGCAGGACGAAGTCACCGATCGCCTGGTCGAGCTGCACGATGGTGCCGGGGCGTACCCGGCGCACCAGGTAGTTGCTGACCACCCCGTCGGGGATCGCCTTCACTGTCACCGTGATCGGGTCGGTCCGTCCACCCGGCGCTGACGTCACCGAGTAGGCCCGCCACAGGCGTACGCCGTCGACGTCGACACCGAGTCGGATGTACTGTCCGGGCACGTGGCCACGCCAGCTGCGGCCGGGCTGGATCACCACGGTCGCCGCGTCCGGGGTCTCCGGGCGTACGGCGACGATGCGGCCGCGCAGGTCGGCGCCGGCCCGCAGCGGCGCGACCATGTCGAGGTAGTCCGCGGGCAGTACCGGCGTGGTCACCGTCTCGGCGAGCCGCCACAGGCGGCGCCGGAGGGACCCTTTCGCACCCGGTGGCGGAACGGTGGCGGTCATATAACGATGGTCGCGGCCTGCTGGCATAAAATCTTGGCCAGCGAAGGTAAAGCGATCCATCCCTTTTGTGCGGGGAGAACAACGTGGCGGACATTTCCGGCACCACTCATCGGGCATCCCGCCTCGAACTGGAGCAGCGGGTGGCCCGCGAGCTACGTGACCGGCTGCCGCTGGTCGCCGCGCAGACGGTCAGCGCGATCACGGCTGAGGTGCCCAGCTACTCCGGCACCCTGACCGGGCAGATGCGGGACAAGATCGAGAACGCGGTGCAGATCGCGTTGGGTACGTTCCTGCAACTGCTGGAACGCCCGCAGACCAGCGCGGCCAGCACCCCGTTGGTGCCGGCGCTGGAGGCGGCGTACGCGCTGGGCAGCGGTGAGGCCCGCTCCGGTCGCAGTGTGGACGCGCTGCTGGCCGCCTACCGCATCGGCGCCCGGGTCTCCTGGCGGGAGATGGCCGCGGCCAGCGTGGCGCTCGGGCTGCCCGCGGCCACGGTGGCGGAGTTCGCCGAGCTGATGTTCGCCTACATCGACGAGCTGTCCGCGGCCAGCGTGGCCGGGCACGCCGACGAGTTGGCAAGCGCCGGCCGCGCCCAGCGCCGCAACCTGGAACGGCTCACCCAGCAGCTGCTCGCCGGTGAGCCGGAGGAGGTGCTGCTGCGCAGCGTCGAGCGGGCCGGCTGGCCGGTCCCGGAGACGCTCACCGTCGCCCTGCTGCCGCAGGCCAAGCTGCGCGGCGCGCTCGCGCTGCTCGACGAGCACACCTTGGAGAGCAGCGAGGAGCTACCCGCCGGTGAGCCCGGCGAGGAGAGGGCCGTGCTGCTGGTGCCGGACATGCACGGGGACCGGCGTCGCCAGCTCGCCCGGGTGCTGCACGGCCGCCGCGCGGTGCTCGGCCCGGCCCGCCCGTGGGCGCACGTCAGCTCGTCCTACCGGCGGGTGGTCCGGGTGGTCGGACTGGGCATCGCCCAACCCCCCGACGGTGAGCCGCTGGACACCGACCGGCATCTGGCCGAGCTGCTGCTCAGCGCCGACATGGAGGCCCTGACCGACCTGCGCGCCCGGGTCCTGCAACCGCTGGCCGACCTGCCCTCGGCCACTGCGGAACGGCTCGCCGAGACGCTGCGTTCCTGGCTGCTGCACCAGGGTCGACGCGACGACATCGCCGCCGACCTGTTCGTGCACCCGCAGACGGTGCGCTACCGGATGGGACAACTGCGCCAGCTCTACGGCGACCGGCTCACCGACCCGCGCAGCGTGCTCGACCTCACGGTCGCGTTGGCGCTGCCGACCGGAATCGCCACCGCGAGCTGACGGGCGGGACCTCATTCCAGGGTGCGGGGTCCGAGCAGGCGGATCTCCTCGACGTCCAGCCGCGCCTCCAGCTCACGTTGGACGGCGTCGTCGATCTGCCGGCGGTCCCGCAGCCGGGTGATCTCGCGCCGCTTGTGGTCGAGCGCCGCCAGGCGCAGCTGGTGTTCGGCCTCCCGGGCGGCCGCCGTCTCGTCCTCCGGGTCGGACTGGAGTCCGTCGAGGTGGCTCTCGTACTCGTCCTGGATGCGGCGCATGGTGTCCGGGTCGGCGCCGACCCGGTCGGCGAGGTCGGGCAGGGCGTGCAGGGTCTGCTGGATCGCGTGGCGTTGCGCCTGCCGCTTCTCGTCGGTGCGGTCCGGATCCCCGGTCAGCTTGGCCCAGCTCATCAGCAGCGGCAGGGTGGTGCCCTGCACGAGCATGGTCAACAGGATGACTGCGGCGACGAAGAAGATGATCAGGTCGCGCTCGGGGACCGGCTGGCCGTTGATGGTGAGCGGAACGGCGAGCGCCGCCGCCAGGGAGACCGCACCACGGAACCCGGCCCAGCCGGCCACCGTACGGACCCGCCAGTCGACCCGCCGGTCGCGGTGGACCTTGCGCCAGTCCACCAGGCGCAGGATGAGGGCCATCAGGTGCACCCAGAGCATGCGTACCGCCACCAGCACCACGGCCACCACCACCGCGATGAGGAGGGCGCGGGTCAACGCCAGGCTGGTGACCTCGCGTACCGCCCGGGGGATCTGGAGCCCGACCAGCACGAAGAGGCCGCCGTTGATGAGGAAGGTGGTCAGGTCCCAGAACGACAGGGCCAGTACCCGGGAGCGGGCCCGGATCACCCGAGGGCTGGCGTAGGCGAGGATCAGCCCGGCGACCACCACCGCGAGCACCCCGCTCTCGTGGACGGCCTCGGCGAGGAAGAACGCGGCGAACGGGGTGAGGACGCTGACCGCGCCCTCCCGCAGCGGATCGTCCAGGTGCTTGCGGATTCCGATCACCACGATGCCGACCAGCAGCCCGGCCGCGATGCCGCCGAGGAAGGACAGGCCGATCCGCTCGACCAGTTCGAAGGCGTTCGGTGCGGCCCCGCCGCCGAGCAGGCCGAGTGCCACGGCGAACAGCACCAGAGCCGTACCGTCGTTGATCAGGCTTTCGGTGTGCAGGGTGGTGAGCAACCGCCGGGGCATCTGCTTGGCCAGCCCGGCGACCGCCGCCGCGTCGGTCGGGGCGAGCACCGCGCCGAGCACCCAGGCCACCGCCGGGTCGATGCCGAAGCGCTGCACGACCAGGGACACCCCCACCATCGTGACGCCGACCAGCACCACCGCCAGCATGGCGATCACCGTGATGTTCGCCCGGACCTCACGCAGGCTGGTGGTCAGGCTCTCCCGGTAGAGGATGGCCGGCAGGAACAGCAGCAGCACCACCTCCGGCGCGAGCATCACGTGGGAGAACGGCGGCAGCAACCCCAGCAGCGCACCGAAACAGATCAGCAGCACCGGTGGGGCGACCCGGTACCGTCCGCCGACGGTCGTGCCGATCAGCACGGTGATCCCGAGAACGATGATCAGCAGCAGTTCCTGCACGTCGCCCCCTGTTCGTCGCCCACCACATGGTGGTACGCCGAACGCCCTCACCGGGTCGATTCGCCAGCTAACCGCGCAGGCCGGCGGCCCTACCTGCTACCGGCGTCAGCCCGGGTGGCGCTGCCGGTCACCGGCGGGAGCCGGCGGCCAGGTCCTCCTCGATCCGGCGGGCGGTGGCCAGCAACGGTGGCAGCAGTTCCCGGCGGATCGCGTCGAAGGTGCCACGGCTGGCGTGGGCGGAGACGTTGACCGCGGCGATCACCGCGCCGTCGTCGCCGTGGATCGGGGCTGCCAGCGACCGCAGCCCCTCCTCCAACTCCTGGTCGACGATGGCGTACCCCTGGCCGGCGATCCGGTTCAGGGTGGTGCGCAGCTTCGCCGGGTCGGTGATGGTCCGCCGGGTCAACTGTCGCAGTTGCGCCGTGGCGAGGTAGTCGTCCAGCCAGTCGGCCGGCTGGGCGGCCAGCAGCACCCGCCCCATGGAGGTGGCGTACGCGGGGAACCGGGTGCCGACGCTGATCCCGACCGTCATGATCCGCTTGGTGGGCACCCGGGCCACGTAGACCACCTCGTCGCCGTCGAGGACGGACACTGAGCAGGACTCGTGCACCTGCGCGACAAGCGCCTCCATGTGCGGTTGGGCGACCTCCGGCAGGCTCAGGCTGGACAGGTAGGCGTAGCCGAGGTCGAGGATGCGCGGTCGCAGGGCGAACAGTCGCCCGTCGGTGTGCACGTAGCCCAACTCGACAAGGGTGAGCAGGAACCGGCGGGCGGCGGCCCGGGTCAGTCCGGTGGCGCGGGCCACCTCGCTGAGGGTCAGTTGCGGGTGTTCGGCGTCGAACGCGCGGATCACGGCCAGGCCCCGTTCCAGGGACTGGACGAACTCCCCCGATCGCGCCGCGTCGGTCACTGGGCCTCCTGCCGCAGGGTTTCCTGAGCCACCTTGAACGCCCGGTTCGCGGCCGGTACGCCAGCGTAGACGGCCACCTGGAGCAGCACCTCGCGGACCTCCTGCGGGGTCAGTCCGTTGCGCAGCGCGGCGCGGACGTGCATCGCCAGTTCCTCGTCGTGGTGCAGGGTGGCCAGCACGGCGAGGGTGATGCAGCTGCGGGTGCGCCGGTCCAGGCCGTCCCGGGTCCAGATCTCACCCCAGGCGTACCGGGTGATCAGGTCCTGGAAGTCGGCGGTGAACTCGTCGGTGCCGGCCACCGCCCGGTCGACGTGCGCGTCGCCGAGCACCTGCCGGCGTACGGCCATGCCGGCGTCGTGTCGCTGCTTGTCGGTCACGGGTTCGTCCCGCCTTCCGGCTCGAAGTGGGCGCGCAGCAGCAGGGCCACAGCGGCGGGCTGTTCGACGTTGGCCAGGTGCGCGGCGTCGTCGACGACGGCCAGCCGCGCGGCCGGGATCCGTTCGGCGATGTCGGCGGCGTGCTCGGGTGGGGTGGCCGGATCGTCGGCGGCGCCGATCACCAGGGTCGGTGCGCGGACGGCCGCCAGGTCGGCGCGCAGGTCCATGGCGGCGATCGCCTCGCAGCAGGCGGCGTAGCCGGCCGGCGGGGTGGCGGTCAGCATGTCCCGGTAGCCGGCGACCGTGTCGGGTCGGGCGGCGGCGAAGCCCGGGGTGAACCAGCGGGACACCACGGTGTCGGCGATGGTGCCCAGCTGTCCGGCGCGGACACCGGCCGCCCGGGCCCGCCACACCTGCGCCGGGCCCAGGCGGGCCGAGGTGCAGAGCAGGGCGAGCCGGTCGATCCGCTCGGGGGCGTGCGCGGCCAGCCACATGCCGACCATGCCGCCGAGGGAGAGCCCGGCGTAGTGCGCGGACCCGACCCCCAGGTGGTCGAGCAGCCCCAGCACCTCCCGGCCGAGCAGGTCGATGGTGTACGGCCCGGGCGGCACCGGTGAGCCGCCGTGACCGAGGTGGTCGTAGCGGACCACCCGGAACCGGCCCGCCAGGGCGGCCACCTGCGGCTGCCACATGGCCCCGGTGGTGCCCAGGGAACTGCCCAGCAGCAGCACCGGCGCGTCCGGCGGCCCGTCGATGGTGGCGTGCAGTGTCATCCGGTCCCCCGCTCGTAGGCGTCCAGGGCGCGGTCGACAAGCGCGGCCGTGCTGCCGAGCCAGCCGGCCGGGTCCAGCGCCGCGTCGACGTCGGCCTCCGACAGGTGGGCCCGTACGTCCGGGTCGGCGAGCAGGGCGTCCCGGAAGGAGGCGGCGGTGGTGGCCCGGGCGACCAGGTCGTGTGCGGCGGCGCGGCCCAGCGCCGGTGCCAGCCGGGTGGCGACGGCCTCGGCGAGCAGCAGGCCACCGGTGGCGTCGAGGTTGGCCCGCATCCGCTGCGGGTGTACGCGCAGGTTGCCCAGCATCCGGGCGGTACGGGCGGCCGCCCCGCCGGCGAGGTGCAGCAGGTCGAGCAGGGGTTCCCATTCGGCGTGCCAGCCGCCGGTGGCCCGTTCGTGCTCCTGACCGGCGGCGGCGAACAGGGTGCCGACGAGTCCGGGGCCGCGGCGGGCGGCGGCGGTGACCAGCACCGAGTCGACCGGGTTGCGTTTGTGCGGCATGGCCGACGAGCCGCCGCGCCCCGGACCGCCCTCGGCGACCTCGCCCACCTCGGTCTGGGCGAGCAGGCCGACGTCGAGGGCGATCTTGCCGGTGGCGGCGAGCAGCCCGCCGAGCGCGGCGGCCAGGTCGAGCACCGGCTGACGTCGGGTGTGCCAGGGCAGCGGGCCGGCCGCCAGGCCCAGGTGGGCGGCGAAGCGGTCCGCCACGACCAGGCCGCTGCGCCCGTACCCGGCGAGGGTGCCCACCGCCCCGCCCAACTGTGCGGGCAGCGCGGCGCGTGCCTGCGCCAGCCGGGTCCGGGCGTCGTGCAGGCCGAGCAGCCAACCGGCCGCCTTGAGTCCGAAGGTGGTGGGGGCGGCCTGCTGGCCGAGGGTGCGGGCCACCATGACGGTGTCGCGGTGGGCGCGGGCGAGGCCGGCGGCGGCGGCGGTGGCGGCGTCGAGGTGGCGCAGCAGCGGCACGCCGGCCCGGGTGACCACCAGGGCCAGGGCGCTGTCGAGGATGTCCTGGCTGGTCGCGCCGTGGTGCACCCAGGCGCGGGCCGGTGGCGCGACGGCGGCGGTCAGCTCGCGGACCAGCGGGACGACGGGGTTGCCGGCGGCCTCGGCGGCCGTACCGAGCGCCGCCGGGTCGTACCGGTCGGCGTGGCAGTGCCGGGCGATCTCGTCGGCGACCGGCCCGGGCAGCAGACCGGCGTCGGCGCCGGCCCGGGCGAGCGCCGCCTCGGCGTCGAGCAGCGCCTGCAACAGGTGACGGTCGTCGAGTTCGGCGTCGACGTCGACCGCGCCGGACAGGCCGCGCAGCAGCGCCTCAGACGGCGAAGAAGACGGTTTCATGCTCTCCCTGCAGGCGGATGTCGAACTGGTAGCCGTCGGCGGCCGGGCGGGCCACGAGCGTGTCGCGGCGGCCGGGGTCGACGGTACGCAACACCGGGTCGGCGGCGTTGGCCGGCTCGTCCGGGAAGTAGATCCGGGTGACCAGGCGGTGCAGCAGCCCCCGGCCGAACACCGACAGGTTCAGGTGCGGCGCCTCGGTCTCGCCGTCGGGGGTGGGCAGCGGTCCGGGCCGTACGGTGTGCAGCGCGTACCAGCCCTCGGCGTCGGTGTCGGCGCGACCGAAGCCCCGGAAGCCGGGCACGGTGGCCGCGCGGGCGCCGCGCGGGTCGTCGGGGTGGTCGAAGTGCCCGTCCGGGTCGGCCTGCCAGCTCTCCACCATCGCGTCGCCGACCGGGGTGCCGGTGCCGTCGACGATCCGGCCCCGGATCCAGAACGCCCCCGGGGTGCCCTCGGGCACCACGTACGGGCCGTCCGGCCAGCTCAGACCGATGTGCAGGTACGGCCCGACGGTCTGGGCGGGCGTGACGCCCAGGCGCTCACTCATCGTCGTCCTCGTCCTCGAAGGGGGTGGCCTCCCGGCCCCGCAGCACGATGTCGAACCGGTAGGCCAGCGCCCACTCCGGTCGGGTGGCGGCGTGGTCGTAGCGGGCCACCATCCGCTCGCGGGCCTGCGGG
Organism: Micromonospora fiedleri; assembly: GCF_016774385.1. Classification (NCBI taxonomy): domain Bacteria; kingdom Bacillati; phylum Actinomycetota; class Actinomycetes; order Micromonosporales; family Micromonosporaceae; genus Micromonospora; species Micromonospora fiedleri. Next base: position 428,463 of record NZ_JAETXL010000003.1, read on the forward strand.
TCGCGGACCGAGTTGAAGATCGGGTCCTGGGAGAACAGCGGGTCGCCGGGGAAGTACATCTGGGTCACCAGGCGCTGGGTGAACGCCCGACCGAACAGCGAGAAGTGGATGTGCGCGGGCCGCCAGGCGTTGTCGTGGTTGCGCCACGGGTACGCGCCGGGCTGCACGGTGACGAACTCGTAGCACCCCGCCTCGTCGGTGAGGGCACGCCCGACGCCGGTGAAGTTGGGGTCCAGTGGCGCCGGCCAGTTGTCGACGGCGTGCCGGTACCGGCCGGCGGCGTTGGCCTGCCAGATCTCCACCAGGGTGTGCGGCACGGCCCGGCCGTCGCCGTCGACCACCCGACCGTGCACGATGATCCGCTGCCCCTGGGGCTCGCCGTCGTGCTGCCGGGTCAGGTCGTGGTCGAGTTCGCCGAGGCGTCCCTCGCCGAGCAGCGGGCCGGTGATCTCGGTGAGCCGCTGCGGCAGGTAGGTCAGCGGCTGCTGCGGCGCGCGGATGACGGTGGACTTGTAGCCGGGGCTGAGCAGCGGCGGGTGGGCCTCGACGTCGTCGCGCCGGTAGCCGGGCAGCAGCAGCGCCCGGGTGGTCTCGTTCATCGGTGTCCCTTCCGGCGTCCGGTGCATCAGTGTGCGGTTTTCTTGGTGGCTTCCAGGGCGCGCAGCACGGTGAGTTCGTCGGTGGTCGGCGGCTCGCCGGTGCTCACCTCGTCGGCGACGGCCAGCGGCCAGCCGGTGGCGGCACGGACCTGGTCGACGGTGACGCCGGGATGCAGCCGGGTGAGGGTGAGTTCGCAGGTCACCGGGTCGGCGGTGAGCACACCCAGGTCGGTGATGACGGTCTTCGGGCCGCCGCCGCGCAGCCCGAGCCGTTCCCGGTCGCCCGGACCGGAACCGTACCCGACAGAGGTGACGAAGTCGACGCGGTCGATGAACGTACGCAGGCTCTGCCGGACGATGACCACCACCTCACCGCAGGAGGCGGCGATCTCCGGGGCGCCACCGGCGCCGGGCAGGCGGACCTTCGGGTCGGTGTAGTCGCCGCCGATGACCGTGGTGTTGATGTTGCCGTATTTGTCGAGTTGGGCGGCGCCGAGGAACCCGACGTCGATGCGGCCGGGTTGCAGCCAGTAGTTGAAGACCTCGGGTACGGAGACCACGGCGTCGGCGGTGTCGGCGAGGACACCGTCGCCGATGGACAGCGGCAGCCGGTCGGGTTTGGCGCCCAGGCAACCCGACTCGTAGATCAGCACGAGGTTCGGGGCGTGGGTGACCCGGGCCAGGTTGGCCGCGGTGCTGGGCAGCCCGATGCCGACGAAGCAGGCGGTGCCGTCGCGCAACTGTCGGGCGGCGGCCACGGTCATCATCTCGTCGGCACTGTAGTCGGCGCTCACGCCGGCACCTCCACGTCGAGCACGTGCCGGGCGATCCACTCCTCGAAGCTGGCGCGCTCCCGGCTGATCGCGTCCCAGGCCCGGTAGAAGTCGTTGTCCCGCACCGAATAACCCTGGGTGTACGACGGGTGCGCGCCACCGGGCACGTGCGCCACGGCGGTGACCGCCCAGCCCGGCAGGATCACCTGCCCGGGTACCGGCTCCAGATCCTCGACGATCTCCTCGACGGTGACAAGTGACCGCCGCGCGGCCAGCACCGCTTCCTTCTGCACCCCGGTGATGCCCCACATCTGCACGTTGCCGGCGCGGTCGGCGCGTTGGGCGTGCACCACTGTCACGTCGGGTCGCAGGGCGGCGACGGCGGTCAACGTCTCCCCGGTGAAGGGGCATTCGATCGGGCGGATGTTGGCGGTGTGCCGGGGCAGGTCGGTGCCGGTGTAGCCGCGCAGCACCGCGAACGGCAGGCCGCTGGCGCCGGCGACGTACCGGTTGGCCATCCCGGCGTGGCTGTGTTCCTCCAGTTCCAGCGGCATCGGCCAGGAGTTCTGCACGGCGTCGCGGAACCGGTGCAGGGAGCCGACGCCGGGGTTGCCACCCCAGGAGAAGACCAGCCGGCGGGCACAGCCGGCACCGATGAGCTGGTCGTAGATGACATCGGGGGTCATCCGGACCAGGGTCAGATCGCGCCGTCGCTGTCGGATGATCTCGTGGCCGGCGGCGAACGGGATGAGGTGGGTGAAGCCTTCCAATGCCACCGTGTCCCCGTCGCGGACCAGCTCCGCGACGCCGTCGGCCAGCGAGACGAGCTTCGCCATCAGCTTCCGCCCTCCCGGGTCCAGGACCGCCGCCGGTGTTCGGCATGCGGACTCGCGTACACATCTCGAACGTAGTGGCCCGGGCCGAGCTCCGTCAACGCGTCGGATTCCGGTGCGCGGAATGTCCGGGGCATCCGTTGACTGGCCCGACGGCCCGTGCCATGTTCTGAACGAGAACGATCGTTCGTTTTCCGAACAGCCTGTGGAGCGCTCCTTCGGACCACACCCACCCCGCAAGGAGGATCACCATGTCCCTGCTCGACACCGGCGCCTGGCACGGCACGCTCTACAGCGACGGCTGGGTGGAGGCGGCCGGCGGCACCGCCGCGGTCCGCTCCCCCGCCACCGGCGAGGAGATCGGGCGGGTCGGCCTGGCCGACGCCACCGACGTCGCCCGTGCCGCCGCGCGGGCCGCCGAGGCGCAGCGCGCCTGGGCCGCCACCAGCTACCAGGAACGGGCCGCGGTGCTGCGCCGGGCCGGTGCGCTGTGGGAGCAGCACGCCGCCGAGGTCGGCGACTGGCTGGTCCGCGAGGCGGGGTCGATCCCGCCGAAGGCCGGCGTCGAGACCAGCACCGCCGCGCAGGAGTGCTACGAGGCGGCAGCCCTGGCCTCGCGTCCGCTGGGCGAGATCATCCCGAGCGCGCAGCCCCGCCTGAGCCTGGCCCGACGGCTGCCCGTCGGCGTGATCGGGGTGATCGCGCCGTTCAACTTCCCGCTGATCCTGGCCATCCGCTCGGTCGCGCCGGCACTGGCGCTGGGCAACGCGGTGGTGCTCAAACCCGACCTGCGTACGGCCGTGTCCGGCGGGTTGACGCTGGCCGCCGTCTTCGCCGAGGCCGGGCTGCCCGACGGGCTGCTGCACGTACTGCCCGGTGGGGCGGACACCGGTGCGGCGCTGGTCGCCGACCCGCACGTACGGGTGATCAGCTTCACCGGGTCGACCGCCGCGGGCCGCAAGGTCGGCGAGGCCGCCGCCCGGCACCTCAAGCGGGCCCACCTGGAACTCGGCGGCAACTCCGCCCTGGTGGTGCTCGACGACGCGGACCTGGACCTCGCCGTCTCCGCCGGCGCCTGGGGTTCCTTCCTGCACCAGGGGCAGATCTGCATGACCACCGGCCGGCACCTGGTGCACGCCAGCCTCGTCGAGCGCTACGTCGAGGCCCTCGCCGAGAAGGCCGACCACCTGCCGGTCGGTGACCCGGCCAAGGAGCGGGTGGCGCTCGGGCCGATCATCGACGAGACCCAACGCGACAAGATCCACGCCTTGGTCACCGCGAGCGTCGACGCGGGTGCGCGGTTGGCCGCCGGTGGCCGCTACGACGGGCTGTTCTACCGCCCGACCGTGCTCGCCGACGTCACCCCGGCCACCCCGGCGTACGCGCAGGAGGTCTTCGGGCCGGTCGCGCCGGTGCTCAGCTTCACCGACCTGGACGAGGCCGCCGCCCTGGCCGCCGACACCGAGTACGGCTTGTCGCTCGGCATCCTCAGCCGGGACGTACCGAAGGCGCTGGCCCTGGCCGACCGGATCCCCAGCGGCATCGTGCACATCAACGACCAGACGGTCAGCGACGAGGCGGTGGCCCCGTTCGGCGGCGTCCGCGCCTCCGGCACCGGCTCCCGCTTCGGCGGCGGGGCGGCCAATGTGGAGGCGTTCACCGAGACGCAGTGGTTGACCGTGCAGGGTGACATCACCCGTTACCCGTTCTGAGTCGGAGGCAGCGATGGCGGGCGGCAGCCGCTCCCCCGGCGCGTCGGTGACCTCGCGGGTGCTGGCCGTGCTCGGCGCGTTCGACGCGGCCCATCCGGCGTTGACGCTCAGCGACATCGCCCGGCGCAGCGGCCTGCCGTTGGCCACCACGCACCGGCTGGTCGCCGAACTGGTGACCGGCCGGGCGTTGGCGCGCGGCGTCGACGGCACCTACCGCATCGGGGTACGGCTGTGGGAGATCGGGCTGCTCTCGCCGCTGCACGGCCAACTGCGCGAGGTGGCGCTGCCCTACCTGCAGGAGCTGTACACCACGGTCCGGGAGAACGTGCACCTGGCGGTCCGCGACGGCGACGAGGCGCTCTACGTGGAGAAGGTCACCGGGCACCGCGCGGTGCCGACCGTCTCCCGCGCCGGGGGCCGCCTGCCGCTGCACGCCACCGGGGTCGGCAAGGCGCTGCTGGCGTACGCCCCACCGGAGGTGATCGCCGCGCACCTGCGCGGGCCGTTGCGCCGCTGCACCCCGTACACGATCACCGAGCCGGGTCGACTGGCGCGTGAGCTGGCGGCGATCCGCGACCGCGGCTGGGCGCGGACCCACGAGGAGATGACCCTCGGTTCCTGCTCGGTCGCGGTCGTGGTGCCGGGGCCCGACGGCACGGCGCTGGCCGCGATCGGTGTCGTCGGGCACAGCCTGGGCACCGCGCCGCAGCGACTGGTCCCGGCGCTGCGGGCGGCGGCCGACCAGGTGGCGGCCCGGCTCGCCGACGAGCCGCACGCGACGCAGCGCGCCACCGCCTGACCGGCGCAGGTTGGCCTTCCACTGGGTGGAAACCGACAGCGGCGGGCCGGGGCGGCAGCGGGCAGGCTGAGGCGGTGGGAGACGGCGACGAGGTCGCCGACGAGCAAGGAGGCACGGATGCGTACCCAGGTCGGCATCGTCGGAGCGGGACCGGCCGGTCTCATGCTGTCGCACCTGCTGCACTTGCAGGGCATCTCGTCGGTGGTGCTGGAGAGCCGCAGCCGCGACTACGTGGAGCACCGGGTACGCGCGGGCGTGCTCGAACAGGGCTCGGTCGACCTGCTGCGCGCCACCGGCCTGGGTGATCGGCTGGACCGGGAGGGCCTGCGGCACGAGGGCATCGAGCTGCGCTTCGACGGCGAGTCGCACCGGGTGGCGATGACCGAGCTGACCGGCCGGGCGATCACCGTGTACGGGCAGCAGGAGGTGGTCAAGGACCTGATCGCCGCGCGGCTGGCCGCCGGTGGCACGATCCTGTTCTCCGCCGAGGCGACCCGACTGTCCGGCCTGGAGTCGCCGTCGCCGGTGGTGCACTACCGGTACGAGGGGCGCGACGAGGAACTGCACTGCGACTTCGTGGTCGGCTGCGACGGCTTCCACGGGGTGAGCCGCTCGGCGGTCCCCGACGGGGTGCTGCACACCTACGAACGCACCTACCCGTTCGCCTGGCTGGGTGTCCTGGCCGCCGCCGCGCCGGCGGTCGACGAGCTCATCTACGCCCACCACGAACGGGGTTTCGCCCTCTACAGCATGCGCTCGCCGGAGATCTCCCGGCTCTACCTGCAGGTTCCGGCGGACGAGGACATCGCCGACTGGCCCGACGAGCGGATCTGGGCCGAGCTGCGGACCCGGCTGGAGACCGTGCCGGGCTGGAGCCTCAACGAGGGGCCGATCCTGGAGAAGGCGATCACCCCGCTGCGCAGCTTCGTGGTCGAGCCGATGCAGTGGCAGCGGCTGTACCTGGCCGGCGACGCCGTGCACATCGTGCCGCCCACCGGCGCGAAGGGCATGAACCTGGCTCTGGCCGACGTGGCGCTGCTCGGTGACGCCTTCGCCGCCTGGTACGCCGACGGTCGCACCGATCTGCTCGACGACTACTCGCGTACCGCCCTGCGTCGGGTCTGGCGGGCTCAGCAGTTCTCCTGGTGGATGACCTCGATGCTGCACCGCCTCGACGCCGACGACCCGTACGAGGCGAAACTCCAGTCGTCGGCGCTGCGCTACCTGACCACCTCCCCCGCGTACGCCACCAGCCTCGCCGAGAACTACGTCGGCCTGCCGGCGGTCTGAACGGGCGGGAACCGGAGTGGACTGCTGTCCGACTAGGTACCCGTAGCGGCGGGCGTCCGGGCGAGACGCAGCATCACTGACCCGAAGGGCACGGGCCAGGCTACCTGAAGGCCCCTACTCCGATCGGAAAAGTGCATGTCTCTGACCGACGTCTCCGGCCCGCCGGAGTCCGCTCCCGAGCCGTCCACTGTCGAGTCACCGTCGAGCCGGCCGCAACGGCGGTCGTCCCCGCTGGCGGCGCTGCTGGTACGGCTGCACTTCTACGCCGGCATCCTGGTCGCCCCGTTCCTGGTGGTCGCCGCGTTGACCGGCCTGGCGTACACCGTCACGCCGCAACTGGACCGGGCGTTGCACGGTGACCAGCTGATCGTGACCACGAGCGGCGAGCAGCCACGACCACTGGCCGAGCAGATCACCGCCGCGCGGGCGGCCCACCCGGACGGCAGCCTGGTGGCCGTGTCACCCGGCACCGCGGACCGTACGACAGCTGTGGTGTTCGCGTTGCCGGAGTTGGGCGACCGGCAGCACACCGTCTACGTCGACCCGTACACCGGAACGGTCGCCGGGCAGTTGACCACCTGGTTCGGTTCCACCCCGGTCACCACCTGGCTGGACGACCTGCACCGCAACCTGCACCTCGGTACCGTCGGCCGGCACTACTCGGAGATCGCCGCGAGTTGGCTGTGGGTGCTGGCGCTCGGCGGTGTCATCCTGTGGTGGCGTCGCCGCGCCACCGGGCGGGGACGGGTGCGGCACCTGCTGGTGCCGGACCTGTCGACCGGGCGCGGAGTGCGCCGGACCCGCGGCTGGCACGCCACTCTCGGCGTCTGGCTCGCCGTGGGCCTGCTGGTCCTCTCGGCGACCGGGCTGACCTGGTCCCGGTTCGCCGGAGGCAACTTCTCCGCCGGCCTGACCGCGCTCGACGCCGCCCGCCCGACCCTGTCCACGAGTCTCACCGCCGCTCCCGCTGACGGTGGCGGGGAACACCACCACGGCGGCGGACCGTCGCCGACCGCCGATCCGGCGACCTTCGACCGGGTGCTCGCGGTGGCCCGGGACGCCGGGCTGGACGGCCCGGTCGAGATCAGCCCGGGTGAGGCCGGCGACGCCTGGGTGGTCGCCCAGACCGACAACACCTGGCCGGTCGGCTGGGACCGGGTCGCCGTGGACCCCGAAGCCGGTACGGTGACCGCGCGCAGCGACTTCGCCGACTGGCCGCTGCTGGCCAAGCTCAGCGCGCTCGGCATCCAGGCGCACATGGGTGTGCTGTTCGGCCTGGTCAACCAGATCCTGCTCGCCGCCCTCGCGATCGGTCTGCTCTGCGTCATCGTCTGGGGCTACCGCATGTGGTGGCAACGCCGCCCCACCCGGGTCGACCGGCGGGCCCTCGTCGGCGTCCCGCCTGCTCGGGGTGCCCTGCGCGGGCTGCCGTGGTGGGCGCTGCTGCCCGGTGTGCCGCTGGTCGCCGCGCTGGGCTGGGCCCTGCCGTGGTTCGGTGTGACGCTGCTCGGCTTCTTGGCCGTCGACGTGGCCCTGGGCCTGGCGGCCCGACGACGCGCGGACCGCCGGCCGGTGACGTCCGCCGGCTGATCGCCGACGCCGTCTCGGCGCGATGGTGGCTTCGGGCGTACCCGGTCACCGCCATCGCGCCGAAACGGAGTCGATCACCACGGTTGCGGGTCAGTCGACGACCGGGCTGCGCCGTTCCAGCAGCGTGACGTCGCGCCAGCGGCCGTGGTGGCGGGCCACCCGCTCGCGGACGCCGACCACCCGGAATCCGGCCCGACGGTGCAGGGCCAGGCTGGCGGTGTTCTCCGGGAAGACCGCGGACTGGATGGTCCAGATGCCCGCCGCCTCGGTCGAGGCGATCAGGCCGTCGAGCAGCAGCCGGGCCACTCCCCTGCCCTGTGCCGCCGGGTCGACGTAGACGGAGTGTTCCACCACACCGGCGTACACCGGCCGGGTCGAGGTGGGCGACACGGCGACCCAACCGAGCACCGCCCCCGCCTCGTCGACCGCCACCAGCCGGTGCGCCGGCAACCGCCCGGCGTCGAAGGCCGCCCACGTCGGGGCGACGGTCTCGAAGCTGGCCTGTCCACCGTCCAGCCCTGCCTGATAGATCGCCAGCACCCGGTCGGCGTCCGCGGCCGTCATCGGCCGCAACACCACCTCGGCCATCGGCCCCCGCTCTCGTTCGCTCCGTACCTGTTCAGGGTCGGTCTCCGGGGTCCGGAACGCGCCCGCACCTCACCGTACTCCGGCACCTCACGGCGTAGATCATCGGCAGCACGCCGGCCCGCCGCCGAGGGGTTCTCGACAGCGGGCCGACATGGTGCAGGGCAGGTCGGGTCAGCGTTCGGTGAGGTAACTCTCCACCGCGTCCGCTGCCTTGGTGGTGCCGCCGTTGGCCCGTACCTCGGACCGGGCCTCGGTCAGGCGGCCGCGCAGCGCCGTGTCGTCGGCGACCGCGTCGACGGCCGCGCGCAGTGTCTCGGTGGTGACCTCCTCGGCGGGCAGCAGCCGGCCGAGACCGGCGTCGGCCAGCTGTTGCGCGTTGGCGAACTGGTCGACCGCCTGCGGGATCGCGACCGTGGGCACCCCGAACCAGAGCGCCTCGGTGCAGCCGCCCATGCCGGCGTGGGTGACGAAGGCCGAGGCGTGGGCCAGCACCACCAGTTGCGGCACCCGGCGATGCACCTCCACGTTGCCGGGCAGCGGTCCCAGGTCCGCCGGGTCGACCTTGTCGCCGATGGCGATCACCACGTGCCACGGCGAGTCGGCGAACCCTTCCAGGCAGGCCCGGTACACCGGCAGTTGGTCGTTGTACGCCGTACCGAAGGAGACCAGCAGGACCGGCCGCCCGTCGGTGGGCGGCGTCCACCCCGGCTCGGTGAGCCGGGCCGGGTCCAGGCACGGGCCGACGAAGCGGACCGTCTCCGGCACCCGGTCGGCGTTCGGTTGCATCACCCGTGGGATGAGCGACAGCACCCGCTGCGGGAACGTGACGAAGGTACGCGAATCCTGGTGGATGCCGTGGTCGGCCAGCCAGGCGTCGAAGGTGGCGTAGTAGTCCCGCCCGGACGCCGAGGAGGTCAGCGCGGTGAAGAACTCGGCCATGTCCTGCTGGTAGCCGGTCCAGGCGACCATCGTCGGTGACAGTTGCACCGCCGGCACGCCGTACCGTTCGCCCAGCAGCGGGCCCGGTAGCCCGCCGATGTCGTAGAGCACGAGGTCCGGCTGGTCCGCGTCGTAGCGTGCGGTCACCTGCGGCAGCACCGCGATGCCCTCGTCGAGGAAGAACCGCATCGCGGTGGCCGGGTCCTCCGGCCACGGCGTGTCGCCCTGCGGCAGGATCGTCGGGTGGGCGATGGGCTCGGCGCCGGTCGGCGCGACCAGGCCGGTGAGTGGTTCGCCGACCACGTAGGTCACCCGGTGTCCCCGGTCGACCAGTTCGCGGATCAGCGCCAACGAGGGGTAGATGTGGCTCGGCGCGGTGCAGCCGACCATGGCGATATGAGCTGGTTTACGCATTCGAGATAGGTCCCGTCGAGTCGGAGAGACGTGTGTCATCCGAGGGTCGAGGCGACGCGGACCGGACCCGGGCCACTCACCGAGGCGAGGGCGTCACCGGGTCGACGAGGCACCGGTCAACGACCGGTGCGACGCGCGCCGCCTCAGGCGGAACGCAGGCGCATGAAAGCGATGATCATGCGTACGACCCTAGTGCGGCAGATCAGACCCGTCAAACCGGAAACGCCGGTACGTCTTGTCGGCCGCGGACATCAGCCGGTACTGTCCCGACAATAGCCACCGATCAACCCGCCGCCACCCCGACCGGCCGGCATCTGCTCTGGTTTCGGCGGCCCGCCGTGGACTGGCAGTCCCAGGCCCTGCCGATCGGCAACGGACGCCTCGGTGCCAGGCTCTTCGGCCAGCCCGACCACGAACGCATCCAGTTCAACGAGCAGAGCCTGTGGGGCGGGGTCGACGGCTACGACAACGCCCTGGCCGGGCAGCCCGACGACGTGTTCGACCCGAGCATGACCGGCTTCGGCTGCTACCTGGCCTTCGGTGACCTGCACCTGCGCTTCCACGCTCACCAGCAGCCGGATGTCGACTACCGACGGGCGCTGGACCTGGAATCCGGCATCCACACCACCCGCTTCGGCGCGCCCGGTCGAGGCGTCCGGCGGGAGGCGTTCGCCAGTCGTACCGCCGACCTGCTGGTCTTCCACTACACGGCCGAGCGGGCCGACGCGCTCGACTGCGACATCACCCTGACCAACGCACAGGACGCGACCGCGACCGCCGACGCCGCGACCATCGCCTTTCGCGGCACGCTGGGCAACGGGCTGCGGTACGCCGCGGCGCTCCGGGTGGCGGCCACCGACGGGCAGGTCAGAGCCGACGGCCAGGGGTTGCGGGTACAGTCGGCGACCCGGCTGACGCTGCTGCTGGACGCGCGTACCGACTACCGGCTCGACGCCGCCGCGCGGTGGCGGGGCACGGATCCCGAGCCGGCGGTACGCGCGGCGCTCGACGCGGCGGCCGGGCAGCCCTACGCCACGCTGCGCGCCGCACATCGGACGCAGAGCAGGGCGGTGGCCGACCGGGTACGGGTGAGCTGGGGTGCCAGCCCCGACGAGGTCGTGGCGTTGCCGACGGACGAGCGGCTGGCCCGCTACCGCGCAGGCGGCGTCGACCCGGAACTGGAACAGACCATGTTCGTGCTCGGCCGGTACCTGCTGCACAGCTCCTCGCGGCCCGGTGGCCTGCCCGCCAACCTGCAAGGGCTGTGGAACGACAGCAACCAGCCGCCCTGGGCGGCGGACTACCACACCAACATCAACGTCCAGATGAACTACTGGTGCGCCGAGAGCACCGACCTGGGCGACAGCCATCGGGCGCTTGTCGAGTTCGTCCGGCAGGTGGCGGTGCCGAGCCGGGTCGCCACCCGCAACGCCTTCGGCGCGCACACCCGAGGTTGGACGGCCCGCACCAGCCAGAGCATCTTCGGCGGCAACTCGTGGCAGTGGAACACCGTCGCCAGCGCCTGGTACGCCCAGCACCTCTACGAACACTGGGCCTTCCAGCAGGACGTCGACTACCTGCGCGACACCGCCTACCCGATGATCAAGGAGATCTGCGAGTTCTGGACCGACCGGCTGGTCGACGACGGCACCGGCCACCTCGTCGCGCCGCAGGGCTGGTCGCCGGAGCACGGCCCGCGTGAGGACGGCGTGCCGTACGACCATCAGATCATCCGGGACCTGTTCCAGAACTACCTCGACTGTGCCGCCGCCCTCGACGTCGACCACGACTACCGGGCCATCGTCGCCGACCTGCGTTCCCGGCTCGCACCGGACCGGGTCGGGCGGTGGGGTCAGCTCCAGGAGTGGCGAGCCGACCGCGACGACCCGGACGACCGGCACCGCCACACCTCGCACCTGTTCGCTGTTTATCCGGGCCGCCAGATCACCCCGGCGGGGTCACCGGAACTCACGGCCGCCGCGCTGGTGTCGTTGACGGCCCGCTGTGGTCGACGCGACGGCGGCCCGGTCAGCGACGCCACAGTCACCGGCGACAGCCGCCGGTCGTGGACCTGGCCCTGGCGGGCGGCGATCTTCGCCCGGCTGGGCCAGGCGCAGCAGGCGTGGGCCATGCTCCGCGGGCTGCTGCGGCACAACACCCTGGACAACCTGCTGTGCACCCACCCGCCGATGCAGCTGGACGGCAACTTCGGCGCCACCGCGGCGATCGCCGAGATGCTGCTGCAGAGCCACGACGGCACCATCCACCTGCTGCCGGCACTGCCACCACACTGGACCGACGGCAGCTTCGCGGGGCTGCGGGCCCGGGGCGGCTACCGGGTCGACTGTGTGTGGCGGGCGGGCCGGGTCACCGACTTCACGGTCACCGCCGACCGCGCGCCCCACCGCGACCCGGTGGCCGTCCGGGTCGACGGGCGGGACGTGCTTGTCGAGCCGGCACCCGGCTGACCGGTCTCAGGACGTCAGCAGTCCCTCGGCCGCCAGGTCGTCCCAGAGCACGTCGGGCACCGGCTTCGCGAGCAGGTCGGCGTTACGTCGCACCTGCTCGACGCTCTTGACCCCGACGACCACGGTCGCCACCGCCGGATGCCGGGCCACGAAGGCCATCGCCGCCTGCGGCAGGGTCACCCCGTGCCGCCGGCAGGTGGCAGCGATGTGGACCGCCCGGTCGTACACCGGTTGTGGGACAGGACGGTAGTCGTACATCCGGCCTGGTTCCTCGGTGGCCAGCACACCGCTGTTGAAGACCCCGGCGGCGAGCACCGACACCCCGCGTTCCTGGCAGGCGGGCAGCAGACGCTCCTGCGCCGACTGGTCGAGCAGCGTGTACCGGCCGGCGAGCATCACGGTGTCGATGTCGGTCTCCACCACGAACCGGTGCAGCATCTGCCACTGGTTCATGCCGACACCGATGGCACCCACCACACCCTGCGCCCGCAGGTCGTGCAGCGCCGGGTACGCCTGCTCGACCGCCTGCCGCCAGTGGTCGTCGGGGTCGTGCAGCAGCACCACGTCGATGCGGTCGAGTCCCAGCCGGTCGAGGCTGGACTCCAGCGACCGGCGGACCCCGTCGGCGCTGAAGTCCCACTCGCGGACGTGGTCGGCCGGCACGTCGAAGCCGCCTTCCTCGTCGCGCAGGTGCGCGGTCTGCGGCGAGGGCACCAGCAGCCGACCGACCTTGGTGGACACGGTGTACTCGTCGCGGGGCCGGTCGGCCAGTACGGCGCCCAGCCGGCGTTCGGACAGGCCGAGGCCGTAGTGCGGGGCGGTGTCGAAGTAGCGGATGCCCGCCTCCCACGCCGCGTCGAGGGCGGCGTGCGCGGTCTGCTCGTCGACCCTCCGGTACAGGTTGCCGATCCCGGCCGCGCCGAAGCCGAGCGGACTGACGGTCACCGTCGAGCTGCCGAGCCGTCTCATTGCTGCCTCGATTCTGCGGTGGGGTCCGTTGTCGGTGGGCGCAGCCGCAGCCCGTGCATCCCGCCGTCGACGGCGAGCACGGTCCCGGTGGTGGCGGCGGCCAGTGGGCTGGCCAGGTAGGCGACCGCCGCCGCGACCTCGGCCGGGGTGACCAGCCGGCCGATGGGCTGGCGGGCGCGCAGGGCCGCGTACTCGGCGGTGGGGTCGTCGGCGGCGTCGACCAGGCGGCGTACCCACGGGGTGTCGACGGTGCCGGGGTTGACGCAGTTGACCCGGATGCCCTCGCCGACGTGGTCGGCGGCCATGGCGAGGGTCAACGCCTGCACCGCCCCCTTCGTGGCGCTGTAGAGGGCCCGGCCGGGCAGGCCGGCGGTCGCCGCGATCGAGCAGGTGTTGACGACGGCGGCGGACGCGGAGACCCGCAGGTACGGCAGGGCGGCCCGGGTGACCCGGACGATGCCGACGACGTTGACGTCGTACACCCGGTGCCACTCGTCGTCCGACTGTGCCTCGATGGTGCCCTGCGCGCCGGCACCGGCGTTGTTGACCAGGATGTCCAGCCCGCCGAGCCGCTCCACGGCGGCGCGCACCGCCGCGTTCACCGACTCGGCGTCGCCCACGTCGCACCGGATGGCGTGCAGGGGCGCGGGCACCTGCGACGGGTCGAGGTCGAGGCAGGCCACGGCGGCACCGCGCGCGGCGAGCAGCTCGGCCACCGCCAGGCCGATGCCCGATCCCCCGCCGGTCACCACGGCGGACAGCCCGGCGAACTCCCCGCTCACGCGGTACCGACCGGCTGGCGTTGCCGACCGAGCCCGTCGATCTCCAACTCGATCACGTCGCCGCCGCGCAGGTACGGCTTCGGCTCGGGCATCCCGAGAGCCACCCCCGCCGGGGTGCCGGTGTTGATGACGTCGCCCGGCTCCAACACCATGAACTGGCTGACGTAGTGCACGATTTCCGCCACCCCGAAGATCATGTTCTTGGTGTTGCCGTCCTGGCGCAGGATGCCGTTGACGCTGCACCGCAGGCCCAGCTGCTGCGGGTCGGGCACCTCGTCGGCGGTGACCAGCCACGGGCCGAGCGGGTTGAACGTCTCGCAGGACTTGCCCTTGTCCCACTGGCCGCCGCGTTCCAGCTGGAACTCGCGCTCGGAGACGTCGTTGGAGATCGTGTACCCGGCGACGCAGTCCCACGCCTCGGCCGGGCTCGCCAGATAGCGGGCGGTACGGCCGATCACGACGGCGAGCTCGACCTCCCAGTCGGTCTTCCGGCTGCCCCGAGGGATGAGCACCTGGTCGTTCGGCCCGACCACGGTGTTCGGCGCCTTCATGAACAGGACCGGCTCGGCGGGCGGCTTCGCACCGGTCTCGGCAGCATGATCGGAGTAGTTCAACCCGACGCAGACGATCTTGCCCGGTCGGGCGATCGGGGCGCCGATGCGGGCCGTGGGATCGGCCTCGGGAAGCGTGCCGCCGTGCACCGCCGCCCGAACCTCGGCCAGGCCGTCCCCGCCGAGGAACGCCCCGTCGATCTCGGACACCAGGCCGGACAGGTCGACCAGTCGGCCGACCCGGTCCAGTGCGGCGGGCCGCTCCTGCCCGACCGCCCCCACTCGCAGTAGCTTCACCGTGCACCCTCCGGCCAGACATCGGATCTATCGCCCTGGTTCTATCCGGATCATCGAGCACCGGCAAGCCCTGACGGGAAACTCAGGTGGCGGCGCGTTCGGCGGTCTCGATGGCGGCGTCGGTGACCCAGAACATGCCGACCAGCAGGATCAGCGCCAGCACGCCCATGATGACGAAGACAGCTTGGAGGCCGAACAGCTCGGCGAGCCCGCCACCGACCAACGCCCCCAGCGGCATGCTCCCCCAGGCCAGCAGCCGGTAACCGCTGTTGACCCGCCCGAGCAGGCGGTCCGGGGTGATCTGCTGGCGCAGCGAGACCGTGATGACGCTCCAGGAGGTGAGCAGGATCCCGCCGACGAAGAAGACTCCGCCGAGGACGAACGGGTTGGTGCTCACCGCCGGTACGCCCACGACGACCGCGATCGCGACCATCGCGACGCCGAGCGCGCGGGCCCGGCCGAGCAGCCGCTCGATCCTTGCGGCGACGAGCGACCCGAGCACGATGCCCGCCGCGAGGGTGGTGAGCAGGAGGCCGTAGCCGGGCTCGCTGAGCCCGATGGCCGAGTTCGGCCCGACCGCGTACAGCACCAGCACCGCGAAGGTGGCCGTGGTGGTGAGGTTGCTGACCCCGACCATCAGTGCCAAGGTCCGCAGCAGCCGGTGTCGCCAGAGGAACCGTACGCCTTCGGCGATGTCGGCGCGCAGTGTGCTCGTGCCCTGCCGCGCCACCCGGAACCGGCCGCCGACCAGCAGCAGGGCCACCACCGCGGCCGCCCAGAGCCCGGCCGGCCCGAGCATCGCGTACGCGACTCCGCCGGCGACGAGGAAGCCGGCCAGCGGCGGGCCGAAGAACTGGTTGGCGGCCAGTTCGACGGCGTAAAGCCGTCCGTTGGCGCGGGGTAGCGCCGCACGTGGGACGAGTTGCGGCAGGATCGACTGGGCCGAGGTGTCGTACAGGGTCTCGGCGGTGCCCGCGCCGAAGGCCACCAGGTAGAGCAGCCAGATCGACCCGGCGTCGAGGGCCACGGCCAGGGCCAGCGCGCCGAGCAGGGCCGCCCGGAGGCTGTTGGCGGCCAGCATCACCTGCCGCCGGTCGAGCCGGTCGACGAGCGCGCCGGCCGGCAGGGCGAACAGCAGCCACGGCAGGCTGAACGCGGCGGCCACCCCGGCGACCAGCACCGGTGAGGTCGTGTAGCTGACGGCGGTCAGCGGCAGGGCGATCTTGACGATCCCGTCGGCGAGGTTGGACACCGCCGACGCCGACCACAACCGCCAGTACCGGCCTCCCAGACCGCCCGAGGCCGTGCCCGTCGACTCCGCAGCGGCCGGCTCCGCACCGGTCGGCTCCGAGCCGGCCGGTTGCCTGGTCGCTACCGACTCTTCCGCCCCCGTCACCGCCAGATCATCGCAGACCGCGCAATCCCATTCGGCCCCACGCGAGGCCGTCTGCGCGCGGCGATCGACCGGCCGGAAACGACCGTGGAGAACTGCGATCATGGATGACCGGAATTATCGATATTCACAAGCATCTTGCTCCGACCCATGGTGCACGCCCATACTTTGGCTACACGCGAAGCAGCGGATTGGCACGAATTGCACCGTTGGCACGGCGAGGTGGACGGACACCAGGTTCCGTAGGGCAGCACCTCGCGCATCGCGACGCCGGTCCTCGTCCTCGGTCCACGCTTACCTGCCGTGGCCCGGTCCGGCGCGCTGTCGTAGTCCATGGAGGTGGACGTGAACCGAACCGTAGCGGCGCTGGGATCCCTGGCTGCCGCATCCCTTCTCGCCGTGACGGGCGTGCTCTTCGCCCCGTCACCGGCCTCCGCTGCGTCCCTGGTCGAGGTGACCAACTTCGGCACCAACCCGGGCAACATGCGGATGCACATCTACGTGCCGGACGTCCGGCCCGCCAATCCCGCCGTCGTGGTCGCCATGCACGGCTGCGGTGGCAACGGCCCCGGGTTCTACTCCGGCAGTGAGTTCGGCCGCCTCGCCGACCAGTACGGCTTCGTGGTCATCTACCCCACCGCCACCCAGCAGGCCGGCTTCGGCAACTGCTTCGACGTGTGGTCGGCCGCCTCGAAGCGGCGCGACGGCGGCAGCGACCCCGTGTCGATCATGTCGATGGTCAGCTACGCCCAGCGCCAGTACGGCGGCGACCCGCAGCGGGTGTACGCCACCGGCAGCTCGTCGGGCGGCATGATGACCCAGGCCCTGATGGCGCTCTACCCGGACGTCTACAAGGCCGGGGCGGCGTTCATGGGAGTGCCGTTCAACTGCTTCGCCAACGCCGCGGACTTCCCGCCCACCAACAGCCAGTGCGTCAACGGTCGGATGGACCGGACCCCGCAGCAGTGGGGTGACGCGGTCCGGCAGGCGTACCCCGGTTACACCGGTCCTCGCCCGCGGGTGCAGCTGTGGCACGGCACCAACGACAACCTGATCCCCTTCCAGCTCCTGCAGGAGTCGGTGGAGCAGTGGACGAACGTGGCCGGGCTGAGCCAGAACCCGACCCGCACGGACACCCCACAGGCGAACTGGAACCGGCGTCAGTTCGCCGACTCCACCGGCACGGTGCGGGTGGAGGCGTACGCCATCCAGGGTGCCGGGCACAGCCTGCCGTCGACCGGCATGGCCCGGGCCGCCATCGACTTCTTCGGTCTGACCAGCAGCACCCCGCCGCCCACCACCCCGCCGCCGACGACTCCGCCGCCCACCACTCCCCCGCCGACCACGCCGCCGCCCACCACTCCGCCGCCGACGACCCCGCAGCCGATCGCCTGCAAGGTGCAGTACACGGCCGAGTCGTGGAACAACGGCCTGGTCGCCAACCTGATCGTCACCAACACCGCCCCGAGCACGGTCAACGGCTGGACGGTGCGGTGGACCTGGCCCAACAGCCAGCAGGTCACCAACGCCTGGAACGCCACGATCACCCAGAGCGCCAACCAGGTGACCGCGCGCAACGTCGACTACAACAGCACGATCGCGCCGAACCAGAGCATCAGCTTCGGTTTCCAGGCCACCCACAACGGCACCAACACGCCGCCCGACCGTTTCACCTTCAACGGAGTCGCCTGTAGCTGAGTCCTCGACCAGCCGATGCCCCGGCCGTCCCCGGCCGGGGCATCGGCGCGTCCACTCAGGAATCCGTCCGGTCGATCGGCGGCAGGTCGATCGCGACGCCGGTCAGGCGTTCGCTCTCCGCCCAGAGTCGCTGCGCCACGGCGACCTCGAGAGCCCGAACGCTGCGGCTCGCAGGCACCGGCGGACCGGAGTTCTCCATCCGGTACGCCGGACCCCAGTAGCTGCCGCCTTCGGCGTCCGGGTCGGTGGCGGCGCGCAGAATCGGCAGCACCCCGTCGGCCAGCGGCATCGCGACGTACCGGCCGATGCCGTTGACAACCGTGACGAAACGGTCCCGGCCCTGGCTCGGCCCGGTGTATGTCCAGCCGGGATGGGCGCCGGTGACCCGCAGCGGCGAATTGGCACCGACCAGCCGACGGTGCAACTCCAGGGTGAACAGCAGGAGCGCCAGTTTGCTCTGCCCGTAGGCGGCGAACCGCGCATAGCGCCGCCGCTGCCAGTTGAGGTCGTCGAGGTCGATCCGCCCGGTGCGGTGCGCGTTACTGGCCACGTTGACGACACGGGCCTGCCCGCCGGCCAGCAGCGCGGGCAGCAGCCGGCCGGTGAGCGCGAAGTGGCCGAGGTGATTGGTGCCGAACTGGAGTTCGAAGCCCTGCCGGGTACGCCGCAGCGGCGGATACATCACCCCGGCGTTGTTGATCAGCAGGTCGAGTCGGTCGTGCTCGGCCCGGTAGGCGGTGGCGAACGCGGCCACCGAGTCGAGATCGGCCAGGTCGAGCGGGAGGCAACTCACGTCGCCGTGCGGGTACTGCGCGCGAATCAGGTCGGCTGCGGACTCACCCTTGCCGCGATCCCGGCAGGCCAGCACCACCCGCGCGCCCTTGCCGGCCAACACCCGGGCCGTTTCGAGGCCGAGCCCGCTGTTGGCACCGGTGACGATCACCGTACGCCCACTCTGGTCAGGAATGTCGTCGTACGTCCAGCGGCGCATCCGTCGCTCCTCGGTCCGTGTGCTGCGGGCCTGGCCGGTGCGACAAGGTTGACCTTGCTCGATCGTCTCGTCAAGCCGGTCCGCCGGCGGACGTACGATGACGCCGCCGGCGGACCGGGTGAGCTCAGCCGATGGTGCAGAGGGTGCCGTTGAGCCGGAACGCCGTCGGTACGACGTTCGGCCCGCTGTACTCGCCGACGAAGCCGACAGTGGTCGAGGCCCCGGCGGAGAGTCGACGGTTGTCGTCGTTG
Organism: Micromonospora fiedleri; assembly: GCF_016774385.1. Classification (NCBI taxonomy): domain Bacteria; kingdom Bacillati; phylum Actinomycetota; class Actinomycetes; order Micromonosporales; family Micromonosporaceae; genus Micromonospora; species Micromonospora fiedleri. Next base: position 447,400 of record NZ_JAETXL010000003.1, read on the forward strand.
TTGGTCACCCGCACGGTGCTGCCGACCTGTTCCCAGGTGGCGCTCCACCCGCTGCCGACCCGCTGCCAGGAGGTGGGCCAGGTCCAGGTCAGGGTCCAGCCGTCGACCGTGTGCTCGCTGTTGTTGACGATGTCGACGTTCGCCACGTAGCCGTTGCCCCAGTCCGTGGTGCTGGCGAAGCGGACGGTGCATCCGCTGGTCGCCGGGCTGCCGGTGGTGAATGTCAACGGCGGTGACGCCCAGGAGACCCGTCCGGCGGTGTCGCGGGCCAGCACGTTGACTGTGTACCTGCGGCCCGGCACGAGGTTGCCGACGGTCAGGCTGGTCCCGGAGGTCTCGCCGAGCTGCTCACTGACCGCACCGTTCTGCCGGTGCACCTCGTACTTGGCGATCGGGGCGGCCCCGGCGGTGGCGGCCGGCCAGGTGATCGTCACGTCCCGGTCGGTGACGCCGGTCGCGGTGGGTTGGCCGGGCGCGCCGGGTGCGCCGGTGACCGCAGCCGCCGGCCGCACCACCAGGGTGGTCAGCGAGTACGGCGGCAGCGTACGGCTGGTCGCCTCGCCGCTGCGGGCGGTGGTGACCTCGGTGGCGCCGTTGGTGTGGGTGTGGACCGTCGGTGCTCCGCTCGCCGGGGCGAACCCGGCGTAGTCGATGGTGACCGGGTGGGCGTTCTCCGGATCCTTGTTGATCAGCAGGACCGCCACCTCCCCGTTGGCCCGCCGCACCGCGTGCGCGCTGACCAACGGCTGATCGGTCTCGGCGCGGATGAACTGGTCACCGGTGCGGGCGAACCGGCTCATCATGGACAGCCCGTGATAGGCCGCGAACGGGGTGTTCACCGGTGGTTCGCAGACCGAGCCGTCCGCGGTGCAGGTGCCGCTGGAGAGCAACCCGAAGTCGCCGTAGTCGGTCTGCCCTGCCACCGTACTCACCCGGCCGATGCCGTTGTGCACGTTCCACCAGTGCACGGTGAAGACCCCGTTGGCCAGCAGGCCGCTGTAGGCGTCGGCCAGGAACAGGGCGGCCGGTTGGCTGGTCATGCCCTCGGAGGTGACGTTGACCTCGGTGAGGCTGATCCCGATGCGGTCGGCCTCCGGCCCGGCGTACCGGTTGATTTGCTGGCGCAGCAGGTACACCGCGTCGGTGATGTGGTTGGTCCGGGGCAGCGACTCGGCGGCGCTGCCGCCCGGGTACCAGTGCACGTCCACGAAGTCGATCGACGGCCCGGCGATGGAGAGCACGGTCTGGTTCCACGGGCCCGGGTCGTTGCCTGCGGTCAGGCCGTCCGGCCAGTTGGCCGGCATGGTCAGCACCGCGCCGACCTTGATGGTCGGGTCGACGGCCTTCATCGCCTCGGCGTAGTCGACCACCAGGTTCGCGTAATACGTCGCGCTCTTGTCGGGGTGGTGGTCGGCCTCCCAGGCGGACCCGTAGTGACCGTTGCCGTAGTTCTCGTTGCCGACCGTCCAGTACCGCGCGCCGTAGCCCTTTGTCACGTTGGCGTACCGCACCCAGTCGGCCGCCTCCTGCGGCGTGCCGGTGCCGTAGTTGGCGATGATCATCGGCTCGGCGCCGACCCGCCGCACCGCACCCATGAAGGTGTCGAAGTCGGTGCCGGGGGCGACGTAGCCGCCGGGCGCGGTGTGGTCGCGCCAGTGATAGATGTCGGCGTACGAGCCACCCGGGTAGCGCATCATCTGCACCCCGGCGTCGCGCAGCAGGTCCGACGTCTCGGGGGTGGCCAGATACTGGTCCCAGATGGCGTGGTTGACGCCGAGCGCGGTGTCGGGCACCCGGGCCAGCCCGGCCCGCGCGTTCACGCTCACCGTCACCGGTGCCGTCGCCGCGTCGGCGCTCGGGGTGTCGACCCCGGTCACCACGCCGGTGGCGAGCAGCAGGCCCGCCACGAGCAGCGCACCCCCACGCCGGGGCAGTCGCCACGATCGGGCCGAGGATCGAACACCGTGCCTGTTCGGAAATCTCATGGTTGTCCTTTTTCGATCACGAGCGAGATCCGCCCGGTCGACAGCCCACGACCAGCGGCGGAGAAGAGAGAACGACCAGCTCACCTGCCGTCACCCGCCGCAGGCCCGAACAGGCCCCGGCTGCCCATCGGGCGACGGTCACTCGCGCGACAACACATCGACAGATCAGAATTGCACAGCGTACGGCGATCACTCAACGCCTCGGGCACAGAAGGCCGATGCGAGGCGGACGGGAAAAGCGCCCGTCCCGGCTCGGGGAACGGGCGCTTTCGCGCATTCGGGTCAGGCCCGCTCGTCGGTCAGGCCCGCTCGGTCACCTGGGCGACGAACGCCTTCCAGGCCACCGGCCCGAAGGCCAGCACTCCGCCGTCACGGTCCTTGGAGTCCCGAACCAGAACGACCCCGGAGAGATTGTCCGCGACCTCGACACAGTCACCGCCGTTCGCACTGCTGCGGCTGCTCTTGCGCCAGGTGGCACCGATCAGGTCCATGTCTCTGCCACTTCCCTCAGGAGCTCGATTGACTGCCGGTGGGACAGAGCCTCACCTCGCACATTCTCCCACGCAGCCATAAGGGCAACCAGCTCCGCCGGATCAGACACCACCTTGCCGTGCAGCTGCGTGTCCAGGTATCCGGCGGTGCGGTTGTCAGCGCTACTGGCGATCACGAACGGCCCGGAAAGACCAGCGTATGCCCCCGCAGACAGCGGTACCACGTGCACACGAACGTGCGGCAGATCCGCCGTCGCCGCCAACGATTCCACCTGCTGCCGCATCACCTCGGGCCCACCCACGCTGCGCCGCAGCGCTCCCTCGTCGATGACCGCGGTCAACCACGGAGGAGCATCACCGGACAGCACCGATTGACGTGCCATCCGCGCCGCCACCAGCCGCTCGATGTCATCCGGTGTGTACTGTCCGGCCGACCCGAACAGTGCCCGCGCATATCTCTCTGTCTGCAACAGCCCCGGCAGGACCAGCGGCTGGTATGAGCGCAGCGAGCGCGCCTCGCGCTCGATTGCTTCCCACGGACGGAACCACACGAGATCCCGATGCCGTCGATTTGTGTCCGGCCATATGTCCGACACATTCTGCCCGAGTGCGGCTGCTGCCGCGCTGCGGTGTGCCGGGTGCGGAATGCGTCCCTCGCGTAGCCAGCGGTCCGTCGTCTTGGGGTCCACGCCGATCTGGCCGGCAAGGGATTCTGTTGTGTGGCCGGCCCGCTGAAGCGCCACTCGTAGTGCGTCATTCACTGCGACACCTCTCGACACAAGGGATTCCTCGACACCATATCCCTACGCGGTGTCACTGTCTCCACACTGACGGCAAGGTGGCGGTAGGTGGTGTTCGCGGGCTGGACCAGTAGCCCCCGTGGGCACTGCACGGGGGCCGACCCGTCCGTACACCTTCGAGGGTCGGCCCCCTTTCACGACGCGTACCGACGGAGGGGTGGCCCATGCCCGCGCAGAAACCAGCGAACGCATCCGGCGGGACCGCGCCGAGGCGGGCCGCGAGCCCGACGGGTACGCGACCGGACGGCACGCCACGGGTCACTCCCGGCGCGTACCTGCTGACCCAAGCGGCGTCACCGCAGTTCAGCCAGCCGATCGTGGTCCGGGTGATCCGCGAGTTGATCGAGCGGCAACCGTACGACGGTTGGGCCTGGGTGGATTGTTACGTGCTCGACCGCCACGGCGACGCGACGGAAAAACGGCAGTTGTTCGTCCGCCCGGACGGGATGCGGCCGGTCCAGGTCCGACCGGTCCCGTACGCCGAGCGACACCGCGCCAAGGTCGGCCGGTGAGCGTGCCGTGCGCCCGGGATCACGTCGCCTCGCGCCCGACGTGGCGCTGTCGGGCGTGCGGGATCGCGTGGCCGTGCAGTGCGGCGAAGGTACGCCTGCTCGCCGAGTACCGGGGCAACACGCCCGGGCTGATGGTCTACCTGGTGATGCTGCGCGAGGAGGCCACCGCCCAACTGGCCGAACTGAACCCGAGCACCCCACCGCCGGACCTGCACCGACGATTTACCGACTGGGTCCCTGTCCGGTCGGGGTAGTCACGTCGGCTTTGGGTGCAGTTGTTGCTGCCCTGGCGACAACAACTGCACCCAGAGCCGGTGCCGAACCGAGTCGATCATGCCCGCCGCCCGCCGCCCGCCGCCCGCTGCCCGCCGCCCATCGCCTGCTGCCCGCCGCTCGCTGCCCGCCGCCCGCCGCCTGTCGCCTGACGCCTGACGCCTGACGCCTGTCGCCTGTCGCCTGTCGCCTGTCGCAGCCTGATCGCGCTAGCGGTCAGCTCAGTTTCGGGGTGGCTCGGGCGAGGAGGGTGGGGAAGTCGACGCCGGGGGGCAGGGTGCCGTAGGCGTGGCCGTGGTCTCCGGCGAGTCGGGAGGCGCAGAAGGCGTCGGCGACCGCCGGGTGGCCGTGGCGTACCAGCAGCGCGCCCTGCAACACCAGGGCCAACTGCTCGACCAGCCGACGGGCGCGTACCTCCCGGTCGGCGGGGTCGGCGAGGGCCGTCTGCACCTGGCGTACCGCCGCGTCGAGGCGCGGGTCGGCACCGGCGGCGGCGTCCAGCTCGGCGCGGAACGCCGCCAGCACCTCGGGTTGGCCGGCGAGCGCACGCAGCACGTCCAGCGCGGCCACGTTGCCGGAGCCTTCCCAGATGGAGTTCAGCGGTGACTCGCGGAACAGCCTCGGCATGCCGGATTCCTCGACGTAGCCGTTGCCGCCCAGGCATTCCAGGGCCTCGGCGGCATGGCCGGGCCACCGCTTGCAGACCCAGTACTTGCCGATGGCCAGCGCGATCCGCTTGAACGCCGCCTCGTTCGCGTCGCCTCGGGCGGCCCGGTCGGTGGCCCCGGCCAGCCGCATCATCAGGATCGTGGCGGCCTCGGACTCGATGGCCAGGTCGGCCAGGACGTTACGCATCAGCGGCTGGTCGATCAGCGCGCGGCCGAAGGCATGCCGATGCGTGGCGTGGTGCACGGCGGTGATCACGCCCTGACGCATGCCGGCCGCCGCACCGATCACACAGTCCAGTCGGGTCAGGTTGACCATGTCGATGATGGTGCGTACGCCCCGGCCCTCGTCGCCGACGCGCCAGGCCGCCGCGTGCTCGTACTCGACCTCGGCGGAGGCGTTGGAGCGGTTGCCGAGTTTGTCCTTCAGGCGCATCAGTCGCATCGGGTTGCGGGTGCCGTCGGGCAGCACCCGGGGCACCAGGAAGCAGGTGAGCCCGCCGGGTGCCTGCGCGAGGGTGAGGAACAGGTCGCACATCGGCGCGGAGGTGAACCACTTGTGCCCGACCAGCCGGTAGCTGCCGTCGGGTTGCGGGTGCGCGGTGGTGGTGTTGGCGCGTACGTCCGAGCCGCCCTGCTTCTCGGTCATCGACATGCCCGCGAGCAGTCCCCGCTTGGTCAGCGGCGGGCGCAGCCCGACGTCGTACGCCCGGGTGGTCAGCAGTGGTTCGTAGTCGGCGGCCAGGTCCGGTGCGTGCCGCAACGCGGGCACCGCGGCGTACGTCATCGAGATCGGGCAGCCGTGCCCGGCGTCCGGACGCCAGGTGTAGAACTTGGCGGCGCGGGCGACGTGCGCGCCGACCCGGTCGTCGGCCCAGGGCGCGGCGTGCAGGCCGTGCTCGACGGCGGTACGCATCAGCTCGTGCCAGGACGGGTGGAACTCCACCTCGTCGATGCGGTGCCCGTAGCGGTCGTGGGTACGCAGCACCGGCGGGTGTTCGTTGGCCAGCCGACCGTGCTCGATGGCGGGCTGGCTGCCGGCGAGCCGACCGAGGTCACGGACCTCGCCGACGGCCCAGCCGGCGCCCTCACGGGCGAGGCCCTCCAGCAGCGCCGGGTCGTCGGCGGTGTCGTGGTCGACCAGCGGGGGGACCTGGTTGGACACCTCGTGTGTGGTCACGGCGACACCCCCGGCGAGTGGTGCAGTTGCTTGGCGAACCAGTGATCAGGGTACGGGCTCGTGTTGTATCGCGGGATCTCCTCGTATCCGGCGCTGCGGTAGAGCCGGATCGCCTCGGTGAGGGCGCGGCTGCTGTCCAGGCGTACGCAGTCCGCACCGGCTGCCGCGGCGTGCCGTTCCAACTCGGTGAGCAGTCGTCGGCCGACGCCGAGCCCGCGTACCGTGCCGGAGACCCAGAGCCGCTTGATCTCGGCAGGCCCGTCGGGGTCGAAGCGGACCGACCCGCAGCCCACCGCCTCCGAGGCGAGGGTGGCGACCAGGAACACCCCGGCGGGCGGGACGAACTGCTGGTCGTCGTCGGTGTCGAGGGTGAACCCGGATTCGAACCGCTCGGCCAACTCCCCCGCGTACGCCCGCAGGCAGGCACGGGCGCGCGGATCGGCGGGCGAGCAGACCTCGACGGTGACCATCGACGCCATCAGCAGCCGTTGCACCTCGTTCATCGCGGTGGTGAGCCGGTCACGTTGGCCCACGGTCAACGGGGCGAGCATCGACCAGGCCAGTTCGTCGGATCGGCGATCGAGCAGTGCCCACTCGGCACGGCCGGCTTCGGTGAGCCGGGCCATGCGTACCCGCCCGTCGCCCTCGGCCGGTGTCACCGTCACCAGTCCCGCGCCCTCCAGGGTGCGCAGCAGCCGGCTGAGGTATCCGGCGTCGAGATCCAGCCGGTTGCGCAGCGCCGCGACCTCCGCCCCGGCCGGGCCGATCTCCCAGAGCAGCCGCGACTGGGCCAGCGGCCGATCACGGGCCAGGAACTTGTCGTCCAACGCGCCGACACGCTGGGTCACCGTGCGGTTGAAGCCCCGCACCACATCCACCAGTTCACGCTCCACGATGACTGACTTTAGTCAACCATTCTGCCCATCGGTAGGGCTGGTCCGCACTCGACACCCGGAGCACCCCATCGGGCAGCCAAAGGTCCGACGCCAGTCACCACCGGTCCACGTCGGTCAGCGCCGACAACGGCGCAGGGAGGTCGAGGTCAGTGCCGTCACCGCCGCCACGGCCAGCACACCGGCGCAGCCGTACAGCAGCGCCGCCACCGGCACGACCTCGGCGAGGGAGCCGAGCGCGTTGATCGTGAACATCAGCGGCAGGCTCTGCACGAGCACCAGCACCGACTGCACCCGGGACACGTGTGTGTCCGGGGCGACGGTCAGGATCAACGGGCCGATGTGGGTGGCGAAGCCACCCGATCCGACACCGATCACCATCCCGGCGGCGACCGAAACCGGCAACGAACCGGCCGCCGCCAAAGTGACCACGCCACCGGCGGCCACCAGCAGCGCGGCACCGCTGGCACGACCGGGGTCGGGCAGGGCGCCACGCACCAGCACGAGGATCGCGACGGTCGCGGTGCCGAGCGCCAACGCCGCGACGACCGCGCCGGTGGCCGGCGACGACCAGGTGCGCTCCCGCCCGAGCAACGGTACGAGCAGGCTGGACACCGGCAGCAGGAAGCCTGCGGCCATCCCGACCAGCAGCAGTGCGGGCCGCAGTACGGCATGCGAGGCGGCGATCCGCAGGCCGTCGACCGCGGCCCGCCACAGTGGTTGCGACGGCGGCTGCCCGGTCGGCAGTTCCGGCGATCCGCTCCGCCGTCCGTCCATGGCCGCACGGAGCACCACCAGGACCGCCAGCATCAGGGCAAAGCTGGAGGCGTTGGCCAGCGCCACTGCGGCCAGCCCGAGGGCGGCCAGCAGCAGGCTGCCCGCCGCCGGCCCGACGAACAGGGCGAGTTGACCGGCCAGCTGCCGGGCCGACATCGCCCGCGCCAGCCCGGCCGGCGGCACCAGTCGCCGGGGCATCGAGCCCGTGCTGGGCAGGTAGAAGGCGTCCACGACCCCGATGGCCAGGGCGGCCAGCAGCAGTGGCAGCCACGGATCCGCCGCCGACCACACGGCGGCGGCCAGCGCCACGGTGACGACGACCATCGCCGCGTCCGAGACCACCATGACGGTCCAGGCGCCCAGCCGGTCGGCCACCGCGCCGCCGACCAGCAGAAGCAGGGCCCGGGGCAGGTTGACGGCGGTAAGCACCAGCGCGGCGAAGCCGCCACCTTCTCCGGCCGCCACCCAGGCCATCGCGAACGCCATGGCTTGAACGCCGATCAGGGACAGCGTCGTCCCGCCCAGCCACGCCCAGTACGTGCCCGGCACCGCCGTCGCACTGCCGCTCGATGGCGCCCTACCGGTGGATGTCGCCGCCACGGATCCTCCCGATCACCGAATCGCGCCGACCGGTGTCGAGGGTCTGGCCGGTCGCTGTGTCGCGTCCGGCACTGTCCGGCCTCGACCCGGTCGAGGGTCAAGCCGGCACGGGAGCGACCCCGACGGGCGACCGTCAGTCGGCCGGCGCGGTGCGCGGGAGCATCTCGGGCGACCAGGTGAAGCGGTAGCGCGGATCGGACACGGCCTGGGCGAAGGCCGCCGAGACGGCCGGGGAACTGACGATCCGCCAGTCCCGTTCCTTGTTCACCTCGAACCAGATGAGCCCGATGATGTCCTCGTGCCCGGGCAGCAACCGGAACGTCTCAGTGATCCACTCTGCTTTGCGGCCGGCGATGTCGGAGGCCGCGGTCTCCGTGATGACCAGCGGTTTGGCGCTGAAGGCTCGGATCTCCCCGATGGTCTCCTTGAAGATCGCGTCGAAGGACCGGTATTTCGAGAAGGCGCCCATGCCGTAGTAGCCCGAGATGCCGATCCAGTCGACGTAGTCGTCTCCCGGGTAGAGCCCGGCAAGCTTCGGCGTCGAGCCGTCCCATCTGGCGTTCGGGCTCCACACCCAGATCACGTTGGTCGCGCCGGCCGCCTTGAACAGATTGTGCAGGTGGCGCCAGGCCTTGACGTAGTCGCCTGGCCGGTTGCCGTTGGCGCTCTCGCACCACGGATACCAGTTGCCGTTCATCTCGTGGGCGAACCGGATGGCCACCGGGTAGTCGAGTGCCTTGATCCCCTCAGCCCAGGAGCGCAGGTAGTCGTCGAAGTCGCCGCCCGCGATGCGGGACAACCGGTAGTCGGGCTGACGGGAGCGGAGCCGGTCGATCGTGCTGCGGGCGGCCCCCTTCTTACGGGCCTCCTCGTCCACCCGGTAGTCCCACGGTTCCCAGGCCAGCATCGGCAGCATGCCCCGGTCCCGGACCGCGTCGAACAGCGCCCGGTCGAAGGTGTCGGTCGCCCAGCCGGAACCGAAGAGCATGACCTGCGGATGGTGCTTCGCCGTCGCGGTGAAGGTGTCCACGGGCGTGAAGTCGTGCGGTCCCTCCTTGGTCGCGATGCCGATGAACACCTTCTCCGTCGGCGGGAAGACCTCCGACGGGGATGGCGAAGGGCTCGGTTCGCGTACCGCCGTCTGGTCCGACGGGACGGGTTCCCGTCCCCTGGGCCCGGCACCCGGCGCGATGGCGAAGGCGTACGCCAGCAGCAGCGCGCCGACCAGCGACATGGCGACCCGCGGCAGCGTCAGCCGTGCCATGACACCTCCCGGGAAGCGACCACCGGTGCCGTCGCCCGGACCCGCCGGCCACGGACGGCATGACGCCCGGTCGTACCGGCGCGGCTGTCGGTGCGGGGACCACCCAGAGTTGGTGCGTGCGAGCGCCGGGCCAGAAGAGCCGACCCGCACGCGATCAGCGGTGGGCCGAGGCCGGTCAGGAGGGTCAGGACCGGCCATACCCGCAGCGGTGTGCGGCCGTGTTCCAGCACGAAGCTCGCGGCGAGCAGGCCGGCGGCGAAGGCCGCCCAGCCCAGGTGCAGCCGGAAGGTGCCGAGCGATTCGGTGGTGCGTAGCCTGCCCTTGGCGGTCACCACGAATCCGAGCTTGCGGCGCAGCAGCGCACCGGCGGCAGCCGCCACGTAGATCGGGCCGGCGAACAGCGCCAACGCCATGCCGACCAGGCCGATCTCCTCCCGCTCGTGCGGCGCGATGTTGAATCGACGCAGCCAGAGCCAGAGCACGAACCAGGTGCAGATGGTGGCGCCCCACAGCACCGACCACACGGCGATGTCGACCCGGGCCGCGCTCACCCCGGTGAGCAGGTACGCGGCGGTGGCGAAATTGCCCAGCAACAGACTGACCGCGACGCTCGGGTAGTAGAACTGGAGCAGCCGGTAGTGCCAGCGCCGTCGGGACCGTAGTTCGCGCGGCGCCCGCAACTCGGGGCGGACCAGGATCTCGCAGATCCCCGCCGCCCACCGCTTCTGCTGGTTGAAGTAGTCCGCCCACGATGTCGGGCCTTCCCCGATGGCCACCACGTCGGGGGTGTAGACGCCCTTCCACTGGTTGCCGGTCTGCGGGTTCACCGCAGCGTGGATCCGGATGCTGGTCAGGTGATCCTCAATGATCGAATCCTGGTAGCCGCCGATGCTGCGCCAGGCGGACGGCCGGTACAGGTGGCCGGTGCCGGTGAGCAGTGGGGCGTCCAGTCCGTTGCCACCGCGGGCGATCAGTCCGTTGTAGAGGTACTGCTGGACCGACGCGCCGTGGGCGACCAGGTTCTGGTGCATGTTGCCGTAGACCTGTGGCGTCACCACGAAGGCGACGTCCGGGTCGCGGAAGTAGCCGAGCGTGCGCTCCAGGAAGTTGGCCAGCGGCACGTGGTCCGGATCGACGTTGGCGACTACGTCGTAGTGGTGTTCGTGCTCGGCCCGCCAGGCGTTGTGGTTGCCGGACTTCGTCCTGGTGCGGAACTCTCCGTCGGGTTGGTTGTACTCCGGTCGTCCCTTACGGCTGAAGTGGCGTACGCCGAGCCGTGCGGCCATCTCCTTCACCGCCGGATCGTCGCCCTCGTCGAGGATCCAGACGTCGACCTGCCCGCAGTAGACGATCTCCCGCATACGCCGCAGGGTCCGCTCGGCGACGTCGATGGGCTCCTTGCTCGGCACGATCGTGGTGAGCAGCGCCACCCGCAGGCCAACCGGAGGATCGACCGGGATCGGGTCCTTGGCGTGGTACGCGAACACCCAGACGACCATGTTCTGCGCGAGGCGGATCAGTTCGACGCCGACGATCACGCAGAAGCCGAGCCGGGCCACAGCGGTCTGCCAGTCGCCGAGCCCGGTCACGCCCGAGCCGGGTACGTGCTGGGGAAGCAGCAGCCAACCGACGAGCAGCAGGCCGGCCGCACTGTTGACGAGGACCAGCAGGGTCAGTACGAGCCGCGCCGCGGGTGACAGGACGGATCGGAACTCGACCGCCGCCTGCGGATGTCGTGGCGCGACGAGAGTTCCGGCGCTCGCCCCGCAACTCGCGTACGCGATGCGAGCACTGATGTTGAGTTGACGACGGTCGGGGCGTCGGGCGGGTGACGGCCGGGCCGCGGTGCTCTCTACGGGCCCGCCCCCGGGCGGCCTCTCCGTCACGTCCCGAGACAGGCGTGTATCGGTCACGACGCCCACGTTGCCCCCCAAGGGTCGGAGTTCCCTGGCCTTCATGAACACGGCCATGCTGATCGTAAGGACAGATACCGGCAAACTTCTCAGATAGCTTTGTTCGACCCCAAAGGGCTACATATCTACTCTTTCATCTACCAGCAGGGCCGGCGTGAGTCCCGAGTCGCGGACCGATGCCCGGCTATCGCCGCCAGCACACCCGCCGACCGGCGGACGCGCATCGCGCGAGCCCGGCCGCGCCGAGCGTCGCCCAGGCCGGAAGCGTGAAGAGAATGAACTCCGGCCGCCAGATCGGCGTCGCCTGCGCAGCGAGCAACAGGGCCAGCGGCGGCACGGCCGCCCAGGCGGTGAACACGGCGGCGGGGTAGCGCAGCGGAAGGCTGAACAGCACCAGCACCAGCAGCGCCGCACCCAGCGCGGTGACGCCGAACAGTTCTCCCGGCGTCGCGGCCAATCCGGTCAGACTCGGGCTCGACGTTTGCGCGAGCCGTACTCCCTGCCGCATGGCGAGCCAGAGCAGGCCGACCGCGGGTAGCGCGCTCACCACCGCAGCCGTCAGCCATCGCAGCGCCACCTCGCGTCGGAAGGCGAGCACGGTCCAGCCGTGTCCGACGAGGAGCAGGAGCGCGGTCACCTGACACAGACCCAGCAGGCCCACCACGGCCGCGTAGAGCACGAAGCGCCAGATTCTCGGCCGGTCCACGGCCGCCTGGAGCAGCCATGTGGCGAGAACCGCGGCGAGCAGGGTGAGCGCGTACGGCTGGGCCTCCTGCGCGTACCGCGCGGACGTCGGCAGCAGGGCGAAGATGACACCGGCCAGGACACCGGCGCCCGGTGCGAACATCCGGGCGGCCAGCGCTCCGACGAGCGCCGCCGCGGTGACCATGGCGAGGACGGAGAGCCCTCGCAACGCCAGCTCCGAGGTGCCGAAGTACTCCGCCCAGGCCCGCACCAGCAACTGGTAGAGCATGCTGTCGCCCGAGCGGAGCATCGACCAGGTGTCCCGCCAGGACGACGTGTCCCCGGCCCAGGTCGCGAGTTCCGCCATCCGCGGCCCGGGTGTGTCGGCCCGTACGGCGCCGAGCGCGCCCATCAGCAGTGCCGGCACCAGCCAAGCGGCCAGCCGCATTCGGCGGGTACCGTTCACCGGCTCGCCCGGTGCCTCGCCGCGACCCTCCCCCCATGGGTCCTCGGCGGCCTCCGGCAACCCGAGTCGGGGCAGGACGATGGTGTCGGCGTCCTTCATCTGTCCCTCACGCATCTCCGTGGGTTCCGTAGATCCAGGAGCGTATTGAGCGGATCTCACCACCGAGGGCGTTATGCCTACAAAAGCCGCCAAACCGGTACGTCATAGCTGCAAAGCGACAAACAACTGGTCATCTGAGCGGACCGCCGTACGATGCCCGCCGCTCGACGTGACCGACAGGCGTGTTGCGGGAAGATTTCGACCCTGCGGTCGGCCGGAAACCCGAGGCTTGCGCACCCGTTACCGGAACCATTATGTTAGCGATAACATCGATGTCGGCGCATAAAGTTCGGAACTCGATCCGTGGAGACGGGCTAGGGCACCCCGCTGCCACGGCCGCACACAATACCCGGCCGGACGGTCGTGGGTCGCCTGCGGTGCCGCCGTCTCCGACGCTCCGCCGTGCCCCACCACCTACCGCAGCGACACCTCCTGCCCGCCGGCCGTTCCCTGGGCTTCGTCCCCCCGGGGCTCACGGCCCGCCCAGCACTTGGCGTGCCGGAGTCACACCCCGTCCCACCACCAGAAAGGTCCGCCCCATGGCTTTGAGTCGACGAGCATTCACCCTGGGCGCGATAGCCAGCGCCGGACTCACCGCGACCGGCCTGGCGATCAGTCCACGACCCGCCTCGGCGGCCACCTCCACCGCGTACCTGAACACCTACTTCACCGAGTCGCCGAACCAGTCGGCGGCCAACTACGGCCTGCATCTCGCGGTCAGCCGGGACGGTCTGAACTGGTCTCCGCTGAACCAGAACAACCCGGTGGTCACTCCGACCGCCGGTGACCTGGGCCTGCGGGACCCGTACATCTTCCGCAAGCAGGACGGCACGTTCGTGGTCATCGCCACCGACCTGTACGGGCTCAACTTCGGCCGCAACAGCCAGTACCTGCACGTCTACGACTCGACGGACCTGACCAGCTTCACCGGATACCGCCGGATCCAGATGCACACCTACAGCAACGTGCACACCTGGGCGCCGACGGTGTTCTGGGACGCCGCCCGTGGCCAGTACGGCATCGTCTACTCGGCCAACACCACCACGGACCTGTTCCTGGTCAACTACACCAGCGACTTCCGCACCGTCAGCGCCCCGCAGACCTACTTCAGTCCCGGCTTCCCGGTGCTCGACGCCGACATCCGGGTCAGCGGCGGCGTGACGTACATGTTCTACAAGAACCTCGCCAACGGGAACATCTACGGTGCCCGATCCAGCACCGGCGCGCCGAACAGCTTCACCACCTACACCAGCGGCCTGCGGCAGGGCACCGCCATCGAGGGCGCACACCTGGTTCCACGCAACGACGGCGGCGGCTGGTGGCTGTGGGGCGACTCGTTCGGCCCGATCAACAACGACATGTATCTCTGGTCGACAAGCAACGTCGGCGGCAACTCGTGGGCGGTGGCGAACCAGCGCGACTACACCCCACCGCTGAACTCCAAGCACGGCTCGATCGTCGGGATCACCGAGGCCGAGTACCACGCGGTGGTCAACCGCTGGGGTCTGCCGAACTGGGTCCGGCTCAAGTCGTCCAACTTCCCCGACTACTTCGTCCGGCACCTCAACGGCGCAATCCGCATCGACCCGTACCCCTTCGACCCGCACCGCGACCAGATGTGGCGGATGGTGCCCGGCCTCGCCGACCCGGCCGGGGTCTCGTTCGAGTCGGTGAACGTGCCCGGCAGCTACCTGCGGCACAGCGGCTACGTGGCCCGGCTGGCCGCCAACGACAACAGCGCCACCTTCCGCGCGGACGCCACCTTCTACCGCACCGCCGGGCTGGCCGACAGTTCCTGGTCGTCGTTCCGCTCGTACAACTTCCCCACCTACTACCTGCGGCACGCCGGCTACGTGCTGCGCATCGACCCGCTCAGCTCCTCCTCCAGCGCCAACGACCGGCAGGACGCCACCTTCCGGGTCACCTCGTAACGGTCCACCGGCCCGGGGTGACGCGAGGTCCGGCCCACCCCGGGTCTCGTACGTGCCGCCACCCCCCTCACCCGCAACTGCGGAGGCCGTGATGCCCTACCCGTCCCTCAACCGCCGACACGTGCTCCAGGCCGCCGGCGCGGCCGCCATCGCCACCGCCGTCGGTCCCGTCCTGCGCGGCGGCACCGCCAGCGCGGCGATCCCGCCGGTGCGACCCGACCTCGGTGTCTCGGCGTACGCCTTCGACATGGGCCAGGTGCGCCTGACCGCCAGCCGCTGGCTGGACAACCAGAACCGCACCCTGAACTACCTGCGCTTCGTCGACGTCAACCGGCTGCTCTACAACTTCCGCGCCAACCACCGGCTGTCCACCGCCGGGGCCGCGGCGCTCGGCGGTTGGGAAGCGCCCAGCTTCCCGTTCCGCACCCACTCCCAGGGGCACTTCCTGACCGCCTGGTCGCACATGTGGGCCGTGCTCGGCGACACCACCTGCCGGGACAAGGCCAACCACATGGTGGCCGAGCTGGCGAAGTGCCAGGCCAACAATCCCGCCGCCGGATTCAACACCGGGTATCTCTGCGGCTACCCGGAATCCGACTTCACCGCCGTGGAAGCCCGTACCCTCAACAACGGCAACGTGCCGTACTACACCATCCACAAGACGCTGGTCGGGCTGCTCGACGTGTGGCGGCACATCGGCAACACGCAGGCCCGGGACGTGCTGCTGGCGTTGGCCGGGTGGGTCGACTGGCGTACCGGCCGGCTCAGCTCGGCGCAGATGCAGGCCATGCTCGGCACCGAGTTCGGCGGCATGAACGCGGTGCTGACCGACCTGTACCAGCAGACCGGCGACGCCCGCTGGCTGACCGTCGCCCAGCGCTTCGACCATGCCGCCGTGTTCAACCCCCTCGCGGCGAATCAGGACCAGCTCAACGGGCTGCACGCCAACACCCAGATCCCCAAGTGGATCGGCGCGGCCCGCGAGTTCAAGGCCACCGGCACCACCCGGTACCGCGACATCGCCAGCAACGCCTGGAACCTGACCGTCAACACCCGCACCTACGCCATCGGCGGCAACAGCCAGGCCGAACACTTCCGGGCTCCGAACGCCATCTCCGGGTACCTGCGCAACGACACCTGCGAGCACTGCAACACGTACAACATGCTCAAGCTGACCCGCGAGCTGTGGCTGCTCGACCCGAACCGGGTCGCGTACTTCGACTTCTACGAGCGCGCCCTGCTCAACCACCTCATCGGCGCGCAGAACCCGGCCGACAACCACGGCCACATCACCTACTTCACCCCGCTGCAACCGGGCGGACGGCGCGGCGTGGGACCGGCCTGGGGTGGCGGCACCTGGAGTACGGACTACAACTCCTTCTGGTGCTGCCAGGGCACCGGCCTGGAGAACAACACCACCCTGATGGACTCGATCTACTTCCACAACGGCAGCACGCTGACAGTGAACCTGTTCATGCCGTCGGTGCTGAACTGGTCGCAACGCGGCATCACCGTCACCCAGTCGACCAGCTACCCGGCCAGCGACACCAGCACGCTCACCGTCACCGGCACCGTCGGCGGCTCGTGGACGATGCGCATCCGCATCCCCGCCTGGACGCAGGACGCCACCATCAGCGTCAACGGCACCGTGCAGCCCATCGCCACCACCCCCGGCACGTACGCCTCCCTCACCCGCACCTGGACCTCCGGCGACACGGTGACCGTACGGCTGCCGATGCGGGTCATCGTGGAGCCGACGAACGACAACCCGAGCGTCGTCGCCCTCACCTACGGCCCGGCGGTGCTCTCCGGCAACTACGGCAACACCGCGCTGTCGGCGCTGCCCGCGTTGGCCACCGCCTCGGTCACCCGCACCAGCACCACGGCGCTGACCTTCACCGCCACCGCCAACGGCGCGCAGGTCAACCTGCTGCCGTTCTACGACGCGCACGGGCACAACTACACCGTCTACTGGAGCAGCGGCGGCTCCTCCGGCCCGGCGCAGGCCACGTTCCGGCTGGTCAACGCCGCCACCGGGCTGGTGCTCGGGATCGAGAACATGTCCACCGCCGACGGCGCACCGGCGTTGCAGTGGGCCGACAACGGCACCGCCGACCACGACTGGCAGCTTGTCGTCGACGGCAGCGCGGTGCGGTTCCGCAACGCCAACAGCGGCAAGGTGCTCGGCGTGCAGAACATGTCCACCGCCGACAACGCGCAAGTCCTGCAATGGTCGGACACCGGCACGGCCGACCACCGCTGGACGATCGTGGACGCCGGCGACGGCTCACACAAGATCCGCAACGGCAACAGCGGCAAGCTGCTGGCCGTCCTGAACGGCTCGGCCGCGCAGGGCGCGCGGGTGGTGCAGGACCCGGACAACGGTACGCCGGACAACCAGTGGCGGTTCGTCCCCAACGGTGCCCGCCGGATCCAGAACCTGGCCACCGGCCTGGTGCTCGGTGTGCAGAACATGTCCACCGCCGACGGCGGCCTGGTGATCCAGTGGGGTGACACCGGCACCGCCGACCATCTCTGGACCGCGATCGTGGACAGCGGCGGCTACCTACGGCTGCGCAACTCCAACAGCGGCAAGGTGCTGGGCGTGGAGAACGGCAGCAGCGCCGCCGGCGCCCGGGTGGTCCAGTGGGCCGACAACGGCTCGGCCGCCAACCGGTGGCGGCTGCGGTACGGCGGAGGCGGCTACTTCCGGATCCAGTCCGCGAACGGCGGACGGGTGCTCGGCGTCCTCGGCGCCTCGTCGAGCCAGGGCACCCAGATCGTCATCTGGGACGACAACGGCGCCAACGACCACCGCTGGCGCTTCATCTGATCCCTCCCGTTGACGGTCGACGGTCGACGTTGATCGCCGACGCGTGTGCGGCCCGGGCCTCTGCTCGGGCCGCACACGCGTGTCCGGCAGCCGGTTTTCCCCCCCCCGGCAAGGACGCCGGGACCCGCAATCATCGATTTATCGACACCCTTGATGGTGTTATCGATAACATGCTAACTTCGGGTCAGGAGCCAGGGCACACTCCTCTTCACGGTCACCGCCTGTCGAGCCACTGCGGGACACCAACTACTCCCGCCCCGCCGACCGGCAACCCGTCCGGGCCAACAACCCCACGCACCCCAGCACTCCCCCACCCGCCCAGCCAGCCCTGTTGATCAAGAGGTTTCGGTCTAATTCCCACGCACTCCCGACCAAAACGTCTTGATCACCGATGCAGGCTGGACCGTTCCGGCGCACTACCGACCAAACCTCTTGATCGCCTGTGCAGGGCAACAGGGCGAGAAGGCGGGCCGGTCGGACCGGATCGGGCCGAGGGCGGGTTGGCGGGTCCAGCCGGGGCCGGTCAGGTCGGAGCCAAGGCCAGGCCGGAACGAGGCCCCGGGGTCGTTGAGGTGGGTGATCAAGAGGTTTTGGTCGGATGTCGAGCTGATTCTGACCAAAACCTCTTGATCAACACTCCGAGCCGGCCGGCCGGCGGGCAGGGCAGGGCAGGGGGGTGAGAGCAGGGGGTTAGCGGTGGGGTGGGGGGGCTACGGATTGGCGGGAGACGAGGGAGGGGGCGATGGTTTCGCGGAGGGCGCCGCCGCTGTCGGTTTCGATCTGCGCCAGCAGCATCTCCAGGCTGGCCCGCGCGACCGCGACGAAGTCCGGGCGGACGGTGGTCAGCGGTGGGATGAAGTAGGCCGCTTCCGGCACGTCGTCGAAGCCGACCACGCTGATGTCGTCGGGCACCCGTCGGCCGTGCTCGTGCAGGGCGCGCAGCACCCCGAGCGCGAGGTGGTCGTTGGCGGTGAAGACCGCGGTCACGTCGGGCATCCGGGCGAGCATCTGCCCGCACCGGTAGCCGGCCGCCGCCGACCAGTCCGCCGGCACCAGCGGCGGGACCTCGACGCCCGCCGCGAGCAGGGCGGCCCGCCAGCCCTCGATGCGGCCCGCGCTGTCGAACCAGTCGGACGGCCCGGAGACGTGCCAGACCGTACGGTGCCCGGCGTCGAGCAGATGCTGGGTCGCGGCTCGGGCGCCGGCTGCCTGGTCGACCGTCACCAGCGGCATCGGTCGGCGCGGATCACCGTCGACGGTGACCAGCGGTACGTCGTTGGGCAGCCGTTCCAGCGCCTCACCGGCCGACTCCACCGGTGCGATCACCACGATGCCGGCGACCCGGTGGGCCAGGTGCCGTTCGACGACCGCCGAGATGGACCGGTGATCGAGGTCGCGGACGCTGCCCACACTGACCGCGAAGCCGGACTCCGCGGCGGTCTGTTCCAAGGCGGCCAGCAGTGACGCCGGCCCGTAGAGGGTGGTGTTCTGCGCGACCACGCCGATCACCTGAGAGCGACCGGTGACCAGCGCACGCGCCGCCCGGTTCGGCCGGTAGCCCAGCTCGGCTATTGCCGCCTGGACCCGCAGCCGGGTCTGTTCCCGCACGTTCGGGTGGCCGTTGAGCACTCGCGAAACCGTCTGGTGGGAGACGCCAGCGAGGCGAGCCACGTCCGTCATCGCAGGATCGCGTACGGCCATCTCACACTCCCGCATGCCCGTGGGTCGCCGCGACCCGTCGACACTGACCGGAGCGGCTTTGATTCACGATCCCTCTCGCGACGCCCACGCCGGCCCGTGCCAGCCGGGGGTGGCTTTGCGCTAGATCACGCACAGTCTACGACAGCGACGACGTCATACGCCGACAGGCCAGTCGCGGATGACAGATGTCCGTCTTTCCGATCAGCACCGATCGACTGAAGGGTGGTTCGAAGTCGCTGCTCCGCGCATTTCGCCACGCGCCGATCCGGGCCACGATTCCGCAAAATTGCGGCCCGGATCGGCGCGTGGCGCGGGTGGCGCCCATGGCTGGGCGCCACCCGCCGGTCACCGGTGGCTGGTGACCTCGTACCCGGTGGTCGGCGTTGCCGGAGGAGAACGCCGGACCCACCTCGAGAGCCGCCTGACGATCGAGGTCAGGGCGTCGCCAGCTCGAAGCGCCGCACGGTCACCGCGCCGCCCAGTGCCTGGGTGGCGTGGTTGAAGATGGCGAACCGGTACCCCATGAAGAACGTCCAGTTGTTGTTGAGGGTCAGGGCGTTGCCCAACGAGACGAAGTTCACCCCGTCGGTGCTGTACGAGAAGCGGGCCTGCCGGCCTGAGCCGGGTCTGATGTCGGCGTTGGCCCGCAGCCAGATCCGCCCGCCGGACACCGCCGCGCTGGCGATCTCGCTGCCGGTGCTGGTGGTGTCCCAGTTGCTGTTCATGTTCAGCCCGTTGGTCATGACCACCCGGGTCTGCCCGTTGTCACGCCGTACCCCGATCCAGGCCGAGACGTCGCGCAGCATGGCCAGACCGGTCCGGTCGCCGTCGCGCATCGTCGAGTAGTCCAGCTCGACGGTCGCCGTGGAGGTCGGCCCCTGGATGCGGTGGGTGACCGTGTTCCGGGCCTGGTAGAGGTCGTTGGTGACCGAGGCGGTCTGCAGACGCAGGCCGTTGTTCACCGACCAGCGGCTGTTGTCCGGGTTGTGGTTCCACTCCCACTGCGGGCCCAGCGTGGTGCCGGCGAAGGTGTCCACGCCGGTGAGCGGCTTGACCGGACGCAGCGGCAGCGGGTTGGGGTAGTTCACGCCCCAGGCGCCGTTGACCGTCTGCACCTGCGGCCAGCCGTCGGCGGTCCAGTTGATCGGGGCCAGGGTCGGCACCCGCCCGCCCGGGTACGCGTCGGTGAAGGCCATGTAGTACCAGGCGCCGTTCGGGGTCTGCACCAGGCCGCCCTGGTGGGGTACGCCACCGCCGGAGATCGGACCCTGCATGTTGAGCAGCACCTGCCGCTGCTCGTACGGGCCGAAGGGTCCGTTCGTGGACTTCAGCACGTACTGGCCGTTGGCGGGGCGGGTCAGCCAGATGTAGTAGGCGCCGTTGCGCTTGTAGAACCGGGCGCCTTCCAGGGTGCCGATGCTCGACGGGGTCTGGTAGACCTGCTGGGCCCGTACCTGGCTGCGCCCGTCGGCGGAGAGCTGCGCGACGCTGATCGTGCCGTTGCCGTACGCGACGTACATGGTGTCGTTGTCGTCGATGAGCATGCCGGCGTCGTAGTAGCAGGGCAGGGTGGCGTGCCGGGTCCAGGCGCCGTCGACGGCCTTGGCGGTGTAGATGTGGGTCTGGGCGAAGTTGATGCACCCGGCCCAGTAGTACGTCTGGTTGCTCGGCCGGTAGCTCAGCGTCGAGGCCCAGATGCCCTCCACGTACGCCTGTTGCCCGGGGGGCAGGTCGTACTTGGTGCCGAAGTCCAGTCGGGGCACCGAGTGCCCGGCGAACTCCCAGTTCACCAGGTCCCAGGAGCGCAGGATCGGCGCGCCGGGCGAGTAGTGCATGGTGGAGGCGGTCATGTAGTAGACGTCGCCGACCCGGATCACCTCGACGTCCGCGAAGTCCTGCCAGACCACCGGGTTGGTGAAGTTGCCACCGGTGGGCGGCGGCGTCGTCGGCCCGGGGGTGGGCCCGTCGCCGACCCGGACCAGCTGCCACTGCTGGTTGGTGCCGTTCCAGTCGTCGTACTGGACGATGTTGCCGCCGTCGGCGGTCGAGGCGTTCTGCACCTCCATCACCCGGTTCGAGTTCCGGTTGATCAGCCGGACGTAGCCACCGGCCGAGTCGGCCAGCCGGAACTGCTGGTTGGTCCCGTTGTGGTCGGACCACTGCACGATCGAGGCGCCGTTGGCGGTGGAGAAGTTGTAGACGTCGAGCACCTTGCCCGACAGCCGCGACTTGAGCCGGTAGTAGCCACCGCCGGAGTCGACGAACTGCCACTGCTGCTGGTTCCCGTCGTTACGCGACCACTGGGTGATCCGCGCGCCGTCGTTGGTCGCCAGGTTGTAGACGTCCAGCGCCTTGCCGCTGTTGCGGTTGACCAGCACGTACCACGCGTTGGTGTCGACTGTGGCGGCCGAGGCCGGCGTGGCGGCCACCGCCACCAGCGTGCCGCCGACCATCACCGCCGCCGCCACCGCGGCCCACATCCGCGACCACCACCCGCGCCTGCGCGGCGCGGGTCCTGAGACCTCGCCAATGGCAACCATGATCCTCCTTCAGCAATGACGAGTCATCTGAGCGGGACGGTCTCCACTGCGGCGAGCGTGGTGATCTCAGGCCAGCTATGTGATCGCTAACATGTCATCCGGTGCCCAACGGACGACAAGAGATCATTTGCTGGAAGAGACGCGAAGCGGCCCGGACAGCCACAGATATCGTCCGTCTTCACTATCGACTGTGAGCGATAACACGACGTTAGTCAAGACGTAACATCCGCCACGCGATCACGCGGCGGAGTGCAAGGCGAGGACCCGCCACCGGCGGGGCGGCGCCCCGGCCGGTGGGTGGCGGGCCGGCCGGGGCGAGGCAGCCGCGCAAGCGCGCGCTGCCGCCTCGGCGTGACGGGCGCGCCGCCCGTCACGCCGACAAGGTCGTGCTCAGAAGCCCCGGGCGAGCCGGTAGTACGCCTGGTTCCAGCGCAGTTCGTTGGCGAAGCGGCGCGGCTCGGTGTCCGCGTCGATGACGACCAGTTCGGTACGGGCCATCTCGGCCAGGTCGTGCAGCTCCTCCACCCCGACGGCCTGAGACAGGACGGTGTGGTGCGGCGCGCCCGCGCTGATCCACGCCTCGGCCGAGCCGGCCAGGCTCGGGCGGGGCTGCCAGACGGCCCGGGCCACCGGGAGCTTGGGCAGCGGCTGCGGCGGCGCCACCACGTCGACCTCGTTGGCGACCAGCCGGAACCGCTCCCCCATGTCCGCCAGACCGAGCACCACCGCCGGACCGGGCGCGGCGTCGAAGACCAGCCGGACCGGGTCCTCCCGGCCACCGATGCTCAGCGGGTGGATCTCGACGTTCGGCACGCCGGCGGCGATTGTCGGGCACACCTCCAGCATGTGCGCGCCGAGGATCATCTCCTGGCCCGGCGTGAGGTCGTAGGTGTAGTCCTCCATGAACGAGGTGCCGCCCTCGGCCCCGACCGCCATCGCCTTGACGGTGTGCACCAGCACCGAGGTCTTCCAGTCGCCCTCGCCGCCAAAGCCGTACCCGTCGGCCATCAGCCGCTGCACCGCGATGCCGGGCAGTTGCCGCAGTCCGCCGAGGTCCTCGAAGTTCGTGGTGAAGGCGCGGAAGCCACCGGCGTCCAGGAAGGTACGCAGACCCAGCTCGATGCGGGCGGCGTAGCGCAGCGAGTCGTGCCGGTCGCCGCCGGGACGCAACTCGGCGGCGACACGGAACGTGTCGTCGTACTCCTTGACCAGGTCGTCGATCTGCGCCTCGGCGACCTCGTCGACGGCGGTGACCAGGTCGTTGACGCCGTAGGTGTTGACCGAGACGCCGAAGCGCAGCTCCGCCTCCACCTTGTCGCCCTCGGTGACCGCGACGTCGCGCATGTTGTCGCCGAACCGGGCCAGGCGCAGCGAACGCATCGCCGACCAGCCGATCGCCGCCCGGGTCCAGGCGCCGACGCGGGAGACCACCCGCGGGTCGGTGACGTGCCCGGCGACCGTCTTGCGGGCCACCCCGAGCCGGGTCTGGATGAACCCGAACTCCCGGTCGCCGTGGGCGGCCTGGTTCAGGTTCATGAAGTCCATGTCGATCTCGTGCCATGGCAGCTGGACGTTGGCCTGCGTGTGCAGGTGCAGCAGCGGCGTACGCAGCGCGTCCAAGCCGGTGATCCACATTTTCGCCGGCGAGAAGGTGTGCATCCAGGCGATGACCCCGACCGCCCCCTGCACGCTGGCATCCTGACAGACCTTCAGGATGTCGGCGCTTGTGGTCAGGACCGGCTTCCAGACCACCCGGGCGGGAATGTGCGGCGAATCGTCGAGCAGGGCGGCGATCTGACGGGACTGCTCGGCCACCTGCCGGAGGGTGTCCTCGCCGTACATCGCCTGGCTTCCGGTGAGGAACCAGACCTCGGGTTCAGGTTGTGCTGCCATGGGAGTTGCCTTCCGCGAGAGGGGCGGTCACTTGTAGCGGATGCCGATGAGGCGCTGGAACAGGATGAACGCGAAGAGCAGGCCTCCGATCACGATCTTGGTCCACCAGGAGTTGAGGCTGCCGTCGAAGGTGATCAGAGTCTGGATCACGCCGAGCACCAGCACGCCGAGCACCGTGCCGAACACGTAGCCCGATCCACCGGTCAGTACGGTGCCGCCGATCACCACCGCCGCGATCACGTCGAGTTCCATGCCGACCGCGATCAGCGGCGCGCCGGACAGGGTGTAGAACGACAGCAGGATCCCGCCGATCGCCGAGCAGAGCCCGCTGATCGTGTAGACCGCGATCCGGGTACGGCCCACCGGCAGGCCCATCAACAGCGCCGACTGCGGGTTGCCGCCGATCGCGTACACGTTGCGCCCCAACCGGGTGTACGCCAGCACGTACGCGGCGATCAGCACGACCGCGAAGGCGATCAGGACGCTGACCGAGACGAAGTTGCCGCGGGGATCGCCGATCCGGTACTGCGCCATCGTGGTCCAGAAACCGTCGGTGATCCGGATCGACGAGTCACTGATGAACGTGCACATGCCCCGGGCGAAGAACATCCCGGCGAGTGTCACGATGAACGGCTGGATGTCGAAGAAGTGGATCGCACAGCCCATCAGGAACCCGAGGGTCGGCCCGATGAGCAGCGCGATGATCAGCACCGGCAACGCCGGCAGGCCGGACTCGAGCAACCAGGCCGAGACCATCGCCGTCATCGCGACCACCGAGCCGACCGACAGGTCGATGCCACCGGTGAGGATCACGAAGGTCATCCCGACCGCGACCACGAGCAGGAAGCCGTTGTCGATGAAGACGTTGAAGATGACCTGGATGTTGGAGAAGGCGCGGTACTGGGACACGCCGATGCCGTACATGACCAGCAGCAGGGCGAGGGTGACCAGCACCGGCACGTGACGCCGGGGCAGTTTCGCCCAACGCGGGCCGGTGGTCAGCGAGGTCGTGCTCACGCCGTCACCTCTTCCTTCTGCGGCTGCGGGGCCGAGGTCGGCGAGGGCGGTCCACCGCGCCTGCGCCGACCGAGCTTGGCCCGGAACTCCGGTGCCTGGATGAGGCAGAC
Source organism: Micromonospora fiedleri (assembly GCF_016774385.1). Lineage (NCBI taxonomy): Bacteria > Bacillati > Actinomycetota > Actinomycetes > Micromonosporales > Micromonosporaceae > Micromonospora > Micromonospora fiedleri. The sequence continues at coordinate 472,027 of NZ_JAETXL010000003.1, forward strand.
CGCGATGACGACCACCGCCTTGAACAGCAGGGCCGTCTGGGGGGAGATGTTCATGGCGTACACCGTCGTGGTGAGGGTCTGGATGATCAGCGCGCCGAGGATGGTGCCGCTGAGGTAGAACCGGCCACCGGCCAGCGACGTGCCGCCGATGACGACCGCGAGGATCGCGTCCAACTCGACCCAGAGACCGGCGTTGTTGCCGTCGGCGCTGGAGACGTTGGCGGTCATCATGAAGCCGGCGACGGCCGCACACGCCGCGCTGACCACGTAGACGAGGAAGACCATCCGGGCCGACCGGATGCCGGCCAGCCGGCTGGCCTCACGGTTGCCACCCACCGACTCGATGATCATGCCGAGGGCGGTACGGCGGGTCAGCGCCGCGACGAGCAGAGCCGCGCCCAGCGCGATGAAGATCGCCAACGGCAGGGTCAGCAGGTGCCCCAGCCCGATCGCCCGGTACGGCCCCGAGTTGATGGTGATGATCTGTCCCTCGGTGACCAGCTGGGCCAGGCCCCGGCCCGCCACCATGAGGATCAGCGTGGCGATGATCGGCTGGATGCCGATCACCGAGACGAGCACACCGTTCCACGCGCCGAGCACGAGTGCGGCGCCGAGCGCCATGGCCAACGCGGTGAAGACGGTGACCAGGCTGTTCTGGTCCGGTGCCTGACTGATGTGCAGACAGGCGATGGCGCCGCTGATGGCGCAGATCGAACCGACCGACAGATCGATACCGCCGGTGGAGATGACCAGGGTCATGCCCAGCCCGACCAGGATCAGCGGGGCGCTCAACCGGAGGATGTCGATCGGGGTGCCGTAGAGGTGCCCGTTGTTGACCTCGACGGCCAGGAAGCCGGGACGGTAGATCGTGTTCACCGCCAGCATCACCACGAGGACCGCCACCGGCCAGAACAGCCGGTGGCTCGCCATCGACCTGAGACGCTCGTTCACTGGCTCGGCTCCTTCCTCGTCGATCCGCTGGCGATGGTCTGCATGACGCGCTCGGCGTCCACAGTGTCGTCGTTGACGAGCTGCGCCACCATCTCCCGGTCGCGCATCACCGCGACCTTGTGGCTCAGCCGCAGCACCTCCTCCAGCTCGGCGGAGATGAACAGCACGGCCATGCCGCCGTCGGACAACTGCACGACGAGCTTCTGGATCTCGGCCTTGGCGCCGATGTCGATGCCGCGGGTCGGCTCGTCCAGGATGAGCAGGCGAGGCTCGGTGATCAGCCAGCGGGCCAGCAGCACCTTCTGCTGGTTGCCGCCGGACAGGTTACGCACCGGCACATCGGGGTTGGCGGGTCGGATGCTCAGCGCCTTGATGTACTGCTCGACCAGTTCGTCCTGGCGTCGGCGTGGGATCGGGCGGAGCCAGCCCCGGGCCGCCTGCATCGCCAGGATCATGTTCTCCCGGACGGACAGATCGGGGATGATCCCCTCCGCGCGGCGGTTCTCCGAACAGAACCCGATGCCGTACTCAATGGCCTGGACCGGGTTGCGCAGGCTCGTCGGTTTGCCGTTCACCGCGACCTCGCCCCGGTCGGCGCGGTCCGCGCCGAAGAACAACCGCGCCGCCTCGGTACGCCCCGAGCCGAGCAGGCCGGCCAGGCCGACCACCTCGCCGGCGTGGACGGTCAGGCTGAACGGGGCGACCGCGCCCTTGCGACCCAACTCGGAGACCGCCACGAACGGGGTGCCGCCCTCCAGGGCCGCGAGTTCCCGCCGGGGCTGCTCCTCCAGCCGTTCCAGGACGTCGAGTTCCTTGCCGATCATCTTCTCGACCAGGGCGAGCTGCGGCAGCTCCGCGATCGGGTACTCACCGACCAGGGTGCCGTTGCGCAGCACGGTGATCCGGTCGGCGATGCCGTACACCTGGTCGAGGAAGTGGGTCACGAAGATGATCGCGATGCCCTCGTCGCGCAACTGGCGCATGACGCGGAACAGCTGCGCCACCTCACCGGCGTCCAGGCTGGAGGTCGGCTCGTCGAGGATCAGCACCCGCGCCTGCACGTCGATCGCGCGGGCGATGGCGACCATCTGCTGCACCGCCAGGGAGTAGCTGGCCACCGGCGCGGTGACGTCGATGTCGAGGTCGAGGCGGGTCAGCAGTTTGCGGGCGCGGCGGCGTACCTCACCCCAGCGGACGGCACCGAAGAGGCGGGGCTCCCGGCCGATGAAGATGTTCTCCGCCACGGAGAGGTTGGGGCAGAGGTTGACCTCCTGGTAGACCGTGCTCACGCCGGCGGCGGACGCCTGCATCGGGCCGGAGAAGGCCACCTGCTCATCGCCCAGCGTGATGGTGCCCTCGTCGATGCCGTAGACCCCGGTCAACACCTTGATCAGGGTCGACTTGCCGGCGCCGTTCTCGCCCATGAGGGCGTGCACCTCGCCGGGAAAGAGCCGGAAGTCGACGTTGTGGAGTGCGCGCACTCCAGGAAAGGTCTTACTGATCCCGGTCATCGTCAGGACCGGACGGTTATCCGTCATCCCATCAGGCCTTCTTCTGGGTTCGATTCTGTTCGGGGGCTACGGCCGTCCCGTGACGTCCGCCCGACCGACCCTGAGGGTCGATCGGGCGGACGTGGGCACCGGAGGTGTCGGGCCGCCCGGTCCGTCGGGGAAGTGGGCGACGCGGCGGGGCCGCCACGCTCAGTGTGGCGACCCCGGGCATCGATCAGTACTTACGGTTGGGCAGAGCCTCCTTGGCCTGCTCCTGGGTGAAGGTGGTCTCCTCGGTCTCGATCCGCGGCGGCACCTCTTCACCGGCGTGCACCTTCTTGGCCAGCTCCATCAGCTGTGGGCCGAGCAGCGGGCTGCACTCCGCGATGAAGTTGAACTTGCCGTCGGCCAGGGCCTGCATGCCGTCCTTCACCGCGTCGATGGTGATGATGACGATGTCCTTGCCGGGCTCCTTGCCCGCCGCGGTGATGGCTTCGAGCGCACCCAGACCCATGTCGTCGTTGTGCGCGAAGAGCACGTCGATCTTCGGGTGGGCCTTGAGGAACTGCTCCATGACCTGCTTGCCACCGGCACGGGTGAAGTCACCCGACTGGGAGGCGATGACCTTCAGCTTGGGGTCGGCGGCGATCGCCTCACCGAAGCCCTTCTTGCGGTCGTTGGCCGGGGCCGAGCCGGTGGTGCCCTGCAGCTCGACGATGTTCACGTCGCCGGTCGCGCTCTTCATCTGCTCGACCAGCCACTCGCCCGACAGCCGGCCTTCCTTGACGAAGTCCGAGCCGAGGAACGTCTTGTACAGCGACTTGTCGGCCGAGTCCACGGCGCGGTCGGTCAGGATGACCGGGATGCCGGCGTCCTTGGCCTCCTTGAGCACGGTGTCCCAGCCCGACTCCACGACCGGCGAGAAGGCGATCACGTCGACCTTCTGCTGGATGTAGTTGCGGATGGCCTTGATCTGGTTCTCCTGCTTCTGCTGGGCGTCGTCGAACTTCAGCTCGATGCCCGCCTCGGCAGCCGCCTCCTTGATGGAGTTGGTGTTGGCCGTCCGCCAGCCGCTCTCCGCACCGACCTGGGAGAAGCCCATGACGATCTTGCCGTCGCCGCTTCCTCCTTCGTCGGTTCCGGTGTCACTGTTGCCGCAGGCTGCCATGCCGCCGGCCAGAAGCACGGCGGCGAGCGCCGCGACGGCGCGCCGAGGCGCGAGGGACATTCGCATGTTTCTCATCGGATCTCCTCGGGTGGGGGTGCGGGTTCCACGCCGTCGGCCGAGGCCGGCGGCATGGCGTACTGGTGGTGTGGATCCTGTGCACGGTGGTACGAGTTCGGTCGCGGCCCGGTCGGGTCGCGGCCGGGGTCAGGTGGTCGTCGCCGGCGCGGGACGTTGGCCGTAGACGTTCTGGTAGCGGTCGTAGAGGGCGTCGATGTCCGCCTGCGCCATCGGCACCGGCTGCCCGAGCGCCCGTGCCAGGTGCGCGGTCCGGGCGACGTCCTCGCACATCACCGCGGCCTTGACCGCGGCCCGGGCGGTACGCCCGATGGTGAAGACGCCGTGGTTGCGCATCAGCACGGCCGGCGAGCGGTGCCCGGTCAGCGTGCTGACGATCCCCTTGCCGATGTCGTCCCCGCCGATCAGCGCGAACGGACCCACCGGGATCTCCCCGCCGAACTCGTCGGCCTGGGCGGTCAGCCAGCAGGGGATCGACTCGCCGCGAGCCGCCCAGGCGGTCGCGTACGTGCTGTGGGTGTGCACCACGCCACCGACCTCGGGCATGGCCCGGTAGACGTAGGCGTGCGCGGCGGTGTCACTCGACGGCGACAGGTCACCCTCGACCGGTACGCCGTCGAGGTCGCAGAGCACCATGTTGTCGGCGGACAGGTCGTCGTAGTCGACACCGCTCGGCTTGATGATCATCAGGTCCCGGCCGGGTACCCGCGCGGAGACGTTCCCGGCCGTCCAGGCCACCAGCCCGTAGCGGGTCAGTTCGCCGTGCAGCCGAGCGACGGTCTCGCGCAACTCACGCTCGATCATGCCACCTCCTCCGACGCGGTCTCGTTGGTCGACGCGGCCGATCCCGCAGCCGCATTACGGATCGCCCGCAGGCGCAGCATCACGTCGTTGGCGCCGCGACCGAAGTGGTCGTGCAGCGTCCGGTACTCGGCGTAGAGCGCGTCGTAGGCGCGTACCCGGTCCGGATCGGGGCGGTAGACCGCCTCGCTGATCCGACCCATCGCCTGCGACGCCTCGTGGATCGACGGGTACTCACCGGCGGCCACCGCGGCGTGGATGGCCGAGCCGAGCGCCGGGCCCTGCGCCGAGCCGATGATGCTCAGCGGCCGGTTGGTGACGTCGGCGTAGATCTGCATCAGCAGCTTGTTCGAGGTGAGTCCGCCGGCGATCACCAGGTCGTTGACGGGCACTCCCGCCTCGACGAACGCCTCGATGATCATGCGGGTGCCGTACGCCGTCGCCTCCAGCAGCGCCCGGTAGACGTCCTCCGGGCGGGTGGCCAGGGTCAGGCCGACGATCATTCCACTGAGGTCGTGGTTGACCAGCAACGACCGGTTGCCGTTCCACCAGTCCAGCGCGACCAGGCCGTGGGCGCCGACCGGCTGGGCGGTGGCGAGCTCGGTGAGCCGCTCGTGCGAGGCGACCTCCGCCGGGGCGGCGTGCTTGACGAACCAGCCGAAGATGTCGCCGACCCCGCTCTGACCGGCCTCGTAGCCCCAGGCCCCGGCGCTGATGCCGCCCTCCACGACGCCGCACATCCCGGCCACCTCGGCCGGCTGGGCGCCGTTGACCACGTGACAGGTGGAGGTGCCCATGATCGCGACCAGTCGGCCCGGTGCGAGGGCCTGCGCGGAGGCGGCGGTGACGTGCGCGTCGACGTTGCCGACGGCCACCGCGATGCCCTGCGGCAGGCCGGTCCAGCCGGCGGCCTCCGCGGTCAGCTCGCCGGCCTTGTCGGCCAGCGGCATCAGCGGACCGTCGAGCTTGGTCACGAAGTCGCCGAAGTCGGGGTTGAGGGCGGTCAGGTAGTCCGTCGACGGGTACTTGCCGTCCTGCATGATGCCCTTGTAACCGGCCGTGCAGACGTTGCGGGTCTCGACGCCGCACAACTGCCAGACGATCCAGTCGGCGGCCTCGATGAACCGATCGGCCCGCCGGTAGACCTCCGGGTCCTCCTCCAGCAGTTGCAGCCCCTTGGCGAACTGCCACTCGGCGGAGATCCTGCCGCCGTAGCGGCCGATCCACGGCTCGCCGCGTTCGTGGGCCAGGGCGTTGATCCGGTCGGCGTGCGGCTGGGCCGCGTGGTGCTTCCAGAGCTTCACCCAGGCGTGCGGGCGCTGCCGCAGCTCCGGCACCTCGCACAGTGGAGTGCCGTCGGCGAGCGTCGGCAGGATCGTGCAGGCGGTGAAGTCGATGCCGATGCCGACGACGTCGCGCGGGTCCACTCCGGCCGCGGCGACGGCCGCCGGCACGGCGTGACGCAGCACGTCGCGGTAGTCCTGCGGGTCCTGCAACGCCCAGTCCGGTGGCAGAGACGGGCCGCCGTCGGGCAGTGCGGACTCGATGACGGCGTTGCGGTACTCGTGCACCGCCGTACCCAGTTCGGCACCGTCGCGTACGCGGACCACCAGGGCCCGCCCGGACAGGGTCCCGTAGTCGACTCCGACGACATACCGGTCGCCGACTTCGCCCACACCGCTCATGCTCACCTCCGGCCGATGACGGCCCTCAGTGTTAACGCTCACATCCGGCGTCGTCAAGACACCGGCCGGCAACAGCTCCGTAACGGAGTACGACGACCCGTCCGACCACCCGCAACGAACGGCGCGACACCGCGTACCCGACCCGCCCTGCGCCAGATGCCGGGATGGGCGACCGGTCGTCGATGTCGGGCTCGGTCGGTGCGGGCGTCGCCCGGTCGTCGGCTGCCCGCGACCGCTCCGGCGGCTCCGCCCGCGACGGCCGCGCCAACACCGGGACCGCCGGCCACCGGGACGACAACAACCCCGGAAGCGAGCTTGCCGAGCGATCGACCGACGCCATCCACAAAGGCTTCCGGGCCACCGGCGAAAGCGGGCTCGACTCGGTACATGAGCGTTAACATCCGTCGATTCGGTCAGGGCGACTCGACTCGCGTCCTCGACATCCGCGCCGGAGCAACGCCGTACCGGAGACGATCACCTACTGAATCGTTTCCACATGCGAAATCAGCAGCGGAAGTACGGGGTAACTACTCCTGATCAGGTCGAGAAGTCCGCTTGGCATCCATCGACGACGATTTACAGAACTAGATGTCAGCGATAACATCCCTGACATCGGAGCGCCCGTGTCCGGAAGAACCGCCACCGTCACACCGCCCACGTCGTAGCGCCACCACCGTGACGGCCGACGCGATCCTCGGGCGGCCCGTGGGCGACGGCGTCCCCGCCACGGTCGGCGGCACTTCGTCCATCTGACCGCGAGCAGACGACGCTGCCCGCGCCCGCTCGACGAACCACCTGGGCTGCCCGACAACTCACCGGTCGGTCATCGATGACTACCACTCACCGTCCCTGTTCCGAGGAGGATCGAATGCGTGCACGACCACGATGGTTGGCCGTCCTGAGCGTCCTGGTGCTGACGCTCACCACGGTCGTCGTCGACGGACTCCACTCACCGAAACCCGCACAGGCGCTGAACAACGGCGTGGCTCGCACCCCACCAATGGGGTGGAACACCTGGAACACCTTCGGCTGCAACATCAACGAGACGCTGATCCGGCAGATGGCCGACGCGATCGTCAACACCGGCATGCGTGACCTCGGCTACAAGTACGTCGTCGTCGACGACTGCTGGTTCGACCCGAACCGCGACGCGCAGGGCAACCTTCAGGCCCACGCCGGTCGCTTCCCCAGCGGCATGAAGGCCCTCGGCGACTACCTGCACTCCCGGGGTCTGCTCTTCGGCCTCTACCAGGTGCCCCGGGAGAAGACCTGCGCCCAGTACTTCGGCGCCTGGCCCGGTTCCACCGGCAGCCTCGGACACGAATACCAGGACGCCCGGCAGTTCGCCGCCTGGGGCGTGGACTTCCTCAAGTACGACTGGTGCTCACCGTGGGGCACCATCAACGACCAGATCGCCGGGTTCTCGCTGATGCGCGACGCCCTCGCGGCCACCGGTCGGCCCATCGTCTACAGCATCAACCCGAACAGCATCCACGAGAAGACCGGCCCTCAGCGCAACTGGGGCGACATCGCCAACATGTGGCGGACCACCGAGGACATCACCAACGCGTGGAACACCGGCCAGACCAACGGCTACCCGATGGGCATCCAGAACATCGTCAACGTCAACGTGCCCATCGCCTCGTACGCCTCACCGGGCTCGTTCAACGACCCGGACATGCTCGTGGTCGGCAACGGCGGCATGACCGACACCGAGATGCGCAGCCACTTCGCCCTCTGGGCGATCATGGCGGCACCGCTGATCGCCGGCAACGACATCCGTAACGCCAACGCCGCGACGCTGGACATCCTGCGCAACCAGAACCTCGTCGCCATCAACCAGGACTCCCTGGCGCTGCAGGCCGTGCAGGTCTCCAACGACGGCATCCGCCGGGTGCTGGCCAAGCGGCTGGCCAACGGTGACGTCGCGGTCGCCCTGTTCAACCAGGGCAACTCCACCACCACCGTCTCCACCACGGCGGCGGCGATCGGCAAGTCCGGCAACTCGTTCACCCTGCGCGACGCCTGGACCAACACCACCTCGACGAGCACCGGAACGATCTCGGCAAGCGTGCCGGCGCACGGCACCGTGGTCTACCGGGTCAGCGGTGGCGGCACCACCACTCCCCCGCCCCCGCCGACCACCTTCCGGCTGCGCAGCGAATCGTCCGGCCGCTGCCTTGACGTCAACAACAGCGGCACCGCCAACGGCACCGCGACGCTGATCTGGGACTGCCACACCGCCAGCAACCAGAGCTTCACCCAGAACGGTCAGGCCCTGCAGGTGCTCGGCAAGTGCCTGGACATCTCCCCGACCGCCACCCCCGGCACCCCCGTACAGATCTGGGACTGCAACGGCGGCACCAACCAACAGTGGACGTTCAACAGCAACGGCACCATCAGCAACGTCCGCTCCCCCAACCTCTGCCTGGACGTCAACAACAACGGCACCGCCAACGGCACCCCCGTGATCGTCTGGACCTGCCACACCGCCCCCAACCAACGCTGGACCCGCACCTAACCCCACCCCGTCCCCCTCTCCCCCGCCCCCTCGCCCCGCCCCCTCGCCCCGTCGATCTTGCACTTCTGGTCGCCGATATGCCTGGATTGAGAGCTTTCGTCGAGGCAGAAAGTGCAAGATCGACGGGCGCAGGGGTGGGGCGCTGGGGTGGGGTGCTGAGGGTCAGGGGGTGGTCAGGGGGTTGGTGAGGAGGGGGGTGAAGGCCAGTTCGGCGGCGCCGGTGAGGGTGGCGTCGTCGGCGAGGGCGGCGATGCGCAGTTTGACGTGTTCGCGGGCGACGGGCAGGACGTTGCGGGCGATGCGGGCACGGACCTGGTCGGCTGCGCCCGGGTACAAGTCGCACAGCATTCCGCCGAACACCACCATGCCGGGGTTGAACAGATTGATCAGGTTCGCCACCCCGATGCCGAGCCAGTCGCCGACGTGCCGCAGCGCCTCGCGGGCGGCGGGATCTCCGCGGTCGGCGTCGTCGGTCACCGCGCGGATCGCGTCGCGGCCGAACAGTTCGGCGGGCCGACCGGCGGCGTCGAGCAGGGCCCGCTCGCCGACCTCGGCCTCCAGGCAGCCGTACGAGCCGCACCCGCAGGCCCGCCCGTCGTACGGATTGACGACCATGTGCCCGACTTCGCAGCCGTAGCCGCCGTCGCCGCCCAGCAACCGACCGCCGACGATGATCCCGCCGCCGACCCCGACGTCCCCGTGCAGGTAGATGAGGTTCTCCAGGCCGACACCCGCGCCACGCAGGTGTTCGGCCTGCGCGCCCAGGTGTGCCTCGTTGCCCACCAGCACCGGCAGACCGAGCCCGAGCCGACGACCCAGTTCGGCGCCGAACGCCTGGTCGACCCAGCCCAGGTCCGGGCCGAAGCGCACCATCCCGTCGCCGGGGCGGATCATCCCGCAGTACGACGCGCCCACGCCCACACAGGTGGCCGACGCTGGCGCGGCACGATGCAACTGGCGACCGAAGCGGGCCAGCACCTCCACCACCTGCGGCAGATCAGGCCCGGCGCGGGGGCGTACCGCCTCGCGACGGTCCAGGATGACGCCGCCCAACCCGACCCGGGCGGCGACCAGCCGGTCCACCGCCACGTCGAAGGCGAGGACGTAGATCCGGTCGGAGGCGGGGCGCACCAGCAGGGACGGTCGGCCGGCACGACCGGTGTCCGACGGGGACTCCTCCTCGACCAGGCCCACCCGGGCCAGCTCGGTGGTCAGCGCGCGGATGGTGCTGCGGTTGAGCCCCATCCGCGCGGCCAACTCGGCACGGCAGAGCGGACCGCCCAGATGCACATGGCGCAGCAGCGTGCTGGCGTTGCGCCGACGGATCTCCTCCTGGACCAACCCGATCCTCCGGCATCAGCGTCGATGCGGACACCCCGACGCGAGGCAGTGTGGTCAACAGCCGCCGTGACGTCAAGGCGAGGGCCGGGACCCCTCCACGTCGCACCGTCAACGGGTCGCCCCGGCGCGGCGCTTGTTGTAGACGTCGAACGCGACGGCGACGAGCAGCACCAGCCCCTTCACCACCGACTGCATCGACTGGTCGACGCCCATCAACTGCATGCCGTTGCTCATCACCGCCATGATCAGGCCACCGACCATGGCGCCGACCACGGTGCCCACGCCACCGGTGACGGCCGCGCCGCCGATGAACGCCGCGGCGATCGCGTCCAGCTCGAACATGTTGCCCGCGGCCGGCTGCGCACCGTTGGAGCGGGAGGAGAAGATGACGCCGGCCACCGCGGACAGGAAACCCATGTTGACGAAGATCCAGAAGTTGACCGTACGGACCTTCACACCCGACAGCATCGCCGCCGGCAGGTTGCCGCCGATCGCGTAGACCTGCCGACCGAACACGGTACGCCGGGTGAGCAGCCCGTAGACCAGCACCAGCACGGCCAGGATGATCAGCACGATGGGCAGGCCCCGGGCGTTTGCCAACTGCCAGGCGAACCACATGACCACGGCGCCGACCAGCACCATCCGCGCGACGAACAACGCGAACGACTCCACCGGCTGCTGGTAGCGGATCCGCGCCACCCGGGTCCGGAAGCAGCTCACCACGTACCCGGCCACGGCGATGCCGCCGATGAGCAGAGTGAAGGCGTCGTAGCCGTCCCCGCCGATCAGCCCGTTGAGGAAGCCGGCCGCGATCTGGTTGTACTCGGTCGGGAACGGCGACAGGGAGATGTTGTCGAGCACCCGCAGTGTCAGACCACGGAACAGCAGCATGCCGGCGAGCGTCACGATGAAGGCGGGGATGCCGACGTACGCGACCCAGAAGCCGTGCCACGCGCCGACGGCGAGCCCGACGGCCACCGCCGCGAGCACCCCGACCCACCAGGGTTGCCCCTGCCGGATGACGACCACGGCGGAGACCGCGCCGGTCAACGCCACCACCGAGCCGACCGACAGGTCGATGTGCCCGCCGATGATCACGATGACCATGCCGATGGCGAGCACCAGGATGTACGAGTACTGAAGGACGATGTTCGTGATGTTGCCGGGGCTCAGCGAGAGACCGTCGGTGAGGACCGCGAAGAACGCGACGATGACGACGAGCGCCACGAAGATGCCGCTCTGCCGCAGGTTGTTCATGATCAGCGTACGCGGGTCGCTGCTACCGACGTGCAGTGCGTCGGCGGGCGTACTCTCGCCCGACCCGCCCTTGTGCACCGAGGAGGGCTTGGTGCTGGTCATCTGACGGATTCCTTGTCCTTCGCCATGAGTTCCATGAGCTTCTCCTGGGTCGCCTCAGCCACCGGCAGCACGCCGGTGATCCGGCCCGCCGACAGGGTGTAGATGCGGTCGCACATGCCCAGCAGTTCCGGCAGTTCGGACGAGATCATGATGACCGCCTTACCGTCGGCCACCAGTCGGTTGATGATCGTGTAGATCTCGTACTTCGCCCCGACGTCGATGCCCCGGGTCGGCTCGTCCAGGATCAACACGTCCGGGTCGGTGAACAGCCACTTCGACAGGACGACCTTCTGCTGGTTGCCGCCGGAGAGCTTGCCCACCACGGACAGCACGCTCGGCGCCTTGATGTTCATGTCGCGCCGGCTGGCCTCGGCGACCCGGGTCTCCTCGTTGTCGTGCACCCATCCGGCGCGGGCCAGCCTGCGCAGCCCGGCCGAGGACACGTTGTGCCGGATGTCGTCGATGAGGTTGAGGCCGAAGCGCTTGCGGTCCTCGGTCGCGTACGCGATGCCGTTGCCGATCGCCTCGGACACCGACCGTGCCCTGATCTCCCTGCCGTGCATGTACAGCCGACCGGAGATGTCCCGCCCGTACGAGCGTCCGAAGACGCTCATCGCCAGCTCGGTACGGCCCGCCCCCATCAACCCGGCGATGCCGACCACCTCACCGGCCCGTACGTCGAGGCTCGCGCCGTCGACGACCAGCCGGTCCTGGGTGGGATGCCGGACGGTCCAGTCCTCGATGCGCAGCACCTCCGCGCCCGGGGAGGAGACCCGGTCGGGGTAGAAGCTGTCCAGGTCGCGGCCGACCATGCCGCGGATGATCCGCTCCTGGGTCACCTCGCCCGAGCCCATCTCCAGCCGCTCCACCGTCCGGCCGTCGCGCAGCACGGTGGTCGAGTCGGCGATGGCGGTGATCTCGTTGAGCTTGTGCGAGATCATGATGCAGGTGATGCCCTGGTCGCGTAGCCGACGCATCAGGTCCAGCAGGTGCGCGGAGTCGACGTCGTTGAGCGCGGCCGTCGGCTCGTCCAGGATCAGCAGCTTGACCTCTTTGGACAGCGCCTTGGCGATCTCGACCAACTGCTGTTTGCCGACGCCGAGTTGCACCACGGGGGTGACCGGGTTCTCGTGCAGGCCGACCGAGGCGAGCAGCTTCGCCGCCTCGGCGTTGGTGCGGTTCCAGTCGATCAGGCCGCTGCGGCCCCGGCGTTCGTTGCCGAGGAAGATGTTCTCGGCGATGGAGAGGTACGGCACCAGGGCGAGTTCCTGGTGGATGATGACGATGCCGTGGGCCTCGCTGTCGCGGATGCCGCGGAAGTCCACCGGTTTGCCGTCGAGCAGGATCTCGCCGGAGTAGCTGCCCGACGGGTAGACGCCCGACAGCACCTTCATCAGGGTGGACTTGCCGGCGCCGTTCTCCCCGCAGATGGCGTGGATCTCGCCACGTCGTACGGCGAGGGTGACGTCCTGTAGCGCCGCCACCCCCGGGAAGGTCTTGGTGATGCGACGCATCTCGAGGATGTGGTCGTCCATGATCACCGTCCTGCGGTCTCGATCGTGGTGCGGGGCTGAGTGGTGCGGTCGAAGATGGTCCGGGCTCGGCGGCAGGCACCCGCCGCCGAGCCCGGGGAGCGTGCCGTCAGCCCTTGGCCTGGCCGGCGGCGACCTCCTCGGCGGTGAAGTATCCGGAGTCGATCAGCACCGACTTGATGTCGTCCTTGAACACGGTCTGCACCGGCAGCAGGTACGACGGGACGACCTTGACCCCGTTGTTGTAGGTCTCGGTGTCGTTGGCCTGCGGGGTCTTGTCCTGGAGGAACGACTCACCGGCGACCACCGCCTGCTCGGCCAGCAGCCGGGTGTCCTTGAAGATCGTGGAACTCTGCACCCCGTCGTTGATCAGCTTGACCGAGGCGATCTCGGCGTCCTGCCCGGTCACCACCGACATGTCGTCGCGGTAGCCGGCGTTCTGCAGCGCGGTGATGATGCCGCGCGACAGGCCGTCGTACGGCGAGAGCACGCCGTGGACCTTGCTGCCGTCGTTGTAGCTCGACGTCAGCAGGTCCTCCATCCGCTTCTGCGCGCCCTCCTGCTGCCAGCGCAGGATCGCCACCTGGTCGATCTTGGTCTGCCCGGACTTCACCTTGAGCGTGCCGGCGTCCAGGAACGGCTTGAGAGTGTCCATGGCACCGTTGAAGAAGAAGTGGGCGTTGTTGTCGTCGAGCGACCCGGCGAACAGTTCGATGTTGAACGGCCCCTTGGCGTCACCGTCCGAGCCGTCCTTGTTCTTCAGGCCGAGACCGACCAGCAACGCGGTGGCCTGCGCCACCCCGACCTTGTAGTTGTCGAAGCTGACGTAGAAGTCGACGTTCGGGCTGTCCCGGATGAGTCGGTCGTAGGCGATGACGGGGATCTTGGCGTCGGCCGCCGCCTGCAACTGCCCGCTGAGCGCGGTGCCGTCGATCGCCGCGATGATCAGTACGTCGGCACCACGGGTGATCATCTGGTCGATCTGCTGCGACTGGGTGGGGATGTCGTCGCCGGCGTACTGCAGGTCCACCTTGTAGCCCTTGGCCTCCAGCTTCTCCTTGACGGAGGTGCCGTCGGCGATCCATCGTTCGGAGGTCTGGGTGGGCATCGAGACACCGATGGTCAGATCACCGGGCTTGTCGCTGTCGTTACCGCCGCCACCGCCGGCGCCGTCACCACTGCAGGCCGCCATGCTCAGCGCCAGGACGACGCTACCGAGAGCGGCCAGGATTCTTCTGCTCACTGGCTTCCCCAATCTGAACTCGCGCCGTCAGCCGGCTGCGCGGGTCGCACTTGGAGGCCAAGTGTTAGCGCTCACATGTACCAGGTCAACACCTGCCCGGAAATCCAGCGGTCACGGTCTCGTAACGTTCTCGCGACTCCTCCGATCGGCCAGGTAGCCGCAGGTCAGAGCGGGTGACGCCGACGAACACAGCGGCATCTCATCGATGTCCGAGGATGCCTTTGTCGCGTCGAATGCGACTCGCTGGCGACTGTCCCGCACCACCCGGAGACCACTCCCGCGCCGTCGCACACCGGGGGCGACGGCGATGACCACAAAGGGTGACATCGGCGACCACAAGGGACGGCCGGCGGCGGCGCATCATCGCCAACCGAGCAGGCGACCCCAAGGCCTCCGTCACGACGGCGGTGCTGTCGGCGCGAGTTCCGGTGGCCCGCCTGTCCTTGACAGCGCACCGACTCTCGGAAGATGCTCTGCTAAATCAGTTTAGCGACTGCATCCCTCGGCACCCCTGAGCAGTTGTCAGCACGCGCGGGTCAGTCGCACCCCACCAGGGAGGATCGATGAGACTGCGCAGGGCGCTGATCGCCGTCGCCGCGGCGCTGGCGATCGGCATGTCCGGTACGGCCTACGCCGCTGCCGGCGACCGGGGCGGTGCCGGCGGCATCGCCGGCATCACCCCCATCACCACCGTCTACACCTACGGTCAGAAGGTCTCGGCCGTGGCCGTCGAGTACCCGGCCACGGTCAACCCGCGCACCCTGGACACCTCGACCTTCGCGGTGTCCGACACGACGTACAACTTCCGCTTCAACCCGATCGAAGACCTGCCCAAGCTGGCGGAGCGGACGGTCACCCACACCTACACCAACGACGCGCCGACCATCCGCGCCGACCGGCGGTCGGTGCCGGGGCGGTACGTCATCGTGGAGTTGGACCCGGACGAGAACCTCGGCTGGACCGTCGTGCTCTCCAAGTGCCCGACCTTCCTGTGCCACGTCAAGGTCAACGAGGATCTGCCCACCCGGGTGGTCCAGCGCAAGGACGTCCACGCCCAGCCGGGCAACGGCAAGGGCAAGGGTCCGGTGCTGGTCAAGGCGGCGCCGACCACCGCGCACCGGGTCACCGAGAAGGCCGTCAACCTGCTCGTCGACGACTTCCGGTACGGCTCGTACCTCAGCGGCGGCATGGTGCTGCCGTACCACTACCACCTGCCGAAGAACTACCAGCCCGGCAGGACGTACCCGCTGATGGTGGTCCTGCCCGGCCACGGCATGGGCTGGGACGGCGACAACCTGGGCGTGCAGATCGCCGCCGACATCCCGGCGACGGCCTGGTTGCAGTCGAGCTGGACCGGCAGCACCGAGGACGTCATCGTGCTGGCCCCGCAGAACCAGCGGGTCGGTCTGCCCGCCGAGGGGGACCTGCTGATCCGGCTGGTCGAGCAGTTCGTCAAGGACCACCCGGTCGACACCGGCCGGGTCTACGCCACCACCGTGTCGTACGGCTCGCGTCTGCTGTGGGAGGCGTTCGCCAAGCGGCCCGACCTGTTCACCGCCGGTCTGGTCACCGGTGGCTTCCAGATCAGCGCCGCCCAGGCGACCGCGATCGCCGCCGGTGAGGTGCCGCTCTGGATCACCCACGGGGTCAACGACCATCTGCTCAACATCTCGCTGGCGCGCAACACGCACGCCGCGTTGCGGACGGCGTACGAGGCGCGGGGCACCTCGCCCGAGCGGACCGCCGAGTTGCTGCGCTACACCGAGTACGGCAACGAGGCGTTCTCCCTGCCGGACTACCACGCCGCCTACGGCCCGACGTACGAGGACAGCAGCATCCTGCGGTGGCTGCTGGCCCAGCGGTGACGCACCGGTGACCATCGCGACGCGCCGGCCGCGGCACCCCCGTGGTGCGCGGCCGGCGCGCCGTTTCGATGGTCCGTGCCCGCCCGGCGGTGCGGGCACGGACGTTCCGTCAGCCGCCGATCGCGACGGCGAAGATGTGCATGGTCGGCACGTTGGCGGCCGGTCGCGCGCTGATGTTGGGCAGCTCGACCCGGCTCACCGGCTTGTTCTGCAACCCCACCCCGACGTAGTAGACGCAGGCGGAGACGTTGTGCCGCTGGTTGCCGGGCCGGTTCTGGTACGCCATCACGATGGCGGCGGTGGCACCGGCGTGCGGTCCGCCGTACCAGTCGGGGGTGCTCAACGTGAAGCTCTGCCGGGTGCCGTCGGCGTAGACCACCGTGGCGGTGCCCGACACCGCACCGTAGGTGCCGGTCGCGAGGAACCCGAGCGTACGACCCGTGCCGGTCACGCTTATCGACTGCCCTGAGGCGATGGCGTTGTCCGCGCCGCCGGGGGCCACGTTCGGCCAGCGGAAGTTCACGCCGTTGCGGCTCACCGTGCTGCCCAGGGTGACGCCGGCCTGGGCCAGGGCCTGCGCGGAGAGGCTGGCGCCGTTGCCGTCGAAGTTGGCCGCGCCGGTGTTGGTGTCGTTGGTGGTACTGGCGTTGCTGAAGCTCTGCTCCAGCGTCGGTGCGGCCGCCGCCGAGCCGGTGGCCCGGTAGGTGCGTCCACCCTGCACGGTGACCTCGATCAGGTCGGTCTCGACGCGGGTGGTGCGGGCCGGCGTGCCGTCGGTGGTGTCGACGACGGTGAAGGTGCCGGTGAACATCCGACCGCGCAGCCGTACGGTGCCGGGCCGGTCCGGCCGGACGAGGATCTCGGTGGCCTGGCCGTTGCTCCAGGTGATGCCGACGGTGTGCCCACCGCGCCCGCGCAGGCCGCTGACCGAGCCGCTGGGCCAGGCGGCCGGCAGGGCGGGCAGCAGGTGTAGTTCACCGGCGTGGCTGTGCAGCAGCATCTCGGCGATGCCGGCGGTGGCGCCGAGGTTCCCGTCGATCTGGAACGGCGGGTGCAGGTCGAACATGTTGGGGGCGAGCCGGGCGGTGGTGGCCAGGTAGCGGATGAGGTCGTGGGCGCGGTTGCCTTCCTCGAGGCGGGCCCAGAAGTTGATTTTCCAGGCCAGCGACCAGCCGGTGCCGTCGTCGCCGCGGATCTCCAGGGTCCGGCGGGCGGCCTCGAACAGCTGCGGGGTGCCGCGCCTGGTGATCTGGTTGCTGGGGGCGAGGCCGTAGAGGTGCGAGACGTGCCGGTGGTTGCGTTCGGTCTCCACCCAGTCGTACAGCCACTCCATGATGTTGCCGCGCGAGCCGATCCGGGTCGGGGCGAGCCGGTCGCGGGTGGCGCGGACCTGGGCCCGGAAGGTGGCGTCGGTGTTGAGGATCTCGCTGGCCCGGGCGCAGCCGTCGAAGAGGTCCCGCAGGATCTGGTTGTCCATGGTCGGTCCGGCGCAGACACTGGCGTCGGCGTGGTGGCCGATCTCGGGTGAGTTCGACGGGTTGGTGACCAGGTAGCCGAGGCTGGGCTCGGTGACCAGGGTGTCGAGGAAGAACTGGGCGGCGCCCTTCATGGCGGGGTAGTTGGCGCGCAGGAAGTCCAGGTCGCCGGTGAACAGGTAGTGGTCCCAGATCATGGTGGCCAGCCACGCGCCGCCGGTCTGCCACATCCCCCAGAACGCGCCGTCGACCACCGACGAACCGCGCCAGGCGTCGGTGTTGTGGTGGGTGACCCAACCCCCGGCCCCGTACTGCACCTGGGCGGTACGCGCGCCGCTGACGGTCAGGTCCTGGATCATCGAGAACACCGGTTGGTAGCACTCGGACAGGTTCGTGGTGTCCGCCGGCCAGTAGTTCATCGGCAGGTTCGCGTTGATCGTGTACTTCGAGTCCCAGGCCGGGGTCAGCGAGTCGTTCCAGATGCCCTGGAGGTTCGCCGGTTGGGTGCCCGGACGGGATGAGGAGATCAGCAGGTACCGGCCGTACTGGAAGAGCAGGGTTGAGAACTGCGGGTCGTTCACCGAGTTGTGCTGGGCGATCCGTACGTCCGTCGGCTGGTCCGCGGCCGACGTACGCCCCAGTTCGAGACTGACCCGACCGAACAGCGCCTGGTAGTCGGCCACGTGCCGGGCGCGCAGCTGGTCGTAGCTGCTGGCCCGGGCCGCGGTGAGGTGCCGCCGCGCGATGCCCTGGTAGTCGCCGCCGACGTTGCGGAAGTTGACATAGCTGGAGCCGATCGAGACGAGCAGGGTCACGCTGGTGGCGCCGGTGACCCGCAGCGTCCCACCGGAGCTGCTCACGGTGCCACCGCTGACGGTGGCGTGCGCCAGCGCGAGGAACCGGACCGCTCCGGTCACGCCCTCCTGGTTGCCGGAGACGCCGTCGAGAGCGATCGTGGCCCCGTCCGGACTGGACACGCTGGTCCGCTGCGGGCTGTCGAACGTCGCGGTGAAGGTGATCGAGGCGGACCGGTCGGCGGTCAACCGCATCGCGATGACCTGGTCCGGCGCGCTGGCGAAGACCTCCCGTTGGAAGCGGACCCCGTTCATCACGTAGCTGACGGAGGTGGTCGCGGTGGTGAGGTCCAGCTGCCGGTTGTACTGCGAGGTGCCGCTGGCATTGGCGAAGGCCAGCCGGAGATTGCCGACGGTCTGGTAGGCCAGTTGCCCGACCGGGTTGCCGAGCATGGTCTGGTTGATCAGGTTCTGGGCCTGGGTCCACTGGTTGGCGAAGACCAGCCGCCGGATCTCCGCGAGCGAGCCCTGACCTCTGGGGTTGCTGGAGTCGTGCGGCCCACCGGCCCAGACGGTGTCCTCGTTGAGCTGGAGCCGTTCCGTGTCGCTGTTGCCGAACACCATGGCGCCCAGTCGGCCGTTGCCGATCGGCAGCGCCCGCAACCAGTCGGTGCCGGCGGACCGGTCGTACCAGAGCGCGAGGTCGCCGGCCGCCAGCACCTGTGGGGGTGCCACCGAGTCGGCGCGGGCGACTGCGGTCCACGGCAGCGGCAGCAGGGCGCCCCCGGCACCGGCCGCGCCGATCTTGAGCGCCTGCCGTCGGGTCAGGTCTGACATCGATCCTCCAAGGCGGTGACCGATCCCGGCCACCCGAAGCGCGGAAACACTGATTGAGGAATCAGCCCGTTGAAGCCAGCCGCGGCCGCGATGCGTCAGGTCGCCGGTAGCCTGCGAAACAGGCAGACATATGATGTGTTTCGGAGATGTTACTACCGGCTCAGGCAATAGGCAATGGTCGATGCTTGCCGCCGGAGCTGTCAGACCAGCCGGCGAAACCGCTGCTAGCGGTGATTGGCCAGGAAAGCTCGTCCACCTCGGACAAGCATCCCCGACACGCCGACAGAAGGCAGTCACCGGCCGCTTACATCAGATGTTGATGGATACGCTTTCGATGTGGTGGCGGCTATGCGGTCCGGCCGCGACGACCGGGTGGCATCCGGTCCACCTCGGCCAGCCGGACGAGTGCGGCGGTGCGCAGCACGGCGGGCTCGTCGAGGGCGAGCCGGCGCGCATGCTCGACGAGCAGATCCGGTATCCGGTAGCGGGCCCCGCACTCGACGACCAGCCGGCGTTCCACCAGGTCGGCCAGGGTGCGTCGGGCGTGCACCAGGGTCAGGTTGCCCAGCGCCGCCGCCGCGCGCACGTCGAAATCCGGGCCCGGGTGCAGACCCAGGCAGCGGAACAACCGCCGCCGGCTGGCGGGCAGGGCGCGGTAGGCCAGGTCGAAGGCGGCGGTCGCGGCCCGCTGCTCCGCAGCCCCATCGAGCGGCTGACGGCGTACGCGGTCAAGCGCGACGAACGCTGCGGTGGTGGTGCCGCTCGGCAGCCGCCCCGCGTACCTCACCCGGCCTGACAGCCGCATGACATCCCCTCCTACCAGCCGAACCCGGCAGTGACCTCCGACTTCGACGGTGGCCGCCACCGGCGACCACGGTGTCCTGCTCATGTCGAGAGATAAAATGTTATCGATAACACTGCAGGAGTCAATGGCACGGCGGTTCAGCGGGCGAGCCAGCCGCCATCGACCGGGATGATCGCCCCGTGCAGATAGGCCGCGGCGTCGGAGGCCAGGAAGACGGTGATCCCCGCGAGGTCCTCGGGCCGTCCCCAGCGTCCGGCCGGGATCCGCTCCAGGATCGCCTGGTTGCGTTCCGGCTGCTCGCGCAACGCCTGGGTGTTGTCCGTGCTGATGTAGCCGGGTGCGATGGCGTTGACGTTGACATCGTGCCGCGCCCACTCGTTGGCCAGCGCACGGGTCAGCCCGGCGATCCCCGATTTCGCCGCGGCGTAGCCGGGCACGGTGACGCCCCCTTGGAAGCTCAACATCGACGCGGTGAAGACGATCTTCCCGCTGCCCCGGGCCACCATGTCCCGACCGACCTCGCGGGCGAGCAGGAACGGCGCGGACAGGTCGACCTCCAGCACGTGGTCCCAGTCGGTGTCGGAGTGCTCGGCTGCCGGCGCGCGGCGGATGGTGCCGGCGTTGTTGACCAGGATGTCCACCGGCCGGTCCCGCTGCCCGAGCCACCGCGCGAGCCCCCGGACGGCCTCGCGGTCGGACAGGTCCGCCCGGTACGGCACGAACGACCGCCCGTGCGCGCCCACCCGGGCCGCCACCTCGCTGCCGGTCACCTCCAGTGCGGCGCTCACCCCGATCACGTCGGCGCCGGCCGCCGCGAGGGCTTCGGCCATCGCCAGGCCGATGCCACGGCGGCAGCCGGTCACCACGGCCAGCCGGCCACTGAGGTCGAACATCGTCACGCGTCTCCTCCACAGTCCACGAGCACCTTGACGTCGCCACCGGCGGCCAGCGCCTCGAACGCCTGCGCCACCTCGGTCAACGGCACGATGCGGGAGATCAGTCGGTCGGCCGGCACGTGACCACCGTGCACCAGCCGGACCGCCTCGACGTAGTCCGCGCGCTCGTAGACACGTACGCCGATCACCTCCAGCTCGCGCCAGAAGATCCGGTGCAGGTCCACCTCGCGCGGGGCGGGGTGGATCGCCACCACGACCAACCGCCCGCGTACGGCGAGCAGGTCCGTCGCCGTACGGACACCGGCGGCCGATCCGGACACCTCGTACACCACCTCGGCACCGGCGCCCCCGGTTACCTCGCGGACGTAGGCGGCGACGTCGACCGTCGCGGGATCCACCGCGGACAGTCCGAGGTCGGCGGCGAGTTGACGCCGCCGCGGGTCGAGTTCGAGCACTGTCACCTGGGCACCGGTCGTCCGCGCGACCGTACCGATGAGCAGCCCGACCGGACCGGCGCCGATGACCACCGCGTGTTCACCGGCGACCAGGCGGGACCGCCGCACGTCGTGCACGGCCACCGCGGTCGGCTCCACCAGCGCGGCGTGCGCCAGGGACAGCCCGTCGGGCAGCGGCACCAGGATCCGCGCCGGCACCGTCCAGGACTGCTGCATCGCACCGGGCGAGTCGATGCCGACGAAGTTGAGCCGGTGACAGATGTGGGTGTGCCCGGCGCGGCAGGCGGGACAGTCGCCGCACCAGTCCAGCGGCATCACCGTCACCGGGTCCCCCACCCGGTGGCCCTCGACACCCGCGCCGACCTCCGCGATACGGCCCGACATCTCATGGCCGATCACCGCCGGTCGCTGCACCCGCTGGTCCATCGCGCCGTGCGCGATGTGCAGGTCGGTGCCGCAGATCCCGGTGTAGGCGACCTCGATGCGGACCTGCCCGGGGCCGGGCGGCACCCGGTCGGCCTCCTTGACGACGAAGGTCTGGTCGCCGACGTAGTACGCGCTGCGGTTCACGCCGCCTCCTCGATCAGGTGCTCGTCGACGGACGTGACCGGGCGCCGGTCCCACTGCCCGGGTGGCACGGCGGACCGTGTCGGCGACAAACGTCCGATGTCTCTATAGTGGTGGAAGCTGGTGCCGGTGACCGCCGGTGGATCCGAGCCGAGGGTGTGAGGCGGGCCGGTCCGAAGGGGGCGTGGATGGCACTTACCGACGACGCGATCGCGAAGATCCGGAGCATGATCCAGAGCGGTGAGTTGCCGCCGGGGGCCCGGCTGCCACCGGAACCGCAACTGGCCGCCCAGATGGGGCTCTCCCGCAGCGGCGTCCGGGAGGCGGTGAAGGTGCTGGAGTCGGCCCGGGTGCTCGACGTACGGCGCGGTGACGGCACCTATGTCACAAGTCTCGCTCCTCGGCTTCTGCTGGAGGGGCTGGGCCTGGCGGTCGAGCTGCTGCGCGACGACACCCTGCTGGAGGTCATGGAGGTGCGCCGGATGCTGGAGCCGGTGGCCACCGGCCTGGCGGCGCTGCGGATGACCGACGCCCAACTCGACGAACTGGCCCAGATCCTGGAGGACATGCGGGCCGCGGCCGACGACGCCGAGAAGCTGATCCAGTTCGACACCGCCTTCCACCACACCGTCATCGCGACCACCGGCAACGAGACTCTCACCTCGCTGCTGGACGGGCTCTCCAGCCGTACGCTGCGGGCCCGGGTGTGGCGTGGCCTGATCGAGGGCAACGCGGCACACAAGACGATCGACGAACACCACGCCATCTATTTCGCCCTGCGTTCGCGGGACCAGCTGCTCGCCCAGGCCAGTGCGCTGATCCACGTGAACACCTCCGAGGCGTGGTTGCGTACGGTGCTCGCGGCCAACGCGGCGAAGGCCCAGCGACGCGCTCATCCGGGTGCTCCGGCGGGGCGGATCGACGGTACGGACAGTCCGTAGGTGCGTACCGCGGTGCCGGCGAAGATCTCGTTGCGCTGCCGGTCGGTCAGCGTCGGCAGGGCCGCCTCCAGGGCCCGCCGAATGCCCGGATAGTCCGACCTGAGCAGGCACACCGGCCAGTCCGAACCAAACATCAGACGATCGGCGCCGAACTGTTTCACCGCCTCCTCGACGAACGGCCGCAGGTCGTCCGCCGTCCAGTGCGGCGCCGCCTCGGTCACCAGGCCGGACAGCTTGGCGGTCACGTTCGGGTGGGCCGCCAGGTCGGCGAAGGGCTCACGCCATTGGCGCAGTCCCGCCGCACCCTCGTCGATGCGGGGCTTGCCGAGGTGGTCCAGGACGAACCGGAGTTCGGGCAGCGCCTGGGCCGCCCGGGCCGCGGCGGGCAGCTGATCGGCCCGGATCACCAGGTCGAACACCAGGTCGGCGGCGGCGATCTCGGCCAGTCCCCGGCGTACCTCGGGCCGGTCGAGGTAGTCGGGGTCGGTCTCCCCCTGCACCTGCGAGCGGAGCCCGACCAGCAACTCACCACCGCGCAGCCGCCGGTAGCGGGCAATGGTCTCGCCGACGTCACCGGCGGCCACGTCGAGCCAGGCCACCACCCCCAGGATCGGCGCGGTGTCGGCGGCGTAGCCGAGGAACTCGGTCGCCTCGTCGGGATGGCAGCGACCACCCTCGACGAGCACCGTGCCGTGTACACCGGTCGCGGTCAGCTCGGCGGTCAGGTCCTCCGGTGTGAACGGCCGGCGGATGACCGCCAGCTCCGGCTCGTCGAGCCAGGTGTAGCCGCGTTCCGGCCGCCACAGGTGGTGGTGCGCGTCGATGATCATGCCGGTGCTCCCGCCATGGTTGGGGCGGCCCACTCCGGGCCGTCGGGATAGCGGTAGTCGGCCAGCGCGGCGGGCACGAGTTGGGCGCTCATGCCCGGCGCGGTGGGGGCCAGGTAGCGGCCGTCGCTGATGCGTACCGGATCGACGAAGTGTTCGTGCAGGTGGTCGACGTACTCGATGGCCCGGTCGTCGGTGCTGCCGCTGAGCGCGACGAAGTCGAACATGGCCAGGTGCTGCACCAGTTCGCAGAGGCCCACGCCACCGGCGTGCGGGCAGACCGGCACCCCGAACTTGGCGGCGAGCAGCAGGATCGCCAGGTTCTCGTTGACGCCGGCGACCCGGCACGCGTCGATCTGCACCACGTCGACCGCGTCGGCCTGCAGCAACTGCTTGAACATCACCGCGTTGTGCACGTGCTCGCCGGTGGCCACCTTCACCGGTGCCAGGGCGGCGCGTACGGCGGCGTGGCCCAGCACGTCGTCGGGCGAGGTCGGCTCCTCGATCCAGTACGGGTCGAACACGGCCAGCTCACGCATCCACTCGATCGCCTCGGGTACGCCCCAGACCTGGTTGGCGTCCACCGCGATGCGCACGTGCGGCCCGACCGCCTGCCGGGCGATGCCCATCCGGCGGATGTCGTCGGCCAGGTTGCCGCCGACCTTGAGCTTGATCAGGCGGTATCCCGCGTCGACGGCCTCCCGGCACAGCCGGGCCAGCTTCTCGTCGTCGTAACCGAGCCAGCCCGGTGTGGTGGTGTACGCCGGGTAGCCCTCGGCCCGCAGGATCCGCTCCCGCTCGGCGCGGCCGTCGGCGGCGGCCCGCAGCAGCTCCACTGCCTCCTGCTCGGTGAGGGCGTCGCGCAGGTAGCGGAAGTCCACCTGGGCCACGAGCTGTTCCGGGGTGAGGTCGGCCAGCAGCTTCCACAGCGGCTGACCGGCCCGCCGGGCGGCCAGGTCCCACACCGCGTTGACCAGGCCGCCGGCGGCCATGTGCACCACGCCCTTCTCCGGGCCCAGCCAGCGGATCTGGCTGTCGCCGACGAGTCGCCGGGCCAGCGCGCCGGGGTCGGCGACGAGCTCGTCGACCGACTGACCGATCACCATGGCGGCCAGCGACTGCACCGCGGCCACCTGGATCTCGGTGCCGCGTCCCACCGTGAAGACCAGGCCGTGCCCCTCGGCCCCGGCGGTGGTACGCAGCAGCACGTACGCGGCGGAGTAGTCCGGGAACGGGTTCATCGCATCCGACCCGTCCCGGTGCCGGGAGGTGGGGAATCGTACGTCGATGGTCTCCACGGACGAGATGAGTTCAGTCACCGAGGCTCCTGTGAGATCGGACATCTGACCTGCCTGTGCCGGGTGCTCGCGCAGCGGTGCCCTCATGTCTGTGCCTTGCCTCCGGTGATGCGGGAGACCACCAGGGCCACCAGGATGACCGTGCCGTTGAGGAAGTTGGTCCACTGTGCGGGCACACCGGCCAGGGTCAACACGTTGATGATCATGAACAGGAGCAGGACGCCGGTGAAGGCGCCGAAGACGGTGCCCTTGCCGCCGTTGAGGCTGACCCCACCGATGACGGCGGCGGCGAACACCTGGAAGATGGCGCCGCTGCCCTGCGCCGCGGGCACCGAGGCGAGCCGGCCGCTGATCAGCAGCCCGGCCAGGGCGGCGAGCATGCTGGCGACGATCAGCGCGATCCACAGCACCCGGTCGGTACGGATGCCTGCGGCGCGGGCCGCGTCGACGTTGCCGCCGATGGCGTAGAGCGCCCGACCGGCCCGGGTGTAGCCCAGCACCACGATGCCGACCGCGAACAGCAGCAACGACACCCAGATCGACACCGGTACGCCGAACCAGCTCGCCGAGCCCAGGTAGGTCATCGACTCGGGCAGGGCGAAGAAGGTCTTGCCACCGGAGATGCCGGTCAACAGTCCACGCAGCACGATGAGCATGCCCAGCGTGACGATGAAACCGTTGAGGCCGAACCGGACGATGAGCAGGCCGTTGAAGGCGCCGACGAGGGCACCGACGGCCAGCACGACCGGCACCGCCCAGGCCGACGGCAGCACGTCGAGCCCGAGGCCGCGGGTCAGGGCCGGGTCGATGACCAGCCAGGCGGCGATACCGGGGGCGAGCCCGAAGGTGGATTCCAGGGACAGGTCCATCTTCCCGGTGATCAGCACGATCGTCTGGGCGAGCACCACGATCGCGATCTCCGACATGCTCTGGAGCACGTTGATGATGTTGTCGGAGCTGAGGAAGACCGGGTTGACGACGAAGCCGACGATCGCGACCGCGATGATCGCCGGCACCAGGGCCAGGTCCCGCAGTCGGGCGATGGCCAGCGTCCGCGACGGCGGCCCGGCCGACGGTGGTGGCGCGGCAGCCGGCGACGCGGCGGTGGACAGCGTCTCAGACATGGTGGAGATCCACCCCTTCCATGGCGGCTACCAGATCGTTGTCGCTCCAGCCGTGGGCCATCTCGCGGACGACCCGCCCCTGGAACATCACCAGCACGCGGTCGCAGATCCGCAGGTCGTCGACCTCGTCGGAGACGACGAGCACGGTCGTGCCGCGGCGTCGTACCTGCTCGACGACGCCGAGCAGGGTCTGCTTGGACCGCACGTCGACACCGGCGGTCGGCGTGATGAGCACCAGCAGCTTCGGGTCGCTGGCCAGCGCCCGGCCCATCACCACCTTCTGCTGGTTGCCGCCGGACAGCTCCGCGACGGGCACCTGCGGGCCGGCCGCCTTGATCGCGAGATCGGCGATGCTCTGCCGGGCGAGGGCGTCGCGGCGCGCCGGGGAGATCAGACCCCGCCGACCGACCCGGTGCGGCACGGTCATCGTGACGTTCTCCGCGATGGACAGCAGCGGCACCAGCCCCTCCCGGTGCCGGTCCTGCGGGACCAGGCCCACGCCGGCGGCCAGCGCGTCGGGCACGCTGCCAGGACGCAACCGCCGACCGTCGAGGGTGACCGTCCCGCCCGCCGGGCGGGCCAGTCCGACGATCGCCTCGGCCACCTCGACCTTGCCGCTGCCGCCGCCACCGGCGATGCCGACGACCTCGCCGACCCTCGCCTCCAGCGACAGTTGCGCGCCGGAGGCGGTGACCAGGTCCCGCACCGACACCAGCACCGGCACCTCGCGCGACGGTGGCCGCGGTGCTGCCTCGGGCATACTCACGTCCTCGCCCGTCATGGCCGCCACCAGCGCCGGCCGGCTCAACTGCGCCACCGGGGCGGTCACGATGTGCCGGGCGTCGCGGAACACCGTCACCTGGTCGCAGATCTCGTAGATCTCCTGCAGGTGATGGCTGATGAACAGAAACGTCACGCCCTGGGCGCGCAGGTCGCGGATGCGGGCGAACAACCGCCCGATGCCCGCGCCGTCCAGTTGGGCGGTGGGTTCGTCGAGGATGATGAACCGGGCCCCGAAGGACAGCGCCCGGGCGATCTCCACGAACTGTCGCTGTTCGACGGTGAGCGTCGCGGCGGGTTGGCGTACGTCGACGTCGACCGACCATTCGGCGAGCAACTCCTCGGCCTGCCGGCGCAGGGTGTTCCAGCGGATCAGCCGGCCCGGCCCGCGGGCGTGCCGGTTGAGGAACAGGTTCTCCGCCACCGTCAGGGCCGGGATGATCGTCGACTTCTGGTAGACGCAGGCGACCTGCCGCCGCCACGCGTCGCGGTCGCCGAGCGGCGGTGCCGGCGCGCCGCCGAAGAGCACCCGGCCCTCGTCGGCTGCCTGCAGACCGGTGAGGATGCCGACCAGCGTGGACTTGCCGGCGCCGTTGCGCCCGACCAGGGCGTGCGTCTCCCCGCGCCGAACCACGATGCCGGCCTCGGACAGGGCCAGCGTCGAGCCGAAGCGTTTGGTGACGTTCACCGCCTCGACGACGGGCTGGTCGTCGCCGACCTGCCCGCCGGTCGGGGCTTGCCGGGTGGCGCTCATCCGTTGTTGCCCCACAGCGAGGCGTCGTCGAACTTCGTGGTGGGCTCGCCGCCGATCGGCGCGCCGTCCAGGGTCACCAGCGGCGCGGGCAGCTGGTCCTCCAGCAGCCCGTCACGCACCTGAATGATGGTGCTGCCGTGCTCGGTCGGGCCGGGCTGGAACGTCTTGCCCTCGATCGCCGCCTTGACGTACTCCAGCCCGTACTTGGCGTAGAGGTCGGCGGGCTGGCTGACGGTGGCGTCGATGAGGCCCTCGCCGATGTTCTTCAGCTCCTCGGGGATGCCGTCGTTGGAGACCACGAAGACGTGCGTGGGATCTGTCGGGGGCACCTGGAGACCGCGCTGCTTGAGGATCTGCAGCGTGCCGGCGAGGGCGAACGACGACTGCATGTAGATGCCCTTGATGTCCGGGTCGGAGGCGAACCGGGTCTGCAACTTCGACGCCGCCACGTCCGCCTTCCAGTCGGTGGCCTCGCCGAAGACGGTGATGCCGGGGAAGTCCCGTTGCATGCACTCGTTGAACGCCTCGGTGCGGTCCCGGCCGTTGATCGAGTCGAGACCGCCCTGGAGCATCACCACCTTGCCCTTGCCGCCGAGCTTGGTGCCGAGGAACTGGCAGGCCTTCGTCCCGTACGCGCGGTTGTCGGCGCGGACCACCATGAACACGTTGCCGGTGTCCGGCCGGGTGTCGATGGTGACCACCGGGAGCTTCCTGTCGTCGAGCTGGGCCAGCGTGGGCGCGATGGCCGCGGTGTCCTGCGGTGCCATCACCACGCCCTTGACCCCCTGGCTCATGAAGGTCTGGGTGTTCGAGATCAGGTTCGCGATGTCGTTCTGCGAGTTGGTGGTCTTCAGGTCGATCCCCAGCTCGGACGCGAACTGCGGCACGTAGGTGATGTACGAGTTCCAGAAGTCGGTGTCGGAGCGCGGGTAGTCCACCCCGACGAGCAGCTCGGAGCCGCCCGAGCCGGACCCGCCGGTCGTGTCGTTGCCGCAGCCGGCGGCGAAGGTGGCCGACGCGGCGAGCATCGTGGCCACCCCCATACCGAGCAGAGCCCTACGGTTCATTGCCGTTCCTCCAGATCGGGAAGTCATCGACACGGTCGCGCCCGCGGGTGGCGGCGACACGGGTCGGACGGGGATGGCGAAGGATCAGACATCTCAGGCAGCCTAGACATCGGACGTTATACGTTTTCGCCGCGTAACGTCAACGCCTCGATCCGGGACGGATGAGGCGTTCGGCAAGCGGGCGCGCGAAGGAGACGCGCCGAAAGGTCTGATGATTGGCGATGGCGACGACTCAGTGGGGCGAGCGGCTCACCCGCCGATGTTGGCGGTCACAACCGGTCGCCGATCGATCACTGCTTCCCGTCGAAAGGGCGCTGCGGGAACGCTAACATCGACGGCCGGTGATTGTCAGCCCTCGTCCCGCATCGTCCCCGGGAGGCGCACCGAAGACCGCCGTCACTGGCAGGCTGGGGGCATGAGTCGCCACATCCAAGTCACCTTCGACGCCCATGACCCGACGGCACTGTCGTCGTTTTGGCGGGACGTGCTGGGTTACGTACATCCGGGTCCGCCCGGGGTCGACCTGCCCGACGGCGCTGACCCGCTGGCCGCGTGGGACGACTTCCTCGCCCGACTCGGGGTGCCGCCGGAGGAGCGCAACACGCGATCGGCCATCGAGGACCCGGACGGGCACGGTCCCCGGCTGTTCTTCCAGCAGGTGCCGGAGGACAAGGTCACCAAGAACCGGGTCCACCTCGACGTGCGGGTCGCGCCCGGGTCGCAGGGCGACGAGCGGATGGCCGCGCTGGAGGCCGAGTGTGATCGGCTGCTGACGCTGGGCGCGAGCCGGCTACGCCGGGTCGAACCCGCGCCGCCGTTCGAGGCCGGCTTCATCGTGATGGCCGATCCGGAGGGCAACGAGTTCTGCCTGGACTGAACCGGCCACGAAGGGGTGGCACCCGACGCCACGGCCGGAGCGCGGCCGCGGCGTCGGGTCCTACTCCCCCAGGCAGTCGCGCACCGCGGCGCTGAGCAGGTTGGCCCGTTCGTCGTCGACGCCGCCCATCTGGTTGACCACGTAACCGAAGCCGACCTGGTGGGCGTCGTCGCCGAAGGCCAGGTGTCCGCCCGCACCGTCATGGCCGAAGCTGCGTGGCCCGACCATCGGCCGGGGCAGCGAGTGCACGAGGAACCCGGTGCCCCAGCGGTGTCCGGCGTCCGGGTGGCCGTACACCTGCTGGCCGGCGGCCCGGACGGCGATCGCGTCGTCGACGGACTCGGCGGTGAGCAGCCGGGGCCCGTCGACCTCCGAGACACAGGCGGCGTAGAGCCGGGCGAGGCTCTCGGCCGTGCTGACCGCGCCCGCGCCGGGGACCTGGGCCGCCTGGATGGCCGGGTCGTTGAAGCTGACCTCGTTGTTCTCGTCAGCCGGGAACGGGAAGGCGCCGCCCATGGTGATGGCGCGTTCGGAGACCGGATCGATCTCCGGGCCGGGATCGCCGATGGGTCCCAGCATCCAGGCGACCGCGTCGCGTTCGGCGGCCGGCAACCCGATCCAGGTACGCAGGCCGAGCGGCTCGGCGAGGGTCCGGGCGAACCAGACGCCGGGCAGCTCGCCGGTGATCCGGCGGATCACCTCACCGATCAGCCAGCCGAAGGTGATCGGGTGGTAGCTGTGCGCGGTACCCGGCTTCCACAGTGGCGCCTGCGCCTCGATCGCCTGGATCACCGGATCCCAGGCGAGCACTTCCTCCTGGGTGAAGGGCTTGTCCAGCGCCGACAGGCCGGACTGGTGGGTGAGCAGCCAGCGGACCGGGATCTCCGCCTTGCCGTGCTGGCCGAACTCGGGCCAGTAGCGGGTGACCGGGGCGTCCAGGTCCAGCCGGCCCTGCTGGACCAGCAGGTACGCGCAGATCGTCATGATCCCTTTGGTGCAGGAGAAGACCACGGCCGGGGTACGGGCGGTCCACGGTCGCCCCGAGCGGGGGTCGGCCGACCCGCCGTGCAGGTCGACGACCTTGCGTCCGCCCCGGTAGACGGCGACCGCGGCGCCCACCTCCTGCCGGTGGGTGAAGTTGTCACGGAACACGTCGGCGACCCGGCCGAAGCCGTCCTCGACGTCACCGTGGATCTGGGTGTCGGTCAACCCGCTATCCCTTCACTGAGCCCTGAAGCAGGGCCTTGATGAACTGCCGCTGGAAGATCAGGAACACGATGAGTGTGGGGGTGAGGATCAACAACGACCCGGCGCACAGCAGCACCAGGTCCGTCCCCCACTGTCCCTGGAAAGCGCCGAGCGCACCAGCCATGGTCCGCTTGGTGGCATCGTCGACCATCACGATGGCGAGCAGGAACTGGTTCCAGGTCCAGAGGAACAGCAGGATCGTCAGCGAGGCGATCGCCGGGCGGGCCAGCGGCACGTGGATCCGCCAGAACAACTGCCAGGTGTTGCTGCCGTCGACCCGCGCCGCCTCGGACAGTTCGGCTGGCACGTTCGTGAAGTGCGCCCGCATCCAGAACACCGCGAACGGCATGTAGAGGCCGATCAGCGGCAGGATGATCGCCCAACGGGTGTTGAGCAGGCCCAGGTCCCGCATCTGGTAGTACAGCGGGGTGACCACCGCCTCGAAGGGCAGGGTCAGCCCGAGCAGCAGCAGCCCGAAGGCGATGTGGCCGCCGGGTACCCGCAGGTGACCGAGGCCGAAGCCGGCCATGGTCGCGATGAGCACGCCGATCGGTACCACCCCGGCCACGATCAGCATGCTGGACTTGAGCAGGGTGCCCATGTTCGCGGCGGTGAAGGCGTCGGCGAAGTTGCTCCACTGTGGGTCCGACGGCCAGGCCAGACCGGTGGGTACGGTGCCGCGCGGTTGCAGCGCCGCCGACAGCATGCTCAGAAACGGCAGCAGGGTGACCACGACCAGGGCGATCAGGAAGATCCGCCCGCTCACCCGCTCGCTGCGACTGGTCAGGTTCATGGCTTCTCCCCTCGGGTCAGCCGCTGGATCGGCAGCACGCAGACCAGCACCAGCAGCATCAGCACCACGCCCAGGGCGGAGGCGAGCCCGACCTGCCGTTGGGAGAAGGCGAGCCGGTAGATCTCCAGGCCCGGCACGGTGGTCTGGATGCCCGGACCGCCGCTGGTGGAGATGTAGACGATGTCGAAGCTGGCCAGCGCCGCGATGACGGTGACCGTGAGGCAGACGCCGATCTCCTGGCGCAGGCTGGGCAGGGTCACCGCGAAGAACTCGCGGATCGGGCCGGCGCCGTCCATCCGGGCCGCCTCGTAGAGCGACGGGTCGATCTTGCTCATGCCGGTGACCAGCAGAATGGTGCAGAGGCCGAGCATGATCCAGGTCCCGATCACCCCGACCGCCGGCAGCGCGGTGCTGAACTCGCCGAGCCAGGGGCGGGTGACGCGGTCCAGGCCGACGGCCCGCAGCAGCTGGTTGACCAGGCCGTTGCTGGACAGCACCCAGCTCCAGGCGATGCCGGCCGCGACCAGCGGGATCACCTGCGGCAGGAACAGCACGGTACGGACCAGGGTGCCGCCCGGCCCGGTGGTGATCCGCCGTACCAGGCTGGCCACCAGCAGACCGAGCGCGACCGGGATGAAGCTGAAGAAGATGATCAGGACGAACGCGTTCGTGATGATCTTCAGCAGGTCCCGGTCGGTGAAGACGGTCAGGTAGTTGTCGAACCCGACCCACTGGGCCGGCCCGATGCCGTTCCAGCGGTACAGCGAGTACTGCACGGTCAGCGCGAGCGGGCGCAGCACGAAGAAGCCGTACATGAGCAGAGCGGGCAGGACCCAGAGCCACCCGATCCACCGGGTCGGGCGACCCCTACGGTTTCGGCGCGCGGGTTGCGCCGGGTCCGCCCCGCCGGGCCGGGTCGCGGTACCCGGCCCGGCGGGGACGCTGCCGAGGGCAGACGTCATCGGATTCCTTCCGTGGCTTCCCCGGCCCACGGGCCGGGGAAGAGGTCAGCGGGACAGTTCCTTCTCGTACTCGGCCTGCACCGCCTTGACGTAGCCCTGCGGGTTCTGCTGGCCGGCGATCAGCTTCTGCATCTCCGGGGTGATCGCCGAGGCGAAGATGCCGCCGGTGGCGTTGGCGGTGAAGTCGACGGCGCCGTTGTCCGCGCCGAGCTGCTGCGAGGCCTTGAGGGTCTCGGCCAGCACGGTGCCCTCGCCCACGGCCGGCAGCGCCGACGCGCTCGGACCGCCCGGGTGCGAGCCGCCGACGTTCACCGAGATCTCCCGGGCCTTGCCGTTGGTGTGCGCCCAGTTCAGGAAGTACGCGGCGGCGTCGGCGTTCTTGGCCTTGGCCCCGACGCCGAAGGTGTTCGGCGCGGACATCGCGACGCGTTTGGCGTCGGGGGTCTCACCCGGGAAGAGGAAGAAGCCGACGTTGCCGGCCATGTTCTTGTCCAGGTTCGCCGACTCCCAGTCGCCGTTGAACATGAACACGCCGTTGCCCTTCATGAACTCACCCATCATCGCGGTGTAGTCGATGGCGTTGGCGTCCTTCGGGAAGTACCCGACCTGGGCCCACTTCTGGATGGTCTCGGTGGCCTTGAGCGCGGCCGGGGTGTCGAAGGTGGCACCCGGCTTCTGGAAGATCCAGTCGGCGATCTGCTGCGGGTCGCCGAACTGGTTCTGCAGCGCCTGGTGCGGGAAGTTGATGCCGGCGGTGTTCTTGTTGAACTGCATGATCGGCTGAAGGTTCGCGGCCTTCGCCTTGGCCAGCAGGTCCTCGAACTCGGCGATGGTGGCCGGCGGCTGGGTCATGCCGATCTGCTCGGCCTGCTTCTTGTTGTAGAACACGCCGGTGACGCTGTAGCCCAGCCCCATGCCGTAGAGGGAGCCGCTGCCGCGCTGGGCGCCACCGTCGGTGAGCCGCAGCTGCACCAGCTGGGAGGCGGGGAACTTGTCCCAGCCGTGGGCGTCGAAGTACGGGTCCAGGTTCTTCAGCAGGCCGTCCTTGACCAGGTCGACCATGGTGGGCAGCCGGATGATGTCGGGCGCGTTGTCCGAGGCCAGGACGCGCGGCGCGTTCTCCACGATGACGGTGAACTGGTCCTCGCGGACGTTGAACGTGACGTTCGGGTGCTGCTTGGTGAACTCGTCGGCGAGCGCCTTGGCCAGCGGGAAGCCGGTCTCGGCGTACATCTCCAGGGTGATCGGGTCGGTGCCGAGCTCGGTGCTGACCGCGGCGTCGGCATCGCCCGACGGGGTCTGCTCCGTGCCCGGAGCGCTGCAGGCGGTGATGGTCAGGCCGGCGGTAAGCAGCGGCACGAGTAGTGCCAGCCGGCGTCGAGTGAACCTGGTGGAGAACTCCGGCACCTCAATGCTCCTTGACTCGTCCGCGTGCCTCGCCGTCTGGCGGTCCGGGCGCCCCGTGGATCGGCCTTCGGCCGGGTGGGACGTCGCGCCGGGACTCCGGCTCGCGGTATCCAATGACAAACTGGCGGATCACGCCCTCCGCCAGCGGCTCAACCACGTCGCTAAACTGATTTAGCAGAGCATGCGCGTGATGCCGAGGACTGTCAAGAACCAGTTGGCAACGGTCCGGAAACAGCCGGTTCACCTGACGGGCCCGACGCCGGCCGGGCCGCCCGCCGGTGATCGGTCCTTTGCCGCAACGCATCATGATGGGACGGCGGCGCTCGACGGACCGCCGCGATCGGAGGACTGATGGGCCGCAACCGAGCAACCCTGGCCGATGTCGCCAAGCGGGCAGGGCTGTCCAAGACCGCCGCCTCGATGGTGCTCAACGGGCGGGAGGGCACCCGACTGTCCGCCGAGGCGCACCAGCGGGTCTTCGCCGCGGCCGAGGAACTCGGTTACCGACCCAACGTGGCCGCGCGCAGTCTGCGTACCCGCAAGACCGCGACCATCGCGTTCGTCTCCGACATCGTGGCCACCACCCGCTTCGCCGGTGGCCTGATCCGCGGCGCGTTGGACGCCGCCCGCGAGCGCGACCACGTCCTGCTCATCACCGAGACCCAGGGCGACGCGACGTTCGAGCGGTACGCCATCGAGGCGATCCTGGACCGTCAGGTCGACGGCGTCATCTACGCCGCCATGGCCACCCGCCGCCTGTCCGTGCCGCCGGCGATCCTCAGCGGGCCGGTGGTGCTGCTCAACGCGACAAGCGCCGAGGACCTGCCCTGCGTGCTACCCGACGACGAGGGGGCAGGCGTCGCGATCGCCGAGACCCTGCTCGGGTACGGCCACCGGGACCGGATCGCCCTGATCGGGCGCAACCGGCAGAAGGAGCGCGACCCGGAGATCTCGCTGGCCGCCGAGGCGCGGCTGCGCGGCATCCGGGCCACCCTCGCCGCCGCCGGGGTCTCGTTGCTGGTCGAGAGCTTCTGTCCGGAGTGGCTGCCGGAGCACGGCTACACCGCGACCCGGGCGCTGCTGGCCCGCCCGGACCGGCCGACCGCGATCATCTGCATGAACGACCGACTCGCCTTCGGCGCGTACCAGGCGCTCGGCGAGGCGGGGTTGACCATCCCCGACGACATCTCGGTGATCTCCTTCGACGACGACCCCACCGCCTCGTGGCTGCGCCCGCGGCTGTCGACGGCCGCCCTGCCGCACGAGCAGATGGGGCGACGGGCGGTGGAGTTGCTGCTCGACGGCGAGGCCCCGGCGCAGTCGCTCGTGCCGATGCCGCTGCGACGGCGCCGGTCGGTCGCCGCGCCGGCCGGCTCACCTGCCGCCGAGCACGACTGACAGCAGAGCGGCGCTAGCCGCTAAACCGATTTAGTGGTACGTTCCCCGCCATGCTACGTCTGCCCGACCACTGGGTGTGGGACAGCTGGTACGCCCAGGACGACGACGGTTCGTGGCACGCATTCTTCCTGCGTGCCTCCCGCGCCCTGCTCGACCCGCACCGCCGCCACCGGCGCGCCTCGATCGGCCACGCCGTGTCGACGGACCTCCGCTCCTGGCAACTGGTCCCCGACGCGCTCGTGCCCGCCGACTCCCCCGGCTGGGACGACCTGGCGACCTGGACCGGCTGCACGGTCCGTGGCCCGGACGGGCGGTGGTACCTGTTCTACACAGGTGTCGGTCGGGCGGAGGACGGTCTCGCCCAGCGCGTCGGCCTCGCCGTCTCCGACGACCTGATCACCTGGCACCGGCACGGCGACGGCCCGCTCGTGGAGGCCGACCCGACCTGGTACGAGCTGCTCGACCCCCAGATGTGGTACGAGCAGGCCTGGCGTGACCCGTGGGTGTTCCCGGACCCGGCCGGCGACGGCTGGCACATGCTCATCACCGCCCGGGCCAACCAGGGGCCCGCCGCCGAACGCGGCGTCATCGGCCACGCCACCTCCCCGGACCTGCTGACCTGGACCGTCCGGCCGCCGCTGTCCGCGCCGGCCGGCTTCGGTCACCTCGAGGTACCCCAGGTCGCCGTCGTCGACGGCCAGCCGCTGCTGCTGTTCTGCACCAACGCCGTCGCCGACGGCCCCGAGCACCAACTCTGGGTGGTGCCCGCGCCCACGATCCAGGGCCCCTGGGACGTGGCCGCCGCGCAGCCGATCGCGCTGCCGAACCTGTACGCGCCCCGGCTGGTGCCCGACGGCGACGGCTGGTCCCTGATCGGGTTCCTCGACCACGTCGACGGCGAATTCGTCGGTGCGATCAGCGACCCGGTGCCGGTCCACTACCAGCCGGGCATCGGCCTGGTCCCCCGACTGCCGGCCGCCACGACCAGCGGAGGCTGAGGTGACCTGCGACCCTCAGCCGGCGGTCACCGTGCTCGGTGAGGCGGTCGTCGACCTGGTGCAGGGCCCGGACGGCAGGTTCACCGCCCACCCGGGCGGCAGCCCGCTCAACGTCGCCGTCGGCCTGGCCCGGCTCGGCGTACCGGCCACGTTGCTCGCCCGCTTCTCCACCAGCCGGTTCGGTCGCGTTCTGCGCGCACACGCCGACGCCAACGGTGTCGACCTGCGGCACGCCGTCGACACCGACGATCCGGCCACCCTGGCGATCGCCTCGCTCGCCGACGACGGGGTCGCCACGTACGACTTCTACGTCGACGGCACCGCCGACTGGCAGTGGCGCGACGAGGAGTTGTCCCCGGCACTGACCGGCCGGGGCATCCTGCACACCGGTTCGCTCGCAGTGTTCCGCTCCCCCGGCGCCGACCGGGTGGCCGACGCGCTGCGTACCGCGCGGGCCGAAGGCGCACTGATCAGCATCGACCCGAACATCCGTCCCGGCCTGCTCGGCACCCCCGAGCAGGCCCGCGCCCGCGTCGAAGAGTTGATCCGGCTGGCCCACCTGGTCAAGGCCAGCGAGGAGGACGTCGCCTGGCTCTATCCGGGCCGGCCCGTCGAGGACGTCCTGCGGCACTGGCGGGACCTCGGCGCCGCCCTCGCGGTGGTGACCCTGGGCGCGGGCGGGGCGCTCGCCCTCTCCGGCACCCGCGAGTTCCGGCAACCGGCACCGGCCGTCGAGGTGGTGGACACCATCGGCGCCGGTGACGCGTTCACCGCCGGGCTGCTGGCCGACCTGTCCCGGGCCGCCGACGGGTGGCCCGACGACGTGGTCGCCGCCGCGCTGCGGTACGCGGTCGAGGTCGCCGCCGTCACCTGCACCCGGGCGGGCGCCGACCCACCGTACCGACACGAGCTGTCGCACCGTGATCGGCCGGGCACCTCGGCCTGAGCACGCCAAGTGAGGTGCCCGCCCGCCGGGCCCGAGATCACCGGTCCACGGCCCCTGGTCGGCCGTGCCGCTGCGCGGTCGGCGCAGGCTCCGTCCGGGGCAGCATCGCCACTGCGACCATGTAGGCGGCGAGCAGACCGATGGCCGCCAGGGCAGGCAGCGACCGGCCGACCGGCAGCAGAAGGAGCGGTACGACACTGACGAGCAGGTGCACGAACCGACCGTCACAGCCGGACAGACGCCGGACCAGCAGCGTACTGAGCAGGTAGAGCGAGGTTCCGCCGTAGAGCGCGACGGCGCCGGGCCAGCCCAACGGCTGCCCACCCGGCTCGTCACCGGCGGAGAGCAGCGCGAGCACGTTCTCGAAGCCGAGCGCTGTGTAGATCACGCCGGCGAGCAGCGGCAGGTGCCCCAGGGAGTAGGCGTCCATGGCGATCCGGTCCCGCTGCTCGTCATGCGCGCGCAGCAGCGCCTGCTGGGCGACCGGGCTGACCCGGTCGAAGTGGACCGTGAACAGACAGGCGATCAGGACGAACCCGATCACTGCCGCGGCCAGCACCGGAGGCCTGGTGACCATGGTGCCGACACCGACGCCGACACCGGCCGCGAGGAACGACTCCCCCAGCGCGATGATCAGGATCAGTCCGTGTCGTTCGACGAAGTATTCGGGGCTGTGCAACGGCCATCCACCGAGCCGGGTGTGCACCACACCGCGATACCCACCAATCTCGATCACGAAGGCGAGCACCCACAGCCCGGTCTGCACCCAGCCGCCGTACCCGGCACCGATCAACAGGGGCACCCAGGCCAGGACGCTAGCCGCGGCGAAGCCCCGCAGCCGCCGCCGCAGCGTCGGCTCGCTCACCCAGTAGTAGAACGTCAGGGTCACGGCGCGCAGCAGCACGTACGACAGGGCCAGCAGCATCGGCCCGTCCAGACCCGGCCCTTCGGTCCAGGCCGCCGGCATGACCAGAGCCGCGATGAACAGCCCCGCCATCGCCGTCAGCACCGCCAGCCGTACCGGGGGCAGGTCGACGCGCGTCTGGTTGCCCAGCCAGAGGTATCCCGACCAGGCGAGCCAGAGCAACATCAACAGCAGCAGACCGCGTCCCATGGCCACCGGGTCCGGTGGTTTGCCCATGAAGGCGACGATGCGGGTGAGAGTGAAGACGAAGATCAGGTCGAAGAAGATCTCGAAGGGGATGACCGCGGACACCCCACGGCCGGGGGCCGGTCGGGGGATGCGCCAGCGACGGCCCACAGCCCGGCCGGGTCAGCTGCGCCGCAAGGCGAGCGGGCCTCGGCCGATGTCGCTGCTGCCGGATGCCGGGCGGCAGGTCCGCTGCGCTGCACCCTGCCCGCTGCCGTACGCCATCTTCCGACGCCCCTCCCTCGCCGCGACCTGCGCTTTTCCCGATGTTAGACAGGCACGGCACGACGTCGGGACGGTTCGGCGGAAGGGGCGCTTCACCCGGGTACGTGGGCTGCCGGTAGGCCGGTGTAGCGGCCCCGGTGGTAGAGCAGTGGTGAGCCGGCGCCGGCGCTGCGGAGCAGTTCCGGTTCGGCCAGCACGATGGCGTGACTGCCGACCCTGACCCGGTCGATCACCCGGCACAGCAGCCAGGCCAGCGCGTCGGCCAGGACGGGCACGCCCTCCGGGCCGGGCTGCCAACGGGTCGGTGCCGCGAACCGGTTGATCCCGCTGGTGGCGAAGGTCCGCGCGAGTTGGTGCTGATCGTGGGCGAGCAGGTGCACCCCGACATGCCGTGCGGCCGCCATCGTGGGCCAGCTCGACGAGCCGGTGTCGACGCAGAACGACACGACCGGCGGTCGGAGCGAGACGGCGGAGAAGGAGGTGGCGGTGAACCCGGCCAGCGGAGGTCCGGGCGCGGTGACCACGGTGACCGTGCTCGCCTGGTGACGCAGGAGGTTGCGGAGCTCCGCCACGTCGGCATCGACGGGCTCGAGATCGTCGGTGGGCGGCGCCATGGGGTACTCCCTACGCTCCGGGAACGGCCTCGGGTCAATAACCTACTGATCCGGTTGGTTATGTCGATATTCTGAGCCGATCAACCAGACCATGACAAGTGGCGTCCAGATCCCGGACAGTTCTCCCCGTTTCGGCCGCAACAGCACGACGCTGTGGGTGCGTTTCTTGTCGCTCCAGCGACAAGAAACGCACCCACAGCGTTCAGCAGACGCCGACCCCGCGCGCAGGGTACGCGTCCCGGGTCACGAGGTGGTCGTGGCAAGGCTGGGTTCGGCGGTGCGTTGCTCCGGGGTGCTCACCGTGGTGCTGGGGCTGCCCGGGGCGAGCTGAACCCGCACCTCGGAGTCGACCGCGACGCCCAGGGCGAGGAACTCGTTGCGAGTGAGCGTCACCGTCACCGGCTGGCCGCCGGTCGTGGCCACGTCGACCCGGATCTCGAAACCGATCCGGGTGATCCGGGTGACCCGGGCGGCCACTCCGGTGGTGCCGCCGGCCGACAGTTGCAGGTCGTGCGGGCGCACCAACTGGTCGCCGAGCTGGGTGACCGGGCCGAGGAAGCGCATGACGAACTCGTTGGCCGGACGGTCGTACAGGTCGTCGGGTGAGCCGATCTGCTCCACCCGCCCCTCGTTGATCACCACGATCTCGTCGGCCACCTCCAGGGCCTCCTCCTGGTCGTGGGTGACGAAGACGGTGGTGACGTGCACCTCGTCGTGCAGCCGGCGCAGCCAGTCCCGCAACTCCTTACGGACCTTGGCGTCCAGGGCGCCGAACGGCTCGTCGAGCAGCAGCACGGTCGGCTCGACGGCCAGTGCCCGGGCCAACGCCATCCGCTGGCGCTGCCCGCCGGAGAGCTGCGCGGGCAGCCGCTCGGCGAACTGCTCCAGGTGGACCAGGGCGAGCAGTTCGTCGACCCGCCTGCGGATCTCGTCCTTGGGTCGCTTGCGGATCTCCAGACCGAAGGCCACGTTGCGGCGTACGGTCAGGTGCTTGAACGCGGCGTAGTGCTGGAACACGAAGCCGACGTTGCGTTTCTGCGGCGGCAGACCGGTGGCGTCCACACCCTCGATCTCCACAGTCCCGGTGTCGGCGCGCTCCAGGCCCGCGATGATCCGCAGCAGGGTGGACTTGCCGCCACCGGAGGGACCGAGCAGGGCGGTCAGGCGGCCGGACGGGATGCTCACCGACACGTCGTCCAGCGCGACGAAGTCGCCGAAACGCTTGCCGACGTTGACAATCTCGATGCTCAACGGTCTTCCTTCGGCCTCAGGACGGACACGACGATGATGCAGGCGACAGCGACGAGAGCCAGCAGGAACGCGGTCGCGTACGAGCCGCCCTTGTCGAAGTTCAGGTACTTCTCCTCGACGACGAGGGTGGCCGTACGGGTCTCGCCGAGCACGTTGCCGGAGACGACCTTCACCGCCCCGAACTCGCCCAGGGAACGGGCCAGGCTGAGCACGACACCGTAGATCACCCCCCACTTGATCGCCGGCAGGGTGATCCGGCGGAACGTCTGCACGGCGTTCGCGCCGAGGCTGCGGGCGGCCTGCTCCTGCTCGTCGCCGATCTCCTGAAGGACCGGTACGACCTCCCGGATGACCAGCGGCAACGCCACGAACACGGTGGCCAGCACCATGCCCGGCGTGGCGAAGATGATCTGAAGGCCGGCGGATTCGAGAGTCGGGCCGAACCAGCCCTCCCGACCGCCGTAGACCAGCACCAGGGCGAGGCCGACGACGATGGGCGAGACCGACAGCGGCATGTCGAGCAGGGCGTTGAGCAGCCGCTTGCCGGGGAAGTCGTAGCGGACCAGCAGGATCGAGATGCCGACGCCGAACACCGTGTTGATCACGACGGCGGTCACCGCGATGACCACGGTGAGCCGCAGCGCGTGGGTGACGTCGGGATCGGTGAGGATGTCGTTGAGGCTGGTGAAACCGTCGGCGAGCGCGTTGCGGCCGACCAGGTACAACGGCCAGGCCACCAGGAGGAACAGGTACGCGGTGACCACCGCGCGCAGCACGTACCGGCCGGGTCGGCGGCCGACCTGGTTGCGGGTGGTGATCGAGTGTTCAGCCACGGCGTATCACCCTCCGCTGGATGACGTCGAGCACGACGATGACGGCCAACGAGACGGCCAGCAGCACCACCGCGACCGCCGCCGCGCTGTCGATGTTGTCGTTCTCGATGCTGCTGAGGATGCGTACGGAGGCCACCTCGGTACGCATCGGCAGGTTGCCGGTGAGCAGGACCAGTGAGCCGTACTCGCCGACCGCGCGGGCGAACGACAACGCCGCGCCCGCAGCGATGGCCGGGGTGAGGCTCGGCAGGACGATGCGCCGGAAGGTGGTGTACCGGCTGGCCCCCAGCGACGCGGCGGCCTCCTCCACCTCCGGGTCGAGTTCGGCAAGCACCGGCTGCACGGTCCGCACGATGAACGGCAGGGTGACGAAGAGGAAGGCGAGGAAGACCGCGATCCGGGTGTTGGCGATGTTGACCCCGAGCGGGCTGGTCGGCCCGTACAGCGACAGCAGCACCAGACCGGCGACGATCGTCGGCAACGCGAACGGCACGTCGATCAGGATCTCCAGCGCCCGTTTGCCGAAGAACCTGTCGCGGACCAGCACCCAGGCGATCAGGGTGCCCATCACGATGTTGACCAGGGTGACCAGCAGCGCGGTGCCCACGGTCAGCCGGATGGTGGCGGCGGTCTGCTCGTTGGTCACCGACCGCCAGAAGCCGGCCCAGCCACCCTCGGCGGCGGTCACCGCGACGGCGGCCAGCGGGATCAGCACGAGCAGGCTGAACCACACCATGGCCACGCCGAGGCCCAGCCCGGACACCCGGGTCAGCGGCAGGCCGCTCCGGACCGACCGGCGGTTGGCCGCCGGCCGGTCCGGAGCAAGAGTTGCCGAGGTCACTTCGCCTTCCCGGAGGCCGCGATGACCTTGGTGATGATGCCCTCGTTCTCGTCGAAGAACTTCTTGGACAGTGCCGACCAGCTCTCGAAGTCCGCGTCGACGGTGAGCAGCTTCTGCGGTGCCGGGAACGGGTTGGCCGGGTCGAGCGCGCCCTCGATGCCGCTGGTGTCGACGCCGTCGATGATCGGGCGGAAGCCGGTCAGGGCGAACTGCCGCTGCCCCTGCGGGCCGAGCACGAAGTCCAGCCACTCCTTCGCCTTCGGGTCCGCGTCC
Organism: Micromonospora fiedleri; assembly: GCF_016774385.1. Lineage (NCBI taxonomy): Bacteria > Bacillati > Actinomycetota > Actinomycetes > Micromonosporales > Micromonosporaceae > Micromonospora > Micromonospora fiedleri. The sequence continues at coordinate 514,494 of NZ_JAETXL010000003.1, forward strand.
TTGAGGACGGCGCCCGGGTTCTGGATCAGGATGGTGGTGGGAGGCAGGATCCAGTCCAGATCCTCGCCGTTCTGCCGGGCCAGGATCGTCTCGTTCTCGTAGGCCAGCAGCACGTCACCGGTGCCACCGAGGAAGGTGGTGGTGGCGTCCCGGCCGCTGCCCGGCAGCGACACCACGTTGGCGAACAACTTGGTGAGGAACTCCTGCGCCTGGGCGTCGGTGCCACCGTTGGCGGCGATGTGGCCCCAGGCGGCGAGGGCGTTCCAGCGGGCGGCGCCGGAGGAGGCCGGGTTGGGCGTGACGATGCCGATGCCGGGCTTGATCAGATCGTCCCAGCCCTGAATGTTCTTGGGGTTGCCCTTGCGTACGGCCAGGACCACGACCGACGAGGACACGATCCCCTTGTTCGGGCCGTCGTCCCAGCTCTCCTCGACCAGACCGGCGTCGACCAGGCGGGTCACGTCGCTGCTGACGGAGAAGTGCACGTAGTCGGCCTTGAGGCCGGAGACCACCGCGCGACTCTGGTCGCCGGAGGCGCCGTAGGAGGACTTGAACCGTACGCCCTTGCCCGCCTCGGTCTTGTTCCATTCCGCGGCGATGGCCTTGTTGGCCGCCTCGGGCACCGCGAATCCGACGATGTTCAAGGTGCTGGAGTCACTCGCCGAGGTGCCGCCGCCGCAGCCCGACAGGGCCAGGCCGGTGACCATGGCGAGAGCGATGGCCGTTCTGATCCGGAGCCTCATCGCAGGTGTCCTCCTCCAGTGCGCGCCCGCACTCTATAAATCCGACCGACTAGATAGGGAATATGCCCGTTTTGGGCCATCAACAGGAAAAGCGGTGTTGGATCGCGGTCACGGACCGAGCCTCGGTGCCCAGCCGACAACGGCGCGACGACGATCCCGACGCGCCCGGCTCACGCCGGCGCGGCAGCATCGATCGCCTGCCCGACCGCGCACCGAATATCCCACCAACTCGACAGGATTTCAAGCCTTAATCCCGGCCGGACCGGGTGGACACCCGACCGGCGTGGACATCCGCCGAGCGGTCGACGGGCACGAGCAGGTCGGCGAGGCTGGACCGGTCGACCACCCCCTCGATCGCGCGGTGCACCGACTGCCACACCTCGCCCAGCCCGGCGGCCACCCCGTGATACGTCGCCACCTCGGCGGGCGCCCCCCGAACCGTGGTCAGTGGCCCGCCGGTGGCCCGCAACACGTCACCGACGGTGATCTCCTCCGGCGCCCTGGTCAGCGCGTATCCACCGTCGGAACCGCGGGCGCTGTGCAGCAGACCGGCACGGCGCAGATCCAGCAGGATGCCCTGCAGGAAGGAGTACGGGATGTCCTGGCTGGCCGCGAGCGCCGCCGCCTTCACCAGGGCCGGGTGCTGCTGGGCCATCGCCAACATGGCCCGTACGGCGTAGTCCGATCGCGCTGACACGTACACGCCTAGACCCCCGGTGCCCTACATACTCCATCGAACATATAGGGATACTGGACAAGGTCGTACGGCGCGTCAAGAGCCACGGTGCCGGCGAAAGCGTCAGGAGACGCGCATCGCCCGTACGGCCTCTCCCGCGTACAGGCAGGCGGCCCGGTGCCCGGCGGCGACCTCGACCAGCGCCGGATCGGTCTCGGCGCAGTCGGGTCGCACCTGCGGGCAGCGGGTCCGGAACCGGCAGCCACTCGGCGGGTCGACCGGGCTGGGAATGTCCCCACTGAGGATGACCCGCCGACGTTCCCGTTCGACCCGCGGTTCCGCCACCGGAATCCCCGACAGCAGCGCGGCGGTGTACGGATGCGCCGGCTCCCGCCAGATCTGCGCGGGTGTGCCGCTCTCCACGATGCGACCCAGATACATCACCGCCATCCGGTCGCTCATGTGCTCGACGGCGGCCAGATCGTGGGCGATGAACAGGTAGGTCAGTCCCAGGTCCCGTTGCAGCCCGCGCAGCAGATTCATGATCTGCGCCTGCACACTGAGATCGAGCGAGGCGATCGGCTCGTCGAGGACGATCAGGTCCGGCTCGCCGGCCAGCGCGCGGGCGATACCCACCCGCTGTCGCTGGCCGCCGGAGAGCTCATGCGGATGCCGGTCGGCCAGGTCCCGACGCAGACCCACCGCGTCGAGCAGTTCATCGACGCGGCGACGACGAGCGGCGGAGGAGTCGACGAGCCGGTGCACGATCAACGGTTCGGCGATGCTGGACCCGACGGTACGGCGCGGATCGAGCGACGCCTGCGGATCCTGGAACACCATGGCGACCCGACGCCGCAGCACCCGCAGCTGGCGACGCGACCAGCCGGTCACGTCCTGCCCGGCCACCCGGACACTGCCCGTGGTGGGATCGACCAGGCGCAGCAACGCCAGACCGGTGGTCGACTTGCCGCTGCCCGACTCCCCCACCAGCCCCAGCGTCTCGCCCCGGCGGACCTGCAACGACACCCCGTCGACCGCCCGGACCACGCCGGCCGAGGTCGGGAACCAGACCCGCAGGTCGTCGAGCTCGGCGACCGCCTCGGTCGCACCGCGCTGCGTCGGCAGCTGCACCTCACGGCGCTTCATCGGCCCTCCCCGTCGGGTTGCTGCGGGTAGAAGGTGCGGACGTGGTGGGCGCCGGCAACCGGGACCAGCGGCGGCAACTCGTGCTCACACCGGGCGTCGCCGCGCACCGGGCAGCGGGGCCAGAAGGCGCAGCCGGCGGGTAGCTCGTGCGGGCTCGGTGGCGCGCCGGCGATGGTGACCAGGTCACCACCGCCGGCCCCGGGCTCGGGTCGGGCGGCGAGCAGAGCCGAGGTGTACGGGTGCCCCGGCCGATCGAACACCGCCTCGACCGGCCCCTGTTCGACGATCCGCCCGGCGTACATCACCGCCACGGTGTCCGCGATGCCGGCGACCACACCCAGGTCGTGGGTGATCCAGACGACCGCGGTGCCGAGGCGCTGTTGCAGGTCGGCGACCAGCTCGACGATCTGGGCCTGGGTGGTGACGTCCAGCGCGGTGGTCGGCTCGTCGGCGATCAGCAGATCCGGCTCGCAGGCCAACGCCATGGCGATGACCACCCGCTGGCGCATGCCACCGGAGAACTGGTGCGGGTATGCGTCGACCCGCTGCGCGGCCGACGGGATGCCGACCAGGTCGAGCAGTTCGATGGCACGGGTGCGGGCAGCCCGCCGGGTCAACCCGAGATGCTCCTCGCCGGCCTCGGCGACCTGCCGCCCCACGGTCAGCACCGGGTTCAGCGAGGTCATCGGATCCTGGAAGACGAAACCGACGTGCCGGCCCCGCATCCGCCGCTGCCGATCCGCCGGCAACGCGGTGAAGTCCTCGCCGAGCAGCCGTACGCTGCCCGACACCCGGGCGGCGCGCGGCGCCAGGCCGGTGGCGGCCAGCACGCTCATGCTCTTGCCGCTGCCCGACTCGCCGACCAGGGCGAGGGTCTGCCCCGCCTCGACCGACCAGTCGACTCCGGCCACCGCGCGGGCCGGACCGCGCCGGGTGCCGATGGTGACGGTGAGCCCCGACACGGCCAGTACGCTCATCCGGTGCTCCTCCTGGCCTCGTCGACGGTCAACTGGCGGGGGTCGAGCACGTCCCGCAGCGCGTCACCGACCAGGTTGAACGCCAGCACGGTGCAGAAGATGGCGGCGCCGGGGAAGACACCCAACCACCAGGCGTCGGTGACGAAACCCCGCCCGTCGTAGAGCATCCGCCCCCAGGCGGGGGCCGGTGGCTGCACGCCGAGACCGAGGAAGGACAGCGCCGCCTCGGACAGGATCGCGAAGGCCAGCGACAGCGACGTCTGCACGATCAGCGGCGCGGCGATGTTCGGCAGCACGTGCCGGCGCATGATCCGCAGGTCGGACGCGCCGATGGAGACCGCGGCCCGGACGAAGACCTGCTCCCGCACCGAGAGCACACCGGCGCGGGTGACCCGGGCGAAGATCGGCGTGTAGACCACCCCGATGGCGATCATCGCGGTCAGCAGGCCCGGCCCGAGCACCGCCACGATGGCCACCGCGAGCAGCAGCACCGGGAACGCGAACAGCACGTCCATGCAGCGCATCAGCAGGTTGTCCAGCCAGCCCCGGTAGTAGCCGGCGAGCAGGCCGAGGGTGACCCCGGCGACCAGGGCGATGCCGACGCTCACCGCGCCGACCTGAAGGGACACCCGGGCGGCGACCATGACCCGGCTGAGCACGTCGCGGCCGAGTTCGTCGGTGCCGAACGGATGCGCCCAACTGGGCGCCTGGAGCATCCGGTCGACGTCCACGTCGTTGACGCCGGCCGGTGCCAACCACGGCCCGGCCACCCCGACCACGACCAGCAGCATCAGAACCGCGGTGCCGGTCAGGGCCAGCGGGTCGTGGCGCAACGCCGACAGGGCGCGCCGCAACTGCCCCTCGCTCCGGCTGACCGTCGGCGCGCTCATTTGACCGTGATCCTCGGGTCGAGGCGGGCATAGAGGATGTCCACCAACAGGTTGACCAGCAGGAACAGCGCCGCGACCAGCAGCACCGCGCCCTGGAGTACGGGATAGTCGCGGGCGCGGACCGCCTCGAAGGTGAGCCGGCCGATACCCGGCCAGGCGAACAGCACCTCGATCACGATCACCCCGCCGAGCAGGCTCGCCAACTGCACCGCCACCACGGTGACCACCGGGATCAGGGCGTTGCGCAGCACGTGCCGCAGCACCACCACCCGGGTACGCAGCCCCTTGGCCTGGGCGGTGCGGACGTAGTCCTCCGACAGCACCTCCAGCATCGACGAGCGGATGAACCGGGTCAGGATCGACGCCGTCACCAGGCCCACTGTCGCCGCCGGCAGGGCGACGTGCGACGCCCACCGGGCCGGGTCCTCGGTCAACGCCACGTACCCCGATGGCGGCAGCCAGCCGAGCACCCCGGCGAAGAGCAGGATGCCCATGATGCCCATCCAGAAGTCCGGCACCGAGACACCGAACTGGCTGAACACCCGCGCCGCGTGGTCGACGATCGATCCGCTGCGCATCGCCGACACGATGCCCAGCGGCAGGGCGATCACCAACGCGAACAGCACAGCGGTCACGGCCAGCGACAGCGTCGCGGGCAGCCGCTCCAACACGATGGCGGTGACCGGCCGTCCACTGCGGAAACTGACCCCCAGGTCGCCGGTCAGCGCCCGCCGCAGATAGTCGAAATACTGCACCACCAGGGGTTGGTCCAGCCCCGCCCGAGCTCGCAGCGCCTCGTAGGTCTGCGGGTCGAACCGGGTGCCGAGCGCCACCCGGACCGGGTCACCCGGCACCAGTTGCAGCAGCAGGAACACCACGAGAGTGACGCCGAGCAGCACCACGCAGGACTGGAGCAGTCGGCGGATGACGAAGCGGGCCACCTGCGGTCCCCTGCCCGCTCACCTGGTCAGCGCCACGTCGCGGAACCGGATCGCCCGGTCGGTGCGTACCTGATAGCCGGTGACCTGTTTCGACCAGCCCTGCGCCACGTCGGGGTTGTAGAGGTAGATGTAGCTGGCGTCGTCGACGATCTGCTTGGCCACCTGCTCGTACTGCTGCTTGCGGGTGTTCTGGTCGGTCTGCGTGCGGGCCCGGTCCAGCAGCTGGTCGACGGCGGGGTTGTGGTACTTGTGGAAGTTGAACGTGCCGCCGCTGTGGTGCTGGGCGTAGTAGAACTCGTCCGGGTCGATGTTGCCCAGCCAGCCGAGCATGAACGAGTCGAAGTTGCCGCTGCCCTGCTCGTCGAGCCACTGCGCGAAGTCCAGCGTACGGATCTTGACGTTGATGCCGATGCCGCCGAGCTGCGAGGCGATGACCTGCGCGGCGGTGACCGTCTCCGGGTACTCGCTGGTCACCATCAGGTCCATGGTCAGGTCACTGACCCCGGCCTGGTCGAGCAGCTGCCGGGCCTGGTTCACATCGTGCGAGTACGGCGCGTACTCGTAGTAGAAGGCGCTGTTCTGCGGAATCGCCGTCTGGTTGACCGTGGCCAACCCGAACTTGGCGGCCTTGGTGATCGCCTCCCGGTCCAGCGCGAACGCGATCGCCCGACGCACGTTGACGTCGTCGTACGGCTTACGCGCCTGGTTGAGGGCCAGGTACCAGTAGTCCGTCGACGGCACCGACTGGACGGTCGGCTCGTCGCCGTCGAGCAGCGCGGGCACCTGCTGCGGCGGCAGGTTGTCGGTCCACTGCACCTCGTTGCCGCGCAGATTCTGCAACGCCACCGTGGGGTCGCTGACGAAGGTGAACCGCACCCCGTCGAGCTTGGGCCGCTCACCCCAGTAGTTGTCGTTGCGGACCAGCTGGATGTTGTCGCCGGAGGTGTAGCCACTGAGCGCGAAGGGTCCGCTGCCGATCGGCTTGGTGGTGATCTCGCCGGACTCCACGTTGGCCTTCTGCACGATCGCCACCCCCTTGAAGCCGCCCAGGTTGGCCAGCAGATTCGGGGTGGGCGCGGACAGGGTGATGACCACCGTGGTCGGGTTCGACGCGGTCACCGACTTGACCGTGCCGAACTTGTACGCCGTGTTCAGCTTCTCGTCGATGATCCGCTTGTACGAGTAGACGACGTCCTCGGCGGTCAGCGGCGTACCGTCGGAGAACTTGACCCCCTCGCGGAGGGTGAACGTCCAGGTCAGCTGGTCGTCGCTGGTGGTCCACTCGGTGGCCAGCGACGGCTGCATCTCCAGGTTCGCGTCGGGCTCCACCAGGGTGTCGAAGACGTTCTCCAGCACCTGGAAGCTGTAGTAGGCCGAGGTCTTGTGCGGGTCGAGCTGATCCGGTTCACCACCGATGGCGGCGTTCAGGACACCCCCTGCGCCGGCCCCGTTCCCGCCGTCGACATCGACGCCCTCCCCCGCGCTACAGCCCACCGTGGCGGTGAGCAGCAGAGCGAGCGTCGCGCCGGCCAACCCGAATCTGGTGCTGGACATGGTCCTCCCCCAGGGTTCCTGCGGCCACTGCTTGACCCCACGCTAGCCGCAAACCGGGCATCCGGCAGGCCGCGACCGGCGTCAATTACCGGCAGCGGCGCAGTTGTTGCTGGTCAAGCGCACGGTGTACTCGGCATCGTCGTGCGTGATACCGGACGGCTGACCGTCGAACCAGGTCTCCACCTTCTGCCAACCCCGGCGCTGCTCATAATGCAGATGCGGGGCCCCGGAGTTGCCGGTGCTGCCGATCCGCCCGATCTGCTGCCCCTGGGCGACCCGCTGCCCCACCTGCACCATCGGCGGTTCGAGCAGGTGCAGATACTGGGTCTCCCACCGCCCGCCGTGGTCGATCTTCACCCAGTAGCCGCCACCGCGGCCCCGAGGCCCGTCCGGATTCTCCGGCGTACGCCCACCGAGCGACCCGTTGATGCCCGCCACGGTGACCGTGCCCTCGTACGAGGCGAGCACCGGCTGCCCCCACGGGTCACCCTTGAGTGGGAAGAAGTCCACGTCGTTGTCACCGTGACCGGGATAGGTGCCCACCTGCCAGGTCTCACCGCAGCCCACCGGCATCTGGAACAACGGTCGCGGCCCCGGCGGCAACACCTGCGGCACCACCACGTACGCGACCGCGCCGAGCACCCCCAGCAGACCGACCACCAGCAGCAGCCAGGGCAGGCGCCTGCGGCGGCGACGGTGTGAGCGGGGGTGGCCGGTCGTCACGCCCCGAAGCATCTCAGACGCCCACAACGCCCCCTCCCACCCCGCCCTCCCCCCTCGCGACACCCCGCCACCCTCCTCCAACGACAAGGATCACGCCGAGATCGCGCTCGATCCCAGATCGAGTGGTTACTCAATCAGCCGCACACCGCTCGATCTGGGATCGAGCGCGATCTTCACGCAGTTCGACCGGCACTCGTCGTCCGTCCCCGCCCCTCCCTCCCCGCCCCTCCGTCACCGCCGCGTCGATCATGGTGTTTTGGTCGGGACAAATGCGGTCATATGCCACATCTCGGCGACCAGAACTCCATGATCGACGGGGAGAGCGGGTGGGGCGACGGGGACAGCGAGTGGATCGACGAACAGATCGGGCGTGGATCAGTGGAGGGAAGGGGGTTACTTGGGGGCGGGGCCGTTGTCGACCAGGCGGAAGCGGGTGGTTATCGGGGCGTCGCCGGCCTCTTCGAGGATCAGGCCTCGGGTGGAGGAGTTCTGCAGGTACGCCGAGTTGCTGCTGATCAGGTACGTGCCTTCGGCGGCGGGGTCGAGAGAGAAACGCTGTCGGGGTTCGGCCTCGTCGCAGGGGACGCCTTCGACGCGTAGGGGCTGGCTGCCGGCGGAGCGGACCTCCCAGCAGATGTCGGTCAGGTCGACGCCGGGTTCGGCGGCGGTACGGATCTGGTAGGTGCCGGACCCCTGCGGCGTGATCACGAACAGTCGGCGGCCCTCGACACCGTCGACCTCGCCCAGTCGGCCGTCGTCGAGCAGCGACAACGCCGATTCGAACGCGCCGGTACGCACGATGGCGACCTGGCGTGTGCCGGACAGCAGCCGATCGGTGCTCGGCGGTATGGCTGGCGAACTGGTGGGCGAATCAGGTGAATCAGGTGACCCCGTGGACGAGTCGGGCGAACCCGTGGGCGAAGTCGGCGAGGTCGACGGACGCGACGGATCGACACTGGGGCCGGTGGACGGGCCGATGACGGTGGACGGGCCGATGGGCATCGACTCCGTGGAGCCGCCGAGGCGGGCCAACGCGACACCCGCGCCGAGCGCGACGACTGCGGTGGCGGCGAGCGCGACCGACGCGGTCCGGCGGCGACGACGCCGCGTTTCGCCGCGTCGCCGGATGTCAGTGGCGGCGGGGATCCGGCTGTCCTGCCCCCCGTCGCGCGCCAACGCCCGCAGGGCGTCGTCGAGCTGGTTGTCGAAGCTCACGGCTGCCGCCCTCCGTCCATCTGGGAACTGCTCTCCTCGGTCAGGTGGGCGGCCAGCGCCCGGCGGCCCCGGGCCAGCCGGGTCTTGACGGTGTTCTCGTTGCTGCCCACCTCGGCCGCGATCTCGGTGACGCTGAGGCCGACCAGATGGTGCAGCACCACGACCCGACGCTGCTCGGTGGGGATGCGCCGCAGCGCCGTCACCACCGCGACGTGGTCGACCGAGGTGGCCTCCACCTGCTGCCCGGTGGCGTCCCGCCGATGGGCCCGCAGCCGGTTGACGGTCTTGCGCCAGGCGCTCACCGCCACCCGGTAGGCCACCCGGCGTACCCAGGCTTCCGGGCTGTCGCACTCGCGCACCGTCGCCCACCGGTCCCAGGCCCGGGCGTACGCCTCGGCCACCGCGTCCTCGGCTTCCGCCCGGTTGCCGATCATCGCGTACAGCTGCCCCAGCACCCGCTGCACGGACGCGGAGTAGAAGGCGTCGAACTCCGCAGCGTCACGCATCGATCAAAGTCTCCCACCCAACCCGATTCAATCCATCAACTGTCTGGTCACACCGGTGACCCGGCCGGGGGTGGACGGCCGGGTCACCGGGCCGGTCACCTGCGCGGGGCCGGGCCGGTGTCGTTGAACCGGAAACTGCTGAACGGCGCGGCGTCACCCAACTCCTCCAGGATCAGCCCGGATCGTACCGAGTCTCGCAGGTACGCCCAACGGTTGCTGATCACGTACTCGCGTGCTCCGCCACCCTCGGCGGCGGCGATGACGAACCGCTGCGCCGGGTCGTTCGCCCGGCAGGTGGCACCCCGCACGTACAGCGGTTGGGTGTTCTGCGGGTTGTGCGCCTGCCAGCAGATCGCCTTGCCGGTGCCGCCGCCGTAGTACGCCTTCATCAGGAACTCCCCCGAGCCGAGGGGGGTCGGCACGAACACCTGCCGTCCCTCGTCGCCGTCGACCTCGGCCAGCCGGCCACCGTCGAGCAGCGACAGACCGCCCTCGAACGCACCCACCCGTACGATCGTGACCCGGCGTTTGCCGGAGAGCACGGCGTCGATGCTCGGGGTCGGCTGCGGCGTCGGCCGCCCCTTGCCGGCACCGGGCGGCCGCGCCCCGGCCACCGGCGCTGCCGCAGCCGGCGCCTCGACGGCCACCGCGCTCGGCGTCGGTGTGTCGTTTTCGGACGCCGACGCCACCCCGTACACGGTCGCGGCAACGCTTGTCAGCGCCACCAGGCTCGCTCCAGCGAGCCATCTACCCACCACCACGGTTCCTCCCGGCTGCCTCGCCTGCCGAGGCCAGCTGCCCTTGCCGGCGGCTGGTCCTCGGTCGTTCAGCCTGATGACGCGTAGCGCCGGCAGCGGGTTTCACCGATCCGCCGCATTTCTCGTCGGGCATTGCGGACACCCTGGTCGGCAGTGACAAGACGACCGCACCACCACCCTTTCCCTGCCGTGAGCGACGCAATACGGTGTGTGCCAGCGAGACACGCCAATATCGGGGGCCAGCATGGCGGAGTTCGACTACATCGTGGTGGGTGCGGGGTCGGCCGGCTGTGTGCTGGCGAACCGGCTGACCGAGGACCCGGGCACGCGGGTCCTGCTCATCGAGGCCGGCGGCTGGGACCGCAGCCCCTGGGTCCGCATTCCCAAGGGTTTCAGCCGACTGATGGACGACCGACGCACCGCCTGGCACTACCCGGCGCAGGTCCGAGCGGGCCAGCAGGAGGTCTGGCAGCGCGGCCGGCTGGTCGGCGGGTCCAGCTCGATAAACGGCATGGTGTACGGCCGCGGCGACCGGCTCGACTACGACGAGCTGGAACGTCTCGGCAACCCCAGCTGGGGTTGGGACACCATGCTGCCGATCTTCAAGCGCCTGGAGGACAATCCGCTCGGCGCCTCCGAGGTGCGCGGCGCCGGCGGGCCGTTGCGCCTGTCCACCGCCACCGGCACCGACGAGATCAGCGAGAACGCCATCGCCGCCGGGGTGGAACTGGGCTGGCAGCGGGTGGACGATCTCAACGCCACCGACGACGAACGCGTCGGCTACCTGATGGCGACCATCCGCGACGGTCGCCGCAGCAACGCCGCCGACGCCTTCCTGCACCCGGTCCGCAACCGACCCAACCTCACCGTCGTGGTCGACACCGTGGTGGTACGCATCCTGATCGAGAACGGTCAGGCGGTCGGAGTACGCACCCGACAGGGCGGCCAGAGTGTCGATCATCGGGCCGCCGCCGAGGTGATCCTCGCGGCCGGGGCGATCGCCACCCCGCAGTTGTTGCAGGTCTCCGGCATCGGGCCGGCCGACACCCTGCGCCAGGCCGGTGTCCCGGTGCTGGCGGACCGGCCGCGCGTCGGGGTCGGCATGCGCGAGCACCGCACCACGCCCATGCAGTTCCGGCTGGCGGGCAAGGCCGGTTACAACGCCCGCCTGAGCCGCCCACTCGGGCAGGCGCGGGAGATGTTGCGCTACCTGGCCACCCGACGGGGGTTGCTCGCCCTGCCGGTGTACGACGTCGGGGCGTACTTCCGCTCCGCGCCGGACGTCGGGCACCCCGACGCGCAGTTGCTGCTCGCGCCCTTCTCGGCAGCACCCCGACGCCCCGGACGGGCGATCGAGTTGGAGTCCGAGTCGGGGTTGATGGCCCAGGTCACGGTGACCCGGCCGGAGAGCGAAGGCAGCCTGGCCATCACCTCGGCGGACCCGGGCACCGCACCGGCGATCGTGGCGAACTACTTCACCGCCCCGCACGACCGTCGGGTCGCCGTCGGCGCGTTCCGGCGGGTGCGGGAGTTGTTCGGTACGGCACCGATCGCCAAGCGGATCGTCGCTGAGACGCTGCCCGGCCCGACGGTGCAGGACGACGAGGAGATCATCGAGGCGGGGCTCGCCCTCGGCTACTGCGGCTACCACGCGGTGGGCACCTGCGCGATGGGGCCGGGCGACGACTTCGTGGTGGACCCCCGACTGCGGGTACGCGGTGTGGCAGGCCTACGCGTCGTGGACGCGTCGGTGCTGCCGATCCTCGTCTCGGGCTACCTCAACGCCCCGGTGATGGCGCTGGCCTGGCGCGCCGCCGACCTGATTCGCGCCGACCGCTGACCGTCCCCACACCCACCTGCGCGATGACTGTCATCCGCGTTGACCGTGACACCACCTGTAGAGCTTCCTAGGCAGATAGGCTGAAGGGGAAGTCGCCGGTTCGGCGAGTCTGAATGCCTACGGCGGGCCGGTGCCGGAGAGTTGTCAGACGGTGACTCGTACTGCCGGCCCGGTCGACCGACGGCGCAGCTGGCAGGGCTGTGACCTGTATTACCAACGTCCGCAGCGGGAATCAGCCCGCCGGTCACGGGTTGCAGCCAGTTGTGACGATCACGCCGCTGACTGCCCTGACCGCCCGTTTCGTGGAGACGACCCGATGACCTCAGTCGACACGGCCGTGGCGCCGGCGCAGCCGGTGATGCCCGGCGACCTGATGAGCCCTCGGCAACGCCTGCGGCTGATCCTCGTCCTCGGCTCGCTGATCGCGGTAGGGCCGCTGACCATCGACATGTACCTGCCGGCGCTGCCCGCGATCGTCGACGACTTCGCGACCAGTTCCGCCGCGGTGCAGTTGACCCTCACCGGCACGCTTATCGGTCTCGCGCTGGGCCAACTGCTGATCGGTCCCCTCTCCGACGCCGTCGGCCGCCGCGCACCGCTGATCGCCGGCACCGCACTGCACATCGTCGCCTCGGTGTGCTGCGCGCTCGCCCCGAACGTCACCGTGCTGGGGGCGCTACGGGTCGTGCAGGGTCTCGGGGCCGCGGCCGCCGCCGTGATCGCCACAGCCGTGGTGCGTGACCTGTTCACCGGTACCGCATTCGCCCGGATGCTCTCCCGGCTGCTGCTGGTGATGGGTGCCGCGCCGGTGCTCGCCCCCACGCTCGGCAGCGAACTGCTGCGGTGGACGCAGTGGCGTGGCGTGTTCGCGGCGCTGGCCGTCTTCGGCGTACTGCTGATGCTCGTCGCCGTGCTGGGGCTGCCGGAGACGTTACCGCCCGCGCGGCGGCAACGCGGCGGGCCGCTGCACATCGTGCGGCTCTACGGTGGACTGCTCCGCGACCGCGCCTTCGTCGGGTTGATCATGGTTGCCGGTCTGGCCATGGCGGCGCTGTTCGCCTACGTCGCCGGGTCCTCGTTCGTCATGCAGGAGCAGTACGGGCTGGACGAGCAGCAGTTCGGGATCGCCTTCGGCGCCGGCGCGATCGGTCTGATCGCCGCGACCCAGGGCAACGTACGACTGCTGCGCCGCTACACCCCGCAGCGGATCCTGCTGGTCGCCCTGCTCGCGGGCACGGCCGCCGCTCTCGTGCTCGTCGCGCTCGCCGTGACCGGCCTCGGCGGGCTGCCGGCGCTGCTGGTCGCGCTCTGGTTGGTGCTGGCCGCGACCGGTCTCGCACTGCCGAACGCGCCGGCGTTGGCGCTCAGCCGGCACGGTGAGGCGGCCGGTACCGCCTCCGCGCTGCTCGGCGCGGTGCAGTTCGGCGTCGGTGCGCTGGCCGCGCCGCTGGTCGGCGTGCTCGGCAACGGCGCGGTGGCGATGGCCGCAGTGATCGCCGGTGGCCTGGCCTCGGCACTGCTCGCCCTGCTCGTCGTGGCCCGGCCCGACCAGCTCGCCGCAGTGGAGGCGGAACCGGTGGCCGTAGCGCTGCACTGACCCGGCGGCGCACCGACGCCCGATCACCGCGCTCGGCTCTACCGGGCCCGCGCGACGACTCGACGGAAACGACGACGTCAACGCCGGGAAATGCGAAAGCAGGAAGCGGATCGCTTCCTGCCACTCTTAACTTATAGCGCACAGGGGGTCTTGCGGCAAGACCCCGGTGATGGCGCAGAATCTGCGCCCGAGGCCACGAGCTGCGGAAACGGCAGCGCCTGCGGTGCAAATAGAACCGCAGGAACTGGTGGCCGAATCCTCCACCGAATGGGCGGCGCATGTTTGACGTGATCGTTGTGGGCGGCGGACCGACCGGCCTGATGCTGGCCGCCGAGTTACGGCTGCACGGGGTGCAGGTCGTCGTACTGGAAAAGGACTCGGAGCCGACCACGTTCGTCAGGTCGCTCGGCCTGCACGTACGCAGCATCGAATTGTTGGACCAGCGTGGGCTGCTGGACACCTTCCTCGCGCACGGCCAGCGGTACCCGGTCGGCGGCTTCTTCGCCGCCATCGAGAAGCCGGCGCCGGAGCTGGACAGCGCACACGCGTACGTGCTCGGCATTCCGCAGACCACCACCGACCGGCTGCTCGCCGAGCATGCGGTCGCGGTCGGCGCGGACCTGCGGCGCGGCTGCGAACTGGTCGGGCTGAGCCAGGACGAGCACAGCGTCACCGCCGAACTGGCCGACGGCACCCAGCTGCGCGCCCGCTACCTGGTCGGCTGTGACGGCGGGCGCAGCACCGTACGCAATCTGCTCGGGGTTGGTTTTCCCGGCGAGCCGAGCCGGGTCGACACGCTGCTGGGTGAGATGGCGGCGGATGCCCCGCTGGACACGATCGTCGCCAGGGTCACCGAGATCCGCAAGACCCAGAAACGGTTCGGCCTCGGGCCCCTCGGCAACGGGGTCTACCGGGTCATCGTGCCCGCCGAGAAGGTGGCCGTCGACCGGACCGTCGCGCCGACGCTCGACGAGTTCAAACAGCAACTGCGGGCGTACGCGGGCACCGACTTCGGTGTGCACTCGCCGCGTTGGCTGTCTCGCTTCGGCGACGCCACCCGGCTGGCCGAGCGTTACCGGGTGGACCGGGTGCTGCTGGCCGGCGACGCCGCGCACATCCACCCGCCCACCGGCGGGCAGGGCCTCAACCTCGGCATCCAGGACGCGGTCAACCTCGGCTGGAAGCTCGCCGCCGAGGTCAACGGGTGGGCCCCGGAGGGGCTGCTGGACAGCTACCACACCGAACGGCATCCGGTCGCCGCGGACGTGCTGGACAACACCCGCGCGCAGATGGAGTTGCTCTCCACCGAGCCGGGCCCGCAGTCGCTGCGCCGGCTGTTGTCGGAGCTGATGGACTTCGAGGAGGTCAACCGGTACCTGACCGAGAAGATCACCGCGATCGGCGTCCGGTACGACTTCGGCGCGGGACACGACCTAGTCGGCCGGCGGATGCGGGACGTCCCGCTGGGCCGGGGACGCCTCTACGAGCTGACCCGGACCGGACGTGGGCTGCTGCTCGACCAGACCAGCCGGCTCTCGGTCGCCGGCTGGGCCGACCGGGTCGACCACGTCATGGACACCAGTGGCGAGCTGGACGTACCCGCGGTCCTGCTGCGGCCCGACGGCCACGTCGCCTGGGCCGGCGCCGACCAGCAGGAGTTGCGGGGCCAGCTACCGCGCTGGTTCGGCACCCCGACCGATTGACGTGATGTGCGAGCATCGCCCGCATGTCTGAGCTGACGGTGCGATCGATGACCGAGGCCGAGTTCGACCGGTGGCGGGCCGGCATTGTGCGGGCCTTCGCGGACGCGCAGGTGGCGGCCGGCAACTGGCCCGCCGAGGATGCCCAGGAACTGGCCCAGCAGAACAACGACACCCTGCTGCCGGAGGGCTTCGGCCCCCCCGGAATGCTGTTCCTCACCGGTGAACTCGGCGACGGAACCCCGATCGGGGTGTTGTGGATCGGCCTCACCCATCCGCGTGGCGCCCCGGACTGCGCGTTCCTCTACGACATCGAGATCGACGCGGAGCACCGTGGGGCGGGCTACGGGCGGGCCCTGCTCGCCGCCGGTGAGGACGCGGTCCGCCGGCACGGGGTCGGTGCCATCGAACTCAACGTCTTCGGTGACAACGCCCGCGCCGTCGGGCTGTACGGCAGTTCGGGATACCGGGTGGTCACGCAGCAGATGCGTAAGACCCTGGTGGCGCAGGAGTGAGTCGCTGGTTTGACCACGCTCGCAGTGGGCAGGACCAGCGGCATGCTGGTTGACCTGATGGGACGCATGGACGACACGCTGACGCTCGCGATCCAGGGCTACGGATGGCTGCCCAACCGCCTGCGCCACAGCCCGGAGGACGTGGTGCGGACCCGTCTGCTCGGCCAGAGAACGGTGGCGCTGCGCGGGCCCGACGCCGCCCGGTTCTTCTACGACGAGCAGCACATCCGCCGGCACGGCGCCATTCCCGAGCCGCTGCGGACCGGTTCGTCGGTCGGCAGATCGGTGCCTTCGACCTGGTGCCGCAGGGTGGCGGCGATCCGCGTACCGGCCATCGTTGCCCCGGGGAGCAGATCACCGTCGCGCTGCTGAAGGCCCTGGCCGTACGGCTGGCCCGTCTCGATTACCAGGTGCCCGCCCAGGACCTGGACATTCCGCTGCACCGCATCCCGACCCGGCCGGTCAGCGGCCTGGTGATGGCCGTGCCCGCCCGCAGCGCCGCACCACTGGGCACCCACTGGTCGGCGGTTGTCGAAACGGCGGTCCCGCGCCGCTGCGTACCCCGCCGTCTGCCACACGGCGAGCGCAGCTGAGGCCGCCCCGCTGACGATGCAGCGGGGCGGCCTCACGTGCGTGCCGGCGGCGGGGTCAGGACACCGAGGCGGGGAACCTTTCCCAGACCCGGTGGTTGGTCATCAGTTGCCGGACAGCGTCGAAGACGTCGTCGCCGGAGTCGCCGGTGACCACACCGGGGCTGCCGGTGACACCGGCCTGGTCCAGGACGGTGACGCCGGTGCCCCAGGCACCGATCGCCTTGGCGTGCCGCCAGACCTCCTCGACCAAGAGCAGCACCCGGGGGTCGACGGTGGCGGAGTTCGCCGCGCCGGCCTTGGCGTCCCGGGCGGGCAGCGCGTCGGGGGCCGGTGGTGGTGCGGCGGCGAGCAGGAGCGCGTCGAACTCGACCGAGCGGCCGGTGGCGAAGGTGCGCTGCACCGGCAGGTCGCCGATCATGCCGCCGTGTCCGGCGATCAGCAGCGGCACCATGTCGGCGGCGAAGACGGCGCGACGCACCTGGTGAATGGTGGCGAGGTCGCTGTCGTCGGTCACCACGATGCCGACCGTCCGGCCGTCGACCGGCCACTGCCGGCCCACCTGCGACAGCGCAGGGCTGGGCTCGACGTCGGCCAGCGGCACGGTCGGCTGCGGTGCGGGCAGTCCCAGGCCGGTGGCGACCTGGGCGCAGAGCACCGGGTCGATGTTGGCCAGGCACTGCAGCTGCCGTTCCTTGATCGCCTGGTGGTAGCACTTGCCCAGCTCGAAGGTGTAGGCCCGGATGATGTGTTCCTGCTCGACCGGGGACATGCTCAACCAGAAGAGTCGGGCCTGGCTGAAGTGATCATCGAAGGACGCCGGACTCTGCCGGATCTTGGGGGCCTGGGCCACCTGGACGGGTACGTCGATGAACGGGTGGTCGTCGTCGCCGGCCGGGAACGGGTTGCCGCCGTCGAGGGAGTTCGGCCGGTACGGTGCCACCCCGGCGTGGATGGCCTGCTGGTGGAAGCCGTCACGCAGCATGTCGTTGACCGCGGCGTGCGGCCGGTTGATCGGGATCTGCGAGAAGTTCGGCCCGGCCAGCCGGGTCAACTGCGTGTCGACGTACGAGAAGAGGCGGCCCTGCAACAGCGGATCGTTCGTGACGTCGATGCCGGGTGGCAGGTGGCCGACGTGGAAGGCGACCTGTTCGGTCTCGGCGAAGAAGTTCGTGGGCGTGCGGTTGAGCACCAGCTTGCCGATGGGCTGCACCGGCGCGAGTTCCTCCGGCACGATCTTGGTCGGGTCGAGCAGGTCGATGCCGGCGAACGTCTCCTCCGGGGTGTCGGGGAAGACCTGGATGCCGAGTTCCCACTCGGGGAAGGCGCCGGCCTCGATGGCGTCGTAGAGGTCGCGGCGGTGGAAGTCCGGGTCGATGCCGTTGAGCAGCTGCGCCTCCTCCCAGACCAG
This sequence comes from Micromonospora fiedleri, assembly GCF_016774385.1. Classification (NCBI taxonomy): domain Bacteria; kingdom Bacillati; phylum Actinomycetota; class Actinomycetes; order Micromonosporales; family Micromonosporaceae; genus Micromonospora; species Micromonospora fiedleri. Next base: position 532,276 of record NZ_JAETXL010000003.1, read on the forward strand.
GGAGTGCACGCCCAGCTTGGGCTTCCAGTGGAACTTCACCAACGCTGTCTCCCCCGCCGCGTTGACCAGGCGGAAGGTGTGGACGCCGAAGCCTTCCATGGTCCGGTACGAGCGCGGGATGCCCCGATCGGACATGTTCCACATGGTGTGGTGCTGTGCCTCGGTGTGCAGGGAGACGAAGTCCCAGAAGGTGTCGTGGGCGCTCTGCGCCTGCGGGATCTCCCGGTCCGGGTGCGGCTTGGCGGCGTGGATGATGTCGGGGAACTTGATGGCGTCCTGGATGAAGAAGACCGGCATGTTGTTGGCGACCAGGTCGAAGGTGCCCTCGTCGGTGTAGAACTTGGTGGCGAAGCCACGGGTGTCGCGTACCGTGTCGGCCGAACCGCGCGAGCCGAGCACGGTGGAGAAGCGCACGAAGACCTCGGTCTCGCGGCCCTTGCGCAGGAAGCCGGCCCGGGTGACGTTCTCGGCGGTGCCGTACGCGGTGAACAGTCCGTGCGCGCCGGCGCCCCGGGCGTGCACGACCCGCTCCGGGATGCGCTCGTGGTCGAAGTGGGTGATCTTCTCCCGCAGGTGATGGTCCTGGAGCAGGACGGGTCCGCGGGGCCCCGCCTTCAGCGAGTGGTCGGTGTCGCGCAGCCGCGCCCCCTGCGCGGTGGTGAGGAAGGCACCCTGCTGGCCCTTTGCCGTCGGCGGCGTGCCGGTCTTCGCGCCGGTGGGCGTACGGGTCTGCGGGGTGCCCTGCTCGGGCTTGGGTGGCAGCGGGTCGTGCGGGGTGGTCGGCTCCGCCAGGGACGGCGGGGCGCTGCCCGGCGCACCGGGCACCTGCGGGGTCAGCGCCTCGGTGACCTTCTCCGCCGCGGATTCCACGACGTCCTTGACCGCCTTGGCGGGGTTACGCGATTCCATCTCTGCAGGTACCTCCCTGGAGCACAACGACCGGACTCCAGGGGCGGTACCCTGGCCAGGGAGAACAAAACGGGTCGAAGGCACTCGACGCCGCCGAATCGATCACATCCGCCGAACGGCGCGGGAGATCAGTGCGGCGACAGACTCAACTGATCGAAATAGGTCTTCATGGCCGGGTAGTAGTCGTCGAACGACGGCATCGTCGTGTCGTTGTGGACGGCGAGCAGCCGATCCAGGTAGTACTCCCAGCCGGGCCCGATCTCGCCGATGCCCTCGACCGTGTCCAGGTGCTGGACGAAGCGCAGTTCCGTCCGCTCTCCGTGCGGGGTGAGCTGCACCTCCCACCGCCAGGCGCCGGATTCGTCCTGGCTGGAGAGGGCGAGCCGGCGGGGTGGCTCGCACGCGTCGATCCGTAGCTCGGACCACGGCTGCCCGTCCTCGAAGGCCATCTGCAGCCGGATGCTGCGCCCGGGCGCGGCGTGGCCGTCCCAGCGGCCGTACCACCGGGCCGTGCGATCAGGTTCGGTCAGGCTGACCCAGACGTCCTCGATGGGGGCACGAAATTCGCGGGTGATGACCAGGTCGGTCCCATGGTCGGTGCCGAAGAGGCGTCCGGTTGGTGGGAGTGTCACGCTGTCCGCTCCTCACGGGAGTTGGGCGAGCGGCCGGTGCGGCGCTCGCGGCGGGTACGGTGAACCTCGGTTTCCAGCGCGTCGAACCGGCGCTCCCAGCGCTCGGGCTGAGCGAACTGCGACAGCCATCGATTCAGCTCGGCGAAGCGTGTCGCGTCCAACTCGTAGCGACGCTCGCGGCCGACCAGGGTGTCGTGCACCAGGCCGCTTTCGCGCAGGACGCGCAGGTGGCGACTGACCGCCGGTCGGCTGATCTCGAAGTGCTCGGCGATCCGGCCGGCGGTGAGCCGGCGTTCCCGCAGCAGTTCGAGGATCCGCCGGCGCACCGGATCGGCGATGGCGCCGGCTACCTTGTCCACCGCAGAAGCGTAACTGATGGGTTACGGGTTTTCCAGCGAACCGCGGCCGGTCAGATGGTGATGACCACCTTCGCCCGGGCGTGTTCGCCTTCGAGGTAGCCGATGGCCCGGGGCACCTCGTGCAGCGGGTAGGTCCGGTCGATGACCGGGGTGAGCCGGCCGGCCTCGGCGTACGCGCGGAGGGTGTCGAGGTGGGCACGGCTCGGTGTCGCGGTGAGGATGGCGATGCGCTGCCCGACGACGGGGGCCAGCAGCCGCCCCCGGGCCAGCAACCAGACCGGCCCGAACAGGCTGCCCCGCCGGCGGACGCCGCCACCGGAGAGCACAAGCGTCCCGGTCGGGGTCACCGCGCGCCGCAGCGCGGTCAGGGAACGGTTGCCGACCAGGTCGAACACCAGGTCGTGGCGGTGGCCGTCGCGGGTGAAGTCGTCGCGGGCGTAGTCGACGACCCGGTCGGCGCCGAGGGAGCGGACCAGGTCGACGTTGCGGGTGCTGCACACCGCCGTCACTGTCGCGCCGAGGGCCTTCGCCAGCTGCACGGCGAGGGTGCCGACGCCGCCGGAGGCGCCGTTGACGAGGACCCGCTGACCCGGCTCGACCTGCCCGACGTCGGACAGTCCCATGAGGGCGGTCACCCCGGCCAGCGGCAGGGCGGCAGCCTGTTGCGGGGTCAGGTTCGTCGGCGCGGGCGCGACCAGGGCCTGCGGTACGCAGACGTACTCGGCGAACGCGCCGTTGGCGTCGCCGAGGTCGCCGAAGACGGCGTCGCCGGGGCGTACCTGGTGGACGTCGGGGCCGACAGCGCTGACCCGGCCGGCGAAGTCGCGGCCACGGATGCGGGCCCGAGGCTTCGCGGGACCGAAGGCCAGTCGGGACATCCACGGGTCGCCGCGCACGATGTGCCAGTCGTACGCGTTGAGCGCGGCGGCCTCGACGCGCACGAGCACCTCACCGGCGGCGGGCACCGGCACGTCGACGTCGGCAAGTCGCAGTGTCTCGGGCGGGCCGTACCGGTCCTGGACGATCGCTCTCATCGCTTCCTCCCCTGCCGCTGGTGTACGGCGTACACCGCTGCGATCAACGGTAGGTGTACGCCGTACACCTGTCAAGGCGGTTATGGTTCTCCCGGCACCCGGAAGACGAGGTTCACGATGGCTGAGCAGGCAGGAACGCCCCGGCGGACGCCGCTGAGCAGGGAGCGGATCCTGCGCACCGCGATCGCGCTCGCCGACACCGCCGGGATCGAGTCGCTCAGCATGCGCAACCTCGCCCAGGAACTGGGTGTGGTGCCCATGGCGCTCTACAAGCACGTGGCCAACAAGGACGAACTGCTCGACGCGATGATCGACATGGTGGTCGGCGAGATCGACGCGCCGATCCCCGACACCGAGTGGAAGCAGGCCATCCGGGGACGGATCCTGTCGGCCCGCTCGGCGTTGCAACGCCATCCCTGGGCGGCGCTCGCGATCGAGTCCCGCAACATGGCGACCCCGGCGATCCTCGGCTACCTCGACTCGGTGGTCGCCACCCTGCGATCCGGCGGGCTCTCCGCCGACCTCGCCCACCACGTCATGCACGCGATGGGTAGCCGGGTCCTCGGCTTCAGCCAGGAACTGTTCGACACCACCCGCGACGCCGGCCGGTCCGGCCCGAACACCGCACCGCAGCCGGCCGCCCTGCCACCGGAGATCGCGGCCCGGTTCCCGCACCTCGCGGAGATCGCCACGGCGTCGCACGACGAGACGTCGGTGGTGGGATCCGGCTGCGACGACCAGTTCGAGTTCGAGTTCGCGCTGGACCTGCTGCTCGACGGCATCGAACGGTTGCAGCAGCGGGGATGGACGTCAGCGCATCGCTGAGAACGGTCAGTGCCGGCTGGTGGGGTCAGTCCGGCTGGTGGGGTCAGTCCGGCTCGGGTAGCCGGCCCTCGGCCCGCAGTCGGGCGAAGTGGACCTCGGGTGGCGGCTCGGGATCCGGATCGGACGGACGTGGCCCCTCCGGTCCGTCGGCGGCGAAGCGCAGCAGCGTCTCCACCCGGATGACCCGGAGCCGACGACCACGCACACTCACCTCGTCGACGCGGCTGACTTCCAGGTCGTCGGCGGCGCGCCGGTACTCGGCGGCCTCCGCCTTGCTCGGGTTGGCGATGCGCGGGGTCAGCCATCGGAAGTCGAAGAGGATCAGCTCGCGGGCCTGCTGCGGGGTCGCCACCGCCCGGCTCGACGGCTGCCAGACGCCGTCCACCTGCTCGGCCACGGCGTAGCGGGTGGGCAGCAGTACGCCGTTGGGATGTGAGCGTACGGCGGCGACACTGTCGGCGTACGCGGCCGGCGACACGTCCGCCTTCGGGTAGCGGGCGGGCAGCAGCTCGACCTTCAAGACCGCGGCGCCGACGCCGGTGGGTGCCGACGGGTCGGCGATCAGGTCGGCCCCGCCGAGGAAGCTGTCGCAGGTGTCGGCCTGGCGTGGATCCAGGTCGGTGGGGCGTGGCGGCTCCGGCCCGGCCGGGCCGAACCGGGCGAACGTGTCGGCCCGGATCACCCGGTGCCGGCGACCGCCGACGGTCACCTCGTCGACCTTCTGCCAGTCCAGCACCTCGCCCACGGCCGTCAACTCGGCGACCAGGTCGGCGTCGGTGGCGGTGGCGAGTCGTTCGCGCAGCCGGTGGGCCAGGGCGTCGCGGGCGGCCTGCGGAGTGTCCTCGACGAGACCGTGGATCCGCCACCGCCCGCCACCGAGATCGATCGCGTGACCGAACAGTGGAGCGCCGATGCGCAGGATCGGGTACACCTCCGCGCGTTGCACGGCGTCGTGGTCGGTCACCACGGCGACCGGATCGTCCCCGCGCCGGAACCGGATCACCACCCCCGGAAACTGCTCACCGTCATCCACACATGGCATTCTGTGACCGCCCGGATCGACACGCCAGACCGCCACGCGCGACACGGCAACCGATATCCCCGACAGGTTGGCCGAACAGGCTCTACTGGTTCTGATCGATCAGCTTCGCAGGGCGTCGACCAGGGTTTCGACGAGCGCGGCGGCATAGCGGCCGTCCGGGTCGAGGTCCGGGTCGTAGATCGTCACCTCAAGGCCGACGCAGGCTGGGTTGGCGAGCAGCGGACGGAGCAGCTCCACCAGATGCGGATAGTCCAGGCCGCCGGGGTCGGGCGCATCGGCGGCCGGCATCACCGCAGGGTCGAGCACATCGGCGTCGAGGTGTACGAAGTAGCCGTCGCAGCCGGCGTATCCCCGTGCCACACGGTCCCCGACCAGGCCAGGTCCCTCGGCGATGATCTCGGACGCGGTATGCACCGCGATGCCCAGACCACGCACCTCGTGGAGATGATCGTCGTAGTCGCGGACGCCCAGAACAACCAGATCGTCCTCACGGCAGTACGGCGCAAGCCCGTCGATGTCGGCAATGTCCGTCTGGCCCCGGCCGGTGACGATGGCGGTACCCTCGCCTGCGGACGCCCCCACATGCGTGCTGTTGCCGGCATGACGGAAGTCGATCGAACCGTCAAGGTAGACGATGCCGTAGCGGCCACGCCGGCGTAGCGCGAGCGCAGCGCCGAAAAGGATCGAGCAGTCACCGCCCAACAGCATCAGAAAGCCCGCGTTGTCGAGGACCACGTTCACCCGCTCCGCGAGTCGGCGCGTGTACGTGGCGAGGGCGTCGGCGTTGAGCACGCCGTCCCCCGGCCGCCAGCCACGGATGTCGTAGCGCGGCGGGACGACCACGCCACCGTCGTGCGCCCCGAGCCGGTCGAGCAGGCGCTGATCGCGAAGCGCACCGGCCAGCTTGTAACACCCGGGGACGAGACCAGGGGCCGGGGCACGCAACCCGAGATTGGACGGGGCGTCAAGAACCGTGATCGATCGCATCGATCCAGCGTAGAGCGATATCCGGGCACCCACGATACGCACACATCTGCCGCGAATCGCTCGCCAGGTCCGCCAGCCAGGCATGTCCCGGATGGGCGGTCGGACAGGCCTTTCGCTGTCAGCGCCCGCCGGGCTCGGGTCATTCTGCCTGGGGGCCACCAGCATCGCGAAGTACACCATCCTGCCGACGCACCCTTGAGCCGATTGCGGTCTGCAAAGGCAGGCGCGGGTGCGGCCCGCGACGGGGACGCGGTCGGACCACCGCCAGCGCGGTCAGCACGAACCCGAGCATTCCGGCCAGTCCCCATGGCTGGTGGTCGGTGCTCGCCGTCACCCGGCTCGTCGCCCCGGCGGTGACGATGTCGCCATGGATCTGGTAGGTGCCGACGGCGAAGGCCGGCAGGGTGACCGGTACGCGAACCTCCCGTTCCTCCCCGGCGGCGATTTCGTCCGGTTCGGGTGGGGTGACGAAGCCGGTCGGGTCCGGGCCTCGACCGACGCTGAACGACCAGGCCACGTTCACCGGTGCGGGCTGCTCGTTGCGCAGTCGCAGCACGAGCGTCCGGCGGGCGGGCGCGCCGAAATGGGCGGTCCACCCGTCGGCGCGCTCCAGATGCGCCGCGAGGACGGTCGGGGGCCGGGTGGCCGCCTGCCGGACGGTGTCATCGACCGGTGCGGGTGCCCCGGTGACGACCAGCGGCGCGGAGGCCGACCGCGAGCTGTCCAGAGTGGTCACCCGCACCTGGCAGGGACAACCGCCGGGTGGCGCCACGACGGTCAGCGGAGTCCCACCGGCGCCGCCAGCGGGCAGGTGGATCTGCGCCGAACTGTCCACCGCGCAGCGTGCCGGCGCGCCCGCGCCACACAGCTCGATGCGGACCGTACCGCCGGGCCAGCCGGTGAGCCGGACCAGCACCTGCTCCCCCGGCCTCGCCTCGGCCCGGTCCACGCCGACATGAGGGCCGGGATCCGGGGCACCGGTCAGGGCGAGCGCGGCGACCAGGGCGAGAGCGGAGATCGAGAGCCTCACGTCTTGACCGTCGGCGGTCGACGCCGCGCCGAGCGCAGCCGGATGACCAGCAGCCAGCCGAGACCGGTGAGCAGGACGGCGGCCCAGACCCACGGTACGGCCCAGGTGCCGGCGGTACGGCGTACCGTGGGCAGGATCTGGTCGGGGGTGGCCGGGTCGACCACCACGGCGGCGGACAGCCGACCGGCGGGTACCACACCGGTTATCTGTTCGGTGATGGTGATCGCCGCGCCGGGCAGCAGTTCGGGCACGTCGACGGGTTCGGTACGGGCCAGCCGGAGACCGAACGGGGCGGTCAGGCGTACCTGGGTGGTGCCGGTCAGCCGCGTGTTGCCGGTGTTGCGCAACCGATAGCTGACCACGACCGGGCCGGTACCGAACGGGTTGAGCGGGTTGTCATAGCCGATCCGCATCGCCTCCACCTGCAGGCCGGGCCGGACCGGGCCGGCCACCCGCAGGTAGATCCGGGCGGCGACCCGCCGGTCCAGGTTGACCTGTCCCCCGTCGCCGGCGGACCGCACCTGGGCGATCGAGGCGACCACGCCGCCGGCGTGGTCGCCGGGTGTGGCGTTGGCCGGCACGGTGATCTGGAACGGCACGATCACCTGTTCCCCGGCGGGCACCCGGTAGGTCCGTTCGGCGAAGGTGATCCAGGCACCCACGTCGGTGGCGGGGCGGCTGGCCGGTTGCAGGGCGAAACCGCCGTCGGTGGTGGTGAACGCGTCGGCGCCGTACACCGCGAAGGTCATCGCGCGCTCGCTCAGGTTGGTGATGGCGACCCGGTCGTCGATGCGTTGGCCGGGCTCGGCGTCGTGGACGAAGTAGCTGCGCCCGGTGGGTCCGGACGGGCCGGAGGGCTGCACCGCCCAGGTGAAGCCGGTGGCGCTCGGGGTCGGGGTAGGGGCCGGCGCGGCGGTGAGAGCGGCCGCCGGGCCTACGGTCAGGACGGTGGCGAGCACGGTGAGGACCGCGGTCGCGGCGACCAGGTGCGGGAAAGGGCACCTCGTCATCGATCTGCGCACAACAAGATGCCCTTTCACGCGTCAGGACAGGGTCAGGGTGAGGGTGGCGGTGTAGCCGCCCGGCACGGCGGCGGGCGGGACCCCGAGGCGCAGGTCGGCACCACACTGGAAGCTGCCGGCGCTGGTCCCGGCCGGGGCGGCGCACAGCGTACGGGCGCTGCCCAGGCCGTCACCCGGGGTGGCCGGGGCGCCGGGGGTGACCACCCCGGCGGCACCCACCAGGGTGTCGGCGAGCACGGACGCGTTCGGCGTCCAGCCGAGGTTGTCGGCGGCGATGGTGCCGCCGAGCGCGTTGGTGAACTCCTCCACCTGGCCGACGACGTTCCAGCCGGCGTTGGTGCCGCGCAGGTCGCTGACCGTCACCGCGTTGAGGGAGCCGTCGGCGAAGGCACCCGGGTGCACGGCGGGCAGCGCGACACTGGCGCCCGACGAGGTGAGCGTCAGCGGGCCGGATTGGAGCACCTGTGCGGTGATCTCCTGCTCGGCGCCGTTCGGGCCACCCGCACCGCCGAAGGTGATCGGGGTGAAGGTGTCCTGGCTGCGGTCGCTTGAGGCGTGCGCCGCGAAGGTCATCACGTAGCACTGGATCGCGGTGCAGTCGACGTTGTTGCCGTTGCCGTCGGTGTAGGTGGGCACCAGGTCCAGGGTGGTGGTGAAGCTGCCGTCGGCGGGCAGCCGCACCTGGGCGGCGGACGACGAGGCGTTCTTGTGCACCCACTTGACCGGCTTGTAGGGCCGCGAGTTCGTCCAGTAATTCTCGCCCTTGGGCCCGAAGGCCAGGTAGAACCCGACACCACCGTTGGCCTCCGGGTCGAACCCGGTGCCGGTGACGGTGACGGTGGCTCCCTCGGGGTCGAGGGCGGCGGACGGGTTCACCGTGACCGACGGGGCGGCGGGAGCACCGCCGCCGGTGGCGGTGGTGAGGGTGAACGACGCCGGATCGAGCACCGTGCCGGCGGTGAAGAAGCCGGAGAACGCGCTGGCTCCGGTCTCGGTGAGCGTGGTGGTGATGTTGCTCCAGGAGGCCGTGCCGCCGGAGATCGTCGGGCTGGCCGTGGCGAGGGTGGCGATGGCCGCCTGCTCGATGCGTACCGGCTCGAAGCCGCCGCCGCTGGCCTGCAGGTCGACGTCGGCGAGCAGGGAACCACCGGCTCCGTCGAGGACCACCGTCGGGTTGGCCAGGGTGATGGTGAAGAAGTGCGCGGGGTACGAGAACACCACCGTGCCGCCGTAGTTCACCGTGGTCGCTCCGGTGGCGCTGTCGTACGTGCCGCCGGTGGCCGGGAACTTGAAGGTGCCGTCGGCGTTGCGGGTCGCGCCGTCGGTGACCGCGATCGGCGGGTTGCCGTTGCCGGTCGACACGTACGCGCGGAATGAACTCTTGAAGCCCCAGTCGAGGCTTCCCCCGGTGACGTCGGCGGGCGCCGCCGTCGCGGGTGCGGCCACGGCCAGTGTGGTGGCAGCGCCGAGCACGGCGGCCGTAACCCACCGGTACGTCCGTCGGCGCACGCCGCCGGGTCTGGGTACGGGCATGTGTCTTCCTCTCAGAAGGGGGAGGGCGTCATTAGGTTAGGCTCACCTAACTCGTTCGAGAATCCTCCGAACACCCTCTTGCGCGACAGGCAAGATCGACTTAGGTTAGCCTAACCATACCTACGGAGGTTAGTCATGCCTGCCCGCCTAGCCGCTGCCCTGGTCAGCGCGATGCTGCTGGCCCTCGGCGCCCTCGCGGCTCCCGCGTACGCCAACACGATCGGCAAGGGCCCGAACGGTCAGCGGCTCTCCGTCAGCAAGACCAGTGGCATTCCGCTCGGCGGCACCACCGTCACCGTCACCGGTTCCGGCTACGACATCGCCAAGGGGATCTACGTCGCGTACTGCGTGGACAACGGCGCGGGCGTGGCACCCTCGCCCTGCGGCGGCGGCGTCGACACCACCGGTTCCACCGGCGCATCGCACTGGATCTCCTCCAACCCACCCTCGTACGCCGAAGGACTGACCCTCCCGTACGGAGCGGGCGGGTCGTTCACCGTGCAGGTGAAGATCACCTCGAAGATCGGCGACGTGGACTGCACCACCCGCCGCTGCGTGGTGGCCAGCCGCAACGACCACACCCGCGCCTCGGACCGGTCCCAGGACGTCAAGGTGCCGGTGAGCTTCGCCACTGCCGCCAGCCCGAGCGCACCCGCTGCCGCCCCGGCGTCGACCGTCCCGGCCACGGTGCCGCCCGCCGCACCCGCCAACACGTCCGCTCCGCGCACACCGGCCGCCGGGGCGGCACCCTCGGCCGTGGCCGGCTCGGCCGCAGCCCCGAAGGCCACCGCCGCCGGGGGCGAAGGCCCGACAGGCACCGCGCCGATCGCCGACACCGACCAGCCCGTACTCACCACGCAGGTCAGCGACAGCACCGGCACAGGGCGTTGGTTCACCGCCGTCCTGGCGGGACTTGCCGCGCTACTGGTCGTGGTCGTGGTACTGCGGATGCGGGGCCGCCGCCGGGAACAGCGATGAGACGACGACCGCTTGCGTGGCCGGCCCTGCTGACGTTGCCCGCACTGCTCGGCCTCACCGCCTGCGCGCCCGCCGCCTCGACGGCGGCCCCGGCGACCGGCTGCGGACCCACCACCGCCGTAGTCAGCGACGTTGACGTCGAGCCGGTCGGCGCCGATCCCGGCAGCACCCTGCCGACCACGGTCACCTCGGCCGACGGCACCAGCGTGACGGTCACCGACGCCAGCCGCATCCTGCCGGTGAACCTCTACGGTTCGATCGCCGAGATCGTGTTCAGCCTCGGGCTCGGTGACCGGGTGATCGGCCGGGACACCTCCACCACCTTCCCCGCCGCCAGCGACCTGCCCGTGGTCACCCCGGCCGGACACGACCTGTCCACCGAGGCCATCCTGCGCCTCAACCCCACCGTCGTACTCGCCGACGACAGCATCGGCCCACCCGAGGTGCTCGCCCAGCTGCGCCGGGCCGGCATCCCGGTGGTCCTCGTCGACGACGAGCAGAGCCTCCCCGCCATCAGCCGGAACATCCGGACCATCGCCGCCGCGCTCGGCGTACCGGAGGCCGGGGAACGGCTGGTGACCCGGGTGGAGAGCGACATCGCCGCCGCCCGCCGGGCCGCCCCACCCGACACCACACCACTGCGCATCGCGTTCCTGTACGTCCGCGGCACCGCCGGGGTCTACCTGATCGGCGGCAGGGGCGCCGGATCCGACGAGATGATCCGGGCCATCGGCGCCACCGACGCCGGCACCGAGATCGGTTTGTCCAACTTCCGTCCGCTGACCAGCGAGGGACTGATCAACGCGGCGCCCGACGTCATCCTGGTGATGACCGAAGGGCTGGAGTCGGTCAAGGGTGTCGACGGGTTGCTCACCCTGCCCGGGGTGACCCAGACGCCGGCCGGTCAGCACCGCCGCATCGTGGACATGGACGACGGGCTGCTGCTCACCTTCGGCGCGCGTACCGGTCGGGCCATCCGCGCGTTGGCCGACGCGGTGTACGGATCATGCGCGTGAGGCGGGTGAGCCTGGTCGCGGGCCTCGCGGTGACCCTGCTGCTGCTCTGCCTCGTCGCCGCCGGCACCGGGCAGGTCCGGGTCCCCCCGGCCGAGGTGCTCGGCTCCATCCTGCACCGCATCGGCCTCGACATCGGACCCGTGCCGAGCGTCACCCACGGTGAGAGCGCACTGTGGGTGGTGCGCTTCCCGCGGGTCGTGCTCGCCGTGATCGTCGGGGCCGCGCTCGGCTGCGCCGGCGCGCTGATGCAGGGCATCTTCGGCAATCCCCTGGCCGAGCCCGGCGTCATCGGCGTCTCCTCCGGCGCCGCGGTCGGCGCGGCCACCGTCATCATCACCGGGGTGGCCACGTTCGGCGGCTGGACCGTGGCGGCCGGCGCATTCCTGGGCGGCCTCGCCGCCACCGGTCTGGTCTACTCGATGTCGCGCGTCGGCGGGCGGACCGAGGTGGTCACCCTGGTGCTGACCGGCATCGCGGTCAACGCGGTGGCCGGCGCGCTGATCGGCCTGCTGATGTTCTTCGGTGACGCGGACGCCGTACGGGCCATCGCCTTCTGGCAGCTCGGCAGCCTGGCGCAGGCGAACTGGGCGGCGGTGGCGGTCACCGCCCCATGCGCGGCGGTCGGCATCACGATCGCGGTCGCCGTCGCCCGCCGCCTCGACCTGCTCGCCCTCGGCGACCGCTCGGCCCGGCACCTCGGTGTCCACGTCGAACGGCTGCGGCTGGCAATGGTCGCGGTGACCGCGCTGCTCGGTGCCGCGGCCGTGGCCTTCACCGGGGTGATCTCCTTCGTCGGCCTGGTCGTACCGCACCTGATCCGGATGGTCGCAGGCCCGGGTCACCGGCTGCTGCTGCCGGCCAGCGCCCTGGGCGGGGCCATCGTGGTGGTCGCCGGGGATCTGGCCGCCCGCACCCTGGTCGACTACCAGGAACTGCCACTGGGCGTGTTGACCGCCGTGGTGGGCGGACCGTGCTTCTTCTGGCTGCTGCGCCGGACCCGAGCCCGAGCGGGAGGTTGGGGATGAAATGGACCGATGTCGACCCGGAGCGGGTCGACCTGCGGGCCGAGCGTCTGTGCATCCGGCGTGATGCGCGGCCGGTTTTGTTCGACGTGTCCCTCTCGGTTCGTGCCGGCGAACTGCTGGCGCTTGTCGGTCCCAACGGCGCCGGCAAGAGCACCCTGCTCGCCGCGATCTGCGGCGACCTGACACCCGCCGCCGGCACCATCGGGTTCGCCGGCCGGCCGCTGACTCGCTGGACACCGGTCGAGCTGGCCCGACTGCGCGCCATGCTGCCGCAGCGCGCCACCATGTCGTTCCCGTTCACCGTGGGCGAGGTCGTCGCGATGGGGCGTGCCCCGTGGGCCGGTACCCGGCTCGCCACCGAGGACGACGAGGCGGTGGCCGAGGCGTTGCGGCTGACCGGGATGGAGGCGTTCACCGGTCGGGTGTTCTCCGCGCTGTCCGGCGGTGAACAGGCCCGCGTGGCACTGGCCCGGGTGCTCGCGCAGCGTACCCCGATGCTCCTGCTGGACGAGCCGACCGCCGCGCTGGACCTGCGGCACCAGGAGTTGGTGCTGCGGCTGGCCCGCGATCGGGCCCGGCAGGGTGGCAGTGTGGTGATCGTGCTGCACGACCTGGGCCTGGCGGCGGCGTACGCGGACCGCATCGCGTTGTTGGCCGGTGGCCGGCTGGTCGCCGACGGGCCGCCGGACGCCGTGCTCACCGCCGACCGGCTCAGCGAGGTCTACCAGCACCAGGTCGAGGTGCTGCCCCACCCGCACACCGGTGTCCCGCTGGTCCTACCGGTACGCCCCTGACCAGCCGGGCTGGTCAGGGGCGTCAGGTCAGGTGTCCGCCGAGGCGGGTTCAGCTGGCGTCCGGTCGCGGGGTACGGCCCAGCGCGGCGCACGCCTCGCGGTACATCCGGGCGGCCTCGGCGCGGATCTGCCGGCGTTCGACGAGCCGCTCCGAGAACGGGACACGTACCGGCACCTCGGTGCCGTCCACGACGGCCAGGAACTCCATCGCCTCGGCGTCCAACCCGGACATGGTGGCGGCGGTGGCCGTCGGCTGGCCGCCCAACCCCTGGCAGATCACCAGACAGTCGTCGGCGTGGTCGGTGTTCATGTGTCGCATCACCGCCGCGATCACCTCCGGTGGGAACGGGTTCGCGGCGCTCATGCAGCACTCGCCTGGGTCACGACCTGCCCCAGCTCGTCGAGCATGGCGGTGTTCAGCCGGTAGGCGTACGACACCTCGTCGAGGAAACGCTGCCGCTCGACTGCGTCCCAGGCGGCCGCGTCGAGCAGTTCCCGGTAGTGCTGCTTGAAGGTACGCGCGTCCAGGCCCGGGAAGAGGAAGAACCGGATGCCGTCGGTGTCGAAGCCGAAGGTGTTGCGCAACGCACGTGCCATCACCTGACCGCCGGAGAGATCACCCAGGTAACGGGTGTAGTGGTGGGCGACGAACCCGGCCGGCCAGGAGAAGGCGACCTCCCGCAGGCGGGCCTGGTACTGCGCGGTGGCGGTGCTCGGGCTGATCCTTTCCGGCCAGTCAGGACCGTGCAGGAAGGACAGATCCTCCACGATGCGCGGCAGTCGACGTAGTTCTTCGATGACGAACGGGCCGGCTACCGGGTCGTCGCACATCGCGTCGGCGGCTTCCTCCAACGTCTGGTAGACCACGTGCAGTTGTTGGAGCAGCGCGGCGTACCCAGCCCGATCCAACTGTCCCGACAACAAGGCATCGAAGTACGTCACATTCTGTGCGGCCCGATGGTCCGCCCTGGTCAGCTCTCGCACCTCTGCGGCGAATCCCATGAGCAACCTCCTGTTAGGTTAGCCTAACCTATCATGATCTAGCGCCCCTGTGGAGATGGCCGAAAGTGCCAGCTCAAGCATCCCGCCAGGGGATACCCGCTCCGCCCGAGTCGACGATCGGCGTGGCGGCGCGCGCGCAAACGTTGACACCGCCCAGGCGGAATGATGTGCTCGGACCGGCGCGCCAATGACAATCGTTTCCATTAAACGAGGAGAAGCATGTCACTCACCGTGTCACCCGACCTCCTGCGAGCCGCCGAGTCCGGGCCCGTCACCGACGAGGAGTTCATCGCCTGCGTCCGCGAATCGCTGCCGTACGCCTGGCAGACCGTCAGCCGGGTGGCCGCGGAGCTGGCCACCTCGGACATCGAGTTCTCCGACAACGTGATCGCGCCACCCAGTGACGCAGAACGGGGCCAACTGCTGCGCGCCATGGCCAGCGACGCGATCCGGGCCGGCCTGGAGCGGCACTTCGGAGTGAAGCTGGCCTTCCAGAACTGCCACCGGGTCGCGGCGTTCCGCACCGCGGCCGTCGACTCCGACGCGTACCGTCGCTTCGTCTCCGCTCGCGGCCAACTGCTCAACCAGTCTCCGGAGCTGCGCAACTGCTGAGGCGCGGGTCCGGACCCCGGCGGGCGGGCGTACGCCCCACGGGCGCAAGCCCCCGTCCCGCCCGCCGGGGCACCCCGGTCGGTGACCGCCCTACCCCTGCGGCGCCACGATCTGGATGAGGTTGCCGCAGGTGTCGTCGAAGACGGCGGTCATCACGGTCCCCGCGTCCAGCGGCGGCTGGGTGAAGGTCACTCCCTGCGCGGTCAGCCGCTCGTACTCGGCCGACACGTCCGCGACGGTGAACATGGTGACCGGAATCCCGTCGGCGACGAGGGCCTTCTTGTAGGCGAGGGCGGCCGGGTGCTGGTCCGGTTCGAGGACCAGTTCCACGCCCTCCGGGTCCTCCGGGGAGACCACGGTCAACCAGCTGTATTCACCAAGCGGCACCTCGGTCTTCTTGATGAAGCCGAGCACCCCGGTGTAGAAGGCCAGGGCCTTGGCCTGGTCGTCGACGAGAACACTCACGTGTCCGATTCGCATGGTCCCACCCGCCATCTCTGATAGATCTGCTGAAGGGGAGACGTGTCCAGGTCGATGAAGGTGTACCGGCCCTGACGCCGCAACACCACCAGCCCCGACTCGGCCAGCACCGCGAGGTGCTGGGAGATGGCCTGGCGCGTCGAGGTGAACCCCTTGCCCGTCAAGCGGACGCACAACTCGAACAGCGTCTGGCCGTTGCGATCCTGCAACTCGTCGAGGATGGCACGCCGGGTGGGATCCGCCAGCGCCTTGTACACGTCGCCCACCGCCGAACAATAGGCAAGTAGCTACTTGCATGTCAAACATCGACAACGTTCCGAGTAGGTAAACCCTTGCCCCGGGCGGCCGGCAGGCCTGGCGCGAGTGGACGCCGCTTGCGACGCTTACGCTCGTGTACGACTACGACGTGTTGGTGCTGGGTTCCGGACCCAGCGGTCAGAAGGCCGCGATCGCCGCCGCCAAGCTCGGCCGACGGGTCGGCCTGGTGGAACGGCGCGACATGATCGGCGGGGTGTGCATCAACACCGGCACCGTGCCGTCCAAGACGCTGCGCGAGGCCGTGCTCTACCTGACCGGCCTGAGTCAGCGGGACCTCTACGGCAGCAGCTACCGGGTCAAGGAAGACATCACGGTCAGCGACCTGGCCGCCCGTACCCAGCACGTCATCAACCGGCAGACCGACGTGATCCGCAACCAGTTGGCCCGCAACCGGGTCGCGATGATCACCGGCACCGGGCGGTTCGCCGACGCCCACTCCGTCTGGGTCGACGGCGGGTCCGGTCACGAGTCCAAGGTGACGTTCGACAAGGCGATCATCGCCGCCGGCACCCGCCCGGCCCGCCCGGACAGCGTCGACTTCGACGACCGCACCATCGTCGACTCCGACGGCGTCATCAACCTGCAGGCCGTGCCGCGCAGCATGGTGGTGGTCGGCGCCGGGGTGATCGGCATGGAGTACGCCTCCATGTTCGCCGCCCTCGGCACCAAGGTGACGGTGGTCGAACGCCGGGAGAAGATGCTCGACTTCTGCGACGAAGAGGTCGTCGAGTCCCTGAAGTACCACCTGCGCGACCTGTCGGTCACCTTCCGCTTCGGTGAGGAGGTCGCCGCGGTGGAGAAGCACCAGACCGCCGCGCTGTGCATCCTCAAGAGCGGCAAGAAGATCGCCGCGGACACCGTCATGTACTCCGCCGGGCGGCAGGGTCAGACCGACGGGCTGGCCCTGGAGGCGGCCGGCCTGACCGCCGACCGGCGGGGCCGCATCGAGGTCGACGCGAACTTCCGCACCGCTGTGGAGAACATCTACGCCGTCGGTGACGTGATCGGCTTCCCGGCGCTGGCGTCGACCTCGATGGAGCAGGGCCGGCTGGCCGCGCAGCACGCCTGCGGCGAGCCGGTACGCGCGATGCACGAGTTGCAGCCGATCGGGATCTACACCATCCCGGAGATCAGTTTCGTCGGTAAGACCGAGGACGAGTTGACCGACAGCGCCACCCCCTTCGAGGTGGGCATCGCCCGCTACCGCGAACTGGCCCGGGGGCAGATCGTCGGCGACTCGTACGGAATGTTGAAGTTGCTCGTCTCGCCGGACGACGGACGCCTGCTCGGCGTGCACGTCTTCGGCACCGGCGCCACCGAGATCGTGCACATCGGGCAGGCGGTGATGGGCTGCGGCGGCACGGTCGACTACCTGGTCGACACGGTGTTCAACTACCCGACCCTGGCCGAGGCGTACAAGGTGGCGGCGCTGGACGCCGCCAACAAGATCCGCAACATCACCCGCATCGACGGCTGACCCCCACCCCGGCCTGAACATCCGCGCGACTACCGCGCGTCACGGCGGCCGTCCCCCGGCCGAATGCCCCTCTCCGCGCTTTGCTCTGCTTCAACCCACGCACAGGCCTGTTGACCTGCGGTTTGTGCTGCCGGTGCCGCAACGGCGGCACACCGGCCCAAATCCGGAGGGTAACCGTTGCGTGGGTTGAAGCAGAGCAAAGCGCGCGGGAGAGAGTGACCGGGGCGGTCGATGGCCGCAGATGGTGCTGGTCAACGACGACGGCAGGGCGGGGGCGGGGCAAGCCGGGGTGGGCAGGCCGCAGTAGGGCAGGTCGGGCCAAGTCAGGCTGGGGCAGGGCGGGCCGGGGTGGGGCGAGGGGCCCCACCCCGGTTGCCGTCAGTTGGCCGTCGCGAGTGACCGGCGGCGCGGCCCCAGGTGCCGGGCGTACGCGCCGGTGGTGAAGAAGGCCGGCAGCTCCTCGCCCAACGCGGTCTCCTCGACGATGCGTGCCGCCTGCGCGGCGCGTTCCCGCTCGGCGTCGCCGCGTCCCTCGGTCAGCGCCGACAGTTCCTCGGCGAGCATCGCCCGCACCCGGTCTGGGGTGACGCTGCCGCCCTCGGCCAGCGGCGTACCGTGGTGCAGCCACTGCCACACCTGGCAGCGGGCGATCTCGGCGGTCGCGGCGTCCTCCATCAGGTTCCACAGCGCCACCGCGCCCGCTCCCCCGAGCCAGGCATCGATGTAGTGCAACGCCACCGCGATGTTGGACCGCAGGCCCGCCTCGGTGACCTGGCCCGGGGTCTTGTCCACCGAGAGCAGGTCGGCGGCGGTCACGGACACCTCGTCGCGCTGCCGGTCGAGCTGGTTCGGGCGCTCGCCGAGCACCGTGTCGAACACCTCCCGGCAGGTCGACACCAGGCCGGGGTGGGCCACCCAGGAGCCGTCGAACCCGTCGGCGGCCTCCCGCTGCTTGTCCGCCTGCACCTTGGCCAGGGCGGTCGCGTTGACCTCCGGGTCGCGGGCCGGCACGAAGGCGGCCATCCCACCGATCGCGTGCGCGCCGCGCCGGTGACAGGTCCGCACCAGCAACTCGGTGTACGCCCGCATGAACGGCACGGTCATGGTGACCGCGGCCCGGTCCGGCAGGACGAAGTCCGGCCACTGCCCGAAGTTCTTGATGATGCTGAAGATGTAGTCCCACCGGCCGGCGTTCAACCCGGCCGAGTGCTCGCGCAGCTCGTAGAGGATCTCCTCCATCTCGAAGGCCGCCGTGATCGTCTCGATCAGGGTGGTCGCCCGGATGGTGCCCTGCGGCAGCTTCAGGTAGTGCTGGGCGAAGACGAAGATGTCGTTCCACAGCCGTGCCTCGCGGTGGTCCTCCAGCTTCGGCAGGTAGAAGTACGGTCCCGCGCCGGCGGCGAGTTGCCGGCGAGCGCAGTGGAACAGGTAGAGCCCGAAGTCGACAAGGCTGGCCGAGATCGGTCGACCGTCCACCACGATGCCCTTCTCCACCAGGTGCCAGCCGCGCGGCCGGACCACGATGGTGGCCAGCTCCTCGCCGAGGGCGTACCGCTTGCCGCGTGGGTCGGTGAAGTCGATCCGCCGGTCCAGGGCGTCCATCAGGTTGACTTGTCCACCGATGACGTTGTCCCAGATGGGGGCGGTGGCGTCCTCGAAGTCGGCGAGCCACACCTTGGCACCGGAGTTCAGCGCGTTGATGGTCATCTTGCGTTCCGGCGGGCCGGTGATCTCGACGCGCCGGTCTTCCAACCCCGGTGCCGGTGGGGCCACCCGCCAGGTCGGGTCGGCCCGCACGCCGATGGTCTCCGGCAGGAAGTCGGGCAGCTGCCCGGTGGCGAACCGGTCGCGGCGCGCCCGTCGGGTGTCCAGCAGGGCGACCCGTCGGGCGGCGAACTCGCTGTCCAGGGTGACCAGGAACTCCAGCGCCTCGGGCGTGAGCACCTCGTCGAATCGTTCGGCCATCGGGCCGATGACCTCGTACCTCATGCGAACTGCTCCTCTTCGGTGGAGCCCCGCAGCGCGGTGGTCTCGGCGGCCGGGTTGAGCACGGTGCTGATCAGGTCGAAGTAGCCGGTGCCGACCTCGCGCTGGTGCTTGACGGCGGTGTAGCCGGCCGGCTCGGCGGCGAACTCCCGCTCCTGAAGCGACACGTACGCGGCCATGCCGTCGCTGGCGTAGCCCCGGGCCAGGTCGAACATCGAGTAGTTCAGGGCGTGGAACCCGGCCAGGGTGATGAACTGGAACTTGTAGCCCATGTGGCCGAGTTCCCGCTGGAACTTGGCGATGGTCGCGTCGTCGAGGTGCTTGCGCCAGTTGAACGACGGTGAGCAGTTGTAGGCCAGCAGCTGGTCCGGGTACTCCGCCTTGATCGCCTCAGCGAAGCGGCGGGCCACCTCCAGGTCCGGGGTGCTGGTCTCCATCCAGAGCAGGTCGGCGTGCGGGGCGTACGCCAGTCCTCGGGCGATGCACGGCTCGATGCCGTTGCGCACCCGGTAGAAGCCCTCGGCAGTCCGCTCGCCGGTGACGAAGGGCTGGTCGCGCTCGTCCACGTCGGTGGTGAGCAGGGTGGCCGCCTGGGCGTCGGTGCGGGCGATGACCACGCTCGGCACCCCCGCCACGTCGGCGGCCAGCCGGGCTGCCTCCAGGGTGCGGACGTGCTGCCCGGTGGGGATGAGCACCTTGCCGCCGAGGTGGCCGCACTTCTTCTCGCTGGCGAGCTGGTCCTCCCAGTGCACCCCGGCCGCGCCGGCCGCGATCATGGCGTTCATCAGCTCGTACGCGTTGAGCACCCCACCGAAACCGGCCTCGGCGTCGGCGACGATCGGGGCCAGCCAGTCGATGCCGGAGGGGTCCCCCTCGGCGGTGGTGATCTGGGCGGCGCGCAGCAGCGCGTTGTTGATCCGCCGGACCACCGCGGGCACCGAGTTGGCCGGGTAGAGGCTCTGGTCGGGGTAGGTGTGGCCGGCCAGGTTGGCGTCGGCGGCCACCTGCCAGCCGGACAGGTAGATCGCCTTGAGCCCGGCCCGGACCATCTGCACGGCCTGATTGCCGGTGAGGGCGCCGAGCGCGTGGATGTAGTCCTCACTGTTCAGCAGGCGCCACAGCCGGTTCGCGCCGTGCCGGGCCAGGGTGTGCTCCTCCTGGATCGCGCCGCGCAACCGCACCACGTCCTCGGCGCGGTAGCTCCGACGCACACCCCGCCAACGGGGGTTGGTGTCCCATTCGTGCTGCAACTGCTCGACCGGAGTAGGCATCGTCTCGTGTCCCTTCACCATTCGTGGCACACCGTGGCCGTTGAGCTCCGCTGCCCGGTCCTCGGTGGTGCAGACCACGTTCACATGCCTGGTCGGCGGGGGTCGAGGGACGGAAAATGCCAATTCTTGTAAATCCTCGGAGACATTTTGCAAAGTTGTTAATCGGCTTATTGGCAGCAGTGCTAATATGATCCGACAAACCTGCTGGCGTGGGGGTGAGGACGATTAGCAAGACCTTCGCCGGGGCTCGGCTACGCCGGCTGCGCGAGGAACGCGCGCTCAGCCAGACCGAGCTGGCCCGGCACCTGGGCATCTCCCCCAGCTACCTCAACCAGATCGAGCACGACACCCGGCCGCTGACCGTGCCGGTGCTGCTACGCATCACCGAACTCTTCGGCGTCGACCCCACCGTCTTCGCCGCCCACGACACTCCACGCCTGGTCACCGGGCTGCGGGAGGCCCTGCCCAACCGGGCCAGCCCCGCCGAGCTGACCGAGCTGGCCACCCGGCTGCCCGAGCTCGCCGCCGCCGTCATCGACCTGCACCGGCGCTACCAGCAGGCCGAGGAGCAGCTCGCCGAGCTGGTCGGCGACCGGGAACGACTCGGCCGCAGCCCGCACGACCAGGTCACCGAGTTCTTCTACCGGCGGCAGAACTACGTACCGGAAATGGACGAGGAAGCCGAGCGGCTGGCCGCCGCGATGGGATTGCGGCGCGGCGAGGTCCGCGGCCGGCTGCGCGACCGCCTGGCCCAACGGCACGGCGTACGCATCCTGCGCGAGGACGACGGCGCACTCGGCGGCGAGCTGCACCGCTACCGGCCGCAGACGCGCACCCTGCACCTGTCCACCTCGCTGCGCGGCGGGCAGGAGGCGATGCGGATGGCCGCGCAGATCGCGCTGCTGGAATTCGCCGACGTCATCGACGAGATCGTCGAGTCGGAGAACTTCGACGACCCGCAGACCCAGATCCTGACCCGGGTCGGGCTGGCCAACTACTTCGCGGCCGCGCTGATCCTGCCGTACGACCAGTTCCTCACCGCCGCCGAGCAGCGCCGGTACGACATCGAACTGCTCACCCAGCACTACGCGATCGGCTGGGAGACGGTCTGCCACCGGCTCAGCACGTTGCAGCGGCCCCGGGCGCGTGGGGTGCCGTTCTCCTTCGTCCGGGTGGACCGGGCCGGCAACATGTCGAAGCGCCAGTCCGCCACCGGTTTCCCGTTCTCCCGTACCGGCGGCACCTGTCCACTGTGGAACGTATACGAGGCGTTCGGCGCACCGGGTCGGGTGGTCACCCAGGTGGCCGCGATGCCGGACGGGCAGCGCTACCTGTGGATCGCCCGCACCATCACCCGCCACCACGGCGGCTACGGCCAACCCGGCAAGGTGTACGCGATCGGCCTGGGCTGCGAGACCCGCCACGCCGGCCGCCTGGTCTACTCCACCGGCGTGGACCTGCACGCCGCCGAGGCCGCCACCCCGATCGGCCCCGGCTGCAAGACCTGCGACCGGATGACCTGCCCCCAACGAGCCGCCCCACCCATCAGCCGCCAACTGGACGTGGACGAGAACCGCAGCACCTTCGTCCCCTACCCCCTCCGCGACTAACAGCCCCCACCCCCACCCTCCCCGTTGATCATGAAGTTGTTGTCCAGCGCATCAGGTCAGGCGGGTTCGGCGCCTGAACACGGTGCCGGGTACGGCCGACACCGCACCCGGCAACCCGCAAATCGGCTAGGGCATCGAGGGCAGAGCCGTCGCCATGTGTTCGGCCAGGAGGAACTGCCGTAGTGATCGCGGCGGCACACCTGTCACGTCCTCGACGGTGATGGTCGTCCGGTCCTCGGTGCCCTCCGCGATCATCACGTCCATGGCGGCGAGGACGTCGGCGAAGGCGGCCGGCACGCCGTACCGTTGGTGCCGCTCGGATAGCTCTTCCGAGGTGACCGCGCGGTGGCGCACGGCCCGGCCGGTGGTGTCGCTCAGGATCTCGGCGACCTCGTCGAAGCTCAGCGGCTCCGGACCGGTCAGGACGAGGTCGCCGCCGGGCACCTCGGCGTCGGTGAGTGCTCGCGCGGCGACGGCGGCGATGTCCCCGGGGTCGATGAAGGGGATCCGCCCCCGGCCGGTGGCGCTGACGATCTCGCCGTCGCGCCGGGCGGACTCGGCGTGTGGGCGGTCGCCGGTGAAGTTGCTGGCGAACCAGGTCGGCCGCAGCACCACCGGCTCCGGCACAAAATCGGCGAGACGCGCGCCGAACATGCCGAGACCAGGACTGCCGATCGGCACTGCCGACGAGCTGAGCAGCGCAATTCGGCGTACGCCGGCCCGCCGGGCCTCCTGTAGGAACGGCACGACGACCGGCTCGGGGTCGACGGCGCCCGGTGGTG
The DNA here is from genome assembly GCF_016774385.1 of Micromonospora fiedleri. Classification (NCBI taxonomy): domain Bacteria; kingdom Bacillati; phylum Actinomycetota; class Actinomycetes; order Micromonosporales; family Micromonosporaceae; genus Micromonospora; species Micromonospora fiedleri. Next base: position 555,000 of record NZ_JAETXL010000003.1, read on the forward strand.
CCACCAGGTAGATCGCCCGCACGCCGTCGACGGCCCGTGGGTACGTGGTGGGATCGGCCCAGTCGAACCTCACGTCCGCGCCCGGCGAGCGGCCGGCCCGGCGTACCGGGACGTTCTCGCCGGCCAGTCGCCGGGCGAGACGGCTGCCGGTGGTCCCGGTCGCTGCGGTCACCAACACCGTCATGCCGATACCTCCGTCTCCATCATGGTCTCGGTGAGGATGAGGGGGTTCCAGTAGTCGCGGTAATGCCGGATGAGTCCGCCGGCGATGGTCAGCACGGCGACGTAGCGGACGGTGTACGGCTCGCCGTTGGCGACCATCCGGCCGCTGATCGCCATCTCGGCGACGATGACGTCCGGGTCGGTGGTCTCGTGCACGACGACGTCGTGCACGCGCTGGACGTCCAGCCGATCGGTGTAGCCGTCCAGGTATGCCTCGACGGCTTTGCGCCCTTCGAGCCGTTGCGGCCAGCCTGGTGGCGCGAACGGGAACTCCATGATGGCGTCGTCCGCGTACAGCGCGGTGAACCCGGCCATGTCGTGAGTGAGCAGGCGGTCGGTGGCGCGGCGGAAGATCGCCACGGGGGTGTCGGGCACAGGTTCCTCCTCGGATCGGTGGCCGCTAAGATTCGGACCGCTGGTCCGTTTCACGGTAGCGGACTAACGGTCCGTTTCGTCAAGGGAGTGCCATGCGAGTCGACAAGGCGCGCAACCGGGACATGGTGCTGGCTGCCGCTGCCCGCCTGTTTCACGAGGCCACCCACCCGGATGAGGTCTCGATGGACGCCGTCGCCGCCGCCGCAGGTGTCGGCAAGGGCACGATCTTCCGGGGCTTCGGTGACCGGCGCGGTCTGCTTCTCGCGCTCTACCAGGAGCACATCGACCGTGAACTCACCGCGCCGGTCGCCGAAGAGACGCCGGCTCAGACCGCCCTGGAACTAATGACCCGCACCTGGCGGTTCAAACAACGCCATCGCATCCTCACCCTCGCCCTGGAGCGGGAGGGCTTCGGCAGCCCGTACCAGAACAGCGGCTACACCCAACTACACGCCCAACTCACCGACCTCGTCGGCCAGGCACGCGGCACCGACAACGCCGCCTTCCTGGCCCACGCGCTGATCGCCGCCGTGCGGAGCGACCTCATCGAGCACCTGCGCAACCACCCCGAAATCGACGCCGAAGCCGGCCTGCGCGAGTTGGTGTACGACGTGCTCGGCTAGCCGACCTTCCAGGTGCCCCCGGCAGGTTCCCTCAGGTGCGTTGGGCTGTCGTCCGCCGTTGCCCTGCTGGGATACCGGGCTCGACGGGCCACCGCCGATCAGCAGGGTAGGTGCGGTGATCCGGGCGACGAGGTCGCCCCAGCGTGGATCCGGATCGCGCTGTCTCCGTGGCCGCGCAGGTCGACGGCGTACACCGTCTGCTCGGCGGCCAGCCCTGCCGCGATCACGCCCCAGTCGCGGGCGGTGCGGCCGGTGGCGGGCAACAGCACCACGGGTGGGCGGACCGCGTCCGCGGCCCCCCATACCCGCAGCGAGAGGCGCAGGTCGCCGAGCACGATGTCGGTCAGTTCGGGCATCATCCGAGCCTTGCCGACATCACCGTTCGAGGCCAAGCGATTCCGCTACCGGCAGACCCGCCTGGCCCGACATGCCCCTCCGTACGGGGAACGTCGTCGCCCGCGGTCAATGGGCGGGCACCGAGACACAGACCATAGTGGTGTCCTCAAGTGCCTCGACGATTCCCGGTGCCTGCTCCGGCACATGCACGAAGTCGCCCGCACGAACCGTCACGGCGTCGCCCTCGGCACCCACCCGTAACGCTCCGCTGAGCACCACCCAGACCTCCGCATAAGGGGCCGGCAGGTCGGCACGCGCCCCGGCAGGGAAGAACGCCGGGTAGGCGCTCATCGCCCGGCCGACCTCTTTACGCAGCCCTGGCGCGATCAGAATCTGGTCGCCGAGACGGACGGCATCTTCGTCGTCGATCACCGAGGTGAACCGGCGGACCTGCGCGGACGTGTCAGACATGTCGAAATCCTTTCGCTGACGGAGGCGTCATGCGTCGAGGTCGACCGCGGCGGTCACGTGACCGGGCGGGGCCTGGATCCCGAGTTGCCGCGCGATTGCCGGGATCTCCGGGTCGGCGAGGAACCCTTCATAGTCCTTCGCGTCCCAGTCGAAGACGCACCACGCCCGCTGCGCATCCTCGGGATCGAAATAGACCTGGGCACGCCGACAGCCGTGCTCACGCCGCTTCTCCACCCCCACAGTGGTGAACACTTGAAGGAAACGGACGGGGTCAGTGACCCTGGCGATGGTGACGATCACCTGTCTGCTCCTCAGCTCCGCAGGTCGACTCCGGCTGCCGACCGGCACCTTAGAACCTCAAGTCTGGTTGAGGTCAAGAACCGTCAGCGGGGGCCTCAGTGCGTCATGGATACCACTCGAACATGGAACGAGCGTGATCTCCAAGCCGCCATCAACCTCGTGATCGACGGCGGTGACCAGGGAGCGGCGCGCTGCATGACTTCGGCGGGGTCCGCCTCGGGTGCGGCCGGCGGAGCGGGGTGTCCGGTTGCCGGGGCGTACGCGGCGGTGACGGCCGCCGTGGCGGCCCAGGCGGCGGCGAGGCTGGCCGCCCAGAGCGCGCCGGGCAGAGCGGGCAGGGTACGCAGGACCGCGTTCGGCGCGGTCGCGGCGTGCACCAGCATGACCGGCTCGGCGTACCCGTGGGTGCCGTGCCGGACGACCGCCGCGTGCACGATGCCGGCCAGCCGGGCCGGGACGTCGTCTTCATCGGTGGTTTGCCCGACGGGTTCGTCAAGGTGCGGCACCGCCCCGGCCGCCGCCGGCCAGTCGGGAAGGTCGGCACGTTGGGCGAGGCAGGACCGGATTCCGAAACGCTGGTCGGGTACGCGCGGCACCGCGTCGAGCGCGGTGCGTGGGTCGGTGGCCGGGTAAGGCCCGGCGCCGGGCGGCATGAAGGGCTGCCAGCGGGCTGCCCAGTAGGCCAGCCCTTGGCCGAGTTCAGCGACCCGGGGTGCGGTTTCCTGCGCCAACAACGCGCGCACCGCGTGACCGACCCGGATCACGCCATGGGTGGCGCCGGCGGCGATACCCGGCGGCTACGCGTCGAGAAACGTGATCACCGTGTCGAGGTAGGCGTCCGGCTCGGTCTCGTGCACCAAGTGCCCGGCGTCGATGGTGACCAGTCGGGCGTCGGCCAACCGGTCGGCGAGTTCGGCGACGTGTTGCTGGGGCACTGGGCTCGACAGGCCGCCGCCGAGCACCAGGGTGGGTACGGTGATCCGGGCGATGATGTCGGGCCAATCTGAAGATGGATCGTCGATCTCGGGGCGGACCTGCTCCACCACCCGCCAGTCGAATGGCAACTCCCCCGCCGGCCGCTCCGGTGGCGCAGGTGGACGAGGGCACGGGAAGCCGATGTCCTCCAACACCAGGCGACGGATGTGCTGCGGTCCGGCTGCCGCCGCCGCCCGGCAGGCGATGAGGCCGCCGAGGGAATGGCCGATCAGGTCGACCGGGCCGATATCGAGGCGTTCGAGGAGGCCCAAGACGTCCCGGGCGAACAGTTCCAGCCGGTACTCACCAGGCCAGTCGCTGCTTCCGTGACCGCGCAGATCGACGGCGTACACCGTCCGCTCGGCGGCCAGTTCCGCCGCGACCACGTCCCAGTCATGGGCGGTCCGGCCGGTGGCGGGCAACAGCACCACCGGGATACGGGCCGCACCAACAGTTGGCCACACCCGCAACGAAAGGCGAACGTCGCCGAGCGCGATGTCAATCAGGCCGGGCACCACACGAGCATCATCGACATCGCCGCCGAAGCCCAACCGATTCCGCTCCCAGCAGACCCCCTTTCGACGTTGATCATGAGGTTGACGGCAGTTGTTGATCTCCACGGTGCCGTCAACCTCATGATCAACGGGGCGGGGTGGGCGGGTGAGGTCGCGGGCTAGGTGGGAGGGGCGGGGGCCGGCGGAGAGGAGGCGGCGGAGGTCTGCGGGGGTGTCGTGCATTAGTTGGAGGTGGAAGTAGTTGATGTGTTCCAGGAGTGCGAACAGGGCGAAGGCCAGTCCTGGCCATGAGGTGCGGCCTGGGTTTGTCACGGCTGCGTAGCCGGTGGCTAGGAGTCCGACAGCTAGGAGCAGTGGGTTGGCGGTGCGCGCTGCGCGGAAGGCCGGTCGCGCCGGGAGGTGGGGGCGGCGGGCGTTGATCTGATGCAGTTTGGTTGCCCAGTAGGCGGCGCCTTCGATCAGCAGAAGCGCGAACAAGGCGAAGCCGAGCAGGTTGGTTGCCGTGGCTGGGAGCCCGACCAGGCCGAACCATATCCAAGCTTGCAGTGGGATGTTGATGAGTTCCAGGGCAGCCAGCGAGCGCAGCCGGCCGCGAACAGCGTGACTGGGTGTTGGGCCGGTGGGGGCGGTTCGCATGCCAGCCATCATGGATCATGGCGCGCTATCCGCTCTGGCATGCCGGTAGGCGTTTATCGGCCGCCTCGTAACCGTGCTCGCGTTCCTGCGTGCACCACTGGGCGGTACGGTTCGGCGGTGGCTGGCAGAGTTGGACCGCCGTTGATCTTCGTTGACATCGACGGGGTGCTGATCCCGCTACGGTCCCGGCCGTACGCAGTCCGTGTTGGTGGGCATGACGACGGGCCCGATCAGCACGGGAATCCGCTGTTGGACCGTCTCGATCCCGCCGACGGTGATCGGCTGCTGGCCCTGCCGGGTGAGCTGGTCTGGGCCAGCACCTGGATGGCCGAAGCCAACGAGGTCGTGGCGCCCCGGATCGGTCTTCCCGCTCTACCTTTCGTCGACTGGCCCGACGATGACGAGGAACCACCACGTGGAGTGCACTGGAAGACCAAGCCGCTGGTGCGGTGGGCGGCAGGTCGCCCCTTCGTCTGGCTGGACGACGAGATCAGCGACGCCGACCGGCGGTGGGTGGCCGCCCAGCACCCGCAACCTGCACTACTGCATCGTGTCGACCCGGACCGGGGACTGACCTGGATCGACCTCGCGGCGGTGAGTCGCTGGCTGGACCATCGGCCCGGCGTGCCGCAGCGGCGCGGCCACCACAGCCCTGGCGGCCGGTACGCGGCGGCGCGGTGGTGAAGGCCGCTCCACCGGCCAGCTCGCGCCGCCTACAGGAAGCGCTCCGGGTCGAAGCTTTCGAGGTCGATGATGCGGACCCGAGGAAGCACGTTGGTGAAGCAGTCCGCGTCCTCCTCGATGTCGAATATCTGCAGGCCCGGCAGCTCGGCGAAGCCGGCGTTGAGGAATTCCTTGAACCCGACGACCGCGACCTGACGATCGCCGTCCAGCAGCAGCTCGCCGAGCTGCGGCAGGAAGTCACCATCGTGGCTGGCTAGCATCACATTGCCCGGGCGCCGGGCGATGGCCTGCAAAGTCCGCTGGATGCCGATGTCCACCACTTTCTGATCGAATGAACCAGCGAGCGGGATGGGCCGGTAATCCATGCTCAGCAGGGCCCGGACGAAAGGCATCGGCAGTACGCCACCGGAGGCGTTGAGGAAGAACAGTCCCTTCACCGGCTGCCGCCAGGTGTCGCGCGCGAACTCCCGTAGACGCTCCCACCGGGGTCGCTCCGCAGGGGCCGGCCGGCGCTCCAGAACACTGTTGCCGAGAGTGGCGTCGATGTTCTCCCCGTCCACGATGAGGTACGTGACGGATTCCGATGTGCCGGGCATAGAGGTACCTCTCGAGTCGAGCAGCGAGCGCGGACCGGTCCAGCCCGAGCGTGTGACGTGCCAGAAGCCATGCTCGTGGTCAAGGGTATTGGCTGCCCGTCCGCCGCACCTCGGCAGCCTCGAGAGTCGGGGATCAGGCCACCGGGGGTCTCCGTGTGGTACCGGAGGGTGACGCCGACTCACGCACGGTCGCCGGCTGCAGGCGGGGTCAGGGTCGGCGTAGCCTGCCGATGATGGAGCGCGAGCAGGGGTACGGGGAACTGCTCGACGCGGCGCGGGCGGGCGACGGCGAGGCGTTCGGGCGGCTGATCGGGCCGCTGCGCGAGGAGTTGCGCGCCCACTGCTACCGGATGCTCGGCTCCCTGCACGACGCCGAGGACGCCGTCCAGGACACCCTGGATCGGGCCTGGCGGAACCTCGCCCGGTTCCAGGATGACCATGGATCGATCCGACCCTGGCTCTACAGGATCGCCACGAATCGGGCGTTGACCCTGATCGAGCGCCGGGGGCGCCGGGAGCTGCCCACCGACCTTCGACCGGACGCCGCGGCGACAACCGAGCTGGCGTGGCTGGAGCCGTACCCCCAGCGGTTGATGGGGTGGACCGAGCAGCTCGGGCCGGAGACCCGGATGATCGCCCGGGAGAGCCTGGAGCTGGCGTTCGTCGCCGCCCTTCAGCATCTGTCGGCCCGGCAGCGGGCGGTGCTGCTGCTGCGCGAGGTGCTCGGCTATTCGGCCAGGGAGGCCGCCGACCTGCTGGGCACCACCGTCGCGGCGGTCAACAGCGCCTTGCAGCGGGCCCGCGCGGTCCTCACCGGTCTGCTGCCCGAGCAGACCCAGCAACGGACCCTGGGGGCGCTCGGCGACGCGGGACAGCGGGAGTTGGCCCGCCGGTACGCGGCGGCCTGGGAGGCCGGTGACGTCGAGGCCATCGTGACGATGTTGACCGACGACGCGCGGTACTCGATGCCGCCACTGCGGATCTGGTACGAGGGTCGGCCGGCGATCCGAGGTTTCCTCGTCGAGGTGGTGGGGTCGTACCGCTGGCGTTTCCTGCCGGGCCGGGCCAACGGGCAGCTGGCGTTCGGCACGTACCGCTGGGACGAAGTCCGGGGCGCCTACCTGCCGGCGGGTCTAGACCTGCTCACGCTGCGCGGCACCCGGATCGCCGAGGTGGTCTCGTTCCTCGACGCCGCATCCCCACGCTACGGGCTTCCGGCCCGACTCGACGGCGAGCCAGCCGGGGGTGCGATGAGTTTGCCGCCCGGCCCGGGTTGTAGGGGTGACGGACCCCGAACAACCCGGAGAGGAACGAGCCGATCATGGCCACTGACGAGGAACAGATCCGCACCCTGATCGAACGCTGGGCCGCCGCTGTGCACCGCGGCGACCTCGACGCCGTGCTGGCCGACCACGCCGAGGACATCGTGATGTTCGACGTGCCGCCGCCGCAGCAGGGGGTACGGGGTCTGGCCGCCTACCGGGAGAGTTGGCCGCCGTTCTTCCGCTGGCAGGCCCAGGGCGCCTCGTTCGAGATCGAGTCGCTGGAGGTCACGGCCGGCGCCGAGGTGGCGTTCGCGTACGCCCTGCTGCGCTGCGGCACGGCGGCGAACCTCGCCGCGGCGCCTGACCGGCGACTGCGCCTCACGCTGGGTCTGCGCCGTCAGGACGGGCGCTGGGTGGTGACCCACGAGCACCATTCCTTCCCGCTCGACACCGCCGTGCGGGACCCGGCCGCCGACGAACGGGAGCTACGTGAACTGCACCAGCGGTACGTGAGGTCTGCCAGGCCGGTCTAGCTGCCGCCGCGACGGCAGGGTGACCTGGGACGTCCCCGACCAGACCATCCTGATAGACGGCGACCTAGCCGTCTCCTGGGGCCTGAACCTCATCCGGATCACCCTGTCCAGCGGCGAGCGCACGGAAACCTGCTCCCGCGGCACCCGCGTCTTCACCCGCCGCGCTGGTGTCTGGCGCCTAACCCACCAACACCTCTCCCACCCCCACGCCCAGCCCCGTTGATCATGATGTTAGCGGCACTCGTTGATCTCCAGACCGCAGTCAACCTCATGATCAACGGGGATATCGCGGAGGGTTAGCCCTGGGTGATGGTGACGTCGTCGACGGCGGCTTCGACCAGGCTGGCGGTGCTGGCGTCGGCGGCTTCGATCAGGATTCGGATGCTCTGGCCGGCGTAGCTGCTCAGGCTCCAGCTACCCGACGTCCAGGTGGCGTTGCGGTTGGTGGCGGTGGCGGACTGGGTGAACAGGGCGGTGGTGCCGCTGTTGTGGACGACGGAGACCCGGAAGAAGTCCGCGCTTGTGGCGTTGCTGCCGTGGGCGAGGTACCAGGACATCTTCAGGGTGAGCGGGCCGGTGGTGGGCAGGGTGATGGCGGGTGAGCGGACGCTAGTCGTACCGCCGTCGATGTCGTGGTCGCCGGCGGAGGTGCCGGCGAGCCTGCCGGTGACCAGGTCGTTGGTGCCGGAGAGGGCGGTGAGTTGCTTGGCGCCGCTGGAGTTGGTGGCCTGCGGCACGCCGCGCTCCCAACTGCCGCTGGTGGCGGTGTCGGTGCCGGCGGGGTTGGTGGTCCAGCCGGTGGCGGTCTCGAAGGTGTCCGACCAGACCGTCGTCGCCGGGGTGCCGGCCGCCAGGGTCCAGAGGGCGTACGCGGCGGCGTCACCGGCGCGGTTGAGCACGGTGTCGGAGATGTTGCTCGGGTACGTGTCGCACGCCCGGTGGTAGCAGGGGTCGAAGGCGCTCTGGGTGCCGCCCCACTTGGTCACCTGCGCGGCGGTCTTCACCCGGGACGCGCCCGCCGCCACCCCGGAGGTCTGCACGCCGATCGCGTTGAAGGGGGCGTCGTCGGAACGGCCGGCGCCTTCGGTGTTCTCCTCGGTCGGTACGCCGATGGAGTCGTAGTACGCCTTCAACGTCTGGCCGGGCACCGAGGTGATCCGGTTGATGAAGTAGCCGCCGTTGACGGAGCCGACCATGTCGAAGTTGAAGTACGCCTTGATCTTCGCGCGTTCCGTGCTGGACAGCGTGTTGGCGTAGAACCGTGATCCGTTGAGGCCCTGCTCCTCGTCGGTCCAGAAGGCGAACCGGACCCGGCTGGTCAGGCTCGGGTTGGTGGCCGCGAGGGTCAGGGCGATCTCCAGCAGGGTCGCCGACCCGGAGGCGTTGTCGTTGATGCCGGGACCGGCGGACACCCCGTCCAGGTGTGCGCCGAACATGTAGATGCTGTTCGGGTCTCCACCGCCCGGCCAGTCGGCGATCACGTTCGGGCCGGCGCCGCTGGTGCAGCCGGAGGTGCAGTTCTGCCGGGTCACGGTGAATCCGGCGGCGACCAGCTTGTTGTACACGTAGGTCACCGAGGCGGTGTAGCCGGCGCTGGTGGCGCGCCGGTTGCCGCCGTTGCTGGTCGCGATCGTCTGGAACTGCTGAATGTGTGCCTTTGTATTGGTCAGCGAGATGTCAGGGGCCGCCATGGCGGACACCACCGAAGCGGTCGCCGGGGCGGTGGTCGCGGGGGCGGTGGCCGGGACGGCGACCACGGCGACGGCGGTCAGGACCAGGGCCGTGCAGGCACGCAACACCGAAGGTACTCGCAACGTTTTCTCCTGCCGGATAGGGAACGCCGGAGACACCGGCAGCCGCAGATTAGGACGGTGCGGAGAATGGCGTAAACACATCGCGCTATACCGCTTTGTCCATAGCGTGACGCGGTGACCGTCCCCGCCGAACGGAAGCGGTCACGCACATCGGCACCCGCGATCACGGACAGTCAAGGTTTCGCCTGGGGCTGGATACGCTGGCCACCCGTCCGCGCGCACAGGTCAGGTGTATGGCTGGTCGTCCGTACCGGGTTGCCCGGCCACCGTCGATCGTCGGTCTGCTGCTCGTCGCCGCAGTGCTGACCGGTTGCGCGGTGGCGCGCCCGGCTGAGCGCGTCGAGCTTCGGGTGCTCCAGATGAACCTGTGCAACAGCGGCATGGCGACGGGCTGCTACACCGGGCGGGCGGTCGGCCGGGCCGCCGAGGTGATCCGCGCCGAGGCGCCCGACATCGTCACTCTCAACGAGGTCTGCTCCGACGACGTCGACATATTGGAGCGGGTGATGACGCAGGTGCACGCCGGCCGAGTGGTGGCGGCCTTCCAACCGGCGCGCAACGGTCGAACCGGCGAGCCGTACCGCTGCGTCAACGGCCAGCGGTACGGCGTCGGGGTGCTCGCGCACATCGCCGCGCCGTACCGGGGCCACACCGTGCACCACGGGTTCTACCCGGCGCAGGACCCGGCCGACCCGGAGCAGCGGGCCTGGCTCTGCCTCAACGCCACCGGCGCCTACCACGCGTGCACCACGCACCTGGCGTACACCAGCGCCGAACTGGCCCTGGCCCAGTGCGCGCACCTGCTCGGGGTGGCCGTCCCGCAGGTGCAGGCCCGCTCCGGCCAGCAGCCGACCGTGGTCAGTGGCGACCTGAACCTGCGCCACGGCGGGTCACCCGATGTGCGGTCCTGCGTGCCGGCGGACTACCGGCACCGGCACGACGGCGGGGTGCAGCAGGTCATGGTTACCGCCGACAGCAGCGTCGAGTCCGTCCGGTCCATCGGGATGGACCGGGCCACCGACCACGCCGCGTTCCTGGTCACCCTGGCCATCCGCCGGCAGCAGGACCCGCAGCTCTGAGCGCAGCGCTCAGTCCCACCAGAACGCCCAGGTCGGCGCGTCGACGAGACGCTCGGCGTAGGCGGCGACAGTGTAGGGACGCTGCCCCTGCAGGATGTTGTCCGGGCAGAGGGCGAGGTGTTCGGCGGCGATGGGCAGCGCCTCGTCGAGGGTGCTCGGCGGTGCGGCGACGCTGAGGTACAGCTCGGCGAAGCCGGCGCCGATCACCCGTACCCCGAAACGGTCCTCCCAGCTGCGCAGCACCGCGCACAACTCGGCGACGCCGATGTGGTTGATCGCGCCGTGCCAACCGACGGCGGCCAGCACGTCGCTGCTGCGCGGCGCGGGCACCAGGCCGAGATGCGCCTCGGTCAGCGCCTGCGACAGCTGCTCGGCCCAGTGGTCGGCGTGCTCGCGCACCGCGACCCGGGGCGGCAGCGCCGGGGCCAGACCAGGCCAGGCCCGACCGTACGGAGCGACGAACGAATCCTCCTCGGCCGGGGGCGGCGTGTCGTCGCCGTCGCCGGTCTGGTCGGCCCACCGGCCGGCGAGCACCCGCTCGGCGTCGTGCTGGTCGGGCGTGGAGGTCGCCGGCCAGAGCTCACCGCCTCGCCAGGGGCGGGACATGTCACCGCCGAGGCCGTCCAGCAGCAGCGGCCACAGCCCGGAGCTCTCATGTGCCGCGTGCAGGCGCGTCCACAGTCCGGCCGGTGCCGGCTCGTCGCTCATCCACAACACGGGTCGTTCGTCGGCGCCCTCGCTGCCGCGTACCGTCTGGCCGGGCGGCAGTGGCACGGTCAGCGTTCGCGGAGCACCGTCCGGGAACAGTTCCAGCAGGTCGGCGGGCATATCGTTCAACTGCGACGTCACGAGGCGTGAGAGTAGCGGCCGGGGCCGACTTTTTCCGTGCTCCGCGCGGCGCCACCTCGACGAAAACCGGTTGCCCCGGCCGGTGGGCTGCGCCAGGGTGGGCGCATGACGTACTGACGGATCGCACCCCGCCGCGCCGAGACACCTCCGCGCGCCCCCTCGTGCTCTCACCCACCGTCCGTGCCTGTGCTCTTCTCCTCGGGAGAGAACTCCTTGTCTGAGCTGCACCTGCGGCAGTCGATGCTGCCCGCGTCCGGTCCCGCCACGATCAGCGTCTTCGCCTCGCCCACCAGTTGGATCGAGTCCGACGCCCACACCCAGTGCCGTCAGGTCGCCGCCCTCGACGGCATGATCCACGTCGCCGCCATGCCCGACCTGCATCCGGGCAAGGGCGCCCCGATCGGGGCCGCGATGACGTCCCGCGTGCTGTACCCGTTCCTCGTCGGGTCCGACATCGGCTGCGGCATCGGGGTGTTCCCGATCCGGCTCAAGCGACCCGTACCGGAGAAGTTGGCCGCGCGGTTCCCCGACCTGGACCGGCCGTTGCATCCCGAACACGACGCCGACGATCCGGCGTGGACGGTGGTGAGCGGCGAGATACCCGCCGGCCACGTCGAGGGTCTCGGCACGGTGGGCCGGGGCAACCACTTCGTCGAGCTGGCGCGGATCGGCGCGGTGCTCGACGCGATCCACGCGGGTCGTCTCGGGCTGGCCGCCGGTGACCTGGTGCTCGTCGTGCACACCGGTTCCCGCGGGTTGGGTGAGCGGATCCTGCGCGAGCACACCGAACGACACGGCGCCGGACCGGCCCCGGATCCGCAGGCGTACCTGGCCCGGCACGACGAAGCCGTGCGGTGGGGTGCGCTGAACCGTCGGCTGTTGGCCGCCCGGGTCGCGTACGCGCTGGGCGCCGCACCGACCGAGCCCGTCGTGGACCAGTGCCACAACCTGGTGGAGGTACGTGACGGCAGCTACCTGCACCGCAAGGGCGCGGCACCGGGTGACGGCCGGGACGTGCTGATCGCCGGCACCCGGGGCACCCCGTCCTATCTGGTGGCCGCGCATGCCGGTGCGGAGGCCAACTACTCGGTGGCGCACGGCGCCGGGCGGAAGATGTCCCGGGCCGACGCGCTGCGCCGGGGGCGGGCCAAGCACACCGTCGAGGAGCTTCGGCGTACGCCGGTGGGTTCGCTCGTGGTGTGTGGCGACCGGCAGTTGCTCTTCGAGGAGGCGCCGGGGGCGTACAAACGCATCGAGCAGGTGATCGACGACCTGGTCGCGCACCGGCTGGCCACCCCGATCGCGACCACGGTTCCGCTCGTCACGTACAAGACGGCCGACCTCGCGGTCGGGTCACGGCGCGACGAGCGACGTCGGCGGGGCCGGCGATGACGGTACGCCTGCTGCTGTCGGCCGGACGCGGCCCGCAGGAATGCGCCTGGGCGCTGGCCCACCTGCTGCGACGCCTCGAAGCCGAGGCCGCACGGCAACGACTGCGGGTGCACCGGGTCGACACGGTCGCCGGTGACCGGCCCGGCACCTACCGCTCGGTCCTGCTGGAGATCGGCGGCGCTGGTGTCGAGGCCTTCGCCGCCGCCTGGACCGGCACGCTGTGCTGGCAGGCACCCAGCCCGTACCGGGCCGGGGTCGGCCGGAAGAACTGGTACGTCACCGCCCAGCCCTGCCCGGCGGACACGGACGCCACCGGCTTCGAGGAGTCGGACGTGGACGTGGTCGCCTGCCGCACCGGCGGGCCGGGCGGTCAGCACCGCAACAAGGTCAGCACCGCGGTACGGGCGACACACCGCCCGACGGGGCTGGTGGTCGTGGTCGACACCGAACGGCAGTTCAGCCTCAACCGCCGCATCGCGCTGCGGTTGCTGCGGCAGCGACTCGCGGACCGCGACGACACGGCGGCACGCGACGCCACCACCGCCCGGTGGCAGCTGCACGACCGACTGGTACGCGGCGACCCGGTCCGGGTCGAACGCCCGTAGTCACCCGGCGCCGCCCCAGGCGGCGTCGACCAGGGCGGGCAGCACCCGGGCCGCCGGGCCGCGCAGGTTGATGTCGGACACCTGGTCCAGCGGCGTCGGTTCCGGATTGACCTGGATCACCGTGGCGCCGCAGCGGGCCGCGACGTGCGGGATCTCCGCGGCCGGATAGACCAGGCCGGAGGTGCCGACGGTCAGCAGTACGTCGCAGGAGGCGGCGGCCTCCGCGACGGCTTCCAGGGCCGGCTGCGGCAACGCCTCCCCGAACCACACCACGCCCGGCCGGACCGGCGCCGAGCAGCGGTCGCAGCGCGGCGGCGGCAGTCGGCGTCCCTCAGCCGGTTCGTCCGGGTCGGGGATCGAGGCCGGGTGGGCGCAGGCGGAGCAGCGGGGCGCGAACAGGCTGCCGTGCAGGTGCAGCGGGGCGGTGGAGCCGGCCCGCTCGTGCAGGTCGTCCACGTTCTGAGTGACCAGCACGGTGTGCGGGGCGCGGGCCTCGATCGCCGCGACGGCCAGGTGCCCCGGATGCGGTCGGGCCCGCGCGACGACGGCGCGCCGCCACTCGTACCAGCCCCAGACGAGGGCCGGGTCGGCGTCGAACGCCTCCGGGGTGGCCAGCTGCTGGGCGTCGTAGCGCTGCCACAGGCCGGTGAGCGCGTCGCGGAAGGTCGGCACACCACTCTCGGCGGACATGCCCGCGCCGGTGAAGACCACCACCCGCCGGGCCTGGCCGAGCAGCTTCGCGGCCTGCGTCGGTCCCGATTCGGTCATCCGTCGAGACTATCGGCGCTCGGGTCGCTCGCCGGGCTCGCCTACAGTGTCGGATCACCCTGTCGCCAGGCGACGACACGACGATCGGGAGGGCCGTTGCGCCGGATGCGTGCGTTCGAGCTGCACCACTGGTTGCTGCTCTCGTACGTCACGGTCATCTTCGGGTGCGCGATCTGGATGGCCGTCCTCGCGGTCGACTCGTTCCGGGCGACGTACGGCGGGGTGGCCGGCGCGGTTGCCGTCGAGGACTGCGTGTACGCCGACACCGACGACGGACCCCAGTGGACCTGTTCCGGGCCGTTCGTCTCCGCCGACGGCGCTGTCCGCATCGACGCCGTGAAGCTCAAGCCCCGCTACGGCGAGCCCTTCGAAGACGGCGCGACGGTGACGGGCCGGGTCAGCAGCTCTTCGGCGGGCACTCTGCACACCGACGGCCAGATGTGGATGTGGGCAACCGGGGTCGCGGTCCTGCTCCTCGGAACCGGCATCTACCACCTGCGTTCCGCCCTGCGAATCGAGCGCCAGGTGGCGACGCCGCCGGTCGATCCCGAACTCGGGGCGATCTCCGCACGGGCCCGCGCGTTCCTCACCGAGTGGGAACACGTCCTCGCGCCGTCGACCCCGGCGGCCGCAACGCCGTCACCGGTGTCGATCGTCGACGCACCGAAGCGAGCGAACCTCGCCGTCGGGAAGGTGCTGATCGGCTGGCTGCTGCTGGTGCTGACCATCGCCGGCACGCTGTGGCACCTGATGGAGTGGGAGCGCCGGCAGGTGACGTCGTTGACCGGGCAGGCTCTGGGCACGGTCACCGGGGCCCGACTCGGCGCGGAGAACCGGATCGAGGTCGCCTACCCCGACGCCACCGGCGCCGAATGGCGGGTGCGGTGGAAGCCGGTGGACCCGGACAGCTACCGGGAGGGCGGCCAGGTGCCGGTGCGGTACGACCCGGCTCAGCCGTACGAGGTGATGCCGGCGTATCCCGAGTTCTTCGAGATCGAACCACGGGGGCGGACGGTGCTCGTGCAGCTGATCCTGCTGCCCGGGTACGTGTTGGCCTGGGCGTGGACGTGGCGGCTCGGGCGCTGGCTGCTCGGCGCGGTGTGTCGTGGTCGACCGGCCGAGGCCTGGGTCATGGTGGCGCAACTGCACTGGGGCATCGAGCCGACATCGTTCTGGCTGGAGCTACGCACCGAGGACCGGATCTGGTACCAGCGGATCGTCTGGGATCGCCGGCTGGTGCGCCGGCTGGTCGGTGACCCGGCCGACGGTGGGCAGCTGCCGCTGAGCGTCGAGCTGCGCCGCTGCCCGGGGTTGCGGCGGATGTACCTGGTCGACGTGGCCGGGGTGGGGCGACTCTGGCCGGCGAGCACCGCCCGTGTCCGGCCGCCCCGCAACTATGCGCTGCGCCCGGTCGAGCTGCACTTGTTCGGCGTCGCCGAGGCGACGGGCAGACACCTGGCGATTCTGCTGGCGTTGACCGTCCTGGTCGGAGGCGGTTGGCTGCTGGCCGGTCCGGCCACCGCCGCCTACCTGCTGGCGTTGATCGGCAGCTACCAGCTGTGGGGTGGTGGCGCACCCTGGCGCGGCTTCCACGCCCTGCGCCGCTGACGTCTTCCGGTGGCCGACCGGTTCACTCGGCCAGGATCTGCTCGCGCAGGATGTCGGCGTGCCCGCAGTGCTGGGCCAACTCCCGCAGCACGTGCAGGTACACCCAGCGCAGCGGCAGCGGGCCGCGCCGGTTGCCGTACACCAGGTCGTCCAGGTCCAGCGACGCGGTGGCCCGGCGGGACTGCTCACAGACCTGCCGATGCCGGCGTTGCACGTCGGCGATGGTGTCGGCGTCGGTGAGCACGAAGGACTCGTCCGGTGTCGCGGGAATACCGATCTCGTCGCGCGAGCGGCGGGTGATCGCCTCGTCGAACCAGACCTGTTCGACGAAGGTCGCGTGCTTCACCAGGCCCAGCAGGGTGGTCCGGGACGGCACCAGCGAGCGGCGGGCCTGCTCCTCGGTGAGCCCGTCCAGGCAGCTGTTCAGCGCGGCGCGGTGCTGGTCGAGGAAGACCTCGAACTGCGGCCGGATCGGCTGGTCGCGCACGTCATCGACGGATGTCGTCGGCAGAGAGGACATGCGGTCAGCATCCCAAGCCCGCTCGCCGACGGCAACGGACCGCGCCGCAGCGGGCGACGGCGACGGACCGGGCCGCGGCCGGGGGCGGTCGGCGGGCGTTACGCCGCAACGGTGGGGTCCGGGTCGGCGGGACACCGCCGTTGCGGCGTAACGGGGTCGGGCACGGTCAGGCCGGTAGGCGCCAGACCTGGTTGGCCCCGCCGAAGCAGTCCCAGATCTGCAACCGGGTGCCGTCGGCGGAGCTGTTGCCGGTGGCGTCGAGGCACCGGTTCGACGCCGGGTTGCGCAGCGTGCCGTTGGACTGGGCCTGCCAGACCTGCGCGCCGGTGCCGTTGCAGTCCCACAGCTGGATCGGGGTGCCGTTGGCGGTGCCGGCGCTGGTGATGTCCAGGCACTTGCCGAGGGCGCGCAGGGTGCCGTCGCCACCCACGGTCCACCGCTGCGCGTTGGTGCCGTTGCAGGTGTAGAGCTGGATGGCGGTGCCGTTGGCGGTGCTCGCGGCGGCGACGTCCACACACTTGCCGGCGATGCCGGTGATCTGGCCGGTACGGCCGGACGGCGTACCACCCATGACGGTGTCGTAGATCGCGCTGACCAGCGAGGTCGCGCCGCTGCTGTCCTGGGTGAGTTCCCAGTTCATCATGCCGCCGGCGTTGGCCAGCGCCCACTGGGTCTTGCGTTTGACGGTGGGGATGCCGTTGTAGCACTGCTGAACGCCGCCGACGCTGGTGCAGTCCCGGTTGGCGTTCGCCGGGTCCATGCCGACCAGCTGGGTGTACGTGTAGTAGCCGGGTCGGCTGTAGAACGGCACGCCGAGCACCGCTTTGCTGGCCGGCAGGCCACGGGCCTTCCACCCGTTCACCGCGTTGATCGACCAGTCGTAGTTGGCGTGCGGGCTGCCGCCGTCGTACGCCATGATGTTGAGGAAGTCGACGTGATTGAAGACCGACGTCGGCACCCCGTCGCGGTAGTAGCCCTCGGCGACCACGGCGGCGGTGAGCAGCTTGCCCTGCGGGCGCAGGGCGTTGCTGAGCTGAGACATGAGCAGGCTGTAGTTGGTGGCCGAGGCGCCCGGGTCCGGGTACTCCCAGTCCATGTCGACGCCGTCGAGGCCGTACTGGTTGACGAAGCTGACCACGCTGTTGACGAACGTGGTGCGGGTGCCGGCGTTGGCGGCCAGGGCCTCGAAGGCCGAGTCGTCGCCGTCGTTCCAGCCGCCGATGGCGATGGAGACCTTGACGTTGTTGGCCCGGCCCAGTGACACCAGCGAGGACAGTTTGCTGGGGTTCTCCACCGGTCGCAGGGTGCCGTTGCTGTTGGGCAGCACGAACGCGTAGTTGATGTGGGTGAGCTTGCCGTACTGGACCGCGTTGACGTTGCCGGTCCACGACGGCAGGTAGCCGACGCTCTTGAAGTTGTTCGGCAGGACCACGGCCTGCGCGGCGGTCGGGGTGACGGCGAGGGTCGCGGCGGCGGTGACCAGGGCGAGCAGGCCGGTGGTCAGGGCCGAACGGGGCCGCAGACGTGGTGAGGACATCGAGGGCCTTCCCGGGGCAGAGGGCGACACCGTGTCGTCCCGGCCGGCGCCGATGACAGCGCCGGTCGGGGCGTACGGATGTGCAGGGTCGGTTACCTCGAGGCAGCCAAATCTTAAAGAGTGTTAACGGTTTTGGTCAACGATGCTTCTCGATACGAGGTGCTCCGTTCGGGGTAGCGCTGGTCAGCCGCGCAGCAGCGGCAGCACCCGCTGACCGAGCAGGTCGATCCCGCTACGCGGAGTGAGCCCGTGCGGAGTGCCGAACTCGACCCGACTCGCTCCCGCGTCGAACACCGCGGCGGCCTGCGCGGCGACCTGCTCGGGGGTGCCGGAGAAGGCGAACAGGTCGAGCAGGTCGTCGCCGATCAGGGCACCGGCCGCGTCGTCCTCCCGGCGGGCCACGTGCTCCTTGATCCGGGCCAGCAGCTCCGGATCGACCTCGACGGTGGGATCGAGGGCGGCGACCACCGCGAGGTACATCGCCACCTCGGTACGGGCCACCCGCCGGGCCAACTCCCCGTCCAGGTCCACGACCGTCACCGCGCCCAGCACCACGCCCGTGCGGTCACCCCCCGCCTCGTCGAGCCAGGCACGCATCGTCTTGGCCATCGCCGGGTTCGCCGAGCCACCGACCTTGACCTCGGCGGCGTACCCGGCGGCGGACCGGGCGGTCTGCTGCCCCCAGGTGCCGACCAGCACCGGCACGTCCGGCCGGGCCGGCGCGTAGCGCAGGCTGGTGCCCGGCGCCACGGTGAACTCCCGGCCCTCGAAACCGCTGTCGTCGCCGCCGAGCAGCCGACGGACGATCTGCACCGTCTCGGCGATGCGCCGCAGCGGCCGGGCCTGCGCCACACCGATCTCCTGCAACCAGGTGCCCCGGGCCAGGCCCAGGTACGCCCGGCCGTGCGAGGCCAGGTCGAGGGCGGCGACCTGCCCGGCGACCTCCACCGGATGCAGGGTGAACGGGTTGAGGCAGGCCGCGCCGAGCCGGATCCGGCGGGTGTGCCGGGCGGCCACCAGCAACGGGAAGATCGGCGGCTGGTACATCAGGTCACCGAAGACCGACAGCACGTCGAAGCCGTACCGTTCGGTCAACTCGGCCAGCTCCGCGTACTCGTCGGCGGACTTGTCCGATTGCAGGCCGATGCCGACCAGGCGGTCGTCGGTCACGTCAGCTCCTCGGTGGGGATCTGCCGCAGGGCAGTGCGTTCGATGCGCATGATGACCCGCTCCTCGGGGTCCGGACAGGCCACGTGGCTGTCCCGGGCCATCCAGTCCCCCTCGGCCAGGGCCCGCTGCTTGGCCGGCAGCAACGGCAGGCAGGCGGCCAGCGCGTACATGCAGAAGTGCTGGCCGGCGGGGATGCTCAGCCGGCAGGACTCGGTCAGGTCGATCTGGTCGCCCACCTTCATGCCGCACACCGAGCGGCCCTCGATCCGCTCGACCACGACCCGCAGGTCGTACACCTCGGTGGTGGGTTCGTCGGTGGTGGTGGGTTCGTCGGTGCTCATCGGACTGCCTCCGCGTGGTGGTGCACGATGCGCCAGCCGGTGTCGTCGCGGCGCAGGACGTCGGTGACCCGGAAGCAGGTGTCCGGGCGGTCGTCGGCGAAGCGGGCCCGCAGCACGTAGCGGACCAGGCCGGTGTCGCCCCAGCTCTCGGCGCGTACCTGCTCCGGGGCCACGCTCACCGGCGCCGGGCCGGTCGCGGCGGCGGCCCGGGTGTCGCGCAGCGCGTCGAGCGCGGCCAGGCCGGTCAGCAGGTCGTCCGCATCGGACTCCCAGATGGTCAGGTCGGGGTGCAGGTGGGCGTCGAACGCCGGGCGGTCGCCCAGCGACCGGTACATGTCGCTGATGGTGGTGCTGAGTTCGTCGATGCTCATCCGTCACTTCCGGGTGCTCAGGTCGCGGGTGCTCAGGTCGCGGGGGGCAAGGCCTCGGCGAGGCGGGCGCGTAGCGGGTCCAGGCCCATCGGCCCGAGCGCCAACGCGGTGTGGTGGAACCGTTTGCGGTCGAAGGCGGCGCCGGCACGGCGTTCGGCGTCGCGGCGGGTCTGCTGCCACAGCCGGGCCCCGACCTTGAACGCCAGGGCCTGCGCCGGCCAACCGAGGTAGCGGTCGACCTCGAAGCGGGCGGTCGCGGCGTCCAGCCCGGCGACCCGGGTGAGCAGGTCCACGGCCACCGCCGGGGTCCAGCGGTCGGCGTCGGTGAAGCCGGTGCCGGCCGGGATCGGCAGGTCGAGGTGCAGGCCGAGGTCGATGACGACGCGGGCGGCCCGCCACATCTGCCCGTCGAGCATGCCGAGGCGTTCGCCGGGGCCGGCGTAGAGGCCGATCTCGTCGGCGAGGCGTTCGGCGTAGTGGGCCCAGCCTTCGGCGTACCCGTGCACCTGGCACAGGTGGCGCTGCCAGGGGTGCAGCTCGGCGGTGGTGAGGGTGACGGCGTGTTGCAGGTGGTGGCCGGGCAGCCCTTCGTGGCAGAGCGTCCCGACGTGCCGCCACACCGGCACGCTCGACTCCCCCGGCGGCACCGACCACCAGATCCCGCCCGGGCGGGTCAGGTTCGCGTCCGGCGGGGTGTAGTACATGACGCCGGAGGCGGCGGGGCTGATCCGGCACTCGACGTGGCGAGTGGCCGCCGGGATGTCGAAGTGGACGCCGTCGAGCTGGCCGGTGAGCAGGGCGGTGCGCTTGCGCAGCCACTGTTCCAGGGCGGGACCGACCGACACCCGCCCGGCGGGGTCGGCGTCCAGCGCGGCCCGGGCGCTCGCCGGGTCCGGGTGGCCGCAGTCGGCCGCCGCGGCGTGCAGTTCGACGTCGGTACCGGCCAGCTCCGCCCAGCCGTACGCGTACAGCTCGTCGAGGTCGACGTCGGCGCCGAGGAAGGCGCGGGAGGTGACCTCGTACAGGTCGCGCCCGACACCGTCCACCTCGGTGGCGGCGGGGGCGAGTTCGGTGCGCAGGAACGTGGCGAACGCCTCGGTGGCGGCGCTGGCGAGCCGGGCACCTTCGGTCAGCCGGTCGGTGAGCGGGCCGCCGGGGCAGCTGGCGACGAGCCGGCCGTAGAAGTCGCCGGCGGTCCAGCTCTGGCACTGCGCGGCGACGACGAGCACCTGCCGTCGGGCGACCAGGTGGCCGCGCTGCGCGGATCGGCGCAGCGTCGCGGCGTACTGGTCCAGGGTGGTCGGCAGCCGGTGCAGGTGCTCGGCGACGGCGGCCCAGTCGTCGGCGGTCTGCCGGGGCAGGTTGTCGAAGACCTGGCGGGCCAGGTGGGCCGGGGTGGCCAGCGGGGCGAGCAGCCGGGTGGTGAACCCGGCGTCGTACAGCGCGACCTCGCTGGCCAGCCGCTCGGCCAGGGCGCCGGCGAGGGCACGCTGCGCCGGGCCGTCGGCGGTGGCCGAGGTGGCCGCGGACGCGGTCTGCCGGGCCAGTGCCGCGCGGGCGTCGAACGCCTCCGGGGACAGGTCCGTCAGCTGCGAGTCGGGGGTACGCCCGGCCGCCTCGGCGGCCTGCGGGTCGAGGTCGGCGAGCGCGGCGAGGTAGTCGTCGGCGACCGCCGTGATCACGGTCATCGTCGGGTCCGGGTGCGGCCGTGGTCGTCGCGGTAGACGACGCCGCCCTTCATCACCACGTGCAGGGTCCGCAGGGCGGAGACCGACCGGGTCGGATCGTCGCGCAGCACCAGCAGGTCGGCGTGCTTGCCGGCGGTGATGCTGCCCAGCTTGTCGTCGGCTTCGAGCCACTCGGCCGGGCGGATGGTGGCGGCCTTCAGCGCATCGGCGACGGGCATCCCGGCGTCCACCATGAACTCCAGCTCCCGCACGGTGGCGCTGGTCTCGTCGTAGTCGGCGTGCGGCGGCATGTCGCTGCCCAACGCGATCGGCACGCCGTTGCGGATGGCGTGCTGCAGGCTCTCCCAGTGTCGGGGGCCGGCGCCGAGGGCGCGCTCCATCAGCCAGCCGGGCACTCCCGAGTCGCGGAAGAACTGTTCACAGCGGCTGACCACGATGGTCGGGACGTACCAGACGCCCCGTTCGGCCATCAGCCGGGTGACCTCGTCGGTCAGCTCGTAGCCGTGCTCGACGCAGTCCAGGCCCAGCTCCACCGCCCGGCGTACGGTGTCGGCCGGGCCGGCGTGCGCGGTGACCTTGCGTCCCCAGTCGTGGGCGACCCGGATGACGGCGGCCATCTCGTCGTCGAGCAACTGCGGGGTGTCGATCGCCTCGTACTGGCCGGCGATGCCGCCGGAGATGCACACCTTGATCAGGTCGGCGCCGGCCCGGATCTGGGCGCGGGTGAGTTGCCGGAACCCGTCGGCGCCGTCGGCTTCCAGGGCGTCGGCCTCCCAGCCGTGGCCCCCGGTGCAGCACAGCGCGTGCCCAGCGGTGAAGATCCGGGGTCCGTCCACCGCGCCGGCCTCGATGCCCTTGCGCAGCGCGAAGTCGGCGTAGCGGCCCTCGCCGACCAGCCGGGCGGTGGTGACCCCGGCGTGCAGGGTGCGCCGGGCGGAGTCGGCCATCAGCAGCACCAGTTCGGCCAGGTTGGACCGGTGCACCTCGTCGGCGAGGTGGCCGGGCAGGCCGAGGGAGAGGTGCACGTGCATGTTCGTCAGGCCGGGCATCACCACGTCGCCGCCCAGGTCGACCACCGGGACGTCGCCGGCCTCGGCGAGCACGTCGTCGACCGGCCCGACGGCACGGATCATGCCGTCGGCGCCGATCCAGATGCCCTGGTCGGCTTGGAGGTGGTCGGTGAGGCCGTCGTAGAGGGCGAGGTTGACCAGGACCTGTTCGGTGGCGCGATGCATGTCGGCGTCCTCAGGGGGCGGCCACGGCGGCGGGGGCCGTGGCGGGGTCGTTGAGCCAGCAGGCGGCGCTGCGTCCGCCGAGGTCGAGGGTGGGTGGCTGGTCGCCGCAGGGGGCGAAGGCGTGGGCGCAGCGGGGCCGGAACCGGCAGCCGGTGGGGGCGTTGGCCGGATCGGGCACCTCCCCGGCGAGGGTGGCGGGCAGCCGTGGGGTGGGCCCGATCTGCGGTACCGCGTCGATGAGCGCCCGGGTGTACGGGTGGCGCGGGTCGCGCCACAGCTCGCGGGTGGGTGCGGTCTCCACGATCCGGCCCAGGTACATCACGGCGGTGACGTCGGCGATCTCGTGGACCAGGGCGAGGTCGTGGGAGATGAACAGCATGCCCATGTCGAGTTCCCGGACCAGCCCGACGAGCAGGTTGACCACCTGGGCCTGCGAGGAGGCGTCCAGGGCGGTGACCGGCTCGTCCGCGATGATCATGCGGGGTTGCGGGGCGAGGGCGCGGGCGATGGCCAGCCGCTGCCGTTGACCACCGGAGAACTGGTGCGGGTAGCGGTCGGCGGCCTCGGCGGGCATGCCGACCCGGTCGAGCAGTTCGATCACCCGGGCGTTGCGGGCCGCGCCGGTCACCGTGACCGGTACGCCGTCGAGCAGCTGGGCGCCGATGGTGCGCCGGGGGTTGAGCGAGGCGTACGGGTTCTGGAAGACCATCTGGAGACCGATCTCGGTCTCCGGTCGACGTCGCCAGCCCAGCGGGGTGATCGGGCGGCCGGCGAAGCTGACCTCACCGGCGCTCGGCGGGGTCAGTCCGACGGCGACCCGGGCCAGCGAGGACTTGCCGCAGCCGGACTCGCCGACCAGGCCGACGATCTGGCCGGGTGCCACGTCCAGGCTGACCCCGGCGACCGCGCGGACCCGACCGTTGCCCCGGGAGCGGTACTCGACCTGCACGTCGCTGATCCGCAGCAGACTGCTCATCGGGCTGCCACCTCCAGGTGCGGGCGGACCACGCAGGCCACCGACCGGTGCGCGCCGGCCGGGGTCAGCGGCGGCGGGCTGGTGCCGCAGGCCGGTTCGGCGTACCCGCAGCGGGGTTGGAACGGGCAGCCCGGCGGCGCCTGGCCGGGCGCCGGTGGGCCGCCGGGGATCGGCCGCAGCGTGCCGACGGCCTGCGTGCCGTGCGGGCGGGCACCGAGCAGCGCGGCGGTGTACGGGTGGGTGGGTGCGGTGAGCAGTTCCCCGGTCGGTCCGGTCTCCACCACCCGCCCGGCGTAGAACACGTAGCCCCGGGTGGTCAACGCGCTGAGCACCCCGAGGTCGTGAGTGATGAACGCGACGGCCAGACCGGTCTCGGCGCGCAACCGGTCCAGCAGGGCGAGGATGCCGGCCTGCACGGTGACGTCGAGGGCGGTGGTGGGTTCGTCGGCGATCAGCAGCCGGGGGCGGGCGGCCAGGGCGATGGCGATCGCCGCGCGTTGGCGCATGCCGCCGGAGAACTGGTGCGGGTAGGAGCGCAGGGCACGTTCCGGGTCGGGGATGCGTACCTGGTCGAGCAGTTCCACCGCCCGCCGGTTCGCGGCCCGGCGGTCCATGCGCAGATGCACCCGCATGTGTTCGGTGAGTTGGCGGCCGATGGTGAGCATCGGGTGCAGGGCGGCGGTGGGGTCCTGGAAGACCATGGCGATGCCGGCGCCCCGGACCCGCTGCCAGCCGCGCTGGTCCAGGCCGAGCAGGTCGGTGCCGGCGAACCGGGCCGACCCGCGGACCGTGGCGCCGGGCGGCAGCAGGCCGAGCAGGGTCTGCGCGGTGAGGCTCTTGCCGCAGCCGCTCTCCCCCGCGATGCCGACCAGTTCACCCTCGTCGACGGTCAACGACACGTCGTGCAGGATCGGCAGCGGGCCGCGCGGCCCGGGCAGGGTGACGGCGAGGGAGTCGACGTCGAGCAGCGGTGCCATCTCTAACGTCCCTTCGCGTAGCGGGGGTCGAGCCGGTCGCGCAGCGCGTCGCCGAGCACGTTGAACGCCATCACGACGGTGAGGATGGCCAGGCCGGGGAAGACGCTGACCCACCACATCGACAGGTCCTGGGAGCCGAGGGCGACCATCGAACCCCATTCGGCGGCCGGTGGGCGGGGGCCCAGGCCGAGGAAGGAGAGCGCGGCCAGCAGCAGCACCGCGTTGCCGAGTTCCAGGGTGGCCAGCACGATCGCCGGGCCGATGCTGTTGGGCAGCACGTCGCGGCGCAGCGCCTTGACCGGTCCGACGCCGAGCAGCCGGGCGGCGTTGAGGTAGTCGTCGCCGCGCATGCTGAGCACGGCGCTGCGGATGACCCGGGCGTACACCGGCCAGGAGACGATGACCAGGGCGAGGACGGCGTTGCGGGTGTTCGGGCCGAACGCGGCGGTGACCGCCATCGCGAGGATGATCTGCGGGAAGGCGAACACCAGGTCGGTCAGGCGCATCAGCGCCTCGTCGGCGAACCGGCCGAGGTAGCCGGCGAGCAGCCCGAGCAGGCCGCCGATCAGCAGGGCCAGCGAGACGATGGCCAGCGCCAGCGGGATGGACAGCCGGGCGCCGTGGATGACCCGGCTGAGGATGTCCCGGCCGAGGGAGTCGGTGCCGAACCAGTGCGCTGCCGACGGCGACGCGTACGCGTCGGGGCTCTGGGCGAGCGGGTCGTAGGGGACGATCAGGGGGGCGAAGATGGCCACCAGCAGCCAGCCGCCGAGGATGACCAGGGCCGCCAGGGTGACCGGCTGCCGCCAGACCGGCCGAGTGCCGCCACCGCGCAGCCGGCCGAGCCAGCGGCGTCGGCTCAGCGCCCGGTCCACCTTCGGATCCGGGGCCACCGGATCGGGTGCGATCGTGGTCATGACAGGCGGATCCTCGGGTCGATGAGCCCGTAGAGCAGGTCGACGGTCAGGTTGACCAGGGTGTAGACCAGCGCCACGAAGAGGCTGACGCCGAGGATCGACGGCAGGTCCAGCGCGGTGGCGCTGCGGTAGGCGTACTGGCCGAGGCCGGGCCAGCCGAAGATGCTCTCCACCAGCACCGTGCCGGACAGCAGGGAGGCGAAGGCCAGGCCGGAGACGGTGACCACCGGGACCAGGCCGGCGCGCAGCAGGTGCCGGCGCAGCACCACCCGGGCCGGCAGACCCTTGGCGTACGCGGCGCGGATGTAGTCCTGCTGGAGCACTTCGAGCATGGCGGAGCGGACGAAGCGCACCAGCAGCGCCACGGTCAGCGAGGTCAGCACCAGCACCGGCAGGACCAGGTGCTGGGCGGCGTCCCAGGCCACGTCCCACTGCCCGGCCAGCGCCGCGTCGACGGTGTACATGCCGGTGACGGTGGGCGGTGGGCTGAACGCGGTGGAGAGCCGGCCGCCGCTGGGGGCCAGGCCGAGTTTGTAGAAGAAGACGTAGAGCACGACGAGCGACAGCCAGAACGGCGGGGTGGACAGGCCCAGCAGGGCGCCGACGCGGACCAGTTGGTCGGTGAACCGGCCGTTGCGGACCGCGGCGAGC
Organism: Micromonospora fiedleri; assembly: GCF_016774385.1. Classification (NCBI taxonomy): domain Bacteria; kingdom Bacillati; phylum Actinomycetota; class Actinomycetes; order Micromonosporales; family Micromonosporaceae; genus Micromonospora; species Micromonospora fiedleri. The sequence goes on from NZ_JAETXL010000003.1 coordinate 581,029, forward strand.
ATGCCGATGCCGGTACCGATCAGCAACGCCAGCACCATGGTGGGGATGGCCAGTTCCATGGTCGCCGGCACGTACCGGACCAGGTCGTCCAGGACCGAGCGGCCGGTCTGCTGGGAGATGCCCAGGTCGCCGGTGAGCAGGTTGCCCAGGTACTGGAAGTACTGCGCCCAGAGCGGCTGGTCCAGGCCCCACTTCTCCCGGAACGCGGCCACCGTGGCCGGGTCGTTGAGCGCCTGGTCCGACAGGTTCGCCGTGACCGGGTCGCCGGGGACCACGTTGACCAGCGCGAACGTCACCACGGTGACGCCCAGCAGCAGACCGGCGGTGATCGTCAGCCGCTTGGCCAGGAAGACCAGCAACGGATGCGCGCGGCGCGGCCGGGGCCGGGACGCGGTCGTGGTGACCGCGCCCGGCTTCCCGTCGTGAACTGTCGTCATCTGTGCTGCCGGCTACTTCCGGCCGACCGCGGCGACGTCGACCTGCCAGCCGGCGGCGGTGTAGTCCGCGCCGGTCAGGTCGGCGGTCGCCACCACCGTGGAGGAGTTGCTGGCCAGCACGATGTACGGCGAGGACTGGTTCATCAGTCGCTGCCACTCCTGCATCGCGGAGGCCCGGGCGGCCAGGTCGAGGGTCTCGGTGACCTTCTTGCCGGCGGCCACGACCGCGGCGTCGGCCCGGTCCACGGTCCAGCCGGAGCGCAGCGCGGTCGGCTGTCCGGGGGCCATGTTGTTGATCAGCGAGTCGGCGACCGGATAGTTCAGGCTCTGCGGGGTGAAGCCCATCGGCATCTTCCCGCCGCGCATCTCGTCCAGGAAGGTGGTCAGCGGCTGCGGGTTCAGCTCCAGGGTGATGCCGGCCTCGGCGGCGTCGCCCTGCACCTTGGTGGCCACGGTGCCGAGGTCCACGCCCTTGTAGGTGATGGCCGGGTAGCTGAACTTGACCTTGGGGTTGGTCAGGCCCGCCTCGGCGAGCAGCGCCTTGGCCTTGGCCACGTCGCGGGTCGACGCCTCGCCCTCGGGCAGCGCGCCGGGGAAGGCGGGGGCGACCAGACCGGCGCCCGGTGCGGCGCCCTGCCCGTAGAGGGCGGCGATGCCCTGGTAGTCGATGGCGGCCCGCAGCGCCTGGTTGAACTTCGCGTCGGCGGTCACCGCGGAGACGGCCGGGTCGGCGTTGAGGAACAGGAAGTAGACGGTGTCCTGCACGCCGGAGGTCTGCAGGGTGCTCGGCAGTCCTTCGAGCAGCTTGCCGGAGATGTCCAGGGAGATCTCGTTGGCCTCGGCGCGCTGCATGGTCAGCTTCTGGGTCTGCACGTCCATGTTGCGCAGCACGACCCGGTCGAACTTCGGCTTGTCACCCCAGTAGTCGGGGTTGGCCTCCAGCACCACCTGGGACTCCGGCTCGTACGACTTGAGCACGTACGGGCCGCTGCCGATGGAGTTGGTGTCGAGGTACTGCTGGGCGGTGTCGCCCTGGGCGGCGTCCTGGCCGTCCTTGGCGCCGTTCTCCTGGGCGACCTTGGCGTTGATCACGGCGGTGGAGGGCATGGAGAGCACCACCGGGACGTTGGGGTTGGCCGTCGCCGAGGTGACCACGACGGTGCTGTCGTCGGTCTTGCTGACGCTCAGCTCGCTGACGGTGACCGCTGGGCTGGCCTTGATGTTCTTCAGCCGGTTGAGCGAGAACACCACGTCGTCGGCGGTGAGCGGGCTGCCGTCGGAGAACTTCACACCCTGCCGCAGCTTGAAGGTGAAGGTCTTGGCGTCCGGGGAGACCTCGTACGACTCGGCCAGCGCGGGGACCGGCTTGCTCACGTCCGAGCCCTCGAAGGTGAGCAGGGTGTCGTAGAGGGCGTGCACCGCGGTCAGGCCGGTCGCCTCGTAGACGCGGCCGGGGTCGAGGGTCTTGAGCACGAACGAGGTGTTGACGGTGAGCGTGGTGGCGCCGCTGCCACCGCTCGCGTTTCCGCCGCCACCGCCGGCCGTGCAGGCGGCGGTGGAGATGATGGCCAGCGCCGTCAGAGCGGATGCTCCGACGCGAAGCCGGCGGGGGGACACCGACATGCTGTTCCTACCTTCGTATGGCGCGGTCCGCTTCCGCGTGGGCCGCAGGTTGTCGACGACCTGGGACGTGAACGCCGGTGTCTCCGGTCGTGGTGTCTCGGGTTTTCAGGGGCGGCATTTCAGGGTTGGATGTAGCCGGACTTACGTTCGTCCGGTTCGTGCCTGGACGCGACGTGTCTACCAGTACCAAACAACGCCACGAGTTGTTTGACCACCCTAAACAGGGCCGTGTAGCTTGGTCAAACAATTTCAGCCACACTGTTATCGGATCGAGGTTTAGATGCTCGGTGATCGACTCCGCGATCTTCGGCAGCAGCACTCCATGACGCTGCGCCAACTCGCCACGGCCGCCGACGTGTCCCCCGCGCTGCTCAGCCAGATCGAGAACGGCGCGACCGATCCGAGCCTGTCCACGCTGCGCAAACTGGCCCAGGTCTTCGACACCTCGATCGCCGAACTGTTCTCCGAGCCCGAGGCGCCCGCGGTGCACCTCAGCCGCGCCGGCAACCGCAGCCGACTGACCGCTCCCCCCGGCCAGATCACCTACGAACGACTCACCCCCGGACGGGGCGACCTGGAGGTGTTGCAGGCCCACCTCGCGCCCGGCGACGCCAGTTCGGCCGAACCGTGGGCCCATCCGTCGACCGAATGCGCCATCGTCATCACCGGCGAGGTCGTCGCCGAGATCGGCGGCGAGAAGCACGTCCTGGCCGCCGGCGAGGCGGTCACCTTCGACTCCCGGCTGGCCCACCTCTACCGCAACGCCAGCGACGAACCGGCCCACCTGATCATCGCGGTCACCCCACCCACCCCCTGAACACCAGGGGTACGCGCGGGCCACCGCGCCGCCTAGCATCGGTGCACATGACCGATTCCGCCACCTTCGGCAACCCCGTCGTGCCCGGCTTCCACCCCGATCCCAGCGTGTGCCGGGTGGGCGAGGACTACTACCTGGTCTGTTCCAGCTTCGAGTACTTCCCCGGCGTACCGATCTTCCACAGCCGGGACCTGGTGAACTGGCGGCAGATCGGCAACGTGCTCGACCGTCCGAGCCAACTCGAACTGCCGCCGGACACGCACGCCTCCGCCGGCATCTACGCCCCGACCATCCGGCACCACGACGGCCGCTTCTACATGGTCACCACAAACGTCACCACCGGCCGCCACCTGCTGGTCACCGCCACCGACCCGGCCGGCCCGTGGTCGGAGCCGGTCCACCTCGACGTGCCGCACATCGACCCGTCGCTGACCTGGGACGACAACGGGGACTGCTGGTTGACCGTGTCGGGGGTCGAGTCGTACCGGATCGATCCGGAGACCGGCACGGTGCTGGAGGGGCCGGTGCCGATGTGGTCGGGCACCGGCGGGCAGTACCCGGAGGCCCCGCACCTGTATCGGATCGGCGACTGGTGGTACCTGCTGGTCTCCGAGGGCGGTACGCACACCGGGCACGCCGTCTCGATCGCCCGGTCGCGCAGCATCCGGGGCCCGTTCGAGCCCGGCCCGGTCAACCCGTTCCTGACCCACCGCAGCACCGATCGGCTGGTGCAGGCCACCGGCCACGCCGACCTGGTGCAGGCCACCGACGGCAGCTGGTGGATGGTGCTGCTGGGCATCCGGGCCAAGGGCCAGTGGCCGCCGTACCACGTGCTCGGCCGGGAGACGTTCCTGGTGCCGGTGCGCTGGGTGGACGGCTGGCCGGTGGTGGATCCGGTCGAGGAGACGATGGCCGCGCCGGCCGGCAGCCCGCCCGCCCTGGCCGCGCCCCGCGACTCGGGGGCGTACCGGGACGACTTCGACGCCACCGACGCGCTCGCGCCGGAGTGGATCTCGCTCCGGGAGCGGCCGAAGGACAGCTGGTCGTTGACCGAGCGGCCGGGCTGGCTCACCCTGCACGCGGCCGGTACGACCCTGGACCGCTCCGGCGCCACCCTGGTCGCCCGCCGGCAGCAGCACCACGACTGCCGGGCCAGCGTGCACGTCGATCCCGGCGCGGGTCGGGCCGGGCTGACGTTGCGCATCGACGAGGCGCACCACTACGGCATCGAGGTCGCCGACGGGCTGGTGCAGGTGATCGGCCGCGTCGGGCCGTTCCGGCAGGTCTTCGGCGAGCTGTCGGTGCCGGCCGGCCCGGTCACCCTGACCATCGCCACCCGTACCGACGATCTGCTGCCGCCGACGGTGACCGTCGCCGACCAGGTGGCGGCCCCCGGCACCCCCTTCGGCGTACGTCCCGCCGCCTGCGACACGGTCAGCTTCGAGGTGCTGACCGACGGCGGGCCGGTGGTCCTCGCCGAACTCGACGGGCGGTACCTGTCCACCGAGGTCGCCGCCGGTTTCACCGGCCGGGTGTTCGGCCTCTACGTCACCGAGGGCAGCGCGGCCTTCGACTGGTTCGACTACCACCCGAGCGCCCGCTCCTGACCCGCTCCCTGCTCGCGGGCGTCCGCCTCCGGTGTGCCGGACGGACGCCCGCGGCGCAGGGCGGCGTGCCCGCCGAGGCCGCGTTCCTGCCCGGCGGGTGACGATCGTGGGCGGCGGTGTCGCGTCAGCTTTCGGTGGGGTGGATGGCGGTCGGCTGCGGCGGCCAGAAGGGCCATTCCTCGAAGGATGCGCATCGCCCGTCCGCGGCGAACCGCATGATCCACAGATCGCGGTACTCCTGGTCGACGGGGGCGCCGTAGCGGACCTCCAACCGCGCCACCGCGGTGTCGCCCTCGACCGCGACCACCTCGCTGGTCATCTCGAACGCCTCGTCCGGACCGTCCCGCTCGGCCTCCCACATCCGGGCTATCGCCGGCAGACCGACGACCGGTTCCCGGTACGGCCCCTGCCGGTAGCTCGCCTGCTCGGTGAAGATCGCGGTGAGCGCTTCCGTCCCCGGCGTACGCCAGGCCCGCTCGTAGGCCGCGATCCAGCCGGTCACCTGCTCCCTGTCCATGGCTGTCAGCCTGCCATGTGCCGTGGACCGGTGCGTGTTTCGGCGGGATGGCGGTGTCCGGTCGGGCGGGAGAGCGCCGGATCGCCGAAACGGCGACGAGCACGCGACGAGCCGTCGGCCGTGCGGGAGAACCCGCACGGCCGACGGCCGGTGGTGGTGTGAATCAGCCGGCGGTGCAGGACACGATCTGCGGTCGGGCCGAGGAGTTGCCGTTCATCATGGTGGTGAAGCCGAACGTGTTGCCGCTGCCGTTGGAGCGCATCGTCATCACGTTGCCGCTGCCGTCCCAGGTGGGGTTGCCGCTCCAGGTGGCGGAGATGCGCTGCGGCGGGGTGATGTTGACGACCACCGACCAGGTGCTGGCGCCGCTGACGGTCACCGAGGTGTTGTAGCGGTCGCCCCAGACCTGACCGGGCGTCATCGACGCGGTGCAGCCGCCGGGGTTGGTGGGCGGCGGGGTGGTGCCGGGCGGCGGGGTGGTCGGGTCGCCGCCGCCGGGCGCGGCGCTGTTCAGCGCGTTGAGCACGGCGTTGTAGGCGGCCTTCTTGTTGCCGCCACCGTCGAACAGCAGCGGGCTCTCGTTGGAGCGCCACGAGTCGGAGTCACGGATGCCCCAGACGGTGATGCCCTTGCAGCGCGGGACGGCGAGGCAGTCGTTGACCGTGTTGCGGTACGCGTCGCTCGGCGCGTTGCGGATGTCCAGCTCGGTGATGTGCACGTCGACGCCGAGGGCGGCGAAGCTGGACAGCGTGGTGCGGTAGTTGCTCGGGTAGTTCGAGCCGCCGGTGAAGTGCGACTGGAGACCGACGCAGTCGATCGGGACACCGCGCTGCTTGAAGTCGCGCACCATCCGGTAGACGGCCTGGGTCTTGGCGTCGTTCCAGTTGTCGATGTTGTAGTCGTTGTAACACAGCTGCGCGTTCGGGTCGGCGGCGCGCGCGGCGCGGAAGGCCGCCTCGATCCAGTCGCTGCCGGTGCGCTCCAGGTTGGAGTTGCGGCGGGCGCCGCTCGATCCGTCCTCGAACGCCTCGTTCACCACGTCCCACCAGGCGATCTGGCCGCGGTAGTGGGTGGCGACCTGGGTCACGTGGTTGAGCATGGCGTTGCGCAGCTGTTGGCCGGACATGTTCTGCATCCAGCTCGGCTGCTGCGAGTGCCAGGCCAGGGTGTGGCCCCGGACCTGCATGTTGCGGCTGCGGGCGTGCTGGACGAGCCGGTCACCGTTGGCCCAGTTGAACTGCCCCTGGTTCGGCTGGAGCGCGTCGATCTTCATTTCGTTCTCGGCGGTGACCTGGTTGAACTCGCGGTTCAGGATGTTCGTGTACGCCGAGTCGTTGAGCCGGTTCACCGCGACGGCGGTGCCGAAATAGCGTCCGCTCTGCGCTGCCGCGGCACCGAGGGTGGTCTCGGCGGCGCTGGCGTTGCCGGGCAGCACCACCGCGCCGGCCGCTGCCATCAGGCCCACGGCAGTCAGCGCCAGGGCCGCCCGCAGCCGTCTCGGCCGTCCGGGTGCTCGGGATTCCTTGCTCATCTGATGCTCCTTCCGGGTCCGGTGGCCCGAGTGCGGGCAGCATGAATCCGGACTCGCGGGATAGGGACGATGCCCGCGATTCCCTGACAAAGGGATCGCATCGGCCTTGCTGGCCGGAAGTATGTCCATGCGGTTTCACGGACGTCAATGACTTCCGGAAGTTTTCCGGAAGTCTCATCCTCATCCTGGGTGCGAAGACTGCCGCTTCGCACCCAGGTGGCGCAGGAGCGCGGGGAACCGGAAACTACCGAGCGGTGCAGGTCGGGGACAGTCCGGTACCCGTGCCGGAGCCCTGGAAGCCGAACTCCGTCGACTGGCCCGCGGCGACCGATCCGTTGTAGCCGACGTTTGTGAAGACGACGGTGCCGCTGCTGCCGCTGGGCGTGGCGTTCCAGGCGTTCGTGACGCTGGCACCGGGCGGCAACGGTACCGTCACCGTCCAGCCGTTGAGCGACGCGGAGCCGGCGGTGACCCGTACCGTGGCGACGAAGCCACCGTTCCACTGGTTGATCGACGCCGTCGCCGTGCAACCCCCACCAGCCGGAGGCGGCGTGGTGGCCGGAGGCGGCGTGGTGGCCGGAGGCGGCGTGGTGGCCGGAGGCGGGGTCGTCGGGCCGTCGGCGAGGGTGGGGGTCTGCCAGTCCCGCCATTCGGCGAGGTTGCCGGCCTTGCGGCTGGAGATCCGGAACGCTCCGGTACTGCTGCCCGTCTTGTGCAGGAACTTCTGGATGTGCTGTGTCAGCGGGGCCCGCCACTCGGACCTGCTGGCACAGTGCGTGCCGTCCTGTACGTCGGACCAGTAGGTGATGTTGTCCGCCGCGCCGAGCGCCCGGTAGACCTCGGCGCCACCCAGGGCGGCCACGCTGCTGGAGCGGGCGGCCAGCCAGTCGATGTGCGGGTTGTCCATGATGAACAGTCCGCGCGGTGCCACCAGGGCCAGCGTCTGATGGGTGTCCACCGGCAGGTTAGCGGGGTTGCCGGTGAACGAGCCGAAGGCGTCACCGAGCCAGGGCTGTTCGCCGTACGCGCTGCTCAACGGCTGCGCGCCCGATTCACCGGGGATGCCGCGGAAGATCGGAGTACCGGCGGAGCCCGACTCGATCGGCATGGTCAGCGCGATGCGCTGGTCGAGCGCGCCGGTGACGAGGGCGCCCTTGCCGTACCGGGAACAGCCGGTGACGCCCGTCGCGTCCGCGCGGAGGATGCCCCGCGACTGTTCGAGAACGTCGATGATCCGGCTCACTCCCCAGGCCCAGGCGGCGAGCAGCCCGGTGCCACCGGAGGAGCCGTAGATGCTGTAGAAGGCTCCCTGCTTGTTGTTGCGCGGCGTGCCCTCCCGTCCCACGACGAGCGGGTCGTAGTTGATGACGGCGGCGCCGGCTGCCCTGATGGTGGCCGTGTCGACGCCGAGTCCACCCAGGACGACGACGGCCGGGAACGGCCCGGTGCCGCTGGGCAGTTGCACGCTCGCGGAGAAACTGGCGCTGCGGCCGTTGTCGGTGACGTTCACGGTGATGCTGGTGTTCGTGACCGTGCCCGACACTGTCTGCGGTCTGCCCGGCTTTTCGCCGTAGACGTACCGCTGCGCCAACCATTTGGTTTGCGCGCGCAGGCAGCGCCAGTCCGATTTCGTGGAGATCCGGGTGTTGTCGATCCGGCGGAACGGATCGGGCAGTCTCGGGTTCGCGGTCAGCTGACCGGGGTTGGTCACGGGACAGTCGGCACCCTCGTCCTCCACGGACGCGGCCACCAGGACCTCGCTGCCCGCGGCTTGGGCGATCCGATGGTGTGCCGTCACCGTCACCGATGCCGCGACCACCAGCGCCGCCACCAGGGCGACCGTCCACTGGAACGCGGGGCGACCCGTGCGCTTGATCACCGAAGGTCTCCTTAGAAGGCGGAGTCACGCGGCAGCTTTGATCGGTGTACATCGATGCATGTCTGGCGAGTTTCCGTCCAGGGAACGATAGATGTCAATATGTTTCGGTAAAATTTCGGAACCGGATCTCTCCGATGCGTACGGCAGCTGATCCACAGGCCGCGAGATCATCCGTAACCCGCAATGGACGGAAGCGTTGTCCCTGGCAGTGGGCACACCGATGCGGCGCGACGCATTCGGCGTACGCGAGTGGAACAGTGATTGACCCTGCTCAATGCAATGGCTACTATTCTCGCAAGTTTCCCGCAAGTTTACCGGAAGTTTCGGCTGCGTTCGGCTGCTCGTCCACGGGTCGCGGGACCGCGTGAACGGCGCCCGGCCGGCGCGGCGGCGACCCAGGAGGAACGAACGAGATGCCGCAGCTCGTCCTGTTCGCAATCGACATCTGCGCGGTGGTGCTGCTCGTCTTCGGGCTCTACTTTCCGCGCCACCGTCGCCGCGATCTCGTGGTCGCCTATCTGGGCGTCAACGTCGGTGTCCTCGCCGTCGCCAGCGCGCTGAGCGCCAGCAATGTCGGTGCGGGACTCGGGTTGGGGTTGGCGCTGTTCGGCGTACTGTCGATCATCCGGCTGCGGTCGACGGAGCTCGACCAGCACGAGGTGGCCTACTACTTCTCCGCGCTGGCCCTGGGCATCCTCGGCGCGCTGAGCACCACCTCGGTCTGGCTCAGCGGCGGACTCATGGGTCTCATCCTCGTGGTGATGTTCCTCGGCGACCATCCCCGGCTGCTGCGCCACTACCGGCACCAGATCATCGTGCTCGACTCCGCCGTCACCGACCAGGTCACGCTCGTCGCCCAGCTGGAGCAGCTGCTCGGCGCCCGGGTGCACACCGCCACCGTGCAGCGACTCGACCTGGTCAACGAGACCACCCTGGTCGACGTGCGGTACTCGGTGCGGGGCCGGGGTGGCGCTCCGGTCGCGGCCGGTAGGCCGGCGCAGGCGGGAGCGGGTCGATGACCCCGATCACCTCGTCCGTGGCGGGACTCGCGCCGGTCGGATTGACCGAACTCATCGACCAGGCCGCCCTGCAGACCCGCGTCGACCGCAAGTACGTCGTACCCCTCGACGAGCTGCCGCCCTTGCTGGCACAGCTGTCCGCGTACGCCCGGGTGTTGGACATCGACGGCGCCCGCGCGTTCCGCTACGAGTCGGTGTACTTCGACACCCCGCGGCTGGCCAGCTACCACTGCGCGGCCTACCGGCGGCGCAGACGCTTCAAGGTCCGCACCCGCAGCTATCTGGACTCGGCGCAGTGCTGGCTGGAAGTCAAGCTCAGTGGAGCGCGGGGCAGCATCACCAAGCACCGGTTGCCCTACCGGCCACAGGACCGTGCCACCGTGCATCCCGGTCGTGCCTTCGTACAGGAGGTCCTGGAGCGCGAGGCGGTCTGTGCGCCCACCGACAGCGCGCTGGCGCCGGTGTTGGTGACCACCTACCGGCGGGTGACCCTGCTGCTGCCCGCCACCGCCAGCCGGGTCACCGTCGACACCGAACTGACCTGGCAGGACGGCGACCGGACGCTGCGGCTGCCCGACCTCGCCGTGGTCGAGACCAAGACCAGCCGGGCCGCCTCACCAGTCGATCGACTGCTGTGGCAGCAGGGCAGGCGACCCGTGCGCATCTCCAAGTACGCCACCGGGCTGGCCGCCCTGCGCCCGGACCTGCCGGATTCACCGTGGCGACGGACGCTGCGCCGCCACTTCCGGGACAACGCACCGCCGGCGGGCACGGCACCGTTCATCACCACCCCTCGATCAGAGCAGGAGGCATCGTGCGTCTGACACTCCGCAGCACACGCATCGTGGCCACCCCGGTGCGAGCCATCGGCGTCGTCGCCGCCGCCGTGCTGGTCGCCGGACTCCTCGTGCCGGCACCGCCACCGGCCGGCGCCGAACCCGCCACCGCCGGCATCAGCGACCGTTCCGCGACCGCCCGGTCCACGGCCGACACCGTCGCGGCCACCGCCGCCGACGAGCTGGTGGGTGACATCACCTTCTCCGTACCCAGCGGCACCTTCGCCGGCGAGGTCACGGTGTCGCTGGGCACCACCGTCGGCGGCGCGCAGATCCGCTACACCACCGACGGTCGGCTGCCCACCGCCGCGTCGTCGGTGTACTCCGGCACGCCGCTGCGGTTGACCCGGACCACCCAACTGCGCGCCCAGTCCTTCGTCGGGCAGACCGCCACCGGCGCGCCCGGCACCGCCATGTACGTCGCCCGCAACACCACCACCGCCCACGACCTGCCGGTGATCCTGATCGACTCGTACGGGGCCGGGCGTCCCCAGCGGGACTACTTCGACGCCGCCACCATGATCTTCGAGCCCGGTGGGGGCAGCACCTCGCTGGCCGCCGCGCCCACCGTGGCGACCCGCGCCGGGTTCCGGCTGCGCGGGCAGTCGTCGTCGAGCTTCGACAAGACGCCGTACCGGATCGAGTTCTGGGACAACGACGACGATGACGCCGATTATCCGGTGCTGGGCATGCCCGCCGACTCGGACTGGGTGCTGCGCGGCCCGTTCACCGATAAGGCGCTGATCCGGGAGGCGTTCGTCTACGACCTGGGTCGGGAGATGGGCCTGCCCGCCCCCCGGTACGCCTTCGCGGAGTTCTACCTCAACACCGACGCCGGGCCGGTCGGCGCCGACGACTACATGGGCGTCTACATGATCGTCGAGACGATCAAGAACTCGAAGAACCGGCTCGACCTCAAGCAGTTGCGCGCCGACGACCGGACACTGCCGAGGATCACCGGCGGCTACATCTTCAAGTTCGAGTGGATGGCCGCCGAGGAGCCGACCCTGCCGTGCACCGGTCCCGCCGCCACCTGCTGGAACTACCTGGAGGTCGCCGACCCGTCCCCGCTGCAACCGGAGCAGCGGGACTGGCTGCGCAACCACATCCAGGAGTTCCACAACGTGCTGCGGGCACCGAACTTCGCCGACCCGACGACCGGTTATCGCGCGTACATCGACGTGGACTCCTTCATCGACCAGCTCATCGTCAACGAGTTGAGCCGGGAGATGGACTCCTACGTCCGCAGCGCGTACTTCTACAAGGACCGGGACACCAAGATCTTCGCCGGGCCGCTGTGGGACTACGACCTCAGCTTCGGGGTGGGTGGCTACTTCGCCAACGACCAGACCTCCGGCTGGCAGCATCAGCAGGGCCGGCAGCCGCTGGCCAACGACTGGTTCACGCAACTGCTGCGCGATCCGGCCTTCGTCAACCAGGTCCGGCTGCGCTGGCAGACGCTGCGCCGCGGCCCGCTGTCCGACGCGGCGTTGCAGTCCCGCCTCAACGCGCTCAGCGCGCCGCTGACCAACGCGGCGCAGCGCAACTTCCAACGCTGGCCCAACCTGAGCACCCGGATGATCGGCCCGTTCATCACCCCGACCGCACCCACCTGGCAGGGACAGGTGCAGTACCTGCGGGACTGGATGCTGCGCCGCGCCGCCTGGCTGGACTCGACCGCCGGTTGGGGTGGCCCCACCACCACTCCCCCACCGACCACCCCGACCCCCGGGCCCACCACCCCACCGCCGGGCCCGACCACCCCGCCGCCGGGCGGTGACGCCTGCACAGCGACGTACGCGGTGACCAACCAGTGGACCGGTGGCTTCCAGGCCGAGGTACGGGTCACCGCCGGCCCGGCCGCGATCGGCAACTGGACGGTGACCTGGACCTTCGCCAACGGGCAGACGATCAGCCAGGCGTGGAACGCGACCGTCACCAGCCAGGGGTCGGCGGTCACCGCCCGCAACGTCAGCTACAACGGCACCCTGGCCGCGGGCGCCAGCACCACGTTCGGCTTCCTCGGCACATTCGCCGGCACGAACACCGCGCCGAGCCTGCGCTGCACGACAAGCTGACCGACCGGTACGTTCCCGGCACCGGAGCAGCGCCGCGCCCCGGTGCCGGGACCACCTGTGAACCAAGCGGTGTCCCGGTGCCGGCACCAGCCGTGAGCCGTGCCGGGCTTCAGGGAGTCGTCGGCAGGAGGTCGGCGAGCAGTGTCTCGACGCGGGTTCTGATCGCGTCGCGGATGGGGCGTACGGCCTCGACGCCCTTGCCGGCCGGGTCGTCGAGCTGCCAGTCCTCGTAACGCTTGCCGGGGAAGGCGGGGCAGATGTCACCGCAGCCCATGGTGATGACGACGTCGGAGGCTTCGACGGTGTCGTACGCCAGGAGCCGGGGCGTCTGGTCGGTGATGTCGATGCCGACCTCGCGCATGGCCTCGACGGCGGCGGGGTTGATGGTCTCGGCCGGGGCGGACCCGGCGGAGCGGACCTCGACGGTGTCACCGGCGAGGTGACGCAGCCAGCCGGCGGCCATCTGGGAGCGGCCGGCGTTGTGCACGCAGACGAACAGGACGCTGGGCTTGTCGTCGGACACGGAGCTGTTCCTTCTCGCTCGGTGGGGTCGGTTCGGGGTGCCGAGGCCCTGGCACGGCCAAATCATCGCCGGCGAGGCATGCCGGATCGGACAACATCCGGTGCAGGATCGTGCCGCGCGGTGGTCGTGATCTCGGCCGGGAACAGGCGTCGGCGCAGGGCGAGGCTGACGTAGACCAGGGCGACCAGCACCGGAACCTCGATGAGCGGGCCGACGACGCCGGCCAGCGCCTGGCCGCTGGTGACGCCGAACGTGCCGACGGCCACCGCGATGGCCAGCTCGAAGTTGTTCCCGGCGGCGGTGAACGCGAGGGTGGTGGTGCGCGCGTAGGTCAGGCCGATGGCCCGGCCGAGGGCGTACGCGCCGGCCCACATGACCGCGAAGTACACCAGCAGCGGCACCGCGATCAGTACGACATCCCAGGGCTGCGAGGTGATGGCGTCGCCCTGGAGCGCGAACAGGATGACGATGGTGAACAGCAGCCCGTAGAGGGCGACCGGGCCGATCTTCGGCAGGAAGCGGCTTTCGTACCAGGTGCGGCCCTTCGCGCGTTCGCCGAGACGCCGGGTGAGGTAGCCGGCGAGCAGCGGGATGCCGAGGAAGATCAGCACGTTGACCGCGATGTCCCAGCCGGAGACCTGCAACTGCGCGTCGCTGAGGTTGAGCCAACTCGGCAGCACGGACAGGTAGAACCAGCCGAGCAGGCCGAACGCGAGGACCTGGAACACCGAGTTGAGGGCGACGAGGACGGCGGCGGCTTCGCGGTCGCCGCAGGCCAGGTCGTTCCAGATGATGACCATGGCGATGCAGCGGGCGAGACCGACGATGATCAGGCCGGTGCGGTACTCGGCGTGCTCGGCGAGGAAGATCCAGGCGAGGGCGAACATGAGAGCCGGGCCGAGGACCCAGTTGAGCAGCAACGAGGAGAGCAGCAGCCGGCGGTCGCCGGTGACCGAGTCGAGCCGGTCGTAGCGGACCCTGGCCAGCACCGGGTACATCATGATGAGCAGACCGAGGGCGATCGGCAGGGAGATCCCGCCGATCGTGACCGCGTCCAGGGCGGTGTTCAGACCGGGGACGAGTCGGCCCAGCAGCAGGCCGACGGCCATGGCCAGACCGATCCACAGCGGGAGGAAGCGGTCGAGGCGCGACAGCCGCGCGACGACTGCCGGCGGTGTCGCGCCGGCCGGGGTGGTCGTCACGTCAGCAGGTCCGGAAGTTCTCGGAGTGGGTCCGGGCCTGCGCGGCGAGGTCGGCCAGGTGCAGCGCCGCACCCTGCAGGACGTCCGGGACAAGTCGGTAGTAGGTGAAGCGTCCGCGTGGCTCGGCGGTCACCACGCCGGCCTCGCGCAGCAGCTTGAGGTGTCCGGACACGTTGGGCTGCTTCGCTGCGGTGTTTACGACCAGGTGCGACGTGGTCGCCGGGCCGTCGGCGAGGATCTGCACGATCCGCGCCCGCAGCGGATCCGCCAACAGCCGCACCACATCAGGATTGGCTGATATCAGCGGCTGCTGATCCGTTTCGGGTCGCACCTGCACCGGTGCGACCCGGCTCGGCGTGTCGGTGCTGCCGGTCAGCAGGTTGCCGAGCAGGTCAAGGGCCTCCCGGCGGACCCAGTAGTAGACCCAGGTGCCTCGGCGTTCACTGTCGACCAGGCCGGACTCGCGCAACACCCGCAGATGATGCGAGATGGTCGCGCCGGTGACGTCGAAGGCCTCGGTCAGCTCGCAGACGCACACCTCGGTGCTGGAGGCGATCAGCGACAACAACCGCAGTCTGACCGGGTCACCGAGGGCCTTGAACAGCGGCGCCAGTTCGCCGGCGACCGGTGGCGTGAGCGGCTGCACGGCCAGCGGCGGGCAGCAGCCCGCCGCGGCGTCCAGTACGGGAAGGACCGACATGCGTCTAGCTTGACAGTCGTCTAGCCAGGATGCAAGGTTGGGGCACCGGTTCGACAGGTTTCGAGCAACTGATCGATTACCGCTGATGCGCCGGAATCCGGGGCACTGCCACGGCCGTCGAACGGATCACCCGGTCGCCGGACGCGACGCCCGGCGATGCGCGTCCGCCCACGTCAACAAGCAGAGGAAGTCGTGATCATGAGCGAGGAGCAGGCCACCGCAGCATGCTGCGGTACCGATACGAACGCCGGACAGGCCGACACCGGCTGCGGCCCGGACGAGAACGCCGCGGCGGACGCGGGCTGCTGCGCTCCGGGCGACACATCAGTCACACCTGATGTGAGCGCGACGACTGCGATGGCCGGGCGGGTCGACGGGCCGTACCCGGTCGTGGTGATCGGCGCGGGGCCGGTGGGGTTGGCCGCGGCGGCCCACCTGCACGAGCGAGGGCTGTCCTTCACCGTGTTGGAAGCCGGGCCCTCGGCCGGAGCGGCCGTGGCCGAGTGGGGCCATGTGCAGCTGTTCTCGCCGTGGCGGTACAACGTCGACCACGCCGCCCGGCGGCTGCTGGAAGCCGCCGGCTGGGTCGGCCCCGACCCCGATCTGCTGCCCACCGGCGCGGAGCTGGTCGAGGCCTACCTGCGGCCGCTGGCGACGCTGCCGCAGATCGTCCCGCACGTCCGCTACGATGCCCCGGTCGTGGCGATCGGCCGGGTCGGCGTCGACCGGGTCCGGACCGCCGGCCGAGAGCAGGCGCCGTTCGTCGTACGCCTGGACACCGGCGAGGACGTCCTCGCCGCCGCAGTCGTCGACGCCTCCGGCACCTGGCGCACCCCGAACGTGCTCGGCGCCAACGGACTGCCCGCGCACGGCGAGACCGACCCGCAGACCAGGACGTTCGTCGACCCGGCGCTGCCCGACGTGCTCGGCGTCGACCGTGACCGGTACGCCGGCCGGCACATCGTCGTCGTCGGCGCGGGACACTCCGCCGCGAACACCCTGCTCGCGCTCGCCGAACTGGCGGCACAGGAACCCGGCACGACCGTCACCTGGGCCACCCGGAGCGGTTCCATCGACCGGGCGATCGGCGGCGGGGACGCCGACGCGCTCCCCGGCCGGGGGGCGCTGGGCACCGGAGTCAAACTGCTCGTCGACTCCGGTCGGGTCCGGTTGGTCACCGGCTTCGCGGTGCACGCCGTCACCGCCGTCGACGGGCACATCCAGTTGACCGCCGCCGACGGGCGTACGGTGACCGCCGACCGGATCATCGCCGCCACCGGCTTCCGACCCGACCACCGCATCGCCACCGAACTGCGCCTCGACCTCGATCCCGTGCTGGGCTGCACCCGGGCCCTCGCCCCACTGATCGACCCGAACGACCATTCCTGTGGCACCGTCCGCCCGCACGGCGTCGACGAACTCACCCAACCCGAACCCGGCTACTTCGCCGTCGGCATGAAGTCCTACGGTCGCGCCCCGACCTTCCTGATGGCCACCGGCTACGAGCAGGTCCGCTCCATCGCCGCGGCGCTCGCCGGGGACTGGGTCGCCGCCCGTGACGTGCAGCTCGACCTGCCCGAGACCGGCGTCTGCTCCGCCACCCCAAGCGTGGACCTGCCGCGCGCCGAACTCGGTCTGGTCACCGTCTCCGCCGGGGGCAACTGCTGCGGGGGGTGACCAACCGCCCCACTACCCGGCCGAGCCGGAGCGGTCGTTCCGCCGGCCCGGCCCGCGAAGAAGCCAACTGCCAGAGTCAGGCCGCCCGGATCCCCCGCCGGACCGATACCGGCGGGGGATCCGGGTGTGGGGCTGCGGCAGGGCTGCGGACCGCGGCACCCACGGCCGCCGCAACCCGGAAGTGGGCCGACGGTGGATCAGCCGCCGTGGCCCTCGGCCGCGCCGTCGGGCGTCAGTGCGCCGTCCGCGCCGCCGGTGTCCAGGTGTACGTGTCGGTGGCCCTGCCCGGCGTCGATGTTGATCTGGTCGAGTTGGGTGGCGGCCACCGACCAGGTGGTCACGGCGACGGCCGCCTGCCGCGCGGCCAGCGCCAGCCGTTCGTCGGCCGCGTCCGCGGCAGCGGCCAGGGCGAGCGTGTCGACAGCGATGGCGGCCTGTTCCACCGCGCTGCGCAGCCCGCCACGGGCGACGTTGGTGGCGGTCGTACCCGACGGCGGGTCGGCGAACCGCTCGGTCAGCTGCCGCATGGTCTGCTGCCACTGGCCGACCTGCGCCGCCTCGGGCGGTCGGCCGGCGTCCGACGCCTGCCGGATGGCCGTGAGGATGGGTGACAGCTCGTCTCCGGTCCGGTGGGCCAGGTCGGTGAGCTCGATGATCTGCTGCGCGTCGCGCTCGGCGTCGGCCTTCTGCAGCCGCGCGATGCTCGCCTCGGTCTCGCTCGGCCGTCCCACGGAGTAGCCGATCAGCCCGCCGAGCAGGCCGGTGGCCAGCGCCGCCGCGGCGATGCCGGCGACCAGGCGGGTCCGGGCAGAGGCCTTGCGGGCGGGCGGATCGAGCAGGTAGGAGGGCCTTCCGGTCTTGGGGGACATCACGCTCCTCGCATCGACGACCATCTGGCTGGGAGATTAGCGCACCTGCCGCCGACCGAGACGGTCATCGACCTCCGGCCGGAGATCGCCGTTACGCCGCAATGGCGGTATCCCGCCCCAGCTGATGCCGCCATATCGGCGATACGGCGGCGCCCAACCCCGGGCAGCCGGTCAGGCCTGGTCGGCGGCGGGCGACGGGCGGGTGGCGGTCAGCAGGGCCACCAGGTCGTCGAGGGTATCCAGGGGTGGTCCACCGTTCAGGTCGATCTCGACGCCGTACTCCAGCTCGATCGCGTCGACCAGGCGCAGCAGGGCGAGCGAGTCGACGCCGAGGGCGATCAGGGAGTCGCCGGCCAGTACGTCGGCCGCCGCAACCTCGCCCGCCGTGGCCTCGCCCACCAGTGCCGCGACCCGCTGGCGCAGTTCAGTGTCATCCATGTCTCAGGACTCCTTCTTCACCTGTCGGACGATGTCGGCGATCTCGGCGATGGTCGGGGTGTCGAAGAAGGCGTCCAGCGGTACGTCGACGCCGAGCCGTTGCTGGATGCGACCGCTGATCCGGGTGATGGTCAGCGAGTGTCCACCCAGGTCGAACAGGTCCTCGTGCACGCCGATGTCGGGGATCCGCAGCACCTCCTGCCAGATCAGCCGCAGCTGCGCCACCAACGGATCGTCGTCAAGCGACCCGGCCACATCGACCGGCCCAGCGGCGTCGACCGCCCCGGCCGCCCCGGCCGCCCCGGCCGCATCGAGCGCAGCGGCGGCAACGGCGGTCGGCACGGCGGCATCGGCCGGCCGGGCGGCATCGAGCGCCCCGGCGGCAGCGGGAGTCGGCCGGGCGGTCGGGGCGGGCAGCGCGGCCCGGTCCACCTTGCCGTTGGCGTTCAGCGGCAGCCGGTCGAGGATGACGTAGTCGCTGGGCAGGGCCGCCTGCGGCAGGCTCGACGCGAGATGGTGACGCAGGTCGGCCGGCTCCGGCACCCCGCCCGGTCGGGGCACCAGGTACGCGACCAGGCGCGGCTCGTCGGCGTCCTGCCGGAGTACGGTGACCGCCTCGGCGACCCCGGGATGGTCGAGCAGCCGAGCGTCGATCTCCCCCAGTTCGATCCGATGGCCCCGGATCTTGACCTGGTGATCGGTGCGGCCGAGGAACTCGATGTGCCCGTCCGACCGCCACCGGCACCGGTCACCGGTGCGGTACATCCGCTCGCCGACCGGACCGTACGGGTCGGGTACGAACCGTTGCGCGGTCAGGTCGTCGCGCCCCAGGTAGCCGAGGGCCAGCCCGGCACCGGCCAGGTGCAGCTCACCGGGCAGGCCGATGGGCGCGGGCAGACCGGCGGTGTCCAGGATGTACGCCCGCACGTTCGGCAGCGCAGTGCCGATGGTGACGTCGACGGGGTCGGCGGGGATGTCGGCCATCGTGGCGTACACGGTGGCTTCGGTCGGGCCGTACCCGTTGATCAGCCGGGTGGTGCGGGCCCGCAACTCCCGGGCGAGGGTGACCGGCAGCGCTTCGCCGCCGGCGACCGCGACCAGCGGTGGCGTGGGGTCGCCGGGGGCGCCGAGGCCGGCTTCCAGCAGCACCCGCCAGCCGGACGGGGTGGCCTGGGCGTGGGTGACGCCGGCGGCGCGGATCAACGCCAGCACGGCTCGGCCGTCGAGGGCGCTGACCGTCGAGGCGACCACCACCTGCCCGCCGGTGATCAGGGGCAGGAAGACCTCCACCGTGGAGATGTCGAACGACAGCGACGTCAGGTGCAGCCAACGGTGCGTCGGCTCGCTGCCCAGCAGGTCCCGGACCCCGAACAGCATGTTCGCCAGGGACCCGTGGCGGATCGCCACACCCTTGGGACGGCCGGTGGAGCCGGAGGTGTAGAGCACGTAGGCCAGCGCGTCGACGTCGGGTCGCTCGTCGGGGTCCGTCGGCACCGGGCCGTCGAGCAGGGCGACGTCGTCCAGGGTGAGGGTGGGCCGGTCCGAGGTGGTTCCGGTGGCGGTCACCACCAGGGTCGGGGCGGCGTCGGCCAGCACGGCCTCCTGCCGGGCGGCCGGGTGGGCCGGGTCGATGGGCAGGTAGGCGGCGCCGCAGCGCAGCACCGCCAGCATGGTCACCACCGCCTGCCAGGACCGTTCCAGTGGCATCGCCACCAGCGATGCGGGGCCGATGCCGCGCTGCCGCAACGCCCCGGCGAGCCGCCGGGCGGCCTCGTCGAGTCGGCGGTAGCTCAGCGTCAGGTCGCTGTCGACCAGGGCCGGGGCGTCCGGGGTCGCGGCGACCCGGGCGGCGAACAGGTCCGGCACGGTCGCCACCGGATAGCTGCGGGTGGTGTCGGTGCCGGCGCGGGTGATCTGGTCGAGTTCGTCGTCGGGCAGCAGCGGCAGCCGCGCCACCGGCCGGTCCGGGTCGGCGATCACGGCGGTGAGCAGGGTGTGCAGGTGTCCGCCGATGCGGTGGACCGCGTCGGTGTCGATGGCGGTGGGGCTGTGTTGAAGGCTCACCGTGATGCCGGTGGGCGCGTCGACGATCTGCACGTGCAGCGCGTTGCGGGCGGCGCCGCTGAACAGGGTCCACTCCACCTGGCTGGGCACGCCGGGGAAGACCGGCTCGGCGGCGCGTCGTCGGTAGCCGACGCTGACCGGGGTGAGCGCCGGTGCCGGCCGCAGGCCGGGCACGGCATGGGCCAGCGGCACGGCCCGGTGCCGGTACACCTCCCGCAGCCGGGCCCGTAGCGCGAGGGCGTGGTCGCGGAAGGTCGCCGTGGCGGCGTCGGCGGCGACCGGCAGTTCGTTGACGAAGAGCCCGACCAGGTCGGCCTGTTCGGCGGTACGGGTGGACAGCGCCACCCCCACTGGGACGCCCTGGTTGCCGTAGCGGGCGAGCAGGGCGTGCAGCGCCGCGAAGAGCACCTCGAAGCGGGTCACGCCCAGCGTTGCGGCCAGCCGGTCGACCCCGTCGACCAGGTCGGCGGGCAGGTCCGCCGCGACGGCGGCACCGGGTTCGGCGGCGGTGGGCAGCCGACGCAGACCGGGCAGGACCACGTCACCGGGGCCGGACCAGTGCCGGGCCCAGTAGTCGCGGGCGGCGGGCAGGTCGGCGGCGATCCGCTGCTGTTCGGCCGCGGCGAGGCCGCTGTAGTCGTCGGCACGGGTCGGCGGGTCGGTGGGCGCGTCCGTGCGGGCGGCGGCGTACGCGCCAGCGAGGTCCCGGGCGAGGATGTCCTTGGAGGTGCCGTCGAAGACCACATGGTGTGCGGTGACCAGCAGCAGGTACTCACCCTCGACGCCGGTGAGCAGGGTGAACCGGGCCAGCGGTCCGGTGTGCAGGTCGAACGGACGGGCGATCTCCTCGGCGATCCGGGCGTCGGTCAGGTCGCCGAAGCCGACCGGCGGGCGGGTGTCGGCCGGGGCCAGGCGCGGGATGCCGTCGTCGTCGCCGGTGATCCGGGCGGACAGGATCGGATGCCGCGCGATCACGCCCGTGCAGGCCGCGACGAGGGACTGGGTGTCGAGTTCGGCGCCGAACCGTACGCCCAACGCCATGTGATACGCCGTGCCGGCGGACCCGGCCTGCTCGGTGAACCAGACCGCGTGCTGTGCGTACGTCGCCTCGGCGGTGCCCACATCTGCTCCCCTGGTCGTGCTGGCGGTGGTCATGTCTGGAACAGGTCGGTGAGCTGCCGTTTGAGCACCTTGCCGCCCTCGTTGTGCGGCAGCCGGTCGAGCACCAGCAGGCGGGCGGGCAGCTGGTAGTCGGCGAGCCGGTCGGCGAGGAAGCCGCGTGCCACGGGCAGGGTGAGGTCGTCCGGGCCGGCCGGCGGGCGGAGCACGACGGCGGCGGCGACCGCCGAGCCGAGCACCGGGTGCGGTATCCCGACCACGGCGGCCTCGGCGACCAGGGGGTGTTCGTGCAGTGCCGCTTCCACCTCCAGGGTGGAGACCTTGAACGCGCCGGTCTTGATCACGTCCTGGTGCCGATCGGTGAGGTACAGGTAGCCGTCGGCGTCGAGGCGGCCGACGTCGCCCATCCGCACCCACCCGTCGCGGAAGGTGGCCCGGTTGGCGGCCTCGTCGCGGTAGTAGGCGCGGGTGAAGGGGGCGCGCAGCCACACGTCGCCGGTGGTGCCGACCGGCAGCGGGTTGCCGTCGACGTCGGCGACCATCAGCTGCCCGCCGACCGGTCGGCCGACGGCGTCGCGTCGCGCCGGGTCGTAGATCATCGTGGTCTGCGCCGGGGCGGCCTCGGTGGAGGTGTAGTAGTTGACGATTGTCGCCGCCGGGAAGGCCTCGGCCAGCCGGGCGGCGACCGCCGGTGCCAGCGGCGCGGCGGTGGACCCGATCAGCTGTACGCCGCTGGTGTCCCGCCCGCGCAGCGCGCCGGAGTCGAGCAGTTCGACGGCGATCGACGGGACCACGAAGACGGTGCCGGTGCCGGGGGCCTCGACCAGCCGGGCGAAACGCAGTGGGGTGAAGCGGGGCAGGGTCAGCGCGCCGGCCTTGGCGGTGAGCGCGTTGACCAGCATGGTCTGCCCGGCGTTGGTGCCGATGGCGAAGGCGTGCAGGAACCGTCGGGAGTGGGCCAGGGCCAGCCGGCGGGGATGCTGCGGTGCCCCGACGGTCAGGTTGGCGTGGCTGGCCGCCACTCCCTTGGGCCGCCCGGTGGTGCCGGAGGTGTAGAGGATCTGGGCGAGGTCACCGGGGCGGGCCGTGGCGGCGTCGAGGTGCTCGGAGGCCGCCTCGGTGAGCAGGTCGGCGCAGGTCCAGACCGGCAGTCCGGCCGGTACGGGCGGGGCGGGGGTGTCGTCGCCGTGCAGTACGGCGGTGGCCGCGCAGTGGGTCAGCGCGTAGTCGAGTTGTCCGGCGGCGAGCCGGTCGGACAGGGGTACGGCCACCCCGCCGGCCCGCAGCACCCCGCAGTACGCGACGGCGAAGCGGGTCCAGTCGCGGGCACCGAAGAGCAGGCCGACCCGGTCACCTCGGCGCAGTCCCCGGGCCCGCAGGGCGGCGGCGAACCGACTCGACTCGCCGGCCCAGTCGGCGAAGGTCAGGGTGGCCACGCCGTGCACCTCGACGGCCACCTGTTCCGGGTGCAGGTCGGCGCGCCAGTCCAGCAGGTCCGGCACCGTACGGGGTGCGGGTGTCGTCGGGGGCATCTCAGGCCGCCTTCCGGACGGCCGGTACGGGGGTGACGGCGGCGGCCCGGGCCTGGCGTTCCTCGATGCCGACCAGGTCGTCCGGCGGGGCGTCGGGCACCTGGTCGTCGAAGCGGGCCAGCACCGGCGTGATCAGCGAGACCAGTGCCGTGATCGCGATGCAGAGCCCGAACAGCACGTAGAGCAGGCCGTGGCCGCGTCCCGGGCCGACCCCGAGGACGACGCCGACCGTGCCGGCCAGCACGCCGTCGGCGAGCAGCATCGGCTCGGCGATCCGGGCGGCGGCCGGGGCGATCAGACCCCAGCCCAGCGGCAGGGTGGACTGCGCGACCATCTGGTTGAGTGCGAAGACCCGGCCGTGTACGCGCGGCGGCACCTTGGTCTGGATGATCGTGGCGTAGACGCCGTTGACGATGGCCAGGGACACGTACATGCCGAAGGCGCCGGCGGCGATCAGCGCCAGGTTCGGGCGTAGCCCGGTCAGCATGGCGGCCGCCGCGATGCCGAGGGTGCCCAGCAGCACCGCGCGCATCCGGCGGTGCCGGGGACCGCCCCAGACCAGCATCACCAGGCCGCCGGTGGCCGCGCCGATCCCGCCGGTGAGGGCGACCTGTGCGACCTCGTCGAGGCTGGCGAAGCCGAGCACCAGCGGGGAGAGCAGGAACAGCACCGGGAAGAGGAAGAGGTTCAGGGCGGCGAAGAAGGTCAGCATGGCCCGGAACTCCCGGCGGCGTAGCGCGTACCGCAGGCCGGCGAGGATCTCCGCGCCGATGCTCTCGCGGCGTTGCAGGGCCAGGGTGCGGGGGAACTTCACCACCGCCAGCACCGTGATGGCGAAGAGGTAGCAGGCCACGTCGACGAGGAGGATGCCGCGCAGTCCGACGGCCTGGAGCAGGGCCACGGCGGCCAGCGGCACCACGAACTGGGTGAGGCCGACGGCGGTCTGGGCCAGCCCGTTGGCGTGACCGAGGAACCGTTTGGGCACCAGTTGCGGCACCGCCGAGACGAAGGCGAGGCGTTGGAAGGCCAGCGCCACCGACAGCCAGGCGGTGAACGGGTAGAAGTGCCAGATCTCGACCCGGTCGAGGAGCACCAGGACGGCCAGCGCCGCGTTGCCGCCGCCGGCGGCGGCGCAGGCCGTCAGCAGGACGGCCCGCCGGCTGAACCGGTCGATCACCGCGCCGGCCAACGGCGCGATGAGCAGGCCGGGCAGCAGCGCCAGTACGGCGAATAGCGCGAACCGGGCCAGTGAAGCGGTCTGCGTGTAGATCCACAGTGGTACGGCGAAGGTGGTCAGCGCGGTACCCAGGCCGGAGGTGATCTGCCCGGCGGCGACCATGCCGAAGCGTCGCATGCTCGGCGGGGGCGCGGTGTCCGTCCTGCTCCGGCCGGTCGACGGCGGTTCGGGACCACGGTGGGAGACGGCGGCGAGCTGCCAGGCCGGCTCGGGGGCGGCGGTGGGGGTCTCGGCGACCGCCGGGGTGGGGGTGTCGATGCGCCGGTGCACGTCGGTGACGATCTCGGCCAGTTCGGCGGCCCGGTACTTGAGGAAGTAGTGGCCGCCTTCGTCGATCACGGCCAGGGCGGTGCGGTCGCTGAGGAAGTGCCACTCGCGGTAGCGCTCCTCGTGGAACTCGGTGCCCCGGTCCCGCTCCCCCACCACCGAGATGATCGGCGCGCGCAGTGGGGTCACCCGCCGGCGCATCAGCTCGGTGAAGTACTCCTCGGACACCTCGGCGTCGTGGCGCATCGCCCGGATCAGGAACCGCACCTCGTCGGGCGCGAGTTGCCCGATGTTGGTGCCCTGCGCCTGGAGCCAGGTGCGGTAGATCCGGTCGCTGCGCAACCGTTCGGCCAGCCGCAGCCGCAGCAGCGGGCCGAGCAGCCCACCGGCGGGTCGGCCGAAGGGGAAGACCGCGCCGAGATACACCGCCTCCAGGTCGCGGCCGGCCGCCTCCAGCCGCCGCGCCACCTCCACCACGAGAGCCCCACCGGGACCGCAGTGTCCGTAGAGGATCAGCGGGCCGCTGACCCGGTCCAGGATCTCCGCGACGACGTCGGCGGCGACCTGGTCGATGGGCGCGGGGTCGTCGGCCACCCCGATGTCATGTCCGGGTACGGCCACCGACAGCAGCCGGTGTCCGGGGGGCAGCGCGTCGGCCAGCGGCTGGTACACCACCGCGCTGCCGCCGCCGTACGGGACGCAGACCAGGGTGGCGATGCGCGCTCCGGCGGGCAGCGGCGGGGTCAGCTCGTGCAGCAGCCCGCTGCTGTCGGTCGCGTCGCCGCCGACCAGGTGCGCCAGTTCGCGTACGGTGCGGTGGCGGAACAGGTCCATCACGCTGACCGTCGGCGCGGCGGCGCCGAGCACCTCGGGCAGTTCCCGTCGCAGCCGGGCCACCACCTGGGTGGCCAGCAGCGAGTGCCCGCCCAGGTCGAAGAAGTCGTCACCGGCGCCGACCTGCGCGATTCCGAGCACCGCCTGCCAGATTCCGGCGATCAGGGTCTCCACCGGCCCGTCCGGCGCCACCCGATCGGCGTCGGTGGTCGGCTCGTCGGTCGGGGCGGGCAGGGCGCGCCGATCCACCTTGCCGTGCTCCTGCAACGGCAGCCGGTCCAGCAGCACCCAACGGCTGGGCAGCATGTGTTCGGGCAGCCGTTCGGCGAGCCGGCGGCGTAACTGGGCCGGTTGGGGTGGGTCCGCTTCGGTGGCCGGTTCCAGGTAGGCGACCAGCCGGTCGTCGCGCAGCAGCACCGCCGCCTGCCGGATCTCGGGACAGTCCCGCAGCGCGGCCTCGATCTCCCCCAGTTCGACCCGGTAGCCGCGGATCTTCACCTGGTGGTCGCGTCGGCCGAGGAACATCAGCTGCCCGTCGTTGCGCCAGCGGGCCAGGTCGCCGGTGCGGTAGAGGCGGGCGCCGGGTGGGCCGTACGGGTCGGGCAGGAACCGCTGTGCGGTCAGCTCGGGCCTGTTCAGGTAGCCGCGGGCCAGCCGGTCGCCGCCGAGGTACAGCTCGCCGGGCACCCCGACCGGCACCGGGCGCAGCCGCTCGTCGAGCACGTAGGTCCGGGCGTGTGGCAGGGGCCGCCCGATCGGCACCGGACCGGTACCGGCCTCGGTGGCGGGTACCTCGTAGGTGGCCACGCCGACGGTGGCCTCGGTGGGGCCGTAGTGGTTGAAGATCCGGGCCGGGCCGGCGGCGAGGGGCGCGATCCGGTCCAGATCGGACGCCTCACCGCCGAGAATCAGCGCGCGGGCCGGCAGCAGGTCACCCGGTTCGGTGTCGGCGGTGAGCGCCGTCAGGTGCGACGGGGTGATCTTCAGGTAGTCGATGTGTCGCGCCCGCTGCCGCTCGGCGAGTTCGGCGCCGGTGCATCGGCGGGGCAGCAGGTGCACCGCACCGCCGGTGGCCAGCGCGAGATAGAAGACGGTGACACTGAAGTCGAAGGACATCGACTGCGGCAGCCCGTATCGGGCGGCCGGGACGACGGCGAACCGGTCGGCGACCCCGTCGAGGTAGCGCAGCACCTGCCGGTGGGCCACCGCCACTCCCTTCGGGGTGCCGGTGGAGCCGGAGGTGTAGATGACGTAGGCCAGGTTGTCACCGGTCGCGGTGGCCCCGGGTGCGGTGTCCGGGCCGGCGGCGATCTCGGCGGCCACCTCGTCCAGGCAGGCCGTGGGCAGCTCGGCCGGCAGCAGGTCCCGCAGGTCGGCGCTGGTCAACACGATGCTGGGGCGGGCGTCGGCGAGCATCAGGCCCAGCCGGGCGGCGGGCTGCTCCGGATCCAGCGGCAGGTAGGCCCCGCCGGCGCGGAGCACCCCGAGCAGCGTGGCCGCCAACTCGACCGACTGTTCGAGCAACACCCCGACCAGGGTGTCGGGGCCGACGCCCTTCCCGCGCAGCCAGGTGGCGAGCTGGTTGGCCCGCCGGTCCAGCTGGCGGTAGGTGAGGGTTTGCGACTCTTCACCGACGACCGCCGGGGCGTCCGGGGTGGCGGCGACGTGCCGGTCGATCAGGTCGGCCAGGGTCGTCGCGCCGCCGGTGACCCCGGTGCTGTCGTCGGTGTCGGGTCGCCCCAGCGCCAGGGTGCGGTCCCGCTCGGTCGGGTCGAGCAGGTCGAGGTCGACCACCGGGCAGTCCGGTGCGGCGACCGCGCCGCGCAGCAGCGTCTCGAAGCTGGCCGCCAGTCGCCGTACGGTGGCGGCGTCGAACAGGTCGGTGTTGTAGACGACCATGCCGCGCAGCCCGTCGGCGCTCTCCCCGACGTACAGCGACAGGTCGAAACGGGCGGTCCCGGCGTCGGTGCCCACCCCTTCGGCGCGCAGCCCGGCCGGCCAACCGCTGCCGCCCTGGTCGTAGTTCTGCAGGGTGAACAACACCTGGAAGACGGGGGTACGACTGACGTCGCGCGCCACGTTGAGGTCGGCGACCAGCCGCTCGAACGGGATCTCCTGGTGGGCCAGCGCCCGCACGACGGTGCCGCGGGTGCGCTTGAGCAGGGCCGCGAAGCTCGGCTCGACGGGGCCGTCCGGGCCGGTGGCGATCGGCGACAGGTCGGCGCGCAGGGCGAGGGTGTTGACGAACAGGCCGACGAGTCGTTCCAGCTCCGGCACGACCCGGCCGGCGACCGGTGAGCCGATGGCGAAGTCCCGCTGGCCGCTGTAGCGGAACAGCACGGCTTGCAGGCCGGCGAGCAGCGTCATGTACAGCGTGCTGCGGTGGGCACGGCTCAGGCGGCGCAGCCCGTCGGTCAGCTCGGCGTCGAAGGCGAAGCGGTGGGTGCCCCCGGCGTACGACAGCACAGCCGGTCGGGGCCGGTCGGTGGGCAGCTCCAGCGGCGGTACGTCGGCCAACGCCGTACGCCAGTAGGCGAAGCCGTCACCGCTGGCCGGGCCGTCCAGTCGAGCCCGCTGCCAGGCGGCGTAGTCGAGGTAACCGGTCGACGGGGCCGCCGGGGCGGTGCCGCCGTCGCGCAGCGCGCCGTAGGTGGCGGCGACCTCGCCGAGCAGGATGTCCAGTGACCAGCCGTCGCTGACGATGTGGTGCATCGCCATATGCAGCAGCTGCTGTTCGTCGTCGATGCGTACCACCAGGGCCCGCAGCAGCGGCGCGGCGGCCAGGTCGAACGGGGTGTCGACGGCTGCGGTGACCAGGTCCCGGGCGGCCTGCTCGGATTCGGCGGTGGTGACCGTGACCGGTACCCGGACCTCGGGCAGCACCTGCACGACCGGTTCGCCGTCGGCGTTCTCGGTGAACCGCATCCGCAGGCTGTCGTGTCGGGCGGCGGTGGCGTCGAGGGCGGCCCGGAGCAGATCGATCTCCAGCGCTCCGTGCAGCCGCACCGTCGCGTAGATGACGTAGGCGGCGGTGCCCGGGGTCAGCTGTTCGGTGAACCAGATCCGTTCCTGGGCGAACGACAGACGCGGCCGATCGGTGGATCGGCGTAATTCCGGCGAGTCGGTACGACTCCAGGCCGGCGCGTCAACGTTCGTCACGCAGCGCCTCACTCCGATGACGGATGGGAGTCAGTAGTGTGCACGGCGTATCCAACAGCGCGGATCGGCTGATCGGTCCACTGTGTAAGACTCGATCGATCGATCCGGCATCCGTACGGCCCGGTCTACGGTCGGGAATGCCATTCACGGACGTCGTCATTCCGGTCGAGTGGGCCTCGGAGCCCCTGGCACCCGCCGAGTTCACCGGTGCCGGAGCCACCACGGCGCCACTGACCTGGGCGCAGCAGGTGCTCTGGCGCTCGATCAGCCGGTTCGGCTCCAACCACCGTTTCCTCAACCTGCGGCGTACCGTCGGCGTCTCGGCGCGGGCCGCCACCGACGTGCCCACCGCGCTGCGGGCGGTGGGTGCGCTGGTCGGCCGGCACGCCGCGCTGCGCACCCGGCTGCCGCTGCGCGACGGCGAGCCACGCCAGGAGGCGGCGGCCGCCGGGGTGCTGCCGGTGCTGCTCTGCGCCGGGGTGGGTGACGGCGCCGAGGCGGCCCGGGCGGCCGCCGGCCGGCTCGGCGACGTCGCGTTCGACCACGCCGCCGAGTGGCCGCTGCGGGTGGCGCTGGTGACGGTGGACCGACGGGTACGCCAGGTCGTGCTGGTGTTCAGCCACACCACCGTGGACGCGCACGCCGCCGAGGTGGTGATGCGTGACCTGCGGCTGCTGTTGCTGCGCGGGCGACTGCCCACCCCACCCGGCCCGCAGTCGACCGACGTGGCCCGGCTCCAGCACGGCCCGGACCGCCGACGCTCCGACCGGGCGGCGGCGTACTGGCTGCGGGAATACCGGCGGCTGCCGCCGCAGCCGTGGGAGCAGACCGGCCCCGGGCTCGACCCGCCGGCGCGGCGCGGCGTGCTGGTCTCCTCCGCCATCGACACGGCCGCCCGGATGGTCGCCGCCCGACACCGGGTCAGCGCCTCCGCGGTGCTGCTGGCGGCCTATCACGCGGTCGCCGCCCGACACAGCGGCCGTACGCTCGTCGGCCTGTTTCCCATGGCGCACAACCGGTTCCGCACCGAGTACGCCGACGCCGTGGCGAACCTGGGTCAGGTCGGCTTCTGCGTGGTGGACCTGACCGGCCGTCCCGACTTCACCGAAGTGCTCTCCCGTGTCTGGATCGCCTCGCTCAACGGCCTGCGGCACGCGTACTACCACTCGGCCTCGCTGCGTGGGACCTTCGAGGAGCAGGGCATCGACTTCGACTCGTTGTTCGGGCCGCACTACTACTTCAACGACGTACGGCTGTCGGTCGGTGGTGGCCCGACGCCACCGGTGGCGACGCCCGCCGACCTTCGGGCCGCCATGGCCGCCAGCACCTTCTCCTGGACGGAAGGCCTGGAGCAGACGGCCTGGCACATGTTGGCCCACGTCGTGGACGAACCCGGCGGGGTGGGCATCACGCTTACCGCCGACACCCGGCACATCGCGATGGACGCCGTGCAGACGCACCTGCGCGAGATGGAGGAACTGGTGGTGGCCGCCGCCCACACCGACGTGCCCTGGCCCTGGTCACCGCCCGTCACCGGCGCGCCTTCCGCCACCGACGCGCCAGCCGAGGCGGGTGTCGTGACGGTCGTCGCCGACGGCGAGGAGATCGTCTCCGCGCCGTTCGCCGGTGGGCGCGCCGCCAACGCGCCGCTGACGTGGGGGCAGCGGGCGATGTGGCGCAGCCTGGACGAGTTCGACTCCCCCGCCGGGTACCGGGCGCTGTGCCTGCCCCGTCAGCTGCCCGTCCCCGCCCGCACGGAGCTGACCGTGGCACGGGCGGTCACCGCGATCGGCGCGCTGCTGGGCCGGCACGAGTCGCTGCGCACCCGGTTCCGCCGCCGCGACGACGAACTGCACCAGGAGTCAGCAGCCGCCGGCCGGCTGCCGGTGCTCGTCCACCCGGTGCCGCGGCCCGAGGACGACCCCGACGGCCGGGAGGCCGCGACCGGGTTGACCGCCCGGCTGGGTACGCCCCGGTTCGACCACGTCGCCGAGTGGCCGCTGCGGGCCGCGCTGGTCACCGTCGACGGCCGGGTACGGCAGGTGGTCGTGGTCTTCAGTCACGCCACCGTCGACTTCCACGCCAGCGACCTGGTGCTGCGCGACCTGCGGGCGTTGCTGGCCGGCGCGACTCCCGCCGCCGCCGGCCTCCAGTCGCTGGGCCTCGCCGGACGGGAGCGCGACGTCGAGCAGCGGCGCTCACAGCGGGCGATCGCGTACTGGGTGCGGCAGTTCACGGGCCTCACGCCGAGCCTGTCCGACCCGGTCGGGCCGGCACCGCAACCCCGCTTCCGACGCGGCTCGCTGGTGTCCACGGCGGCGCACCACGCGGTGCGGCTGCTCGCGGCCCGGAACCGGACCAGCACCGCCAACGCGATCCTGGCGGCCACCGCCGCCGGGCTGACCGGCGACGGCGACCAGCGGACGTGCGGGATCGTGGTGATGGCCAACAACCGTTTCCAGCCCGGGCACGCCGAGGCGATCGGCACCCTCAACCAGATCGGGTTGTGTCGACTCGACCTGTCCGGCCGGCCCGGCTTCACCGAGCTGCTGTCGCGCACCGGGCGGGCGGCCTTGGACGCCTACCGGCACGCCTACTACGACCCGGCGGTGTGGGAGCGCACCTTCACCGACCTGGGACACGATCACCGGACCTTCCTGGCGCCCTACTGCTATCTGAACGACGCCCGGCTGCTCCGCGAGGTCGGCCCGGCGCGGTCGGGCCCGGACGGAGCCGGTCTGCGAGCGATGCTGCCGGAGAGTCGCTTCCGCTGGTTGACCGAACTTGATCAGTTCCCGTGGCGGTGCCGCCTGCAGGTGCTCGACGCGCACGAGGGGATCGAGTTGGTGATCACCGCCGACACCCGGTACTTCCCGGCGCAGCGCGTCGAGCCGTTCCTGCGCGGCATCGAGTCGCTGCTGGTCGAGGCGGCCCACCGGGACGTGCCCTGGCCGTGGACGCCAACCGCCGGATGACACGCACGTGCACCGAAAACCGTTCGGCCGGTACGGCTTCGGATGCGATGATCCGGCGATGTCCTCCTCGCGTCGTGACCTGCTGCGCTGGCAGTTCGACCTGACCTGGTCGCTGTTCGACTACCACCTCCAGCGGTTGACGCCGGAGCAGTTCCGCTGGGAGCCGGTCGCGCACTGCTGGACGGTGCGCCGGGACGCGGCGGGCCGGTGGGTGCCGGACTGGGCCGACACCGAGCCCGATCCGGTGCCGGTGCCCACCGTCGCCTGGCTCACCTGGCACATCGGCTGGTGGTGGAGCGTCGCCCTCGACCACCTGACGGGCCGGCCACCACGCGCGCGCACCGAGATCCACTGGCCCGGCGACGGTACGCCCACCATCGAGTGGCTGGACGAGCTACGGACGCAGTGGCACGACGTGCTGGACCGGCTCACCGACGCCGACCTCGACCAGGTCGCGCCGTTCCCGTGGCCGTACGACCCGGAGCACACCGTGGCCCATCTGCTGGCCTGGGTCAACGCCGAGTTGATGAAGAACGCCGCCGAGATCGGTCAACTCCGACTCCTGCATCAGGCGGACTCGGCCTGACCGTTCATCCGGCGGGTCAACTCGGCCGCCCGGTACGCCGCGACCTGACGTGCCTGGCCGGCCACGAAGCGCCGCAGCAGCGCCGGGGCGGTGGCCGTGACCTGCTCCTGCACCCGCGTCCCGGTCTCCGCCGCGGTCAGGTCCACCGCCGCGCGTAGTCGCACCCGTGCGGGACTGACCACGTCGCTGACCAGCTGGGCACCCGGCCGGGTGGTGACCATGCGTACCCGGATCCGGTTGTCCCAGCGCAGCAGGCGCAGGAACCGGAACC
Organism: Micromonospora fiedleri; assembly: GCF_016774385.1. Lineage (NCBI taxonomy): Bacteria > Bacillati > Actinomycetota > Actinomycetes > Micromonosporales > Micromonosporaceae > Micromonospora > Micromonospora fiedleri. The sequence continues at coordinate 612,826 of NZ_JAETXL010000003.1, forward strand.
GCTCCACCGCGACGTAGTCGGTCACCGTGCGCCCCTCGGCGTCCCGGCTGGTCCGCACGTCGTCGACCGCCACGATCAACGGCGACAGTCCGATGTAGCTGTGTGGATCACTCAGATGAGCGAACACCTGATCCACAGAGGAGGAAACCAGGAAGGTTGTCACGAAAGCGATCTCGGGAGTGGGGCTGTCGAGCACGCTCTCATCCTGCCATCGACGACCGTGAACCGACATCTGTATAAGCGAATCATCGAAATGTTTGGTCAACCGTCGGATGACCGGCCGTGAGCTGCGCCGTAGCGTCAACGCGATTCACCTCGCACGGGCTTGGTCACACACCGTGACTGCCGGGCGAGTGTCGCGGACAGCCGTGACGGACCGCCTCGGCGGTGGTGGATCGGAGCCCGCGCTGTCCTTTCAACCCCCAAAAGGAGCAAAGGTGCCCCTACAGCCCCGACGATCTCGTGGCCGACGCGCCGCAGGGGTGGTGCTCACCACCACCCTCGTCGCGTCACTGACCACACTCGCCGCCAATCCCGCCTCGGCCGCGCCCGAGGAGGCCCCGGCCCAGTCGAACCCGCTCTTCCTGACCGGCCCGAACGACGGCGCCGCCGAGGACATCGCCATTCGCTACCTACGCGGCAACGCCGCCGCGTACGGGGTGAACGCCGCGGATCTCAGCGACCTGAGCATCCTGTCCAGCTACACCAGCCGGCACAACGGCGTCACCCACGTCAACCTGGCCCAGCGCCACCAGAACCTGGAAGTGTTCGGCGCCGCCGCCACGGTGAACATCGCCAAGGACGGCAGCGTCATCCTGGTCGGCGACACCCTGGTCGCGGACCTGGCCAAGGGCACCTCCGGCACGGCGGACCTCAACGCCGTCGACGCGGTCGAGGCCGCCGCCGACGCGCTGGATCTGGCCGCGCCGAAGAGCCCGAAGGTCCTCAGCCGGGCCGGTGGCGCGGCGCAGAAGACCGTGGTGTCGGAGAGCGGCATCTCCGACGAGCCGATCCCGGCGAAGCTGGGTTGGCAGCCGACCGAGGACGGGCTGCGCCTGGCCTGGCAGCTGGTCATCGACGACTCCTCGGACTCGCACCTGTGGAACGCCACCATCGACGCGGAGAGCGGCGAGCTGCTCGACGTCGACGACTGGACTACCCAGCACGAGGCCCACGAGGTCGCCGACAACCTGGACGCCCTCGCCCCCAACCGGTCCAAGACGCTGAACAGCGCGGCGTTCCACACCCACGAGCCGGTGCAGGACGGCTCCAGCTACCGGGTGTACGCCGGACCGGCCGAGAGCCCGAACGACGGCCCCCGCACCGTGGTGACCAACCCGGCCGACCGGGTCGCCTCGCCGTACGGCTGGCACGACACCGACGGTGCTCCGGGCGCGGAGTACACCACCACCCAGGGCAACAACGTCCACGCGTACCAGGACACCGACAGCAACAACGCCCCCGACTTCGGCAGCAGCCCGGACGGCGGGTCGAGCCTGACCTTCGACAACCCGGTCGACCTGAACGAGCACGCGCAGAACTACCGGGACGCGGCGACGGCGAACCTGTTCTACTGGAACAACATCATCCACGACGTCACCCACCGTTACGGGTTCGACGAGGCGTCGGGCAACTTCCAGATGAACAACTACGGCCGTGGCGGCGTGGGCGGCGACTACGTCCGGGCCGAGGCCGCCGACGGTAACGGCACGAACAACGCCAACTTCTCCACCCCGGCCGCCGACGGTGCCGCCCCGCGGATGCAGATGTTCCTGTGGCCGGGCAACCAGTTCGGTGCCCAGAACCAGGTCGTCCTGGACGGCGTGGGCTCGTTCGACGCCGGCTGGTCGCGGTTCAGCCCCGCCCCCACGGTGGCCGGCCTGCCGGGTCACCGCTACGTCTACGGCGGCACCGGCTGCACCACGGCCACCTACCCGGCCAACCTGCCGGCCGGCAACTGGATCGCGGTCGTCGACGGCGGCACCGCGGCCTGCACCTACCTGCTGCGTACCCAGGTCGCCCAGTCCCTCGGCGCCAAGGCCGTCGTGGTGGCGCACAACGCCGCCGGGGCCGCCCCGGTGCTGACCGGCGCCATGACCGGCACGCCGGTCGCCATCCCGGCCGTCGCGGTCACCCAGGCCGACGGCAACGCCATCAAGGCCGCCATCGCCGCCGGTGACGTCACCGGTTCGGTGCGCAAGCACCCGAGCCACCCGGGCATCCGCGACGGTGACTTCGACGCCGGCATCATCATCCACGAGTACGGTCACGGCATCTCCAACCGCCTGACCGGTGGTCCGAACATCAACTGCCTCAGCGGCAACGAGCAGATGGGCGAGGGCTGGAGCGACTACTTCGCCGTCACCATGCTGCTGGACCCGAGCGTCGACACCGCCGACGGGGTGCGCGGCATGGGTCCGTACGCCCTGTTCCAGGAGGACCGCAGCGGCGCCGGCATCCGGCCGCGTCCGTACTCGCGGAACATGGAGATCCAGCCGTTCACCTACGACAGCATCAAGACCCGGGGCTGGCTGAACGGCACCTCCCTCGCGGCGCCGCACGGCATCGGTCACGGCTGGGCCGCGGTGCTGTGGGACATGACCTGGGACCTGATCGACCGGCACGGGTTCAACCCGAACGTCTACGACTCGTGGAACACCGGCGGCAACAACCTGTCGCTGCAGCTGGTCATGGACGGCCTCAAGATGCAGGGCTGCGGCCCCGGCCTGGTCGCCGGCCGCAACGGCATCATCGCCGCGGACGCCGCCCTCACCGGTGGCGAGAACTCCTGCACCCTGTGGGCGTCCTTCGCCCGCCGGGGCCTCGGCTACAGCGCCGTGCAGGGCACCACCAACCGCGACGACAACACCGAGGCGTTCGACACCCACCCGTCCTGCCGCGGTGACTTCCTCAACCGCTCGGGGATGAACACCCTGGACGCCGGTGACGCTGCCCCGATGCAGTTCCAGCTCGCCAGCAACCGGGGCCTGGACATCCTGGCCAGCAACTCCCCGTACTCGCGGCTGGTGGACTGCGACACCCTGCAGACCGTCAACCCGGACGACACCATCACCCCGCGGCCGACCCCCGTCAAGGCGGTCAACCCCGGGAACTCGAAGATGTCGGTCAACGCCAAGGGTCGGTACAACTACGTCTGGAAGACCGACCCCGCCTGGGCCGGCACCTGCCGAGAGTTCGTGCTCACCCTCGACAACGGATTCCAGTACCGCACCTACTTCAAGTTCATCGGCTGAAGCCCTAGCAGCTGATCCGAAGTAGAGCCGGAGGGAGCGTCCCGCACGACGGAACGCTCCCTCCGGTGCGTTCAGCCCCTGACACCGTGGCTGACCACGGCCGCGGTCAATCGCGGTGACAAGCCGCCGTACCCCGTACAGCGAAGGAGCCTTTGGTGTCCTCATCCCCCCGGAGATCTCGTGGTCGACGCAACGCCGCGTTGGTGTTGTCCACCACCCTCGTCGTGTCCCTGACATCGGTTTCCGCGCCCGCCTCGGCGGCGCCCGAGGAGGACGCGGGTACCTCGAACCCGATCTTCCTCACCGGCCCGAACGAGGGCGCCCCGGAGACCGTCGCCGTCAACTACCTGCGGGCGAACCCGGCCCAGCACGGTGTCGGCGCGGCCGATCTCAGCGACCTCGCGGTCGCGTCGAAGTACACCAGCCGGCACAACAGCGTCACGCACGTGAACCTGGCCCAGCGGTACCAGAACCTGGAGGTGTTCGGGGCCACGGCCACCGTGAACCTCGCCAAGGACGGCAGTGTCGTCTTCGTCGGCGACAGCCTGGTGGCCGACCTGCGGGAGAACGCCGCAGGCGTTGCGTCGCTGGACGCGGTCGAGGCGGTCCAGGCCGCCGCCGACGCCCTCGACCTGGCCGAACCGAAGAGCCCACGGGTGATGAGCCGGGCCGGTGGCGCCGCCCAGCGCACCGTGATCTCCGGTAGCGGCATCTCCGACCAGCCGATCCCGGCGAAGCTGGGCTGGCAGCCGACCGAGGACGGGCTGCGGCTGGCCTGGCAACTCGTCATCGACGACTCGTCGGACCCGCACCTGTGGAACGTCACGGTCGACGCCGAGACCGGCGACCTGCTCGACAGCGACGACTGGACCACCCACGACAGCCCGAAGGACCTGGCCACCACGCTGGGTCGACCGGAGCAGCAGGCGGCCACCGTCGCCACCCCGAACATCGAGATCCCGACCGTCCTGCCGCGGAACCAGGCCCTCGACGGGTCCAGCTACCGGGTCTTCGAATTCCCGAAGAACGACGCCAACGAGGGACCGCGCAACCTGGTGACCAACCCGGCCGAGGGGACCGCCTCGCCGTACGGCTGGCACGACACCGACGGGGCGCCGGGTCCCGAGTACACCATCACCCGCGGCAACAACGCTCACGCCTACACCGACCGGGACGCCAACAACCAGGTCGACCCGGGCAGCTCCCCGGACGGCGGGCCGGGTCTGACCTTCGACTTCCCCGCCGACCTGGACGAGCACCCGCAGACCTACCGCGACGCCGCGGTGGTCAACCAGTTCTACTGGTGCAACGTCGTCCACGACCTCACCTACGGCTACGGCTTCGACGAGCCGTCCGGCAACTTCCAGGTCAACAACTACGGACGTGGCGGTGTCGGCGGCGACGACGTGATGTGCGAGGCGCACGACGGCTCCGGCCAGAACAACGCGAACTTCTCCACGCCGGCGATGGACGGCGGCCGGCCCCGGATGCAGATGTTCCTCTGGCCGGGCAACCAGTTCGGCCTGCCCAACGCGGTGACTGTCGGGTCGGGTGCCGGCGCCGCCACCTACCAGGCGGAGTACGCCCGCTTCACCCCCGCGCCCACCCGCGCCGGCTTCGCCGGTGCCCTGGCGCTCGTCGACGACGGTGTCGGCAACACCGCCGACGGCTGCACCGTGTACAGCCTGCCGGCCGGCGCGATCGCCGTGCTCGACCGCAGCAGCAGCTGCAACTACTACACCCAGGTCAGCAACGCCGAGCAGGCCGGCGCGGCCGCCGTGGTGGTGGTCAACAACGTGGCCAGCGCCCCGGTGGTGATGAACGGGTCGATGAACCCGGCGGTCGGCATCCCCGCGGTGATGGTGAGCCAGGCCGACGGCAACGCCATCAAGGCCGCCCTGCCGTCCTCCGCACGGGTGCACCGCAACCTGGACCGCCCGGCCATGCGGGACGCCTCGTTCCGCGCGGAGACCATCTTCCACGAGTACGGTCACGGCGTCTCGCTGCGGCTCACCGGTGGCCCGACGGTCAACTGCCTGACCGGTAACGAGCAGATGGGCGAGGGCTGGAGCGACTTCCTCGCGATCGTCTCGCTGATCAACCCCTCCCTCGACAACCCCGAAGGCCCGCGTGGCTACGGCCAGTACGCGCTGTTCCAGGACAGCCGTACCGGTGACGGTTTCCGGCCGCGTCCGTACTCGCGGAACATGGACATCCAGCCGTTCACCTACGACAGCATCAAGACCGGTGGCTGGCTCAACGGCACCTCCCTGGCCGCGCCGCACGGCATCGGTCACGGCTGGGCCGCCGTGCTGTGGGACATGACCTGGGACCTGATCGACCGGCACGGGTTCAACCCGAACGTCTACGACCCGTGGAACACCGGCGGTAACAACCTCGCCCTGCAACTGGTGATGGACGGGTTGAAGATGCAGGGCTGCGGCCCCGGCTTCGTCACCGGCCGCAACGCCATCATCGCCGCGGACGCCGCCCTCACCGGTGGCGAGAACTCCTGCACCCTGTGGGCGTCCTTCGCCCGCCGGGGGCTGGGCTACAGCGCGGTGCAGGGCACCACGAACCGCGACGACAACAGCGAGGCGTTCGACACCCACCCGTCCTGCCGGGGTGACTTCATCGGTCGTACGGCGATGAACACCGTCACCGCCGGATCGGCTGCGCCGATGCAGTTCCAGCTCGCCAGCAACCGGGGCCTGAACATCCTGGCCAGCAACTCGCCGTACTCGCGGCTGGTGGACTGCGACACCCTGCAGACCGTCAACCCGGACGGGCCCGTCACGCCCCGACCGACCCCGGTCAAGGCGGTCAACCCGGGCAACTCCCAGCTGTCCGCCAACGCGAACGGTCGGTACAACTACGTCTGGAAGACCGACCCCGCCTGGGCCGGCACCTGCCGAGAGTTCGTGCTGACCCTCGACAACGGGTTCCAGTACCGCACCTACTTCAAGTTCGTCGGGTAACCCCTGACCGAGAGCCGGGGAGCGTTCCGAGCCACGGAACGCTCCCCGGTCGGCATCGGTCAGGCGTAGAAGCCGGTCCGCAGCTCGATGCCGTGCTCCAGCCACGCCTTGAGGCAGCAGAGCATGTTCGTCCACCCCTCGCAGTTGCCGTACGACGCCCGCTGCCCCTGCGGGGTGGGGCGCCACCCCTCCTCGGCGATGGTGACCAGGGTGCGGTCCTCCCCCAGCGGCTCGAACTCCATGGTGACGGTCGTCTGGTAGGCCCCGGTCGATTCCTCACCGTCGTCGGCCGCCCAGCGCAGCACGATCCGTCGGTCCTGCTGCACCTCGACGACCTCGACCGGGAAGGCTCCGGGGAAGTCGGCGAAGTCCCAGCTGACGGTGGCGCCGGCGGCCAGGCGTCCCTTGGCTCCCCCGGTGGTGAAGTAGTGGGAGAGCTGCTCCGGGTCGACGACGGCCTCGAACACCTCATGCACCGGACGGCTGATCCGGCCGGCGATCTTGAACCGCAGGTCCATGCTGATCTCCTCACGCTGACATGTTGTATTTTTATAACATGTCAGACGGTCGCGCCGAGCCCGACAACCCGGACCAGGATCTGGACGAGGTGTTCAAGGCGCTCGCCTCACCGACCCGTCGGCACCTCCTGGACCTGCTCAAGGACCAGGCCCGCACCACCGGCGACCTGTGCGAACGGCTGGCGCCCCTGGACCGGACCACGGTGCTGCAACACCTACGGGTGCTGGAGGCCGCCGGGCTGGTCATCGCCCACCGCAAGGGGCGCGAGCGGTGGAACCACCTCGACCCGCTGCCGATCAAACGCATCCACGACCGGTGGATCGGGGCGTACGCCAGCGCGGCGGTGGACCAGCTCGCCGCTCTGAAATCCGCCCTCGAAGATCCGGCGTCGGATCAGCGGTCCACCGCCTGACAGTTCAGTGGGCGCTGTACTATCTGCCGGGTGAGCACCATGACCCACGGAGGCGTCCTGTCCCGCTTCGGGCATGCCCTGTCCGACCCGGTCCGGGCCCGACTGCTGCTCGCCCTACGGGAGAGCCCCGGCTACCCGGCCGAGTTGGCCGACCTGCTCGGCACCAGCCGGCAGAACCTCTCCAACCACCTGGCCTGCCTGCGCGGCTGCGGCCTGGTCGTGGCCGTGCCGGAGGGCCGTCGCTCCCGTTACGAACTGGCCGACCCACGGCTCGCCCACGCCCTCGGCGACCTGCTCGACCTCGTCCTCGCCGTGGATCCGACGACCTGCGCGCAGGCCGGCACGGACGGTTGCTGCTGATGGCCAGCCCACTGCCGATCGTCCCGGCCGTCGTGGACGGGCCACCGGCCGACCGTCGGGCGGTGCTGATCCGCCGGATCCGGTGGCTGGTCGCCGCGACCATCACCTACAACGTCGTCGAGGCGGTCGTCGCGATCGCCGCCGGCACCATCGCCTCGTCCACGGCCCTGATCGGCTTCGGCCTCGACTCGATCGTGGAGGTGGCCTCCGCCGCCGCCGTCGCCTGGCAGTTCACCGCCGCCGACCCCGGGCGTCGGGAACGGACCGCCTTGCGGGTCATCGCCGTCTCGTTCTTCGGCCTTGCCGCGTACGTCAGCGTCGAGTCGCTGCGGGCGCTGTTCGCCGGCACCCAGCCGGAGCACTCCACGGTCGGCCTGACCCTGGCGGCGCTGTCGCTGGCGATCATGCCGATTCTCTCCCTCACCCAGCGTCGGGCCGGACGTGAACTGGGTTCGGTGTCGGCGGTCGCCGACTCCAAGCAGACCCTGCTCTGCACGTACCTGTCCGCGGTGCTGCTCGTCGGCCTGGCCGTCAACTCGCTGTTCGGCTGGTGGTGGGCCGACCCGGTCGCCGCCCTCGTGATCGCCGCGGTCGCCGTCCGGGAAGGCTGGGACGCGGCTCGCGGCCGAGCCTGCTCCTGCACCCCGGTCATCACCGGTCAACTCGAACCGGCCGGTGGTTGCGCCGACAGCGGCTGCGCCGCCGACGGATGCGGAAACGACTGACCACAGAGCACCGATGATCATCGCCGTACGGTGACTGTCGGCTCATGGCTCTTGACACTCCGACGTGCCTCCATAAAGATCATTGTCGTGCGAAGCGCCTACCTGACGAAGCGAGGTCACATCGACCTCCTGCGCGTCGCCAGCGCTGCCTGTCGACCCTGCCGCTGACGCCGGGTCATCCCCCTTCCTGCCCGCACGGGCGATCCCCTGCCGTAGGTCTCCGGCCCTACCGGCACGCCCGTATACGGCATTCGCTTCATCCGACAGGAGAGCTGTCCATCGTGCACACCATGTCCGTACGCCTGGCCACCGCCGGGCTCACCCTCGCCCTGCTGGGTACGGCGGCCTGGGTCGCGCCGGCAAACGCCTCGGCGTTGCCGGCGGTACCCCCGTCGTCGCCCGGCCTCCACCAGATCACCGGTTACCCCCGGCAGAACGTGCTTCCGGTCTGGCCGGCCAACCCCGCCGACGCCTCCATCCCGATCGGCGTCGTCCCCTACCACGAGATCGCGCCGAAGCTGAACGCGTTGCAGGCCGCCAGCAACCGGGTCTCCGCCCGGGTGGCCGGCACCTCCAGCGGCGGCTACGACCTGTACGCGGTCGTCGTCACCGCCCCGGAGTCGCGGCAGCAGGCCCGCCAGCAGGAGGAGTGGAAGCGCCTCATCGAGGAGGACCCGGTCCGGGCCCGCACCGACCGCAAGCTGCTGGCCGGGTACAAGACGCCGTTGTTCGTCAACGCCAACATCCACGGCAACGAGTGGGAGGGCACCGACGCGGCGCTGCGGGTCATCGAGGAGTTCGCCACCAGCCGTGATCCCGAGGTGACCCGGCTGCTGGAACGCAACCGGCTGATCTTCAACGTGACGGCCAACCCGGACGGCCGGATCGCCGGCACCCGGGCCAACGGCAACGGCTACGACCTCAACCGGGATCTGACCATCGTCTCGCAGCCGGAGACGAACCTGATCCGCGAGCTGATCATCGACACCAAGCCGATCATCACGCTCGACCTGCACGGCTACGTCAACCCGACGCTGCTGCACCCGAGCACTCCGCCGCACAACGTCAACAACGAGTACGACCTGTTCATCAAGCACGCCCTGCCGAACGCCCTCGGCATCGAGGAGGGCCTGCGGGCGCTGGGCTACGCCGAGACGCAGCGGGCCCGCATCCCGTTCCGCGACGACGCGCCGGGGGTGTGGGACGACTTCCCGCCGATCTACGTGCCGTCGTTCGCGTTGTTGCAGAGCAGCATCCCGTACACCATCGAGGCGCCGCTCAACCCGCGCGGGACCAACCTGACCCCGCAGGAGCGGGTACGGCGCTCGGGCATCAACACCGACGTGCACGAGGTGGCGATCAAGTCCTCGCTGCGCTACATCCAGGACCACCGGAACCAGCTGATCTTCGACCAGGCGGAGGTCTACCGGCGCGGCTGGGCCGGTGAGCCGCTGCGGGACATCCCCGACGGCTACGTGCCGGGCTGGGGCCCGGAGGACAACTACCAGACGGTCTTCCCCCGGGCGTACGTGATCCCGACCGGTGCCGGGCAGCGGTCCGAGCCGGCCGCCGCGCGCCTGGTCGACCTGCTCATCGGCAGCGGTGGCCGGGTGTGGCGGGCCAAGCACGCCTTCCGGGCCAACGGCACCAGCTACCCGGCCGGCTCCTACGTCATCGACCTGCACCAGCCCAAGCGGGGCCTGGTCAACTCGCTGCTGGAGCCGGGCATCGACCTGACCGACCGGGTGGACGACCTCTACGCCGGTCCGGCGGCCTGGAGCCAGGGGCTGACCTGGGGCGCCACCGTCGACACACTGTGGGACAAGAAGCTGCCGAAGGTGCAGCTGACCCGGGTGTACGACGGGGTGGCCACCGGCACCCTGCCGCCCGCCAACACCGACGTACGGCTCGACATCCAGGACGCCGCCGACCTGCTCGTGGTCAACTCGCTGATCCGCAAGGGTCTGCGGGTGCACCGGCTCGCCGACGGGTCGGTGGTGGTGCAGGCCACCCCGGGCAGCCGCAAGCTGCTCCAGGACGCGGTCCGCACCCACGGCGTCACCTTCGAGCGGGCCCCGGCCCGCTGGCGGGGCACCCCGCTGGGCGAGATCGTCGTCGGCTACCTGGGTGGTGTCGAGGCACGGGACACCCTGGCCGCCCTCGGCTTCGCGACCCGGGCGGTCACCGCCGCCACGCTCGCCGACACGCTTACCGACGAGGTCGACGTGCTGCTGGTGGCGGGCAACCTCAACGTGGCGAACCTGACCACGGCCAACCGGGCGGCGCTGGACGCCTTCCTGGCCCGTGGTGGTGGCGTGGTCGGCCTCGGCACCGCCGGGGCGAGCTTCGGCAACGCCACGTCGCTGCTGAGCGTCACCGCCACCGCCGGGCCGTCGCTGGCCAGCGGGGTGGCGAACGTGGTGAACCGGGGTGGTCCGGTCACCGCCGACGCCAGCCCGTACGCCTTCATCAGCCAGCCGGTCTGGTTCACCAACCTCGGCGCCGGGGTGAGCGTGGAGCAGTCGTACGCGGCGGATCCGCTGCTGGCCGGCTGGTGGGCGACCACCGGGGCGAACGGGCAGGGCGCTGCCGCGAACCAGGCAAGCGTCGTGCGCAGCGTGAGCGCCGGCGGCAACCCGGTGGTGCTCTTCGGCACCAACCCGACGTTCCGGCTGCACCCGAAGGGGCTGCAACCGCAGTTGGGCCGGGCCCTGCTGTGGGCCGCGCAACCGTGAGTTGACAGCGCGGGCCCCGGCGATCTCGCCGGGGCCCGCGTCGCCGCCCCCGTAAGAGGGGCCGAATGGCCTGGTCACCGGGGGTGGGCAGCGGACATCATGGGGACATGACGGGCCGTAGACCGGATGCCAGGTGTCCGCTTCGCCCCGGGCAGCCGTGCACGCTGTGTCAGCTGGACGTGACCGGGCCGCAGGACTGCCCGCTGGTCTACCTGGTGATGACCGACGAGGAGTTGCGCGCCGGCACGCACCGGGCGTCCACCAGCCGCAGCGCGTTGGCACCGGCGACCAGCCGGCGCTCCGCTTCGTCGAGCCCGGCCTGAGTCAGGGCCGTCTCGACCCGCTCGCGGCTGGTCTCGCGCGCACCGATCGGCCAGTCCCCGCCGACGAGCACATGATCGGCGCCGAGCAGGTCGGTGGCGAACCTGATCGCCGCCGGGACGAACCCCATCGTGTCCAGGTAGACGTGGGCCCGCTGCGACGCCGGGGCAGCGGCCGTGATGTGCTGCCCCTCGTCCGTCGCGGCGGCCAGCGCCAGGCCGGCCACCCCGAGCATCGGGAACACCACGTGCAGCCCGGGCAGTTCGGCCAGCACCCCGTCGGTCAGCAGCGACAGCAGCGCGGCGGCGTTGATGGTGCCGCGGGCCAGTGAGGTGCCGAACCGGTCGAGACCGGCGAAGGCGAGGGTCATCGCCGCCGGGCTGATCGGGTGGGCGAAGACCGGGACGCCGAGTTCCGCCGCGACGGTGAGGGTGGGCCGGGCGGCCGCCGCGCCGAGCAGTTGCCCGTCCGTGGCGCAGTCGACCACCAGGCCGGACAGTCCCAGCTCCCGCACGGCGCGGACGGCCTCGTCGGCGGCGGCGTCACCGGCGAAGGCGTCGACGGTGGCCAGGCCCCGCAGCCGCTGCGGTGCGGACGCCACCGCCTCGGCGAGATGGTCGTTGAGCCGACGCAGGTCGTCCGGGTGGGTGCGTTCGCCGTACGGGGTGACCAGGGCCGGTGGTGCGCTGAGCACCCGCAGGTCGACGCCGCACCGGCCGGCCTCGGCGAGCAGGCCGTCCAGGTCGGCGATGCGGCGGGCCAGCCTGTGCCAGCGCCGCACCAGTTCGGGCGCGGCCTGGTGCGGGGGCAGGGCCGGGTAGGCCGGACAGGCGTAGTGGGTGTGGAAGTCGGCGACGAACATCGACGGCATCACAGGTCGACGAAGGTGTACGTGAAGCCGCGCTCGGCCCGGTGCACGTATCCGGCGGCCGGGAACGGGAAGTGCGTCGGCACCAGCAGGTCGCCGGAGTCGGCGACCCGTTCCAGCAGGCGACGGCGCTGGTCGGCCGAGTCGCCCGGCACGACGCAGTACCGGATGCTCCACTCCGGACGTTCCAGTTGCACCCCGTGGTGCAGCATGTCGCCGGCGAACAACGCCCGCCGACCGGCCGACTCGACCACCAGGTAGACGTTGCCGGGGGTGTGCCCGAACGCGGGCACCAGATGGATCTCCGGGCTGATCACGTGATCGGCGGGAATCAGGTCGAGCACCCCGGCGTCGCGCAACGGCAGGATGCTGTCGGCGAGGTAGTCACCCGTGCGGGCCATGGCCGCCGCGCCCTCGGGGCCGGTCCACCAGTCGTACTCCTCGCGGACGACCAGGTAGCGGGCGTTGGGGAAGGTGGGCACCCAACCACCCGCGCCGTCGGAGCTGGTGGCGAAGCCGACGTGGTCGACGTGCAGGTGGGTGAAGACCACCGTGTCGATGTCGTCGACGCTGACTCCGGCCCGCGCGAACTGTTCCAGGAAGGGCCGGTCGGCGCGGTCGAACACGCCGCCGTTGCGCGGCTTGCCGTTGCCGCCACCGGCGTCGACCAGGATCAGCCGGTCACGGGTCTTCAGCAGGTGGGCCTCCTGGTTGAGCACGATCCGCCCGTCACGGGTCCAGGGCTCGGCCGTGTAGAACGCGCCGTCGGTCCAGGACTCGGTCGCCAGCTGGGGGAAGAAGTCCGTCGGGAGGGGGAAGTAGTCGACCTCGCGGATCGGGAACACCTCGACGTCGCCGACGGAAAACGACCAGAGCGGGCCGTCGCCGCCGCCGGTGTCCTGCCAGCGGGGCGTGGTGTCGGGCTGCGGGCTGGTCATGGGGCCACCTCTTCCAGTTGCGGTGTGCGGCGTACCTGCGCGTAGACCTGGGCGCGCAGTTCGCCGAAACGGGCCGATGAGCGGGTGCCGAGCTGGTCGCGCTCGGCCGGCAGGTCGATCGGGAACTGGGCGATCACCCCGGCCGGTGAGGCACCGAGGACGACCACGCGTTGGCCCAGGTAGACCGCCTCGTCGATGTCGTGGGTGACGAACAGGACGGTCATCGCGTACCGGTGCCAGAGGCGGGCCAGCAGATCCTCCAGGTCGGCGCGGGTCTGGGCGTCGACGGCGGAGAACGGCTCATCCATCAACAGCAACCGGGGCCGGTACGCGACGGCCCGGGCGATGGCGACCCGCTGCTGCATGCCACCGGAGAGCTGCCACGGGTACGCGTCGGCGGCCGGTCCCAGGCCGACGGCGTCGAGCGCCTCGGCGACCAGTTCGCGACGTTCGGCGCGGCCCACACCCCGGCTGCGCAGCGGCAGCTCGACGTTCTGCCGGACGGTCTTCCAGGCGAACAGGCTGCGCCCGTACTCCTGGAAGACCACGCCCAGGTCGGCGGGGGGTTCGGTGACCTGTCGTCCGGCCAGGAAGACGTCCCCGGTGGAGGCGGGCAGCAGCCCGGCGATGATCTTCAACAGGGTGGTCTTGCCGCAGCCGGAGGGGCCGACGACGGCGACGAACTCGCCGTCGTCGACGGTCAGGTCGACCCGGGCCAGGGCCTGCACGGTGCGTTCCCGCGCCCGGTAGGACTTGCCCAGGTCGACGATGCGCAGCAGGGCGTCGTCGGAGGTCACCACGACTCCTCTCGTCCGGTGGCGCCGCGATGCCACCGCAGGGCACGCCGCTCGATGATTTCGAAGACTTTTGCCAGGCCGAAGCCGAGCAGGCCGAGCAGGAGCACACCGCTCCACATCTCGGGGATGGCGAAGGTGCGCTGGAAGCGGATCACCGTGAAGCCCAGCCCGTCGGTGCTCATCAGCATCTCGCTGACCACCATCACGATGAGCGAGATGCCGAGGGCCTGCCGGGCCCCGGCGAAGACCTGCGGGGTGGCGGCGCGCAGGATCAGCCCGTGCCGGCTCCAGGCCCGCAGCCGGTAGGCGGCGGCGGTGTCGAGTTGGACCTCATCGACAGCGCGTACCCCGTCGGCGGTGTTGAGCAGGATGGGCCAGACCGCGCCCGACGCGATGACGATCAGCTTGGTGGCGTCGCCGATGCCGACGGCGACGAGCAGCACCGGGATCAGCACCGGGGCGGGCAGCACCCGGAAGTAGGCGAGGATCGGGCTGGTCAGGTCGCGTACCACCGACCAACGGCCGACCAGGTAGCCGACGCCGACGCCGACCAGCAGCGCCGCCGCGTATCCGACAGCGAGCCGCCGCAGGCTGGGCAGCACGTCGCGGAAGAACACGTCGGAGAACCACACCTGACCGAACGCCTCGACGATGCGGCTCAGCGGCGGCAGGAAGATGGTGGTGCTGTCCGCGCTGAGCACCCACCAGGCGGTGAACAGCAGCACCGGCAGGCCCAGGGCGAGAGCGACGGTGCGGGCACCCCGGTTCAGGCCGGCGACGACGGCTGCCTTCATCGGGCCGCCACCTCACGCCGGGTCGCCACGTGCCAGTGCAGCAGCCGTCGCTCGGCCAGCCGGGCGGCCACGTCGAGGGTGATGCCCACCCCGCCGGTCAGCAGCACCAGCGCGTACATGCCGGTGAACTCGCCGGACTCCTGGCTGGACCAGATCAGCTCGCCGAGCCCGGCGGCGCCCATCACCAGCCCGCCGGTGATGGCGAGGGCGAGGGCCACCGAGACGATCAGCCGCAACGCCGTGCCGAGGTACGGAAGCACGCTCGGCCAGGTGACGTGGACGACCCGACCCAGCCGGCCGATCCCGATGGTGCGGGCGGTGTCCACGGCCACCTGGTCGACGTCGCGCAGACCGTAGAGCACCTGGAACAGCACGATCCAGAAGCAGGAGACGGCGACCAGCAGGACGGTGATCTGCGCGACGTCGAGCACCAGCACCAGCACCGGGATCAGCACGATCGACGGCACCGGGCGCAGGAAGTCCAGGGTGGACGAGGCCGCCCGCAGCAGCCACGGCACCGAGCCGACGGCGAAGCCGACCACGACTCCGGCCACCAGCGCGATCAGCAGGCCGACCGCCGCGACCAGCAGGGTGCGGCCGGTCGCGGTCCAGAAGCGCGCCTCGGTGAGCAGTTCGGCGGCGCGCGGCACGATGGCCGTCAGCGGGGGCACGTGCAGCGGCGAGAAGAACGCCCTGGTCACCGCCTCGTAGCCGATCGCGGCGAGCAGCAGCCCGAGGATGCCGAGCAGCCGCCGGCCGGTCGCGCCGACCGGCTGCCGGGTGTACGCGGGCGTACGACCGCCGGTGTTCACGGCAGGATCAGCTCGTCGAGGTCGGGTGTGGTGTTGATCAGGCCGTCGCGTCGGGCGTACCCGGCCAGCTTCTCGGCGGCCTGCCGGCTCACCTCGTCCCGCCAGCCGGTGATGGTGATCCTGCCGGCCACCTCCGGGGTGATCTGGGTGAAGGTGGGGATCTTCGCGCGGACCTCGTCCTCGTGCTCCCGGGCGTACGCGTACGCCTCCCGGATCGCGGTGCGGAACGCGGTGACCACCTCGGGCTTGCGCGTGACCAGGGCGCCGGAGGTGTACCAGGCGGAGACAGTGAGGTCTTCGGCCAGGTCGGTGAAGCCCCAGCCGATCGGCACCGCGCCCTGCGCCTTGGCCGCGGACAGGAACGGCTCGACCACCCACGCGCCGGCCACCCGGCCCTCGCTGATGGCGGCGGGCACCTGCGGGAAGGGGATCTCGACCAGCTTCAGTGATTCCGAGTCGCCGCCGTCGGCACGTACCGCCTCCCGGGCGGCGGCAGCCGCGATGTTGGTCAGGATGTTGACCGCGACGGTCTTGCCTTCGAGCTGTTTCGGGCTGGTGATGCCGGAGTCGGCGGCCACCACCAGCGCGCCGTAGTCGGCGCCGGCCTTGCCGGTGGAGGCGGACGCCGGCACCACGGCCTTGACGTCCAGGCCCTGGGTGCGGGCCACGATGAGGGTGGTGAGGTCGCCGGTGGCGAAGTCGACCTTGCCGGCGAGCACCGACGGTACGGAGGTCAGGTCGGAGGTCTCGGTGTCCACCTCGACCTTCAGGCCGTGTCTGGCGAAGATGCCCTTGTCCTCGGCGAGGTAGATCGGGGCGAGGTGGCCCAACGGTGACGAGGCGAGGGTGATGGTGGTCAGGCCGTCGTCCGTACCGGCGGCGCCGGTGGCCTGGTCCGAACCGCAGCCGGTCACGGCGGCGCCGAGCAGCGCGGCGGCGAGCAGGCCCGCGGCGCCACGGCGGAACGTGGTGGGAAGGCTGGGGTGACCGGTGATCCGGGTCGTGCGGAACATGGTTGATCTCGATTCTCAGGTCGTGGAGGGGTTGGTCGACGCCGGTCAGAAGCGCAGGCGCAGGTCGAGGTCCTTGACGTGGTCCGGGAAGGGCGTCACACCGCCGAGGGCGAGCGCGCCGAGGCTGGATTCGGCCGCCTCCTCGATCGCCACCACCAGGCTCGCGGCGTGCTTCGCGTCGTCTCCGGCGACGAGCAGGCCGTGGTTGCCGAGCAGCACCCCGTACGTCTGCGGGTGGGCCTGGTAGGTCTCGGCGATGGTGCGGACCGCTTCGGCGGTGCCGCGGGGTGCCCAGGGCGCGACCGGGACGTCGACCGCCTGCCCGTGCACGAGCAGCGCTTCGTAGCGGGCGGGGAGGCTGACCGAGGCGAGGGCGTAGCTGGTCGCGTGCGGCGAGTGGGTGTGGATGACCGCGTTGACGTCCCTGCGGGTGCGGTAGACGCCGACGTGCATCTTCAGGATGGCGGCCACCGACGGGCTGGGCGCGCCGTAGCGCACCTCGCCGTCGAGGTCGACCACGACGACCTCGTCGTTGACCGTGCGCAGCGCCGGTAGGCCGACCCGCAGGTCGCTCGCCGGCCAGGGGCGCAGCAGTTCGCCGGCGTTGACCGCGAGCAGGTTGTCGTGTCCGGGCAGGCGGACGCTGATGTTGCCGTGTCCGCTGGCGGACATCGCCGAGGCGGCGAAGATCCGGTTGATTCCGGTGGTCAGGTCGGTGCGCGCGGCGGCCAGTTCGTCGGCGCCGAAGGGGGCGTTGCGCAGTGTCGAGGGCGTGGGGGTGTGCACGGTGATGGCCTCGCAGGCTCGGGTGTCGATGGGTGTGCCGGATGCACGCGCCGAGCGGCGCGTGAGATGAGTAGCCGCGCGCAGGCACGGCGGGAGGAAGCGCGGTACAGCCGCGGACGGCCGCCCGACGGACGGACGTCGACGTCGGATGGGGCCGTACGGGGAAGAGGCCGGGCCGATCAGGCGGCGGCCGGTGGCCGGGTCAGCGGCCGGGACAGAGCGCGCTGCCGGTGCGGCCGTAGTCGACCGCGCGACGGGCGGTCAGCAGCAGAGGCATAACCCTAGTATGCCCGTAGGATTTATGGGCGATCAAGACGGGTGGGCCTGTGACCTGCGCCCCAGCGCCGTCGACCGCAACTCGCGCTGCGCGAGGCGGTGGAGTCGGCCACGCCACTGCCGTACGGTGAGACGATGATCGACCCGGTGAACACGATCCGTCAGGTGTGCCTGGGGCTGCCCGAGGTCAGCGAACGTCTCAGCCACGGCACACCGACCTGGTTCGTCCGCGACAAGAAGTGCTTCGCGCAGCTGTGGCCGGACGGCCACCACCGCAACGACTTCCCGCACCTGTGGTGTGCCGCGCCGCCCGGCTCGGCCGCCGAGTTGATCGCCGCGGACCCGGACGTCTACTTCCGGCCGCCCTATGTGGGCCATCGCGGCTGGGTGGGCGTACGCCTGGACACCGGCGTGCAGGCCGACGAGGTGGCCGAGGTCATCGAGGACAGCTACCGGGTCGTGGCGCCCAAGACCCTGGTGGCCCGCCTCGACGCGGCCGTCACGCAGGGCTGAGCACGATGGTGGGCCCGACGCCACGGTCGGGCCCACCACGGTCAGGTCACTGGAACGACACGTCGTCGAGGTAGAAGCCGTCGGTGCCCGAGGCCGTCTCGACGTAGAAGCGGGCGTTGGACAGGGTGCCGCTCCACGACACGGTCGCCGTACCGGTGAGCTGGGTCCAGCCGTTGGCGTTCGCCGTCGCTGCCGGGGTGAGCTGGACGTAGTTCGTGGTGCCGTTGGCGGTCACCGCCAGGGTCGGCCGCACCGAGGGGGTGCCGCTCTGCGAGCGTACCCACAGGGTCGTGGTGTACGTCCGGCCGTTGGTCAGCGCCGAGGTCACGTCCTGGCTGGGGCCGTTCCACGATCCGGTACGCCCGGAGTGCAGCAGTGACCGTGCGCCGCTGCGGACGACGGTGGTGGCCGACGACAGGGTGCCGCTGCCGAACACCGACCAGCCGGTCGTGCCGTTCTCCATGGTGCCGTTGGTCAGCAGGTTCCCGCCGCTGCCCGAGCCGGCGGTGAACCGCCAGTTGTTGATGTTGAGCAGGTATCCGCTGCCGCCGGTGAACCGCAGGTAGAGGTCGCGGGTGCCGGTGGCGCCGCTGACGTTGCACGAGGTGTTGGTCCAGTTCTGCCAGCCGCCGGTGCCGGCCACGGCACAGGTGCCGACCAGCGGGCCGGTGGCGCTGTCCAGCCGCAGTTCGATGGTGCCGCCGCTGGAGCCCGAGGCGACCCGAGCGGTGAACGACGACGCACCGGTGCCGAAGGCGACACCCCGGACCCGGATCCAGTCGCCGTTCTCGATGAACCCGACGTTCACGCCACCCTCGCTCGACGCTTCGGTCTCGATGCCGTTGCCCCAGTTGATGGTCTCGGCCTCCTGGGTGACGTACGGGTTGAGGGTGCCGATCTGCGGCGCACCGGCGCTGGTCATGTTCATCACCGGGATCGACCCGTCGGCGTTGTAGGAGAAGCGTTCCACCGCCACCGAACGGGTGTAGCCGCTGCCGCCGGGCAGGGCACCGTTGTGGTAGAAGAAGTACGAGTTGCCGGCGTAGTCGATGATCCCCGGGTGGTTGGTGAAGCTGGCGCCCTGCCGGGGCATGACCGTCCCCCGGTAGGTCCACGGTCCGGTCGGTCCGGGTGCCGTGGAGTAGCCGATGAACTCGCTGCAGCACTCGGCCGCGAAGACGTTGTAGTAGACGCCGTTGCGCTTGTAGACCCAGGGGCCTTCCTCGTACAACGTCGGGCGGCTGGAGTTGCCGGTGCGGGTGCCGAAGCCGGCGGTGGTCAGCGGGATCTGCGTCGGGCTGCCGGAGAAGGAGATCATGTCCTGGTTGAGCCGGACGTACCACAGGTTCGGGTTGCCCCAGTAGAGGTAGGCCTGACCGTTGTCGTCGATGAAGGCGTGCGGGTCGATCTCACCGTTGCCGACCAGCGGGCGGCCGAGCGCGTCCCGAAACGGTCCGGTCGGTGAACTCGACACCCCGACCCCGATGACCATCTGCCCGTTGGACCGCTGCCGCACCGGCACGTACCAGTAGAACTGGCCGTTGCGTTCGATGACGTGCCCGGCCCAGGCGTTCGCGTCCGCCCAGGCGAACGTGCTCAGGCTCATCGGCACCCCGTGGTCGGTCCAGTTCGACATGTCCGTCGAGGAGAAGACCCGCCACTCCTTCATGGTGAAGTACGTCGAGCCGTCCTCGTCGCGGCCGGTGTAGACGTAGACCCGGCCGTTGTGCACCAGCGGCGCCGGGTCGGCGGTGTAGACGTGCTGGACGATGGGGTTGTCCGCCTTCGCCGGTGCGGCGAAGAAGGTCACCAGCATCAGCGGAACGGCCAGCCAGGCGAGCCAACGTCTGACTGGCCGGCCGCGCAGGGGTACGAATTCCATGGTGGACTCCTGAGGGTGGTGGAAGGCGTCCGACGCCCGGCCGGTCCGGGACGGGACCGCCGGGTGGGGCGGGTGCAGCGGGTGGACGGGACCGCGACGTCGACAGCCGGTCGAGCCATCGAAGAGCGACGAATGTTAGCGCCAACATCACGCCACTCGGCCCTCACGGCACCCGCACGCGACGTTAACATGTGAGCGATCACATAAACAAGAAATCGATCGATGCCTGCCGGCTGTCGTTCACGGTCGACAGGTGGCGCGGGTGCGGTGCCCGACCAGCGGCCGGATACGGTGGCAGGCATGGCGACGGTACGGGTGACGGCGTGGTCGCACTGACCTGGCACGGGCACAGCACCGTGTGGATCGAGGATTCCGGCACCCGGCTGCTCACCGACCCGCTGCTGCGTGACCGGCTGGCCCACCTGCGCCGTCGACGTGGTCCGCTCCCCCGGCTGCCCGGTGCACCGGACGCCGTACTCGTGTCGCACCTGCACGCCGACCACCTGGACTTCGCGTCGCTGCGCCGGCTGCCCGCCCGGACCCTGCTGGTGGTGCCGGCGGGCGCCGCCCGGTTGGTCCGCCGGGTCCTCGGCCCGGCCGCCGGCACCTGCACGGAACTCTCGCCGGGCGAGCAGATCACCATCGGCCGGGTCACGGTCCGCGCGGTACCCGCGCATCACCATCCCGGCCGTGGCCCCTGGTCGCGGCAGCAGGCGCCCGCCATCGGCTACCTGATCGACGGTCAGGCCCGTACCTGGTTCGCCGGCGACACCGGCCTGTTCGACGAGATGGCCGACCTCGGGCCGGTCGACCTGGCGCTGATCCCGGTCGGCGGATGGGGTCCCACCCTCGGGCCCGGTCACCTCGACCCGCGGGCGGCGGCCGAGGCGGTACGCCGCGCCGCCGCAGCCTGCGCGGTGCCCATCCATTACGGCACCTTCTGGCCGATCGGCTGCGACCGGATCCGCCCGGACCGGTTCCTGCACCCCGGCGACGACTTCGCCCGACACGCCACGGCCGTCGCCCCGGGCACCCGGACCGTGGTGCTGCACCCGGGTCAGTCCGTCACCGTGCGTCAGTCGTGACCGCCACGCTTGGCGCGCTGGCCTGGCTCGCCGTGGTGGTGCTCTTCGGCGCCGTCGTCCCGGTGGTGCCGACCGGCGCGGCGGTCAGCGGCGCCGCCGCCCTCGCCGCACACCAGGATCCGGTGACCGTGCTGCTCGTCGTACTCGCCGGGGCGATCGGGGCGTACGTGGGTGATCTGGCGGTCTACCTGGCGATGTGCTGGGGCGGGGAGCGCTTCGCGCGGCGGCTGCGTTGGCTGCGCGGCCCGAACCGGCTCGACCGGGTGTCGGCGCGGGTACGCGAGGGCGGGGTGACGATGTTCCTGGTGTCCCGGCTGATACCCGGCGGCCGGTTGCCGGTGCTCCTGGCCGCGGCGGTGTCCGGGCTGCCCTGGCGGCGGTTCGCCGTGGCCAACCTGCCGGCCAGTCTGCTGTGGTCGGCCCTGTACGCCGCGATCGGCGTGCTCGGCCGGGCCATCTTCCCCGAACCGTGGCAGAGCGTGGTCGCCGCGATCCTGATCGTGGTCCTGATCAGCCAGGCACTGGGCTGGTGGGGACGCCGACGCCCGCTGCCGGTTCCGCCACCAGCGTCACCGGCTCCGCCGGCCTGACGGTCGGCCTGGTCGGGCTGGCCGGGCTGGTCGGGTTGGTCGGCTCGGTCGGGTTGTCGGGTTGACGCAGGCCGAGCCGGTGCAGCCAGCCGAGCAACTGACGATGCACCGCGTCCGGTCCGACCAGTTCGCCCTGCTGCGGCCAGCCGGCGGGATGGATGAGCACGGCCTCGTTCTGCCACCCGCCGAGCCCGCCATGGCTGCCCACCAGCTCTTCGAACGCCGGCACCTCCTCGAGGCCGGGCTCCACCGCGCTGATCACCACCAGGTCGCCGACGTGCGCCATCTGCTGGTGTCGCAGCAGGTCGTGCCGAGCTCGCGGCCCGTAGGGTGTCAGCGGATCGTCGCCGTCGACCTGGCCGTCGGACAGCCGATGGACTCCCCGCGCGCCGATGGCCAGCGGGCCGGCGGCGGAGTCGACCACCACCAGGCCGATGCCGGGATGGGCGGTCAGGCCGTCGATCAGCCCGGGGGCCACGGTGTCGACGCGGTCGCGGGTCAGTCGCCCCGGATGGTGGGCGAGGTAGATCATCGCCAGGTTGCCGGAGGCCACCACCACGGTCTCCGGCTCGTTGTGGTCGACGGCCGGCGCCGGGTCGGCCGCCGCCGGCGTTCCGGTCGCCGAGCGGGCCGCCACCCGGGTCGCCGTGGCGGTCATCCCGCTGCGGCCGGTGACCTCGGTGAGCAGCCGGTCGACCCGCTCCCACGTCTCGGGGCGGCCACCCGGCTCGTCGTCGACCGGCGCCGGCAGGATCTCCTGGGTGGCGGTGAGCCGCCGTACCAGCTGGGTCAGCGACTCGCCGTAGCGCTGGCGGAACGTGGCACCCTGGCTCTGCCCGTGGTCGCTGAGCACCACGACGTGGTAGCGCCGGGCCCCTTCGGCGGCCAGCCGGTGCAGGATGCCGAGGGTGTGGTCGAGCGTCTCCAGGGCCGCCATCGCCTCCGGGCGGGCCGGCCCGGCGTGGTGGGCCACCTCGTCGTAGTCGACGAAATCGCAGAAGATCACCGGTGCGCCCCGGGCCATCTGCTCGGCGATGAGCGCGACGTTGAGGTCGCTGAGCAGGCTGGCCAACGGCCGCAACGCCAGGTAGGAGCCGCCCCGGTCGGCCCTGGGCTGCACGCCGCGTACCCGCCGCCGACGGGCCCCGTGCAGTTCCCGCAACACCTGACCGGCTCCGAGGACCACCGCGCGGGCGAAGCCGTACGGGCTGGTCATGAAGGCCGCGTAGCCCGGGGTGGAGCGTCCGGGCAGCCCGGCACGGCTGATGGTGAACAGGCTGGTGGGAGCGTCACCGGAGAAGGCGGTGCTGATGCTGACGCCGCCGTCGCGCAGCAGACCTCGGCCGGTGGAGACCCGCCGCTCGACCTCGGCCGCGTCCCGGGGGCGGCTGGTGACCACGAGCCGGCCCGGTTCACCGTCGGCTGTCGCCTTCTCGTACCAGCGGTAGGCCGGCACGTGGTCGACCTCGCCGTACAGCAGGCCCGCCTGCGCGGCCGGGGTGGTGGCCGGCAGCCCGGTGTGCCAGCGGGTCATCCGGTGACTGCCCGACCGCAGCCAGCGACCGATGGTCGGCAGGTTGCCCGCGCGCACCGCCCACTGCACCACCGGTGCGGCCACCCCGTCGAGCTGGATGATCAACAAGCCGGCCGCCGGTTCGGCATCCTCGGTGGACGTGGCAGCGGCCCGACGCCACGGTCGCCAACGCGGACGGCCGTCGAGGCTGCGGCGGACCCGACTCATCAGCCGCAGCATCTCGCTGACGAACGAGTCGTCGGTGCCGGCGTCGGCCAGCCAGTTGACCACCGCGGCGAGCGCCACGGCCAGCCAGGCGGCGGCGAACGCCACCGGGAACCCGGCCACGTGCGCCTCCGGCGCCAGCCGCAACGCCACGTACATCACCAGCGCCTGGACACCCACCCCGATGGCCAGGGCACCGAGCCCGCCGAGCGCGGTGGCCAACGCCAACAGCAGCGGGCGTAACACCGCACCGACCGCGGTGACCAGGCCGACCAGCCACAGCAACCCGACCAGGCCGGTGGTGGTCACCCCGGGCAGCAGCCAGAACGTGGCGCTGAGCACCACGAACGAGGTCACCATGCTGCGCACCAGCGCCCGCATCCGGGCGAGGGTCGGGCGGTGGTAGTCGCGCAACATCCGCAGGCCGAGCCGGACGGTCTCGGGTTGAGCCTGTCCGGCAGCCACCTGCGGTTCCATCCCGCCACCATGCCACAGCCGAACCACCAAGATCCAAAAGGCCGAGCGGTCGACGGTGCCCGCGCTCACCGGGTCGGTCGGGTCGGCCAGCAGCGCACCGCCAGGACGCCGGCCAGCAACGCCGCACCGACGAGGTGGATGAGGCGTACGCCGGTGGCGGCGGGGAACGACGCGCCCGGCAGCATCGGCACCGTGACCAGGCCCACGGCGGCGACGACGATGACGACGCCCCAGAACGCCCCCGGGCGGATGGCCCACTCGGGCCGGTCCGCTCCCCTGACGTCGGGCCGCCCGAGACGGGCCAGGCACCAGATCGCGACGACGGCACCGAGCACGGTGCTGGTCAGATCCGACACCGTCCACCAGGCGACGTCGGTGACGCTTGCCCAGCGGACACCGAACACCACGACCAACCAGTCGTCCGTGTGGGTGAGCCAGTCCCAGGCAAGATGGCTGGCCGCACCGAGCAACGCCGAGGTGACGGTGACCCACGAGCGATGACCGCCGCCCGCCGGCCCGTCGACCCCCCACCCGAACCGGCGGTTCTGCGGCAGATGGGCCGCGACGGTGCCGATCGAGGACCGGAAGATCCAGGCGTACGCCAGTGCCACGGGTAGGCACCACCAGATCAACGCGGGCCAGGTGTGCGTGTCGGGGAAGCCGGGGCCGTCCGCCCGGTACATCAGGTGGCCCACGTCCGGTGCCACGGCACCGCTCGACAACGCCACCCCGTCGAACCACCGTGGCCGCCACAGCTTCAGCGGCAGGACCGCCGCCAGATGCGAGGGCAAGGTCAACGGCACCGCGGAAGTCTAGTGGCCGGCGCCTGTCAGCCGAACCGGTCGTCGACCTCGGCCGCGACCGGCTCCGGGGCGCGCATCCGCCAGGCGTCGGTGACGAGTTCGGCGAGGCGCTCGGCGTCCACCCGCGCCAGTCGCAGCATGACCAGGGGCAAGCCGTCGTAGCCGGGGGTGGTGAAGAACGTCTCCGGTTCCCCCAGCAGCAGCGCCTGCTTCTCGGCCTCGTCACCGACGTACAGCACGGCGATGTCGGTGCGGATGGTGCGGGGCTTGCCGGGGCGTCGCTCAGGATAGGACCAGACGAAGCCCTTGTCCGCCACCCGGAAGTCGAAGCCGTCGCTGTCGATCTCCACCACCTGGGGCAACGCCAGCGCGAGGCGCCGCACGTCGTCGGCGTCAGCCATCGTGGCCCCCACCGGCATTGTGGCCCTCACCGGCATCGTGGCCCCCACCGGACACAGCCTGCTGCATGCCGCCAAGGCTAGTGGGCGGGTCCGACATCCCGACGTCGGCGGTGTACCGACCTGCGCCGACGGGTACGACGATAGGCTGTCGTCGTGTCCACGCCGGCTCTCGACGCCCTCGCCGCGGCCGGCCTCCGCCACCAGGTCGTCGAACACGGCCCGGTCCGCAGCCTCGACGAGGCCGCGGCCGCCCTCGGCGTGGCGGTGCCCGACGTGGTGAAGACCCTGGTGGTACGCCGCGGCGACGACGACTACCTGTTCGTGCTCGTTCCGGGTGACCGGGTCATCTCCTGGCCCCGGCTACGGGCGCTGCTCGGGGTGAACCGGCTGTCCCTGCCGGACGCCGACACGGCCAAGGCGGTGACGGGCTACGAGCGGGGTGCCATCACCCCGTTCGGCGCGACCACCCGATGGTCGGTCGTCGCCGACGAACGGATCCGGGGCCGCACGATCACCCTCGGTACCGGACGACACGGTACGGCCGTGCTCGTCGAGGCCGACGCGGCTGTGGCAGCACTCGCGGCCACCCTCGCCGACATCACCGACCCCGCCGGATGACGACGGGCCTGCTTCCAGCCGACGGTGATCGACTCCGTTTCGCTGAAACGGCGGTATCCCGCCACTGCGCACCCCGCCGTTTCGGCGAAACGGCGCGCCGCGGCAGCGGCCCGGTGCCTCACCGGCTGGACAGCGCCTTCTCCAGCTGCTCCTTGGACATCGAGGAGCGGCCCTTGATGCCGCGCAGGCGGGCCTCGTTGTAGA
Source organism: Micromonospora fiedleri (assembly GCF_016774385.1). Lineage (NCBI taxonomy): Bacteria > Bacillati > Actinomycetota > Actinomycetes > Micromonosporales > Micromonosporaceae > Micromonospora > Micromonospora fiedleri. The sequence continues at coordinate 638,725 of NZ_JAETXL010000003.1, forward strand.
GCTGCTCCTTGGTACGCCCCTGCGCTCCAGTGTGCGACCGCTTGCCGCCGCGATGTCCGGACGAGACGTCGTCGAGCGACGATCGGCTCGCGGTACGCGACTCGCCGGCCCGGGCCCGTTCCTTGTTCACCGTCCGGGCGGCGATCTCCTTGGCGCGGCCCTCCCCCACGCCACGCTTCTTGGCGCTGGCCTTGATGTGTTCGTACTGCCGTTCCCGCTTGGGACTCGATCCTGCTGGCATCGCTTTCCCTCCGCACGACCTGGGACGGGGACTCCTTCCGGTGCAGACATGCCCCGGTCCACCCAGGCCAAACACATCGACGATCGACCTGTCGAAGCTCCGCCGGCCGTACCGCCGGTGACGCGGCGGCGATCGACGCGGTGGTGGAGTGGGGCGTCGGGGTCGGGCGTGGCGCTGATTCGTAGGGAAACACCGGATTCGGCGCGGGGCCGGACGGCATAGCGTCGGAGGATGCTCAGAACTCCGTTCGTCGGCCGGCTCGCTGGCCGGGTCGACGCGGTCGCCGTCCGTCGCTGGATCAGCGGCGCACTGGCCCTGACCTGCGCCGTCGTGCTGACCGCCGGATGCAGCAGGGTCAAGCTGCCGGGTGGCGGCGGGGACGCCGACGACCGGTACGGGTACGCCCCGAAGCCGGACGACTCCGTGGTCTACCAGCCGGACGTGGTGCTCGTCGAGGGCGGCGGCAAGGCCATCCGCTCGGTCAGTGACGACGGGTTCACCTATGTCGTCGACGGTGACGCCCCCGGCGCGGACGAACTCCAGCCCGGCAAGATCATGTTCGCCACCAGTCAGGCGGTCGGCCGGGTGGTACGGGTGGAGAAGTCCGGCGGCGACCGGGCGGTCACCTTGGCTCCGGTGCAGCTGACCGATGTGGTCCGCGACGCGGACATCACCTTCGACCAGCCGCTCGACCTGACCGCGCAGCAGTTCAGCCCCTTGCCCGACCTGCTCGGCGAGGTGGTCGAGGAGGAAGCACCGGCCACCCCCGTGCTACCCGACGCGGCGGACGCCACCGGCCTGACCGGCAACGCCATCGGCCTCGGCGGCGGCACGGGCGGCGGCGCGCTCGGCCTGGGTGGGAACGAGGGTGGGCTGTCGGATCTGCGGATCGCCGTGCCGCCGATCGCGCTCGGGCCCGCTCGCGCACCCGGCGGCGGGGGCGCGGCCCACAGCATGGAACGGAAGATCGGCGGGTGGGGCGTGACCGCCTACCTGGGTCGTACCGCAGTGGGCCTGACCGCGCAGCACAGCACGGCGGCCTCCGGCCTCAAGGTCGACTTCGACATCCAGTTGCTCCTCGACAACCTGCGGCTGTCGGGCAACGTGAAGGTGACCAACGGGGTGATCCCCCACCCTCGGTTCCGCATCGACGGGGTGCACGGTCTCGCCATCACCGTCGCAGCCGGCGCGCAGGGTGGGTTGAGTGACAACAAGAAGGCGCGGATCGAGCTACCGATCGAGTTGTCGCAGCCGATCATCATCGGCGGCTTCCCGGCGACGCTCAAGCAGACGTTCAAGTTCCTCGTCCAGACGGCATTCACCGCGAAGAACGGCAACATCTCGGGTACCGGCCGGTGGGGTCTGACCGGACCGATCGGTTACGAAGGGGGTTCGGTGCTCACCCCGACCTTCTCCGTGCAGCAGAGCATCATGCAGTCGCTGCGGGGGGTGTCGGTCGGCGTCGAGGCGATCGTGGTGGCCGCGGAGTTCCGCTTCGGTCTGATGCTCGGTCTGCCGGTGGCCGGTGCCGGGCCGTTCGTCGGCGTGGTGGCCTCGCTGGGGCTGACCAACGGTTCGGCGGCCGGTCGGGTGGGTCTGCCGTTGGCCGGGCCGGCGGTGAAGTGTCGGGGCACCACGCTCGTAGTGACCGCACGGGCCGGTGAGGGCCTCAACGTTTCCGCGCCGTTGGCCAAGGCGATCGAGGTCGTACTGGGGGTGCCGATTCCGAAGGAGGCCACCTTCGTCAGCAAGGACATCATCAACCGTACCGTCGTCGAGCCGGACGTACCCCTGTGTCGTGAGTGAGGCGCGGGCCGCGCGACGTGCCGGGTGCCGGACAGGGCTCCGGCCCGGCGGGAATCCGCCGGGCCGGAGCTGTGGTGCTGTGGTGACGGGGGTACGGATCAGCTGGTCCGCACCGAGCCGTTGACCTTGGTGTCGCGGATGGTGGCGCCCGGGGCGTTCACCGAACCGTTCACGCTGCTCTCGACGATCGACACCACCGAGGCACCGGCGGCCTGGATCGAACCGTTGAGCTTCGAGCCGAAGACGATCAGACCGGCACCCGGGTTCACCTTGATCGCGCCGTTCTGCGTCACCCCGTCGAAGCAGGTGATGCCGGACTTGATGGTGAGACTACCGTTCTGGCGTCCACGCAGGACGGTGGTGCAGGACGGGTAGCTGGGCTGGGTCTGGACGTTCAGCTCCTCGAAGGCGATCGCCCGCGCGTTGTTGGTACGCGGGTCGTCCAGCTTGAGGACGTCCAGGCCCTTCTGAATGTCGTTCGAGTAGATGTAGCCGTTGTTCCAGTACGCCGACCAGGATCCGCCGAGGATGGACCGGGTGTCCGACAGCGGACCCCGCTCCCAGTAGGCGATCTCGAACGGGTTGGCGGAGTCGGTGAAGTCGATCACCGAGATGCCGCCCTGGTACCACGCCTGGACCATGATGTCGCGGCCCATGGCCGGGATCAGCGAGCCGTTGTGGGCGACGCAGTTCTCCCGGGTGCTGTTCTCCCGCGGGATCTTGAAGTAGCTCTTGAAGACCAGCTGGCGGTTGGCCCCGGAGCCCTCGATGTCGTAGATCGCGTTCGCGCCCTGGTTGTCCCGGTAGGCCGGGGTGCAGATCGCGCCGCTGCCGCCACCGAGCTCGTCGGTGAACAGCACCTTGGTGCCGGCGTTGTTGAACGTGGCCGAGTGCCAGAACGCGAAGTTCGTGTCCTGGACCTGGCTCAGCACCACCGGGTTCTCCCGGTCGGAGATGTCCATCAACACACCGTCACCCATGCAGGCGCCGGCCGCGAGGTCCAGCTCCGGGTAGGCGGTGATGTCGTGGCAACCGCTGGTGCGGGCGCCGCCGCCGTCCGGGAAGAGCACCGGAGTGGACACCACGGAGGCGCTGGTCGGGTTCGCGACCGGAACCTTGATGATCGAGATCTTGTCGTGCGGCGTCTTGCAGTACGCCGCGGTCGCCGACGGGCTGTACGACTGGACGTAGACGTACACGTCCTTGCCGTCCTTGCTCGGCACCAGCGTCAAGGTGTGCGAGCCGCAGTCGGTACGGACCGACTTGATGTAGCGCGGGTTCGCCTTGTCGCTGACGTCGAAGATCCGCACACCCTCCCAGTGGTCCGGGTTGGCCACCGAGCCGGCGCTGCTGTTGCACGAGTCGTCGCTGCGAGGCGAGTCGACCGCGAAGAACAGCAGGTTGCCGAAGACCGACGGGTCGCCCTGTCCACCGGGGCAGATGACCTGGCTGACCACCTGCGGCGAGGCCGGGTTGCTGACGTCGAAGACGTTGAACCCGTTGTAGTTGCCGGCGAACACGTGGTCGCCCTGGAACGCCAGGTCGCTGTTGTACGAGGACTCGGCGGCGAGGCCGCCGAACTTCGGCACGTTGGCGATCTGGGTGAGGTTGGCGCTGCTGACGATCTCGTCAACGCCCGGGATCACGTTCGCGGCGGCGCTTGCCGGCGCCGCCGCAACCGTGCTGAGGAGGAGGGCGCCAGTGGCGGCGAGGCCGAGGATGGCCCTCCGCTTCCCTCGCGCGGTCGGTTGTGACATGTAGTTACACCCTTCGTCGTGGGTGAATTGGGGGTAGCGGGACGATAACCTGCGACACCGGGAATCTTTGTGATTTGGGTCACAGTAGACCGGACGCCATGATCACGATTAGGCAACACCGGGAGCACGAACAACCGCAGGAACGACTAATGACGTCTTTTCCGCGTCCCCAACCCCTGCTGTCATATCCGCAGGTCGCGTTACGATCCCGGCCAACCTCGGGTCCACGGCGGGAGGCAAGTCGTGCAAGGCGTACGGATAGGCAAGGTTCTCCGCCAGTCGCGGGCGGTCGTGCTGGTCGAACTGGCGGTGCTGGCGGTGCTCGCCGTCGGGGCCACGGTGCTGTTCCTGCTACCGGAAGACACATCGGAGCCGGCGGCGACCGCAAGCCCGACGCAGGCCATCGAGTTGCCCGGCCTGCCGGACTCCACCGCGCCGGTGGTGATGCCCGGCCGTCCCGGCGAAGAGGCCCGGACGGCGCCGGCGAACGAGGTGTCGGCCCTGCCCCGCCAGCCGCACAACAACGCGGACATCCGCTTCGTCACCATGATGATCCCGCACCACGAGCAGGCGTTGGTGATGGCCCGACTGGTCCCCGAACGAGGCGAGAACGAGCAGCTCAAGCGCATCGCGGCGCGCATGCTGGCGGCCCAGGAGCCCGAGATCAAGTTCATGGAGACCTGGCTGGCCGAGCGCGGTCTGGACCGCAACTCCGGCGGCGACCACCGGCACACGATGTCCGGCATGCAGTCGGCGGAGGCGCTGAACCGTCTCACCGCCGCTCGCGGCGCCGAGTTCGACCGGATGTTCGTCGCCATGATGACCGAACACCACGAGGGCGCGATCAAGATGGCCAACGAGGCGCTCGTGCTCGGCAGCGAACCCCTCATCAACGAGATGGCCAGCAGCGTGGTGGTGGAGCAGAACGTCGAGATCAACCGGATGCGCGCGGTGCTGGCCAGCGGAAACTGACCTACGGGTACGGGCGACGCCGACCCTGCCACCGCCGTTCGTCGGGCCGGTGGCGCCTGACCCGACGACGGCGGGGAATGTCGGGGGTGGCCGATAGCGTGCGGGCTGAAACCGACGAAAGAGGCCCGCCGTGACCGAGCCGACCTTGACGACCGAGCCGACCTTGACAGCAGAGCCGATGCCACCGACCGGGCCGCCGTTACCGGCCGAGCGTGCCGACCTGCTGGAAGCGCTGCAACTGCACCGCTTCTTCCTGCGGAACACCACCCGCGACCTCACCGACGAACAGGTCGGCCAGCGCAGCACCGTCAGCGAGCTGTGCCTCGGCGGGCTGATCAAACACGTCGCCGACACCGAGCAGACCTGGACAAGCTTCATCCAGCACGGTCCGACGTCGATGCCCAGCGTCACCGACCCGGCCACCTTCGAACAGCGAGCGCTGACGTTCCAGATGCTGCCCGGCGAGACCCTGGCCGGCATCCTCGCGGCCTACGACACGGTCGCCCAGCACACCGACGACCTGATCCGTACCCTGCCGGATCTGGACGCCAGCCAACCCCTGCCCGACGCACCGTGGTTCGAGTCCGGTGTCCGCTGGTCGGCGCGCCGGGTGCTGCTGCACCTCATCGCCGAGACGTCCCAGCACGCCGGTCACGCCGACATCATCCGCGAGGCCATCGACGGCACCAAGAGCATGGGCTGACGGTCGGACCACCAGCGGCGGCAGGTCGCGGTCTGCGCAGCCGGACCACCAGCGCGGCTCCGCTCAGCCCGGCCACCGGCGCGACAGTCCGCTCAGCCTGGTCACCGCGGCGGCGGATCAGGGTCCTCTCAGGACGCCGGGTGACTGGCCGGGGAGCCGTCAGCTGGCATACTCGGCCGGGCCAGGTCGGGCCGAAGATGGTGGTGGAGTGCAGTTCCGGGTGCTGGGGCCGCCGGAGGTGGTCCGGGACGGGCAGGTGGTGCCGCTCGGTGGGCCCAAGCAGCGGGCGCTGCTGGTGCTGTTCCTGCTTCGGCCGAACCGGTTCGTCGCCGCCGACTGGCTGGTCGACGCCCTGTGGGACGGTCGACCGCCGCCCAGTGCGAACATCACCCTGCGCACGTACGTGGCGGGGCTGCGCCGGGCCGTGGAGCCGCACCGCTCCCCCCGCGAGACGGCCCGCGTCCTGCGGAGCCGATCGAAGGGCTACGAGCTTCGAGTCGACCCTCACAGCATCGACGCGACCCGGTTCCGGCAACTGGTGGACCGGGCGGCGGAGCGCCTGAACGCCGGTGAGCCGGCGGCCGCCGAACGCGACTACCACGACGCGTTACGGCTCTGGCGGGGTGAGCCGATGACCGGGGCGGCCGAGTTGTCCGCGGTGCGTCCCGAGGCGGCGCGGCTGGCCGAGCTGCGACTCATCGCCGAGGAGGGACGGTTCACCGCGGCCGTCGCCGCCGGCCGGCACGCGACTGTCCTCGCCGAGCTGCGTCAGTTCGTGGCGGCCCATCCGGTACGCGAGACCGCCCGCGCCCAGTTGATGCTGGCGCTGTACCGGGCCGGCCGGCAGACCGAGGCGCTTGCCGCGTACGACGAGGGCCGCCGGATCCTGGTCGACGAGTACGGGATCGATCCCGGCGCGCACCTGCGCGAGCTGCACACGCTGATCCTGGAGCAGGCGGTCGCGCCGGCCGCGAACCCCCCGACCGTCCACTCTGCCGGCGGAGTCGTCGGCATCCACGCCCGCCCGCCCCTGCTGCCCTCGCAGACCGCGACCGCCTCGCCCGCGCCGACGCAGACCGACAGTCCGCTCGTACCGACGCAGACCGAAACCAGCCCGCTCGTACCGACGCAGACCGAAACCAGTCCGCTCGTACCGACGAAGGCCGAGATCGGTCCGCTCGTGACGGCGGCGCACGGCACGACCCGTCCGCCCGGCGTGCCGGTGCAGGTGGGGGCCGGTTCGCGTCTGGTGCCGGTGGGGTCGGGTGACCCGGCGGGAGCGCTGGTGGGTCGGGGTGCCGAGCTGGCCCGACTGGTGGCGGTGTTGGCCGGGGCGACCCGCGAGCACGGCCGCAGCGCCATCGTGGTCGGTGAACCGGGGATCGGCAAGACCAGCCTGGCCGCGACGGTCAGCGCCGTCGCCGGGGCCGACGGCGTCGCGGTGGTGTGGGGACACTGTCCCGACCTCGGGCAGGCGCCGCCGTTCTGGTTGTGGCGGCAGGTGGTGCGCGGCCTCGCGGCCATGCCACAGGTCGGGGCCAGCGGAACGGTGCGCGGGCTCGACGCGTTCGCCGCCGGGCCGGCCCACGACGCGACCGGCGAGGTCAGCCCCGATCCGGCGGCCCGGTTCCAGGCGTACGAGGCGGTGGCGGAGCTGGTCCGCGCGGCGGCCGAACCGGCGGGGCTGCTCATCGTCCTGGACGACCTGCACGCCGCCGACCCGGACTCGTTGCTGCTGCTGCGGTTCCTCAGCACCGCGCTGCCCGGCACCCGCGCCCTGGTGCTGGCCACCCTGCGGCCGTACGAACACGACCCGGCGCTGGTGGCCACGGTGGCGGAGCTGGCCCGCGGCCCGGGCTTCGGTCGACTGCGGCTGACCGGGCTGACCACCGACGCGGTGGCCGACCTGGTGCGGCGACGCACCGGCGCGCCACCGGCCGGGCCGGCGCTGGCACGGTTGGTCACCCGCACCGGCGGCAACCCGTTCTTCATCACCGAACTGCTGCGTGCCCGCGCCGATCCGGCCGGTACGGACCTGCCGCCGAGCATCCGGGACACCGTCCGGTTGCGCCTCGGTGGGTTGCCCGCGGCGACCCGCGACTGTCTGGCTCTGCTCGCGGTGGCCGGCGACGATCTGGACGCCACCACGATGGCCGAGGTCCTCGAACTGCCGGCCGACGCCGTCGCCGAGGCGCTGAGCGCGGCCTACACAGCCGAGTTGGTCACCGAGGCCGAGCCGGGCGGGGTGCGGTTCCGTCACCCGCTGTTCGCCGAGGTCGCCTACGCCGAGTTGCCGCCGCCTCGGCGGGCCACTCTGCACGCCCGGCTGGCCGGTGTCTACGAACGGTCCGGGGTGGTCGGCCCGGCCGAGTTGGCGCGCCACTACGGGCAGGCCGCCGGACTCGGTCACGAGGAGGAACACCTGCGGTGGTCGCTGGCGGCGGCCGACGACGCCACCCGACGGTTCGCCTACGAGGACGCGCTCGGCCACCTGCACCGGGCGGCGCACCGGTTGGCCCGGGCCGTCGGCTCCGCCACGGCGGCCCGCACCGAACTCGACGTGCAACTGCACCGGGCCGCGTTGCTGCAGATGACGGTGGGTGTCGGCGCCGACGCCGTCGACCAGGTCTGTGCCCGGGCCCGCGAGCTGCTCGCCCTGGTCGGGCCGGACACCGACGTACGGCCGGCGTTGTGGGCGCTGGGCGAGCTGGCCGCCAACCAGGCCGACTACGCCGGCTGCACCGACCTGGCCGAGCGACTGTGCCGAGCCGGCACCACCGCCGATACCCACACCGGCACCGGCACCGGCACCGGCACCGGCACCGATGAGTTGACCGTGGCGGCCGGTGAGTACCTGCTCGGGGTGGTCGGCTACTTCACCGGCCGGCTCGACGCGGCCGACCAGCGGCTCACCGCCGCGATCGACCGGCTCGGGGCGGTGGACTCGCGGCTGCTGGGCCGGCAGGTGGGTCGCCTGCCGGTGCTGGCCGCGTACAACTTCCGCGCCCTGGTCAGGTCACTGCGCGGTGACCCGGTGGCGGCCCGGCGCGACATCCGGGACGCCGAACTACTCGCGGAGCGGCTGGACGATCCGTACGGTCGGGCCAACGCCGCCTTGTTCGCGGCATGGATGGGCCTTCAGGAACGGGACGTGCCGACGGTGCGGGCCGCCGCCGCCCGGTGCCAGGAGATCGGCGCAGCCGACGGGATGCCGCACTTCGTGGCCACCGGTGGGTTCTTCCGGGAGTGGGCCGCCGCCCGAGGCGGTGCCCCGGACCGGCTGGCGGCGATGCGCGCCGCGGTGGAGGGCATCTACCGTCCGGGGCTGCGCGCCACCCGCACCGTCACCTTCACCGCGATGGCCGAGGCGTACCTGGCCGCGGGTGACCGGGACACTGCGGCGGCGTTGGCGCAGGACGGCCTGGCCGTGGTGCACCGGCTCGGTGAGACGGTGTTCGCCGCCGAACTGCACCGCATCCGCGGCATCGCCCGCGACGACCCGGCCGCGTTGGCGGCCGGTGCCCGCCTCGCCGAGGAGCAGGGCGCCGAACTGCTGCTGGCCCGGTTCCCGCCGCAGTTCGGCGGCCGGTCGGGCTGACCTCAACAACATCTCCACGCCTCTTCCACACCCGGCTGCTGTGCTGACCACCGTCAGATCCGGCCCGGGCACACCGGGCAACGGTGTGGGAGGAACAGTCATGAAGCCCGCTCAGCCAGCGCCGCAGCCGGCAGCCACAGAGGTCGACGTCGTGGTGGTCGGATGCGGTCCGGTCGGCGCGTTGACCGCGAACCTGCTCGGCCTGCGCGGGGTGAGCACACTTGTGGTGGAGCGCAGCACGACGCCGCACGGTCAGCCCCGGGCGTTCTCCTGCGACGACGAGGCGTTGCGGATCTACCAGCAGGTGGGGCTGCTCGACCGGATCGGCGCCGACCTGCACCAGCCGGCCCGCGCCGACTACGTCAACGCGGCCGGGAAGACCTTCGCCACCATCGACTTCTCGCAGGTCGACTTCGGGTTCGGGCACGCGCCGCTGAACTTCTTCGACCAGCCGCGCCTGGAGCAGATCCTGCGCGGCGGGCTCGACCGGTACGACCACGTCGAGCTGCGGCTGGGCACCGAACTGGTCAGCCTCTACCAGGACGACGACCGGGTGCACCTGGTGCTGCGCGACGTGGCCACCGGGCAGTCGTACCCGGTGCAGGCCCGGTACGTGCTGGGCTGCGACGGTGCCCGCAGCACCACCCGCACGGCCGTACGCATCCCGCTGGCCGGGGCGAGTTACGCCGAACCGTGGCTGGCCGTCTCCGGTGACGTGCCGGCGGAGGCGATCCGTGCGCCGCACACCACGTTCGTCTGCGACTGGCGACGGCCGGCGTTCGTCTCCCCTGGTGCCCGGGGCAGCTACCGGGCCGAGTTCATGCTCCAGCCGGACGAGACCGAGGCCGACATGACCCGCCCGGAGCGGATCGCCGAACTGGTCGAGCCGTACGTCGATCCGGACCGGTTCACCGTCACCCGGGCGGTGATCTACACCTTCCACCATCTGATCGCGCAGCGGTGGCGGGAGGGGCGGGTGTTCCTGCTGGGCGACGCCGCCCACCAGATGCCCCCGTTCCTCGGTCAGGGACTGTGCAGCGGGCTGCGCGACGCGACGAACCTGACCTGGAAGCTCGCCCTGGTGCTCGGCCGCGACGCCGACCCCGCGCTGTTGGACACGTACGAGACCGAACGGCGTGGGCACACCGCGGCGATGGCGGACACCAGCGTCCGGCTCGGACGGGTGTTCCTGGCCCGCAGCCGTCCCGCCGCGTGGCTGCGGGACACCGCGCTGCGGGCGGTGCAGACCGTGCCCCGGGTCCGCCGGTTCGTGCGGCGTTTCGAGTTCAAACCCCTGCCCGCGTACGACCGGGGCCTGTTCGCCGGTGGGCGGCGCCACGGTGCGGTGGGCACGATGTTCCCGCAGCCCCGGGTCACCGTGGCCGGGTCGGCCGACCCGGTCCTGCTGGACGAGGTGCTCGGTGCCGGATTCGCCCTGCTGGGCACGGCGGTGCCGGCCGGCAGGCCCGGTTGGCCGGGGGTGCCGGTGCGCACCGTCGTGGTACATCCGGCGGGCAGCACGGGCCTGGCCGCGACCTGTGCCGAGCCCGATGACGGGCAGGTGCATGTCGTCGACGTCGACGGCGTGATCGTCTCGTGGCTGCGTCGGCACCGGTGCGACGCGGTGGTGCTGCGGCCGGACCGGTTCGTCTACGCCCTCGGGTCCGCAGCGGACGACACGCTGCTGCCGTCCCTGGCGGCGGCGCTCGGTACGCCCGGGACCGTCGCTGCGACGCGGTCGACCTGATCGGTCGGCGAACGCGGCGTCCGACGTCGACCGAACGGCCGGACATCACCGTCCCTTTACGACTTTCCGCCGGTCAGCGGGTGAGCGGGGTGCCGCCGGCAGGGTGACCAGGTCTAGCATGTGGATCACCAACCGTGACCCCCTGGTTGACATCGGCCAACAGCCGAGTGAAGGGAAACCACACGTGCGTCGAACCCCCCATCTAGCCCTGGTGGGCGTGGGTGTGACCGGTGCGCTGGTGCTCAGCGCCAGCCCGGTCGCCGCGAAACCCGCGCCCGCCTCCACCACCCCCGGCATCGTGGTCAGCGACGGCATGACCCAGCCGGTCTTCTCGCTCGCCGACGCGATCGAGGAGCGGGTGTACGTCGAGACTCCGGTGGACACCGACGGCGACGGCCGTCGTGACCGGGTCGCGATCGACATCTCCCGTCCTCGGGAGACCGCCACCGAAGGCTTCAAGGTGCCGGTCATCTTCGAGCACAGCCCGTACCGCAAGGGCACCTGGGGCAGCGTGCCCTACCACAGCGTGCTGGTGGACGAGCTGCCGCAGAACGGTGTGACCCACCCGTCCGTGTCGCTGTCCGCCGACGTCGAGACGCAGGGCGCGGTGACCAAGCCCAACCTGCCCGGCCAGCTGGACGACTACTACGTGCCGCGCGGGTACGCGGTCGTGCTCGGCCAGAGCGTCGGCACCGGCGACTCGGACGGCTGCCCGACCAGCGGCGACCAGGCCGAGACGCTGGGCACCAAGGCGGTCATCGACTGGCTCAACGGCCGGGCCAAGGGGTACGACGCCAACGGCGCAGCGGTCAAGGCCGACTGGAGCACCGGCGCGGTCGGCATGACCGGCGCCTCCTACAACGGCACCCTGCCCAACCAGGTCGCCACCACCGGGGTCAAGGGCCTCAAGACGATCGTGCCGGTCGCCGCGATCAGCAGCTGGTACGACTACTACCGAGCCAACGGTCTGGTCGTCGCGCCCGGCGGCTACCAGGGCGAGGACGCCGACATCCTGGCCAAGTACACCGCCGGTCGGGCCCGCGCCGAGGGCCACTGCGCCGACGAGATGGCCACGCTGACCGAGGAGCAGGACCGGGTCACCGGCGACTACTCGAAGTTCTGGGCCGACCGCGACTACCTCGACGCCAAGAAGGTCAAGGCCAGCGTCTTCGTGGTGCACGGCCTCAACGACTGGAACGTGCGTACCGAGCAGTTCGCCGGCTGGTGGGACGAGCTGGCCAAGCACAAGGTGCCGCGCAAGCTCTGGCTGCACCAGGGTGGGCACAGCTCGCCGGGCAACACCGCCGCGGTGACCCTGCCCGACGGTAAGACCTGGACGTACAAGCAGACCGAGAACCGCTGGTTCGACTTCTGGCTGTGGAACGTGCCCAACGGCATCATGGACGAGCCGACCGCCGTGGTGCAGCGCGAGAACCGGGTCAACACCACGTACGCCAACTGGCCGGACCCGGCCACCCGTGACGTGAAGCTGGCGCTCGGCGCGACCGACGCGACCAGCCCGGGCACGCTGATCGCCGGCAAGCGCCCCAAGGACGCCACCGTCGAGCAGAGCTTCGTCGACAACGGCCGCACCCTGTCGCCGAACGTGCTGGTCGCCGCGCCGGACGTGGCCAACCCGAACCGGCTGGCCTACCTCACCCCGGAGCTGACCCAGGACGTCCGGATCTCCGGGCGCGCGGAGATCCGGCTGCGGATGGCGATCGAGAACAAGTCGGCCGCGAACCTGACCGCGTACCTGGTCAACTACGGCCCGGCCGGCTCGACCGCCGCGCCGACCGTGGTGACCCGCGGCTGGCTCGACCCGCAGAACCGCAAGGACGCGGCGCGCACCGAGCCGCTGAAGCAGGGCAAGCTGTACGACCTGAAGTGGACCCTGGAGCCGAAGGACTACGTCTTCCCGGCGGGTAACCGCATCGGCGTGGTGGTCTTCTCCACCGACCAGGCGTACACCCTGCTGCCCCTGGGTGGCACCGAGTTGCGGGTCGCGCCCAAGCACAGCGAGTTGCGCCTGCCGGTGGTCGGCGGCCAGAAGGCCCTCGCCTTCTGAGTCGACGCCCGACCCGGATGATCCACGGGCCCGCCGCCGGTACGCCGGTGGCGGGCCCGCTCGCTGTCCCCGACCTCGCGCCGACCGCGTTCATATTCTTATTGCAAAGAACTTGCAACAAGGTAGGGTGCCGGCATGGACGCTGAACCACGTACCTCGCAGGACTCCGGCCGACGCCCGGTGACCACCACGGGCCGGACCGTGCGACGGTCCCTGGTGCTGCACTCCGAACTGCATCGCCGCCCCCAGGAGATGCTGCGCGCGATGCTGGCGCAGGTGGACGCCGACACCCCGCCCCACGGGCCGGACGGGCCGGTGGCCACCCTGGAGCGGCGGATCGCCGCGCTGCTCGGCAAGGAGGAGGCGCTGTTCTTCCCGTCCGGGACGATGGCGCAACAGGTCGCGCTGCGCATCCACGCCGACCGCCGGGGACGCCGGGCGTTCGCCGCGCACCCGCAGAGCCACCTGGAGGTCTGGGAACATCGGGGGTACGCCGTCGTCCACGGGCTGCACTGCCACCCGGCCGGCGACCGGCACCGGCTGATGGACCACGACGACCTGATCGCCGTCGGCGAGCCGCTCGCGGCGGTCATCTGGGAGCTTCCGCAGCGTGACATCGGCGGCCAACTGCCGCAATGGGACGACCTGGTCGCCCAGACCACGGCGGTACGCGACCGCGGCGCGGCGACCCATCTGGACGGTGCCCGGCTCTGGGAGGCCCAGACCTGCTACGCGCGGCCGTTCGCCGAGATCGCCGCGCTGTTCGACACCGCGTACGTCTCGCTCTACAAGGGTCTTCAGGGCACCGGTGGTGCGGTGCTCGCCGGGTCGGCCGACGTCCTGGCCGAAGCCCGGGTCTGGCGGCGGCGGCTCGGTGGCGACGTCTACGACGCCTGGCCGCTCGCGCTGGCCGCCCTGCACGGCCTGGACACCCGCCTGCCGGCCTACCGCGACCACGCGCTGGCGATCGCGGCGGCCATCACGGCCGACGGGGTGGCCCGGGTGGTGCCGGATCCGCCGCAGACGCCGCTGTTCCACATCCACCTGCCCGTCGGGCCGGCCGCCGCCGAGCGGGCCGCCACGGCCCTGCTCGCCGAGACCGGCGTCGAGCTGTTCCGCCGGACCTGGTCGGCACCGGACCCGCACCGGTGCGCGTTCGAGGTGACCGTCGGGGAGAACGCCATGGCGTTCACTGCCGAGGAGGTCGTCGACCTCCTCCATCAACTGCTGCGGTACGCCGCCTGACCCGATCAGGCGCGGAGGGTACGCAGGATCCGGGTCAGTTCGGCCCGGTCGGCGTCGTCGAGGTGCCCGAAGAAGCGGTCTGCAGCGGCCCGGCGGGCCGCGCGGATCTCGGTGCCGACCCGGTGGCCCTCCTCGGTGAGCGCGACCAGGGTGGCCCGTCGGTCGGCCGGGTCGGGTCGGCGCGTGACGAACCCCCGGTCCTGAAGGTCGTCGATGACCTCGGTGGCCGAGCGGGGCGCGATGCGCAGGTGCTCGGCGAGCGTGCCGGGGCGGGCCTCGCCGAGGCGCGCCAGCACGCCGAGCGCCCGGGACTGGCTGGGGGTGACCGCCCAGGGTTCGAGGGCCTCGCGCGTCTGTCGGCGCAGCCGTGCCGCCACCGCCCTGAAGGTCTCCGCGAGGCTCTCGTCGTCGACGCCGCCGGTGGTGGGCTCGGTCACCGGAATACCGTAACACGAGATACGGTTGCACCCTCATAGAGAGGTAACCTCAGCATCTGATCCCGACGAGAGGCGGTTCCCCTTGGAACCCTCCCCCAGCGGCCGCGACCGCGGCCACCGCACCCTCAGCGCCGAGGAGAAGGCGCAGGCCCGCCAGGTGTCACTGCGCCGCATCGGCCGACTCTTCACCCCGCACCGGCCCGCGCTGGCCGTCGTCACCGCGATCATCGTGGCCTCCTCCGTCATCGCGATGGCCACCCCGTTCCTGCTGCGTACGGTGATCGACCGCGCCCTGCCCGAAGGCGATGTGACCCTGCTGGTCTGGCTGGTCCTCGGCATGGTCGCGGTGGCCGCCGTCACGGCCGTGCTCGGCGTGGTGCAGACCTGGATCTCCACCCGGGTCGGTCAACAGGTGATGCACAAGCTGCGCACCGACGTCTTCGGCCACCTCCAGCGGCAGTCGCTGGGCTTCTTCACCCGCACCCGCACCGGGGAGGTGCAGTCCCGGATCACCAACGACATCGGTGGGATGCAGTCGGTGGTCACCTCCACCGCCACCGCCGTGGCGTCCAACCTCACCACCGTGGTCGCGACCGCGGTCGCCATGGTGGCGCTGTCCTGGCAGCTCTCCCTGGTCTCACTCGTCGTGCTGCCACCGGCGATCTGGCTGACCCGCCGGGTGGCCCGGATGCGTCGGGAGATCACCGCCCGCCGCCAGCGCGAACTCGCCGACCTCAACGTCACCGTCGAGGAAGGGCTGTCGATCAGCGGGGTGCAGCTGGCCAAGACCCTCGGCACCGGGCCTGCCCTGATCGACCGGTTCACCGCCTCCTCTGCGCGGCTGGTGGACCTGGAGTTGCGCAGCGAGCTGGCCGGCCGGTGGCGGATGGCCACGATGAGCATCATCTTCGCCGCCGTACCCGCCGTCATCTACCTCGCCGCCGGTCTGCCCGGCACCGCCGGCACGCTGAGCATCGGCACCCTGGTCGCCTTCACCGCCCTGCAGAGCGGCCTGTTCCGGCCGCTGACCGGGCTGCTCAACGTGGGCGTCTCGCTGGCCGCGTCGCTGGCGCTGTTCGCCCGGATCTTCGAGTACCTGGACCTGCCGGTCGACGTCGACGACCCCGCCGAACCGGTCCACCTCGACCCCACCCGGGTACGCGGGCACGTGCGCTTCGAGGACGTCACCTTCACCTATCCGGGCAACGACACCGCCGCCCTCGCCGGGATCAACCTCGACGTACCCGCCGGCGCCCACCTCGCGGTGGTCGGTGAGACCGGCTCCGGCAAGAGCACCCTCGCCGCGTTGGTCAGCCGGCTGTACGACCCGACCGCAGGCCGGGTCACCGTCGACGGTGTGGACCTGCGCGACCTGCGCCTGGCCGACCTGGCCGCGATCGTCGGCGTGGTCAGTCAGGAGACGTACCTGCTGCACAGCACCGTCCGGGAGAACCTGCGCTACGCCCGGCCGGACGCCACCGACGCCGAGATCGAGCAGGCCGCCCGCGCGGCCCAGATCCACGACCTGATCGCCGGCCTTCCCGACGGGTACGACACGATGGTCGGCTCGCGCGGCCACCGGTTCTCCGGCGGCGAGAAGCAGCGCCTGGCCATCGCGCGGACGCTGCTGCGTGACCCCCGGATCCTGGTCCTCGACGAGGCCACCAGCGCCCTGGACACCGAGACCGAACGGGCCGTGCAACGCGCCTTCGACGTGCTCGCCGAGGGACGTACCACGATCACCATCGCCCACCGGCTCTCCACCGTCCGCGACGCCGACCAGATCGTGGTGCTCGACCACGGCCGGGTCGTCGAGGCCGGCGACCACCACAGCCTGAGCGACCGCAACGGCCGCTACGCCAGTCTGGCCTCCTGAAGGCCGGGCTGGGATGATCGACGGGATGGCGGGATCACTCTTCGCAACCAGCGACCTGCATGTCGGGTACGCGGAAAATCGACAGATCGTCGACCGGATCGAGCCGGAGTCCGCCGACGACTGGCTGGTCGTCGCCGGTGACGTCGGCGAGCGCTTCGACGACATCGAACGCACGTTGCGCCTGCTGCGTGGCCGGTTCGC
Organism: Micromonospora fiedleri; assembly: GCF_016774385.1. NCBI lineage: Bacteria > Bacillati > Actinomycetota > Actinomycetes > Micromonosporales > Micromonosporaceae > Micromonospora > Micromonospora fiedleri. The sequence continues at coordinate 655,376 of NZ_JAETXL010000003.1, forward strand.
CCAGGTGATCTGGGCGCCCGGCAACCATGAGCTGTGGACGCACGCGTCGGATCCGGTGCGGCTGCGCGGCGAGCACCGCTACCGGGACCTGGTCCGGATGTGCCGAGACATCGACGTGCTCACCCCGGAGGACGACTACGCCGTCTGGCGGGGGCCGGGCGGGCCAGTGACGATCGCCCCGCTGTTCCTGCTCTACGACTACACGTTCCGGCCGCCGGGCGCGGACACCAAGGAGGAGGCGCTGCGCCAGGCGTACGACAAGGGTGTGGTCTGCGTCGACGAGATGGTGCTGCACCCCGACCCCTACCCGGACCGGGAAGCCTGGTGCCACGCCCGAGTGGCGCTGTCCGAACGTCGCCTCGCGGCGGCGGATCCGGCGATGCCGACGTTGCTGGTCAACCACTGGCCGCTGGTGCGCCAGCCCACCGAGGTGCTGTGGTACCCGGAGTTCGCGCAGTGGTGCGGAACGGTCCGCACCGCCGACTGGCACGTACGCTTCCGGGCCGCCGCGGTGGTCTACGGTCACCTGCACATCCCCCGGACGACCTACTACGACGGCGTACGGTTCGAGGAGGTCTCGCTCGGCTACCCCCGGGAGTGGAGCCGCCGGGGCCCGACCCCGGACCCGCTACGTCGGATCTTCGGGACCCCCTCGTGATCGGCGTGCCGCTGCCGGTGCCCGCGGGTCAGTAACCGATCGTGCGGTGCAGCCGCAGGAACGTCTCGGTGAAGCCGAGCCTCGGCCAGGTGCGTGAGGACAGCAGGTTTGTCACCCGCCAGTCGGTGACGACGCAGTCGAAGCCACTGTCGACGGCCCAGTCGACGACGGCCGTGCCGAGCGCCCGACCGGCACCGGCCCCACGGGCGGGTGGGAAGACCGCGGCGTAGCCGAGGAACCCGGCGTTGTCCGGGCGGGCCGGGCCGAGGTGGCTGCTCGACTTCTCCAGCGCACACCCGATCGCGGAGCCGATCACCGTGCCGTCGCGGACGGCGACGAAGGTGGCGTACTCCGGGTTGTCGATGTCGTCGGCCCAGTCGTCGAGGCTCTCCTCGACGGTGCCGATCCGGCCGGCCGAGAAGGTCGGGGAAAGGCCCTGGTGCGTCGGTAGTTCGAGGTCGAGCCGGGCGAGGTCCGGAATGTCGGCCCGGGTGGCCCGGCGTACCGTCAGGTCTTGGGCCAGGGGCTTGGTGGCCGGCTTCGTCGCCGGCCGGACGGCGTGCGCGTGCTGCTGGCCGAAGCCCAGCCGGCACCAGGCGCGGACCAGTTCCTGGTCATCGGCCGGCACCACGACGTAGTGCGCGGTGCGGCCCTCGTCGACCCAGCGGGTGGCGGCCGCCGCGTACAGGTCGCGCATCGTCTCGGCGTCGGTGGCCGCTTGGCCGGCCGCTTCCACCCAGATGTTCGGCCCCCACAGCGGCGAGGCCTTCGGCGCGCCGAGCACGAACCCGACCGGTACGCCGCCCCGGGTCGCGACCGCGCCGGAGGCGTCCGGCGCCTTGAACGCGGCGGTCACCTCGGCGACGGCGGTCTCGGATGCCTCGAAGCGGGGCGAGAGCAGCGGCTGCGCGAGACGGTGCCGGCGGTGCCGCTGTGCCAGCAGCGCGCCGCAGGCCGTCAGGTCGCCGGCCTCGAACGGCCGGATCTCCACCGGGGACATGGGCGGCACGCTAACGCGCACCCCGCACGCCCGGCACCCGATTTTCGGGCCCGGCACTCCCCCGGCCTCATCACCCTACCTAACGGTAGGTAGGGTGATGGCATGACTTCCGATCCGATCGTGCAGGCCGTCGAGCTCACCAAGGTCTACGAAACCCGCCGGGCGCTCGACGACCTCGCGCTTCGTGTGCAACCGGGCAGCCGGTTCGTCGTGCTCGGGCACAACGGCGCGGGCAAGTCGACGCTGCTGGAGATCATCGCGACGCTGCGGGTGCCGACCTCCGGCTCGGTGCGCGTCGGCGGCTTCGACACGGTACGCCAGCCGCGAGAGGCGGGCCGCCTGATCGGCCTCGCACCGCAGTCCAACGCCCTGGACCCGCTGGCCACCCCGACGGAGGTGCTGGACTTCCAGGCGGTGGCCCTGGGCCTGGGGCGGCGTCAGCGCACCCGCCGTACCCGCGACCTGCTCGACCTGTTCGGCCTGGGCGAGCACCGCGCGTCCCGGGTGGCCACACTGTCCGGGGGCACCCGGCGCAAGCTGGACCTGGCTGTCGCACTTGTCGCCGAGCCGACGTTGGTGATCCTGGACGAGCCGACCACCGGCCTGGACCCGCTCGCCCGCATCGACTTCTGGGCCGAACTGACCCGGCTCAACTCCGACGGCACCACCCTGCTCATCTCGACGCAGGACCTGCACGAGGCGGACGTGCTCGCCACCGACATCGCGGTGCTGCGCGAGGGCAGGGTCGTCGCCCAGGGCACCCCGGCCGCACTCAAGCACCGCGTGGGTACGCGCACGCTGACCCTCGACCTGTCCACCGACGCCGTCTCGACCGCCCTCGTCTCCTCCTCCCGCGTCGGCTTCCTCACCGACGACGACCACGCCAACCGGGTACGCCTCGGCATCTCCGACGACCCGGCGGCGCTGCGGGACGCGCTGGCCGAGATCAGTGGCGTGGCCGGCGAGATCACCGGGCTTCACCTCTCCGAACCCTCGCTCGACGACGTGTTCGTCGCCCTGGCCGCCCGCTGACCCCCGCCGCCACCCGAAAGGCTTTTCCGATGACCCTCCCGTTGGCCGTCGCCGCACCTCGACGTACCCCGGCTCCCGTCGTCCTCGCGGCCGTGCGGCGGTCCACCCGAGCCGTGCTCCGCTCACCCGCGCTGCTTGTCGCGCCCGTCGCGCAGAGCCTGTTCTTCCTGCTCGTCTACGCCGGGCAGCTCAGCACCGTCGGCAGTTCCTACCTGCCCGGGACCGGCTTCATCGCGTTCCTGCTCCCGCTGATCCTGCTCACCGGGGTCGCCACCGGCGCGGGCGCCGCCGGCACGCTCGTGCTGCGCGACATCACCAGCGGATACCTCGACCGCCTCCGGCTCGCCCACGGCAGCACCACCCCGTTCCTCGTCGGCCCGGTCGTCGCCGCGCTGGTCGCGGTCGTCGCGCAGATGGTGATCACGGTCGTCGGCGCCACGGTGATCGGCTACCGGCCGCAGAGCTGGCCCGGGGTGTTCGCGATGCTGCTGCTGATGGTGGCGCTGGGACTCGGTGTGGCGCTGCTGAGCACCGCGCTGGCGATCCGGTCGGCCTCGGCGTCCACCACCGGGCTGGTCCCGCTCGCCGTGTTCGGGCTGTCCTTCTTCACCGGCGTCTTCGCGCCGGTGGACGAACTCGCGACCTGGATGCGGTTGATCGCCACGGTCAACCCGCTGACCTATATCGTCGAAACCGCCCGTCAACTCGGCAGTGGCGACACGCTCACCGCTGCCCCGGTCGGTGTCACGGCAGTCGCCATCCTCGCTGTTGCCGGAATCGCCGCCTGTGCCCTGGCCCTGCGCAACGCGAGGAAGAGACGATGAGTCCGCACACCGACACCCGCGCCCAGATCATGGACGCCTTCGCCGAGCAACTCGCCGCGACCGGCTACCAGGGCATCTCGTTGGCGCAGGTGGGGCGGACCGTCGGCATCCAGAAGCCCTCCATCTACCACCATTTTCCGGGCGGCAAGGAGGACCTCTACATCGCGGTCGCCGAGCGTTACATCCGCGACGTCGGTGGGCGGCTCGCCGCCGCGCTCGTCGACCATCGTGACGTCGAGGAGCGGCTCGGCACGCTCGCCGCGGTGGTGGCCGGGCAGAAGGGTGAGTCGATCACCTTCGAGCAACGCATCTACGACGCGCTGCACCTGGTCTCCGACGAAACCCGTGACCACGTACGGGCCTGCTACGTGAATCTGGTGCTGGACCCGGTCACCGCGTTCTTCACCTCGGCGCGCGACCAGGGGGTCGTCGCCGGTGAGCCGGCGTTCCTGATGAACGCGTTCCTGCATCTGGCCCGCGCCGCGGATCTCACCGACGACACCGGCCCGACCAGGATCGTCGCCCTCTTCCTCGACGGCGCACGCCCACGGTGACCCGGCCGGCGTGCCCCGGCGACCCGCACGCCGGAGCGGGCGTGCCCGGTCTGGGGGTCGCCGGGCACGCCTCGGCTCAGCGGAAGGCGGAGTGGCCGGTGAGCACCTGGCCGATGATCAGCTGGTGGACCTCGGAGGTGCCCTCGTAGGTCAGCACGGACTCCAGGTTCGCGGCGTGCCGGATGACCGGATAGTCGAGGGTGATGCCGGCCGCGCCGAGGATGGTGCGGCACTCCCGGGCGATGGCGATGGCCTCCCGGACACTGTTGAGCTTGCCGAGGCTGACCTGCCGGTGGTCCAGGGTGCCGGCGTCCTTCGCCACGCCGAGGTGCATCGCCAGCAGCATCCCCTTGCCCAGTTCCAGGCTCATGTCGGCGAGCTTGAGCTGGGTGGCCTGGTACGCGGCGAGCGGCCGGTCGAAGATCTGCCGGCTGCGGGCGTACTCGACGGTGGTCCGAAGGCAGTCGTGGGCCGCGCCGAGCGCCCCGAAGACGATGCCGAAGCGGGCCTCGTTGAGGCAGGACAGCGGCCCGGACAGGCCCGCCGCCGCCGGCAGCATGGCGTCGGCGGGCAGCCGCACGTCGTCGAGGACGAGTTCGGAGGTGACCGAGGCGCGCAGCGACTGCTTGCGGGTAATCTCGGCGGTGGTGAAGCCGGGTGTGCCGGCGGGCACCAGGAACCCCCGTACGCCCTCGTCGGTGCGGGCCCAGACCACCGCGACGTCCGCGATCGACCCGTTGGTGATCCACATCTTGGTGCCGGTCAGCACCCAGTCGCCGCCGTCGCGGCGGGCGCGGGTGCGCATGCCGGACGGGTCCGAGCCGAAGTCCGCCTCGGTCAGCCCGAAGCAGCCGATCGCCTCGCCGGCGGCCATCGGGGGCAGCCACTGCTGCTTCTGCTCCTCCGAGCCGAACCGCCAGATCGCGTACATGGCCAGCGACCCCTGCACGGAGACCAGGGAACGCAGGCCCGAGTCGCCGGCCTCCAACTCGAAGCAGGCCAGCCCGTACGCGGTGGCGGAGGTGCCGGCGCAGCCGTACCCCTGCAGGTGCATCCCGAGTACGCCGAGTTCACCCAGCTCACGGGCCAGCTCCCGGGCCGGCAGCTGACCGTCGTCGTACCAGGTCGCGATGTGCGGCCGGACTCGCCGGTCGACGAACTCGCGCACGGCGGCCTGCAACTGCCGGGTGTCGTCGTCGATCAGCGAATCGATCCCGAAGTAGTCGAGGGTGGACGCGGGAACGGTCAGGGTCACGGTCGGTTTCCTTTTCGGCGCGGTCGGAGTCAGTCGAGGATGCCCTCGTGCAGGGCGCGCAGCACCGCGTTCGTCCGGTCCCGGGCGCCGAGCTTGGTCAGGATCATGGAGACATGGTTCTTGACCGTACCCTCGGCCAGGAAGAGCGCACCGGCGATCTCCCGGTTGCTGTAACCGTGCGCGACCAGCCGCAGCACCTCCCGTTCGCGCTCGGTGAGGCTCTGCGCGGTGGGCGCGTCCGGGCCGGCCGGTGAGGGATCCGAACGGATCGCCCGCAGCATCCGATCGGTGATCGACGGGGCGATGAGCGTGCCACCGTCGGCGAGCGTGTGGATCGCCCGGGTCAGCTGCCCCAGGGTCACGTCCTTGAGCAGGTAGCCGCGCGCCCCCGCGCGGAGGGCACCGAGCACCAGCGCGTCGTCGTCGAACGTGGTCAGCACCAGCACCGGGATGTCGATGTCGGCGGCCTTGAGCTGTTCGATGGTCCAGATGCCGTCGAAGCGGGGCATCCGCAGATCCAGCAGGATCACGTCGGGCATGGTCTGCGCGATCACCGGCAGCGCGGCCCGGCCGTCGGCGGCCTCACCGACGACGTCGATCTCGGCGACCTCCAGCAGCCCACGGATGCCCTGCCGGACGAGGGTCTGGTCGTCCACGACCACCACCCGGATCATGACGTGGGCACCCGTGCGGTCACCCGGAAGCCCGCCGAGCCGTCGACGACCACCTCGCCGCCGAGCGCCTCGAAGCGTTCCCGCAGCCCCCGCAGCCCGTTGCCGAACGTCGGCCGACGCGCGCCGCGCCCGTCGTCGTGCGCGTCGAGCACCGCGGCACCGTCGTCACCGGTCACCGAGATCCGCAGCCGCTGCGCCTCGGCGTGCCGGATGGTGTTGGTGATGATCTCCTGTGCCGCGCGGACGAACGCCGCCGCGCGCTCCTCGTCCACCTGCACGTCGGCCGACACGTCGATCGACACGTCGAGGCCGGGCAGGTCGCGCGCCATCCGCCGGAGCGCCTGGCCGAGATCGACGGTCTCCGTACGCAACTGTCCGACCGTGGCCCGGACGTCGCCGAGCAGGTCCCGGGCGACACGATCGGCCCGCTCCACGTGCTCCCGCGCCGCAGCACCGTCGCGATGCCGGGCGGTCTCCAACTCCAGGGTCAACACGGTCAACTGGTGGCCGATCAGGTCGTGCAGCTCCCGGGAGATCCGCAGACGTTCCTCGGTCCGCGCCGATTCCTCCAGGCGCAGACCGGCGGCCTTCAGCTCGACGTGTGCGGCGGCCAGCTCACGACGCATCCGCTGTTCGCGCAGCAGGGTCATCGAGCTGAGCAGCGAGGCCAGCTGGATGAGCAGGTAGAACCCGACGATCAGGGTCAACTCCGCCGGCGTACGGGTGGTCGGCACCGCGACGAGGATGATCACCGCCGTGTTGAGGCCGACCACGGTCAGCCCGACGGACAGCGGCACCACGTAGACGCTCACCGCGGCGGTGAGGACCAGCAGCACGGGCAGCAACCCCAGGTGTTGCGCGGTGAGCACCAACGTCCAGGCGGCGACGACGGCCACCCCGTACGCCACGTACCGCGACCGGCCCTGCTCGGGCGCGGCCATCGCGGTGAACAGCGCCGCCAGCAGCAGCACGAACAGGGCGAGCCACCAGCCCCGCCCGATCATCAGCTCGACCGCGCCGAACAGGCCGGGGGCGGCGACGGCCACCGCCACCACGAGCATCGCCAGACCGGACCACTCCTCGGTGCCGACACGTCGCATGTCCCCACCCTAGGTGGGGTTCGTCCCTGGTAACCGGTGCCGGAAGTCATGGTCGCCGGTGATGACTTCCGGCACACGACACCGTCCCGGCGACGCTCGTAGCGTCGGAGCATGACCAGTTCCGAGCCGGCCGTCCTCGCCGAGAACCTCGCCAAGAGCTACCGCCACGTCCAGGCGGTGGCGCAGGTGAGCCTGCGGGTCGCGCCCGGCGAGACCATGGGCATCCTCGGCACCAACGGCGCCGGCAAGACCACGACCATCGAGATGATCGCCGGCCTCCGGGTGCCCGACCGGGGACGGGTACGCGTCCTCGGCCTCGACCCCCGTCGCGACCGCGCCCGACTGCGGCAGGTGCTCGGCGTACAACTCCAGGACGCCTACCTGCACCACGCGCTGCGCGTCAGCGAACTGGTCGAGCTGTACCGCAGCTTCTATCCCGACCCACGCCCCGCCGACGAACTGCTGGAACTTGTCGACCTGACCCGGCAGCGCCGGACCATCTTCGAGAAGCTCTCCGGTGGGCAGAAGCAGCGGCTCTCCATCGCCCTCGCGCTGGTCGGGCGGCCACGGGTCGCGATCCTCGACGAGCTGACCACCGGCCTGGACCCGGCGGCCCGGCGACGCATGTGGAGCGCCATCGAGCAGCTCAAGTCCGAGGCAGTCACCGTCCTGCTGGTCAGCCACGCGATGGAGGAGGTCGAACGGCTCTGCGACCGGGTCGCCGTCCTCGACGCCGGCCGGGTCGTCGCGGTCGACACGCCCGCCGGTCTGCGTACCCGGGCCGGCACCGACACCCTCGACGACGCGTTCGTCACGTTGACCGGCAAGGACCTCGAGGAGGCGACATGACCACCGCGATCACGCCCCACCGGCCGGGGGTACGCGCCCTGCTCGTCCTGGTCGGCTGCGAGGCCAGGATGGTCGTACGGGACACCGCCGGGCTGGTCGTCCCGCTGGGCCTGCCGCTGCTGATCCTGCTGACCAGCGCCGGTTCCGCCGGCAACCAGGTCGTGGCCGACGGGCGTACGGCCTTGGAGGTGTACGTCCTTCCGCTGGTGGTCACCATGGTCGTGGCGATGATCGGCATCATCAACATGCCAAGCTTCCTGGCCTACTATCGGCGCTCGGGCATCCTGCGGCGGCTGGCGGTCACCCCGCTCTCGCCGGCCCTGGTGCTGGCCGCCCAGGCGATCGTGAGCGTCGCGCAGACGCTCGTCGGCATCACGGTGGCCGCCGGGGTGGCGGTGCTGGTGTTCGACGCCCGCCCGCCGGCCGACGTCGCGGTGGCGCTCGGCGTGCTGGCGCTCACCATGGCGGCGATGTACGCCATCGGCATGCTGGTCGCGGCGGTCGCACCGACACCGAATTCGGCCGTGGCCCTCGGCCTGGTCGCGTTCTTCCTCCTCGGCACCCTCGGCGGCATGTTCGGTGGCCGGCAGGCATTGCCCGATCCGCTCGCCGACCTCGGCGGCTGGCTGCCCTTCGGCGCCGCCGTGGACGCCATCTCGTCCGCCTGGACCGGCGCGGCCGTCGACGCCACTGCCCTGCTCGGTCTCGGCGCGACAGTCCTCCTCGGCACCCTGGTAGCCGCCCTCCTGTTCCGCTGGGAATAACCCCGACGAACTCCGCGCGCGAGGGTGAGGATTCACGCTCGATCCGGGATCGAGTGGCCAACCATCGCACGAAAGCCACTCGATCCCGCATCGAGCACGATCATGGGCTGGGCGGTACAGCGGCACGAGCACGGCGGGGTCTAGGCGGTGAGGCTCGCCAAACGCTGCATGGCAGGGTGGTAGTGCCCGTGCCGCAGATCCTCGGTGACCTTCGCCAGCACCTGAGTCTTCCCCATGCCCGTCATGGTGCAAGATCGGGCGGTCGCTTCGAAAGCCGATTCGGAAGGCGAGATCGACCGATGGAGATCAGGGAGATCACACCCGGCGGGAACGAGTCCCTGGCTCGGGCGCTGCTGGCGGTGCAGCATGCGGCGTACGCGGTGGAGGCGGCGATCATCGGCGACGACCGGATCCCGCCGCTGCACGAGACGCTCGACGAGGTGCGTGCCGCGCCGCTGAGGTGGCTCGGCGCCTTCCAGGAGGACCGGCTGGTCGGGGCGATCGGCTGGTCGGAGGACGAGTCGGTGGTGGACATCGATCGGCTCGTCGTCGACCCGGGGGCGCATCGGCGAGGCGTCGGCAGGGCGTTGGTGGGCGGGGTTCTCGCCTCGGCCGGTCACCGTCGAGTCGTCGTGGCGACGGGACGGGACAACCGGCCCGCCAGGGGGTTGTACGAGGGTCTCGGGTTCGTGCGGACCGGCGAGGTGGAGGTCGTCCCCGGTCTCTGGATCACGCAGTACGCCCACCCTCCGACGGCACAGTCGGCGAAGGACGGCGCATCCGACCGGGCCGATCGCAGCGGGCCGCCGGACTGGGACGAGGCCCTCGCACCACGGCAGCGGGCGCTGCTGCGACGGTGGCTTCCGGGGGCGACTGTCGTGCGGGACCACAGCTGGGGTCTGGTGGCGACGAGCGTGATCGAGGTGGTCTGCGCGGGGTCACGGTTCATCGTCAAGGCCGGTGGTGCCGACGACCGCCACATCGAGCGGGAACTGTACGCCCACCGCCACTGGTTGCGGCCCTGGACCGACCGGGGTCGCGCGCCGGTGCTGGTGCACGGCAGCGCGGAGGACCAGCTCCTCGTCACCCGCTACCTGCCCGGGGTGCTGGTGCTCGGCACCGGGCATGCCGATCAGCCCGACACGTACCGGCAGGCGGGCGAGTTGCTGGCGCTGCTGCACGCCCAGAGCGCTGTCGTCGACGACGACTACGAGCGACGGGAGAACGAACGGTCACTGGCCTGGCTCGACCGGCCGCACCGGATCGCCGCGAGCACTGTCGCGCGGCTGCGCGCCGAGATCGCCGACTGGCCGACCCCGCCGGCGACCCTCGTGCCCACCCACGGTGACTGGCAGCCCCGCAACTGGCTCGTGCACGACGGCATCGTGAGCATCATCGACTTCGGCCGGGCGGCGCTGCGTCCCGCGCTCAGCGACTTCGCCCGGCTGGCGGTGCAGGACTTCCGTCGCGATCCGCGCCTGGAAACGGCCTTCCTGGACGGGTACGGCATCGACCCGCGCGAGGCCGGTGCGTGGTACCGCACCCAGGTCCGCGCGGCGATCGGCACCGCGGCCTGGGCCCACCAGGTGGGTGACGAGTCGTTCGAAGCCCAGGGTCATCGGATGCTCGCCGAGGTGTTGGCGGCGACGTAGGGGTGCGTCGGTCGCCGTCGGGCGTGCGCTAGAGCGGGAATCGGCCGCGCCGCCACTGCCAGTGGTGGCCGGCGGCCAGGTGGTCGATGATCGCGCGTTGCAGCACGGTACGGCGGGGCAACGCGTCCAGTGGCGTGCTCAGGGTACGGAACACGAACCGCAGGACTTCGACGTCGGCGTCCAGCCCTTCGGGCTGCTCGTAGGGCTCCAGCTCGAACCGGCGCTGGAACCGGATGATGTTGGAGTCCTCGGGCAGGTACTCCGCCAGCTGCGGATCGAGCAGCCACGAGCCGCAGGCGAACGCGGTGTAGTGCTCGTCGGGGAAGTGGCGTGGGAAGAACGCCCGCGCCTGGTCCAGCGACGCGTCGATCGCCTCGGGGCTCAGCGGCCCGGAGTCCGGGATGTGCAGGTCGATGGTGGCGCCGGCGCGGTGGTGCTGCAACCGGCCCAGCTCGTACAGGCTGCCGCGGGTGTGCAGCGTCAGCCAGCTCTGCATGACCGGCCAGCCCTCGCCGCGCATCCGCCGGTCGATCGCCAGGTTCCGGCCGAGATCCGCGAGGGTCGTCCAGGAGACCGCGTCGGGGATACCGTGGTCGCGGTGGTACGCCATGGTGACGTCGAGAAGGGCCAGGTACGCGTACACGTAGAGGTGCCGCCAGGCGGGACCTCGGTCCCGGGGCAACTCCGGACCGGGCGGCAGCCAGCCGTAGCCCCCGAGATCGGCGCGGACCAGCGCGATCGAGCGGTCGAGCAGCCACCGCAGCTCCGGCGTCCACTGCGGTGAGCCGGGGTCGGGCCAGCCCGCGATGATCTCGGCGGCGTCGTCGGGCGGAACCGCGAGCCGGGCGAGGATCTCCGGTGCGTCGGATGCGGCGGGCAGCGGCGCCGACGGGTGGTCACCGGCGAGCCGGTGCACCCGCTCGACCTCCTCGACGGGCACGGCGAGTCGGGCGGCGGTGTCGACAGGGTCCACCCGGCCGACCCTACCGACCGGCGATCCGGAGCAGAAGGCGACAGATGCCCGGCGGGCCGCCGGGCATCTGCCATCTCATCGGTGTGGACTCACTGGATCGGCGTCGCCGCGGCCACCGCCTGGGCGGTGCGGATGCTCTGCAGCGCCAGTTCGACCGCGGGCAGTCCCTCCACGTACTCCTTGTCGGCCAGCTTCTTCGACCAGAGCACCAACTGGTCCCGCATCACGTCGGTGCGCTGGTAGGTGAGGTACTCCAGGCAGTACGCGACGGGGTCGAGGGTGGTCTGCAGGTTGCAGCCGAGTCGGGACTCGCCGGTCAAGGGCGACGTCTCGATCGCGGCTTCCGGCTTCAGCGTGCACGGGAACGCGTTGTCGGCACAGTAGTTCGACCGCGCGTGCTCGTACGGGCCGGTGACCATGTTCGTACCGTCCATGTCCGACGGCGTGCGGTACCTGCCCACCAGGTTGCTGCTGATCCGTTCGTCCTGCTGCAGGGCGGTGCCGAAGCCGAGCTTGATGTACGACGTCATCAACCGCGCCTGCTTGGTCAGCTGCTGGTTCAAGTGGTAAAGGGTTTCCTCCGGCTTGGTCGGGTTGGGGTTGCTCAACTCCCGGCTGACCCGGGTGTAGTAGTCCGCGGCCTGCTGGTGCAGCCAGTTGGTCGACCGTACGCGGGCCTCTTCGATGTTGTCGACGTCGCTGGCGGACTGCTGGAACTGCGCCTTGTAGGTGGAGTCCCACCTGGCGATGTCCTGAGACGCCTGGCGGCAGGCGCCGGGCGTGCCGTCCACGTGCACCCGGCAGACCTCGCCCAGCGGGAAGACCTTCGTCCACTCCCGCACCACCCGCCAGGTGCCGTCCCACTTCTGCCGCACCCGCATGCTGAACTGGAGGTCGGCGGTGGTGATCTCCCACCGGCCGGAGGTGCGGGTGTCCACGTTGATCCAGCCCGACTCGTGGCAGAGCTGGACCGGCGAGTCGGCCCGGCCGTACTGCGCCACCCAGAGCGCCTGCGGCAGGTCGATGTAGCTGACCTGACTCGGTCGGCTCAGGGCCACTCCGCCGGCCGTGCAGGACGGCACGGTGGCCGGGTCAGCCGTCGGCTTCTGGCCGGCCGGCACGTCCTGCTTCGGGCCCGCGAACGGGTTGTGCTGGCCCGCACCGCGGATCTCGTCGCGGATCACGGCGGCCCGCTTCGACATCTCCCACGCCGTCACCCGGTACTGCATGATGGCGTTGCGCATGAGGTCGTTCAGGTGGCCGTAGGGTGCGACCGGGTCCTTCTTCGCCCGGCTCAGGTCCCGCGCCGCCTCCTGGATCTGGTTGCCGGCCGCGAGCAGCCGGTCGGACTGCTCACTGTCGGTACGGGCACCATGCTCCGGATTCTGCGCCAGCAGCATCTGGTACCCGGTGGCCGCCAGCAGCCACGCTTCCGCGTCGACCGGGTTGTGCACCTCGTTGCTGCCCGAGCCGAGCCCGTTGCCCTTGCCGTAGTGGTGCAGGTAGCCGATGGAACCGTAGGTGCCGTACATGTTCAAGGCCTGATTCGAGTCGGTCGCGGTGAACGGCGCGATGAATCGACTGTCGCGCGCCACCTCGGTGGCGTCGAACACGAGGTCCTCGGCGAGGTCGCTGTAGTTGACGCTGGTGTCGGAGTACGGCAGCGGCCGCCCGGTCCGGGCCTCGTACCCAACGCCCCGGTTGATCCGGCGTTTGATGTCGCTCACCGCCGCCGTCTTCTGGTTGGCGAAGATGGCGCTGCCCCACATGTCGACCTGCTCGGTCAGCTTGGCGAGCCGCTCGTTGATCTGGATGAGCTGGGCGTTCGTGGCGTTCTGCAGCTCGATGACCACCCCGAACTGTTCCAACATGTCGGCGTAGATGGTGCCGAGGCCGCGCTCGATCCGGTCGAAGCGGTCGTTCATGTTGGTCCGCAGATCGGCCACGTCCTGCCGCAGCGCCCGCAGTTGGTCGAGGATCTGCTCCTCCGGGCTCAGACCCCCGGCGAAGATCGGCAGCAGTGCCGAGATCGCCCCCAGCACGTTGCCGGTCAGCGCAAGGGTGCTCATCGAGGTCAGCGCCGCACCGAGCCCGAGGCCCGCAACGGTCGGCAGGTACTGGTTGATGGCCGTGGCGATCTGGCTGGCCGCTCGGCCCACCGCGGCGACCGTCTGCCCGGCCCGCGGGTCGACGAAGCCGGCGAGCAGCGCGAGCACCTCCACCGCGCCGGCCGCCCCGTTGATCCACTGTTGGGCGGCGTTGGCCTGCTGCACCGCGGCCCGGCGGTCCTGTGCGGTGGGCTGCGCGGCGTCGTTGGCCAGCGGGAAACGCTCCAGCAGCTCGCGCAACGCCTCGTTGTAGCCGTCCACCCGGCCGCCGATGGCGCCCAGCAGGTCTTCGAGCTGGGCCATCGTGTCGGCCAGCCACTGCTGGTTGTTCTGCTGGTTGTCGAGGATCGCGTTGACGTTCAGCCAGGTCGCCAGGTACGGGTCGGCGGCGAGGCTGTCGATGGTCGCAGCGCCGTCCACGTTGTACTGCACCCCGAAGGTGGCGTTCCACGCCTCACGGAAGGTGCTGTCGGCGAGCGAGAGGTTCGCCACCCCGTGCCAGATCCAGTTCTGCACCTCGTACGCCTGCTGGAACCAGGAGTGCTGGAACTGCGCGGCGGTGATCTGATCCACCATCGCGCCGTAGTTGCGCAGTTGGGTGCCGACGGTCGACTCCATCAGCTCCCGCATGATCGGCGCGGCGACCGTGCCGCCGGGCGCCATCGCGCTCAGCTCCAGCAGCTTGAGCACGAACTGGTACGCCGGACGCTCCAGGTCGTCGGCGGTCAGCCGGCTGTTGTAGAAGTTCCGCCGGATGACGGAGTGTTCGATGATCTGCTGTCGGGTGGCCTGCGGATGCAACTGGCGGTAGGCGATCATCTCCGCGCTGAGCATCATGTCCTTGAAGCCGTCCGCGCCGTTGATCCGGGCCCGCATGTGCATGGTGAACAGGGCTCGGCGCAGGCTCGCCTCGTCGACCGAGACGGACGTGGTGTCGTTGGCGGAGGCCGATGGCGCGACGACGATGCTTGACGCCGCCATTGCCGCTGCGGCCACGAGCGCGGTCAGGGTCCACAGACCGCGGGTACGCCACCAGCGGTGTCGACCGCCCCGGCGCGGGCCGACCGGTAGGTCCGCCCTGGATGCCACCGCGCCACCGGTGGCGTTGAGTTGGCTGTGCACGTTCTACCCTCATCATCCTCGGCCGTCTGGCCGTCGACGCAGCTTGACCGGCGCCAGTGGGAAGACAGTGGGAACTCAATGGGAGGCGGCGCCGCCACCGCCTGCGGCCGGGACACCGAGCCGGCTGGCCAGCACCACCATCAGCTCGAATCGGGCGCTCGGGTCGTCCAACTGGTCGCCGTACAGCTCGCGCAGGCGCTTGAGCCGGTAGCTGACCGTCTGCGGGTGCACGAACAACTCGGCGGAGACCTCGGCCCGTGAACCCCAGTGCCGCAGCCAGCTGTGCAGGGTGGACAGCAGGTTCTCGCGCTGCGCGGGGCGCAGGTCGGCCAGCGGGGCGAGGCGGCGGGCGGTGAGCACCGCCAGGGCGCCGGTCTCGCCGCGCAGCGCCAGCGCGACCAGGTGATCGTCGACGAAGATCGGGCCCGGGTCGGGCCCGAGCAGCCCGGCGGCCAGCTCGGCGAGCCGGACCGCCGCCGGCACCTGGGGCCAGGCCAGTGCCGGTCCCACCACGGCCCACCGCCCGGCCAGCGCCTCGGTCAGCGCGGCCTGGGTGGCGCGCGGGCCGGCCCGCAGCAGCAGCACCGCGTCCCGGCCACGCTCGACCACCAGACCGTCCGGGCCGTACCGGAACCGCACGTCGCGGGCCTGGTCCAGCGGCAGCAGCACCGGTAGCACGGCGTCGAGGTCGGGCCAGCCGATCCGGGCCGCCGCCGCGCCGACCGCGCTGGGCATGCCGTCGCCGCGCAGCAGCAGCTCGGCGAGGTGCCGGCGGCGGTCGCCCTCGCCGGCCTGCTCGCGCAGTTGCAGGGCGTACCCGTCGGTGCTCGCCGCGGCCAGTTCGTCGACGTACGCGGTGACCGCGTCGGAGAGGTCGATCAGCTCCTCGGTGCCGACCGGACGCAGCCGGGCCAGCGACTGCGACGCGGTACGCAGCAGTTGCCGTCCCGCCATCCGCAGCGCGGCGAGCAGTGCTTCCGGTCCGCGTTCCTCCCGTGCCTCGGCGGCACCGAGGGCGACGAAGACCTCCCGGAAGGGGCCCGGCAGCGCCGGTTCGTCGGTGCCGACCAGGTCGAGGAAGCGGTCGAGCGCGACCTGGACGGCGTGCCGCACGTCCCGGGCGAACTTGTCGTCGGCGATCCCGGCGAAGGCCGGCGTGGCCTCGGTGACCGCGACCGCCACGGCGTCGACAGTCACCGGCAGGTGCGGGCGCATGGCGGTGGCCAGGTCGGCGGAGAGGCGTCGCCAGGCAGGCGCGGACCCGGGCACGGTCACCCGGCGATTTTGTCACGGCAGGATAAAAACGCCGGGGATTGTCGCTGCCGGCGGGACGGTGTTTCGACACGCGGTCCGGGTGACCATGGACGCCACCACCGACCCGACCGAGGAGAGTGCCGTGCAGCATCGCCGGTCCCGCCAGCACGTGGTCGACATGTGCCGCACCATGCTCGCCCGTGGCTACCTCAAGGCCACCGAGGGCAACGTGTCGGTGCGGGTGCCCGGTCACCGGCTGTACGCGGTCACCCCGAGCAACTACGACTACGACCGGATGCGGGTCGAGGACATCTGCATCGTCGACTTCGACGGCAAGCACGTGCCCGACGACTCCGGCGTCGACCTCAAGCCCTCCATCGAGTGCGGGATGCACGCCAACATCTACCGGGAACGCCCGGACGTCAACGCGGTCGTGCACACCCACCAGCCGTACGCCTCGGCGCTGGCGTTCCTGCGCAAGCCGATCCCGGCGCTCACCGACGAGCAGGTACGGTTCCTCGGCCGCGAGGTGGCCATCATCGACTACGCCCCGTCGGGCACCTCGTTCCTGGCCCGCAACGTGCAGAAGAAGGTGGCCAGCGGGGACAACGCGTTCATCATCGCCAACCACGGGGTGGTGGCGGTGGGCACCGACCCGGACCGGGCGGTGTTCAACATGGCGCTGCTGGAGAAGGTCTCCATCGCGTACCTGCTGGCGTTGACCAGCGAGGCGGGGAAGGTGCACACCATCCCGACGGCGATCCGGGAGATCGCCTTCGGCAAGTTGCGGGCCGACGAGAAGCGCATCGCCGCGCAGATCACCGAGGCGGTCGAGCCGCTGCGGGTGCCGGCCGACGAGGCCCTGCCCAGCGCGGACGCGGTCACCGCGCAGACCACGGACGAGGCGTCGGGGGCCGAGCCCGCCCCGCTCGGGTACGCGATCAGCGCGTACCCGGACGTCGACGACGTGATGCGTCGACTCAAGGCGCTGACCGCCCAGCCGGTACGCGGGCTGCGCCACGACGCGCTGCTCGACGTGCTGAACTACTTCGACACCAAGTGCCGGGCCAGCAAGGAGATCACCGACCGGGCCAAGCGGCGCATCCCCGGCGGGGTGCAGCACAACCTGGCCTTCAACTACCCGTTCCCGCTCGCGATCGAGAAGGCCGAGGGGGCGTACCTGGTCGACCGGGACGGCAACACCTACATCGACTTTCTCCAGGCCGGTGGTCCGACGATCCTGGGCAGCAACTACGGCCCGGTCAACGAACGGGTCGCCGAGGTGGTCCGTGAGTGCGGTCCGGTGACCGGCCTGTTCCACGAGTACGAACTCAAACTCGCCGAGATCATCCACCGGTACATGCCGCACATCCAGATGTACCGCTCCCTCGGCTCCGGCACCGAGGCGGTGATGGCGGCGGTACGCGGCGCGCGGGCCTTCACCGGCAAGAAGATGGTGATCAAGGTCGGTGGGGCGTACCACGGCTGGTCCGACACGATGGTCTACGGCCTGCGGGTGCCCGGCACGTACCGGATGAACGCCAAGGGCATCCCCTTCGGCGCCACCGCCCGCACCCGCGAGGCGTTCCCGCACGACCTCGGACAGCTCAGACGCAAGCTGATCGAGAACCGGCTGCGCGGCGGTACGGCGGCGGTGGTGGTCGAGCCGGTCGGCCCGGAATCCGGCACCCGGCCCGCGCCACGGGACTTCAACGCCAAGGTCCGCGAGTTGTGCGACGAGTTCGGCGCGCTGCTGATCTTCGACGAGGTGGTCACCGGCTTCCGGCTCGGCCTGGGCGGCGCGGCCGGCTACTTCGGGGTCACCCCGGATCTGACCGTGCTGGGCAAGGCGGTCTCCGGCGGCTACCCGATGGCCGGCGGGGTCGGTGGGCGCGCCGACGTGATGGCGGTCTTCGGTTCCGGGTTGGACGGCAAGAGCGGGGCGCACATCCAGGTCGGCGGGACCCTGTCGGCCAACCCGCTGTCCTGCGCGGCCGGCTACTTCGCCATCGAGGAGATGGCCCGGACCGGAGCGCCGGTGATCGCCGGGCGGGCCGGTGACCGGCTGACCCGGGGACTGCAACGGCTGATCGACTCGTACGGGCTGCCGTACGTCGCGTACAACCAGGGTTCGATCGTGCACCTGGAGTGCAGCGGCGTGATGCTGCTGGACATGCGCAACCCGGTCAAGCTGCTCAAGGAGAACAAGGCCCGCAAGCGGCTGATGGAGCAGATGGGTGCGGCGTACACCGCGCACGGCATCATCACCCTGGCCGGTTCCCGGATGTACACCTCGATGGCCGACACCGACGCCGTCATCGACGACGCCCTGGGCCGCTTCGATCAGGTCTTCGCCCTCGTCGAGGGGGTCTGAGCCGGTGGCCGCCACCGCACCCCAGGTCTTCGCAATCGACCTGGGCACCTCGGCGTTGAAGGCCGCCCTGGTCGCCGCCGACGGCACCGTCACCGGCTGGGCCGAGCGGTCCCTGCCGCTGCGGGTGCTGCCCGGCGGCGGCGCCGAGCAGGACCCGGCGACCTGGTGGGCGGCGCTCGGCGCGGTCGCCGCCGACCTGGGCCGCGCCCATCCCGACCAGATGCGGGCGGTGGCCACCGTCTGCGCCTCCACCCAGGGCGAGGGCACCATCGCCGTGGACGCCGCCGGGGAGCCGCTGACGCCGTGCATCTCCTGGCTGGACATGCGGGGCGCACCGCACCTGCGTCGACAGTTCCGCGGCTTCCCCGCGTACCAGGGGATGTCGGTGCGCCGCATCGCGCGGTGGCTGCGGCTCACCGGCGGCATGCCCTCGCCGACCGGCAAGGACCCGGCCGCCCACATGCTGTTCGTCCGCGACGAACTGCCGCAGGTGTACGCCCGCACCGCCGCCTTCCTCAACGTGCTCGACTGGATCAACCTGCGGCTCACCGGACGGACGGTCGCCACCGTCGACTCGATCCTCACCTCCTGGGTCACCGACAACCGCCGCCCAGGAGACATCCGCTACTCCCCCGCGCTGGTCGCCGACTGCGGCATCGACGCCGACAAGTTGCCGCCGATCGTCGCCTGCACCGAGGTGCTCGGCCCGCTGACCCCGGCCGCCGCCGCGCACCTGGGGCTGCCCGAGTCGGTGCAGGTGGTGGCCGGGGCGATCGACACCACGGCGGCGGCGATCGGGGCCGGCACCACCGGCGACCGCCAGGCCCACCTCTATCTGGGCACCTCGTCGTGGATCGCCGCGCACGTGCCGGGCAAGAAGACCGACGTGCTGGCCGGCATCGCCTCGGTGCCCTGCGCGATCGGCGACCGCTACCTGATGACCGCGCTCCAGGCCACCGCCGGGGCCAACCTCACCTGGCTGCGCGACAAGATCGTCGAGTACGACGATCCGCTGCTCGGCGCCGGTCACGTCAGCCGCGACGAGGGCTCCATCTTCGACGCCTTCGACATGATCATCCCGACGGTGCCGGCGGGCGCGAACGGCGTGCTCTACACCCCCTGGCTGTACGGCGAACGAGCCCCGGTCGACGACGCGAACCTGCGCGCCGGATTCTTCAACATCTCGCTGGACACCAACCGTTCCGACCTGCTGCGGGCGGTCTTCGAGGGGGTGGCCCTCAACACCCGCTGGCTGGCCTCGGCGGTCGACCGGTTCCTCGGCACGCCGGTCACCTCGCTGGCCATCACCGGTGGCGGGGCGTTGTCGGACTCGTGGTGCCAGATCTTCGCCGACGTGCTGGGCGTGCAGATCCGCCGCGATGCCCAGCCGCTGGCGGTCAACGCCCGGGGTGCCGGCTGGATCGGTGCGGTCGGCGCCGGGCGGCTCGACTTCGCCGGCATTCCCGAGCTGATGCGTACCGACCGGGTCTTCACCCCGACGCCGCAGCACCGGGCCACCTATGACGAGATCTTCGCCGTCTACCGGGATCTGCATCAGCGGCTGGCCCCGGTGTACCGCCGGCTGAACCGCCCCCGCTGACGCAGACCGGTCCGCTGGCCCTCTCATCGACTGGGATCACCGCCGGGTCGCCGATTCCGGAAGTTCCGGCATCCATCGATGATGGCGTTTGTCTGCCGTGGATGCGACGCTAGGACGCCGACGCCGGCCACCGACAGGAGGGTACGTGGAGACGACACGCCGGAAGTCCCTCGGCACCTCTCCCACCGACGACCAGCAACCCGGCCCTGACCAGGAGGAATCGACACCGGAGTCCGGTGCCGGTGAAGCCGGTCCGGCCGGGGCACTGGCGACGGCGTCGCGGCTGCTGCGTCACGAATGGACCTTGGCGTCGCTGGCCGGCCTGCTGTTGGCCGTCGTCCTCACCTGGCCGACGCTGAAGCATCCGTGGACGACCATCCCCGGCGACATCGGGGATCCCACATTGCAGACATGGCAGGTCGCCTGGGCCGGGCACGCCCTGATCACCGACCCGCTCGCGCTCTGGCACTCCAACGCGTTGTTCCCGGAGGCGTACACCTACGCCTACACCGACACCCTGCTCGGGTACGCGCCCGCCGGGATGCTCGGCGGCAGCATGGAAGCGGCCGTGTTCCGCTACAACCTGCTCTACGTCCTCGCCCACGCACTCGCCTTCGTCGGAGCGTACGCCCTGGTGCGTCAGCTGGGTGGCATCCGGACGGCGGCGGCGGTCGCCGGCATCGCCTGGGCCTTCGCGCCGTGGCGGCTCGCGCACAGCGGCCACCTGAACATCCTCTCCACCGGCGGCATCGCGTTGTGCCTGGCGATGCTGGCTCGTGGTCACGGCTGGTCGCTGCGGGAGGGGCACCGGCCGGCGCTGCACCGCCCCGGCTGGATCGTGGCCGGCTGGCTGGTCGCCACCTGGCAGGTGTGTCTCGGCCTCGCGATCGGCCTACCGCTGATCTACATCCTGGCCGGCGCGGTGCTGGTGGTGTCGGCGGCGGTCGGTTGGCGCCGGTGGCGCAGCGGTCGGTGGGTCCTGGGTCGCCGGGTGGTGCTGGCCAACCTGTTCGGTGGCGTCGTCTTCGGTGCGGTGTGCATCTGGCTGGGGACCACATTCCTGCGGGTGGTGGAGCTGTATCCGCAGGCTCGCCGGGATCTGTCGTGGACGGAGATGTTCTCCCCGCCCCTGCGGGGATACTTCATCGCCCCGGCGGACTCCTGGCTGTGGGGGAACTACTTCGAGCCCGCTCGGGCGCAGTTGACCTGGCCGCCGGAGATGACCCTGCTGCCCGGCATCACGTTGATCATGCTGGGGGTGGCCGGGCTGAGCTACTCGGTGTTCCGCCTCCGGCACCGCCTGCTGCTCGGGCTCGGTGTGCTGGTCAGCGGTGCGCTCGGGCTGGGCAGCAACCTCATCGGTGACGGCGATCCGGGATACATGACGTTGTCGCGTCTGCTGCCCGGCTGGGACGCGCTGCGGACCCCCGGGCGGCTCATGGTGTGGACGAGCCTGCTGCTCGCCATTCTCGCCGCCGGCGCGATCACGGAGTTCGGGCGGCAACTGCCCACCATGCGGTGGCCGCGAGTGGTCGGGCGGATCGTGCTCCTGGTGCCGCTGCTGCTGGTCCTGGTCGAAGGCGTCAACCGGACCCCGCACCCGGTCGCGCCACCGGCGCCGACGGCGATCCGGTCAGCCCCCGAACCGTTGCTGGTCCTGCCCGCCGAAGGCATCTCCGAATTCCACGTCATGCTCTGGTCCACCGACGGGTTCCCCCGGGTCGCCAACGGTTTCGCCAACTTCGTGCCGCCCCACCAGCAGCAGATCCGCTCGGTGAGCATGACCTTCCCCGACGCCGACAGCATCGCCTATCTGCGGCAGGTCGGCATCCGGTCGGTGGTCGTGCTGCCGGATCAGCTCTTCGGCACACCGTGGGACGGCGTCACCACCCGACCGCTGGACGGTCTCGGCATCACCCGGGAGGAGGTCGACGGCGCGGTCGTCTACCACCTCGGCTGAGACGGACGCGACGCGGCGGCCGGGCCGGCGGACCGCGGCCTACTCCCGGGTCGCGCCCATCGGCTCGCGGACCAGGGCGCCGTCGATGTAGCAGTAGCGCCAGTGCTCGCCGGGCTCCAACGACCGGATCAGCGGATGGCCGGTCTGCCGGTAGTGCTCCTCGGCGTGGCTGTTGACCGAGTCGCTGCAACAGCCCACCGCGCCGCAGGTCAGGCACATCCGCAACTGCACCCAGTCGTCGCCGCTCTCCACGCACTGCGGACACGCCTCGGCGTCGGACTCGGTGATGTTGATCCGGTCCAGGTGGGTGCAGGCGGTGCTCATGGTCTCCTCCCGCACGTACCGCCAGTTGCCGTGCAGGAACCGGTCGGGGATGATCCGCGCCAGGTAGCGCGAGTTCGCCGCGAGCAGCGGGCTGCTCACCGCCAGCACCAGCACGTACAGGGCGATGAACGGGCCGAGGCGGGCGTCCAGGCCGGCGGCGAGCGCGAGAGTGGCCAGGATCAGGGAGAACTCGCCGCGCCCCAGCACGGTCAGGCCCACGTTGGCCGTGCCACGCTGGTTGAGCCCGAACAACCGGCCGGCGATCAGACCGGCGAGCACGTTCGTCACCAGGGTCATCAGCACCGCCAGCAGCACCGGCAGGGCCACCGAGCCGATCGCGCCGACGTTGATGCTGAGCCCGAACGCCACGAAGAAGACCGCCGCGAAGACGTCCCGCAGCGGCAGGACCAGCCGTTCCACCCGTTCCCGGAGGGCGGTACGGGACACCACCAGGCCGATCATCAGGGCACCGATCGCGTCGGAGACACCGATCTCGGCCGAGACGCCGGCCACCAGCACCACCAGCCCGACCATCAGAATGGACAGCAGTTCGTCCTCGTTGCTGTCGATGATCCTGCCGACCAGGCGGGCGCCGTACCGGGCGACGGCGAAGAGCACCACCAGGTACGCGAAGCTGAGCCCGATGCGCAGCGCCAGCTCCCCCGCCGACCCGGCCCCGGACAGCAGCGGCGACAGCAGCGCCAGGTACAGCGCGAGGAACAGGTCCTCGATCACGATGATGCCGAGGATGACCGGGGTTTCCGCGTTGGCCAGTCGACGCAGCTCGATGAGCAGCTTGGTGGCGATGGCCGAGGAGGAGATGCCCAACGCGCCGGCTATCACGAACGCCTCGTAGCCGCCCCAGCCGAGCGCGAACCCGAAGATCAGCCCGGCGCCGATGTTGAGGGCGATGTACGCGCCGGCCGCCACGAACAGCCGCTTGCCGCTGCCGATCACCTGCTCGACCGGGAACTCGACGCCGAGATGGAACAGCAGCAGGACCAGACCCAGCGAGGCGAGCAGGCCCAGATCCTCGGGATGGGCCACCAGCACCGGACCCGGGGTACCCGGGCCGAGCAGGATGCCGGCGAGCATGAAGAACGGCACCGTGGGCAGGTTGATCCGGCGACCGAAGCGGGCCAGCAGGCCCGCGATCAGCACAAGGGCACCGAAGCCCACGAGGTCGGCGTGCACGGTGAGGACTCCCGGGTGGACTCGACGGGCAGGGCGGGGCGACGCGGGCCGCCGAGGTCACCTCCGGGCCCGTGGCAGGACCGACTAGTCGGAGAAGTAGGTGCCGGTCAGCAGCGCGCCCACCTTGCGGGCCTGCTCCTCCGACATCTCGATCACCGCCACCGGATCGTCCGCGCCGGCGGCGAAGACGTACAGGTCCCGGGCACCGTCACGGCGTACGACGATCGAGATCCGTTGGGTCTTGCTGCCCAGGTCGACGTCGTAGCGTTTACCGATGCCCGGCAGTTCCTGCACGTAGATGCCTTTACCCATGACCTCTCCCGCCGCCGCTGCGCGATCTCCTGCGCAATCGTACGAGCCCGACCGGCCACCACAACTCAGGCAGGGTGGTCGAAAGTCAGGACATCAACCGGAACGTGGCGTCGTTACGGCCCTGCGTGTCGGTGATCGGATCGAGGCGCAGCTGGTAGTCGTAGTGCCGGATGTACCGGTCGGGGTAGTTGTACGACTGGAACGACGACCAACCGCTGTTGCCCAGCCCGGCGACCTGCCGGAAGGTGGCGTCGGCGGCGAAGACCGAACTGCCGTCGTTCGCCGCCAGCACGAAGTCGAAGCCGTAGTGCCGCAGGTAGTAGCCGGGATAGTTGACCGACTCGAACGACACGTACCCGGAGTTGCCGGCCAGGCCCGGCACCACCCGGAACTGGGCGTCCTGGGCGGGGTTGACGTTGGCGTCGATGCGTACGTCGTAGTTGGCGTGCCGTACGTAGCGGTCCTGGTGGGTGTACGCCTGGATCCGGTGCACCGGGGCGTTGCTGGGCCAGCGGGCGAGCACCCGGCCCTCCTCGGCGGCGGTCAGATTGAGAATCGAGCCGTGCCGCTTGCGGCTGGCACCCATGTGGTAGTCGGACCTGGTCCGGAAGTTGGTGACGCTGCCCAGGTTCGTCGAGGTGATCGGCAGGTACCCGCGGCCGGTGGCGTACTGGTCGAGGTACAACGCCCACTCGTTGCGGCCGTTGAACTGCATCCACATCGGCCCCTCGACCACGTTGCCGCCGCCGGTGCCGTTGGAGATGCCCAGGTGGGACAGGTTGCCCAGGCTGGTCCAGGTGCCGAGGATCGAGTTGCTGGCCTCGATCGCGATGTGCCCGTCGGCGGAGGCCCGGTAGTAGCGGTAGCCGCCAACGCTGTTGGGCACCTCGATGATCTGGGTGTCGATGATGCCCTGGCCGCCGCTCGGACGCTCGATGTACAGCTGCGGGGCGGTGAAGCTGCGGAAGTCGGTCGTACGCACGTACCAGATCCGGTGCTTGGTGACACCGTTGCGCGGGGAGTTCGTCGCCCAGTAGATGACGTAGTCGCCGGTCGCCTGGTTGTAGATGGCCTCCGGCGCCCAGGCGTTGCCCGCGCCGGGGATCGCGCCCGCCACGTTGATCAACCAGGGGGTGGACCAGTTCACCAGGTCACGCGACTCCCACACCACCAGGGAGGTGCTGCCCCGGTTGGCGGCGTCGTTCCACGAGGTGCCGCTGGCGATGCGTAGGTCGGTGGCGACGATCCAGTACCGGTCACCGGCGGGCGAGCGGACCAGCGCGGGGTCGCGGACGCCACGCGTACCGAGGGTGGAGAGCAGCACCGGCCCGCCGTTGTTCAGGTCGCGCCAGGTCAGCCCGTCGCGGCTGTGGGCCAGGTAGATCTGCTCGCCGTTGGCGGACTCCCCGGTGAAGTGCGCCATCAGGTACCCGGTGAACGGATCCAGCGCGGCAGCGCTCGGCGCCTGCGCGGCGGCCTCGGCCCGGGGTGCCTGGGCGGCAGGGAACAACAGCAGGCAGGCGGCGGCGAGCAGCGCGCTCATCCGACCCAGAACTCTCGACATCCGTTGCTCTCCTTGCCGGCGGGGGGTCCAGGGACGGCAATGCAGGGCCGGGCACGCCTGTGAGCGTTAACAACAGCTACCGGCAACCCGCCGGATTCACTGTTATCGGCTTGTTTCGCAAGTGTTTACGGCCCCCCTCGCACTGTCAAGACATCGACGTGCATCGGTTGCCGTGCGGCCCGCCCGAGCGCAGATCAGACCCGGTGGTCGGGGCTCGTCCCCCCGGGACCGCGGTACTACGACGTGGGCGGGTCAGACTGGTCAGGACATCGACCGGAACCGGGGGTACGGGTGAAGACGACCGAGGAACGGATCGCGCCGAACGAGACCACCGTGCCGCTGCTGCCCTGCGCGGCGGTGGACGAGACGATCGCCTTCTGGCGGGCACTCGGCTTCGCGGTGACCTGGGAGCAACGCAAGCCGTACCTGTACCTGGCCTTCCGGTTCAGCGGCTTCGAACTGCACTACGGCCGTCCGCCGGGCGGATTCGATCCGGCCGGACAGACCGTCGGCTGCCTGGTGATGGTCGACGCGGTCGCGCCGTACCATGCCGCGTTCGTCGCGGGGATGCGCGGCACGTACGGCAAGGTGCTGTCCCAGGGGTTGCCCCGGATCACCCGCTACCGGCCCGGCGCGTCCCGGTTCAGCGTCGTCGACCCGTCCGGCAACACCGTCACCTTCATCCGCCGCGACGAGCCGGTCGAGGTGGAGTACGGCGGGTCGAAGGAACTGGCCGGTCTGGCCCGGGTGCTCGACAACGCCCGTATCCTGCGCGAGTTCAAGAGCGACGACCGGGCCGCTTTCCGAGCCCTCAACTCCGGACTGCGCCGGCACGGCGACGAGGCCCCCGCCGTGGAGCAGGCCCTCGCACTCGCCGCCCTGATCGAACTGTCGACCGCCCTGGGCAAGGTCGACCTGGTGCCCACCTGGGGCGACCGACTCCGCGCACTGCCGCTCACGGCCCCCGAACGCGCCCAGATCCGCCACTCCATCGCCACCCCCGACACCCTCACCCCCTGGCTCCCCCACCCCTGACCACCCCACCCCCCGCCCCCACCCTGCCCTGTTGATCAAGAGGTTTTGGTCTCGGAAAGCGCATGCCCGAGACCAAAACCTCTTGATCAACAGGGGCGAGGGCAGGAGGGATGGCTAGAGGTGGGTGGGGGCGGGGATGCCGAGGAGGGACAGGCCGGTGTGGAGGGTGTCGCCGGTGAGGTGGCACAGGGCAAGTCGGTTGGCGCGGATCGGGTCGGGGGCGCGCAGCACCGGGCAGTGTTCGTAGAAGGTGGTGAAGGTCTGCGCCAGGCGGTACAGGTAGCCGCAGAGGCGGTGGGGTTCGTAGTGGGCGAGGACCTCGGTGAGGGTGTCGGCGAAGCCGTCGAGGTCGAGGATCAGCGCCCGCTCGGCCGGCTCCAGTGTCGTCGTCGGGTCCACCGTGGGGGCGGGGTCGCCGGCCCGGGCCAGCAGGGATCGGATCCGGGCGTGGGCGTACTGGAGGTAGACGCCGGTGTTGCCGGTCAACGCCAGCATCCGCTGCGGGTCGTAGGTGTAGTCGCGGGTACGGCTGGTGGCCAGGTCGGCGTACTTGACCGCGCCGATGCCGACCTGCCGGGCCCGCTCGTGCAGGGCCGCGCCGGTCAGGTCCGGGTTCTTGGCGGCGACCACCTCGCGAGCCCGGTCGACGGCCTCGGTGAGCAGGTCCACCAGGCGCACGGTGTCACCGGCCCGGGTTTTGAACGGCCGTCCGTCGGGGCCGAGGACCGTGCCGAAGGCGACGTGCACGGCGGACACCTGCGGCGGCAGCCAGCCGGCCCGCCGCGCGGTGTCGAAGACCATCGTGAAGTGCAGTGACTGTCGGGCGTCGACCACGTAGAGCAGCCGGTCGGCGTGCAGCTCGGCGACCCGTTGCCGCAGCGCCGCCAGGTCGGTCGCGGCGTAGCCGAATCCGCCGTCACGTTTGCGGACGATCAGCGGGCTCGGTGCGCCGTCCGGTCCGCGTACCTCGTCGAAGAAGACGCAGAGCGCGCCGTCGCTGGGCACCGCCACCGCCTGCGCCGCCAGGTCCGCGGCGACGCCGGGCAGGGCATCGTTGTACGCGCTCTCGCCGACCGCGTCGGCGGCGGTCAGCCGTACGCCGAGCCGGTCGTAGATCTCGGTGAAGTAGCGGGTGGACTCGGCGACGATGTCCTGCCAGGCGGCCACGGTGGCCGGGTCACCGCCCTGCAACGCCACCACCCGTTGCCGGGCCCGTACGGCGAACTGCGGGTCGGTGTCGAACCGGGCCCGAGCCTGCCGGTACAGCGCAGCCAACCAGCTCATCGACACCTCGTCGCTGTCGTCGGCCGTCACGGGCTGCTCGCTCTGGTACTGGATGAGCATGCCGAACTGGGTGCCCCAGTCGCCGATGTGGTTGCGGCGTACCACCGTGCCGCCGAGGTGTTCGAGGATGCGTACCAGCGCGTCGCCGATGATGGTGGAGCGCAGGTGCCCGACGTGCATCTCCTTGGCGATGTTCGGCTGCGAGTAGTCGACGACGGTGGTGACGCCGGTCTCCGGCGTCCCGACGCCCAGCCGGGGGTCGGCGAGCCGCCCGGCGAGCTGCGTCAACAGTGTCCGGTCGGCCAGGTCCAGGTTGACGAACCCGGGCCCGGCCACCTCGGCCACCAGGTCCTCGGCACGCAGCGCCTCGACCACCTCTGCGGCGATGTCACGCGGACGCCGCCGCAGCGTCCGGGCCGCCGCCAGCACCCCGTCGGCCTGGAAGTCGGCGTGCTCCGATCGGCGCACCTGCGCGACGAAGTCCGCCAACCCGAGGGATGCTGCGGCGGCGGAGACGGTGTCGGACAACGACGAGGCCAACGAGGGCACGGTCACGGGTACTCCCGAGAGGGCTGGGACGGGCGGGTCACCGGACGCCGGCCGGCCGCAGCACAGCGGCGGGCACGACGGAGAACGCGCGGAAGAAATCGACGACTATCGTCGTCGCAGGCGCACGCGGCGGACGCTGGTGAGCACCAGTTCCATCTCCACCGCCTCAACGCCAAGGTCGCGCAAGAAAGCGCCACCACCTACCCGCACTCTACGCGCGCCCCCACCCCTGCACCCTCCCACCCCACCCCCTCACCCCGCCCCCACCCTGTTGATCAAGAAGTTTTGGTCTCGAATCCGCCTCCCTGAGACGCAAACCTCTTGATCAACGGGGTCCAGGAGGGGCCGGGAGGGGGCGTACGTGGGTGGGTTAGGGGTTGGTGGTGAAGCCGGGCAGGGTGGTGCGGGTTTCGGGGGTGTGTAGTTCCTGGAAGAGGGTGATGTGGAGGTTGGCGGGGGCGTCCAGGCGGGCGTTGACCGAGTGCCAGGGGGTGGTGGTGGGCGGGGCGACCTGGGTGGCGCCGGCGGCGACCAGGCGGTCGGTGGTGGTGGCGGTGTCGTCGACCTCGAACGCCACCCGCAGTCGGGGGGCAACCTGCTGTCCGACCTCGACCTCGTCGATCATTCGCTTCTGGGCCGGGTTGGCGATCTCCAGGGTGGCGCGGCCGGCGTCCAGGATCACCACCCGGGCGTCGTCCTCACCGGAGTAGGCCGCCTGCTCGGGCAGGCCGAGCACGTCGCGGTAGAAGCGGACCGCCGCCTCGTAGTCGTCGGCCTCGACCACGAGCCGCAACTGGCGTACCGGCGACGCGGGTGGCTCAGACGGATTCACGTTTCGGTCTCCCAACGCATCGAGGTCAAGGCCCGTCACCGAGCGGGCGTCGATTTCGGCGTCCACCGGCGGGGCGGGCACGGCGTGCGCAACGCTACCGAAGGCGACTGCCGCAGCGGACGCATCCTGGCCCGGCACGCAGTGACTCGTGACCGGGACGGCCAGTTGACATGAACGAGAACCCGTTCGAAGAGGAGAGACGTGTCCGAAAGCGAGAACCCGGCAATCCCCTCCCCGGCGCCGAAGCCGGGTCGACCGAAGACGAATCAGGACTGGTGGCCCAACCAGCTCAACCTGCAGGTGCTGCACCAGCACTCACCCCGGGCCAACCCGATGGGCGCGGCCTACGACTACGCGGCAGAGTTCGCCGGCCTCGATGTCGAGGCGCTCAAACGCGACGTCTTCGAGGTGATGACCACGTCGCAGGAGTGGTGGCCGGCCGACTACGGCCACTACGGTCCGCTGTTCATCCGGATGAGCTGGCACTCCGCCGGCACGTACCGGATCGAGGACGGTCGGGGCGGTGCCGGCGACGGCGCGCAACGCTTCGCCCCCCTCAACAGCTGGCCCGACAACGCCAACCTGGACAAGGCCCGCCGGCTGCTCTGGCCGGTGAAGCAGAAGTACGGCCGGAAGATCTCCTGGGCCGATCTGCTGGTCTTCGCCGGCAACTGCGCGCTGGAGTCGATGGGCTTCAAGACCTTCGGCTTCGGCTTCGGACGCGACGACGTCTGGGAGCCGGAGGAGATCTTCTGGGGACCGGAGGACACCTGGCTCGGCGACGAACGCTACAGCGGTGACCGGGAACTGTCCGGCCCGCTCGGCGCGGTGCAGATGGGGTTGATCTACGTCAACCCGGAGGGCCCCAACGGCACTCCCGACCCGTTGGCCTCCGCCCGGGACATCCGGGAGACCTTCCGGCGGATGGCGATGAACGACGAGGAGACCGTCGCCCTCATCGCCGGCGGTCACACCTTCGGCAAGACCCACGGCGCCGCGCCCGCCAGCTACCTCGGGCCCGAGCCGGAGGGCGCGCCGCTGGAGGAGCAGGGGCTGGGCTGGCGGAACAGCTACGGCAGCGGCAAGGGTAACGACACCATCACCAGCGGCCTGGAGGGCGCCTGGACGCCCACCCCGATCACCTGGGACAACAGCTACTTCGACACCCTCTTCGGGTACGAGTGGGAGGTGCACGAGAGTCCGGCCGGCGCGAAGCAGTGGCGGCCCCGCAACGGTGCCGCGGCCGACGCCGTGCCGTCCGCCCACGACCCTTCCATCCGGTACGCCCCGATGATGGCCACCAGCGACATCGCGCTACGCGCCGACCCGACGTACGAGCAGATCTCACGACGTTTCCACGAGCACCCCGACCAGCTCGCCGACGCGTTCGCGAAGGCCTGGTACAAGCTGCTGCACCGGGACATGGGACCGCTGTCGCGGTACCTCGGGCCGTGGGTGCCCGAGCCGCAGCTGTGGCAGGACCCGGTGCCGCCCGTCGACCACGAACTGATCGACGCCGCCGACGTCGACACGCTCAAGGCGACGCTGCTCGGCAGCGGGCTGACCGTCCCCCAACTGGTCCGTACGGCGTGGGCGTCGGCGGCGAGCTTCCGTGGCACCGACTGCCGGGGCGGGGCGAACGGGGCGCGGATCCGCCTGGACCCGCAGCGCAACTGGGCGGTCAACGACCCGGCCGAGCTGGCGACGGTGCTGCCGGTGTTGCAGCGGGTGCAGGAGGACTTCAACGCCGGGCAGTCCGGCGGCAAGCGGGTCTCCCTCGCGGACGTGATCGTGCTCGGCGGTAACGCCGCCATCGAGCAGGCGGCCCGCAGCGCCGGGTACGAGGTCACGGTCCCGTTCGCGCCCGGCCGCACCGACGCCGGTCAGGAGCAGACCGACGTGGAGTCGTTCCGCGTGCTCGAACCGAGGGCGGACGGGTTCCGCAACTACGTGCGGGAGGGCCAGAAGCTGTCCCCGGAGACGCTGCTGCTGGACCGGGCCAACCTGCTGACCCTGACCGCACCCGAGATGACCGCCCTGGTCGGTGGCCTGCGGGTGCTCAACGCCAACACCGGGCAGGCGCGGCACGGGGTGTTCACCGACCGGCCCGAGACGTTGACCAACGACTTCTTCGTGAACCTGCTCGACATGGACACCGCGTGGAAGGTGTCCACCACCGCCGAGGGCGTCTACGAGGGTCGTAACCGGGCCACCGGCGAGATCACCTGGACGGCCACCGCCGTCGACCTGGTCTTCGGGGCGAACTCCCAGCTGCGCGGCATCGCGGAGGTCTACGCCAGCACGGACGGGCAGGAGAAGCTCGTCCAGGACTTCGTCGCGGCCTGGGCCAAGGTCATGAACCTGGACCGCTTCGACCTCGGCACCCGCCGGGGGTAGGCGGCCCCGCAACGGTACGGGTAGCGCGGCGTCGACTGCCGCGCTACCCGTACGTGTTCCTGCGGATTCGCCGCCGCGTGTCACTTCCGGGCCGTCGGCGGTGCTTCGTAGGTATGGAGGAGGAAGCTGGACTCGTGGCACCGGGGCGGGTGACCGCCGCGGCGGCCGCCTGGTCCGCGCGCGGCCACCACAGACCCACCGGGCGTACGGTGCGGAAGGGGGACGGTGTGGTCGGTTCGGCCGCGGCCGGGCGCGACGGCATCCGCGCCGACCTCGAACAGGTCTTTCGGGCCTGTTATCCCCGGATCGTCGGGGTCGCCGCCCGGGTGCTCGGCTCCCGCGCCGAGGCCGAGGACGTGGCGCAGGAGGTGTTCCTCGCCTTCGGGCGTTCCTCGGTGCCGGCCGGGCAGGCGGTGGGCTGGCTGTCGGTCGCCGCGGCGCACACCGCACTGAACCAGGTCCGGTCCCGCCGCCGACGCACCGCCCGCGAACAGGTCGCCGGCGCCCCGGAGATGGTCGGCCCCGACGTCGCGGAGACGGTGGTGACCCGCGACGAGCGCCGACGGGTCCGCGCCGCGCTGGCCCGGCTGCCCCGCCGCCAGGCCGTCGCCCTGCTGCTGCGGCACAGCGGTCTCAGTTACGCCGAGGTCGCCGCCGCCCTCGATCTCTCCCCCGGCAGTGTCGGCACCACCGTACGCCGGGCCGAGTCCGCCCTACGCGAGGAGTTGAACCGTCATGCGTCATCCGACTGACGGCACGCTGCGCCGGCTGCTGGACGAGCCGGCCGGTGTCGCCGACGCCGACCGCGCGCACGTCGCGAACTGCCAGGTCTGCCTGTCCGGGCTGGCCGCCGCCCGACAGGATGCGACGCTCAGCGCAGCGGCGCTGGGCGGGCGACCGGGTGTCGACGTGGAAGCCGACGTCGACGTGGAGGCGGGCTGGCAGCGGTTGAGCCGTACCGTGCACGACACGGGTGGCGGCCGGGTGCCCGCCGTCCCCCGCGCACGTCGCTGGCGTGCCGCCCTGCGCAGCCCGGTGGTCGCCGCCGTCGCCGTCCTCGCGGTGGTGGGTGGGGCCGGCGCCGCAGCGGCCGGGAACTGGCTGCAGATCTTCCACACCGAGCGGATCGCCCCGGTCACGATCGCCCAGGCCGACCTGGTCGCGCTGCCCGACCTGTCGGCGTACGGCGAGGTCGAGATGACCGAGCCGGCCAACGTCCGCGAGGTCGCCGACGCCGCCGAGGCGCAGCGGATCACCGGGCTGTCCCTGCCCCGGCTCGACCGGTTGCCCCGTGGTGTGACGGGCGAGCCGAGGTTCCAGGTCGGTGACCGGGCCAGCGCCGTGTTCACCTTCTCGGTGGCTCGGGCGGCGCAGACCGCCGCGACGCACGGCAAGCCGCTGCCGGAGCCGCCCGCCGGTCTCGACGGCAGCCAGTTCCGGTTGAGCGCCGGCCCGGGAGTCGCCGCGGTGTGGGCGGGTCAGCACGGGATGCCGAACCTGATCGTGGCGCGGATGGCCGCGCCGACCGCGTATTCCTCGGGCATCGAGTTGTCCACCGCTGTCGACTACCTGCTGTCGCTGCCCGGTCTGCCGGAGAACGTCGCGGCCCAGCTGCGGCACTTCACCGGCGACGGTACGACGCTGCCGCTGCCGGTGAACGCCAGGTATCTGACCGCCGCCACCGCCGACGTCAACGGGACGCCGGCCACCGTGCTCACCTCGCGCGACGGCGTACTGGCCGGGGTGGTCTGGGTCGACGACGCGACGGTCACCGCGGTGGCCGGCCCGCTGAGCGCCGACGAGGTGCTGTCGGTGGCACGCGGACTGCGGTGGGACCGATGACCGGCCCCGACACCGTCCGAAGCGATCCACCCGCCGGACAGGAAGACGAGGCTTCCCTCGGTGCGGCCGCGCGGTTGGTGGCCGAGTTGCCGCCCGCGCCGGCGGTGTGGTGCTCGGGGCTGCGCAAGCGGTACCGGCGACGCACGGCGGTCGACGGTGTCTCTTTCACCGTGGACCGGGGTGAGGTGGTGGGGCTGCTGGGCCCCAACGGCGCCGGCAAGACCAGCGTCATCAAGATCCTGCTCGGTCTGGTCCGGCCCGATGCGGGCGAGGTGCTGCTGCTCGGGCGGCCGGCACGCGACCCGCGGTCCCGGGCCCGGGTCGGCTATCTGCCGGAACTGTTCCGCTACCAGCCGTGGCTGACCGCGGCGGAGGTGCTGGCCCTGCACGTCCGGCTCGCCGGTGCGGACGTGCCGCAGCGGGAGCGGCAGGAGTGCCTGGCCGCCGTCGGTCTGGCCGACCGGGCCGGCGACCGGGTGGGTGGCTTCTCCAAGGGCATGCAGCAGCGTCTCGGGTTGGCCGTGGCGCTGGTGGCCCGCCCGGAACTTGTCGTCCTGGACGAGCCGACCAGCGCCCTGGATCCCCTCGGCCGGGCCGACGTACGGGACCTGCTGCTCTCCCTCAAGGCCCGGGGCGTGGCCGTCCTGCTCAACTCGCACCTCATCGGTGAGGTGGAGCGGGTCTGTGACCGGGTGGTGATCCTCGACAGGGGGCGGGTGGCCGCCGCCGGCACCCTGGCCGAACTGCTCGGTCGGCGGGAACTGCGACTGCGACTCGACGGGGTGACCGAGCCGGCCCGCGACCGGTTGGCCGCCGCGGGTCCGCTCGCCCAGGAGGGGAACCTGTTCACCGTCACGCTGCCGAGCGAGCCGGAACCGACCACCGTGCCGCAGCTGGTGGCCGACCTGGTCGGCCTCGGGGTACGCGTGCACGCCGTCGAGCCCGGGCGGGTCAGTCTCGAGGAGCGGCTGCTGGCCATCCTCCGTACCGGAGGGGAAGGGCGATGACCGTCCGGACCGTACTCACCGTGGCCGCGCTCACCCTTCAGGAGGCCGCGCGGCGGCGGGTGCTGCGCTCGCTCGCCGCGCTGACGATCGTGTTGCTCGCGCTCAGCGCCTGGGGGTTCTCCCGCATCGACGCCGAGTTCGGCGGGCTGACCAGCGGCGAGGCCCGGCTGGTCGCGGCCATGGTGCTCAACCTGGTGATGTTCGGCCTGAGCCTGATCGCCGCGCTCGGTACGGCGTTCCTCGCCGGTCCCACCCTGGCCGGTGACATGGAGTCCGGGGCGGCGCTGGCGATCCTGGCCCGACCGGTGCACCGCTTCGCGGTGCTGGTGGGCAAGTGGCTCGGGTTGATCGCCTTCGGGGCCGGTTTCGTCGCCCTGGCCGGCCTGGCGCAACTGCTCGTCGTCCGGGTGACCGTCGGTTACTGGCCCCCGCAGCCGGTGACCGGTCTGGCGCTGCTCGCCGCGCAGACCGTCGTGCTGCTCACCCTCGGCCTGCTGCTCTCCAGCGTCAGCTCACCGATGGCCTCGGGTGTGGTGGCCGTCGGCCTGTTCGGGGCCACCTGGATCGCGGGGGTGGTGGGCGCGTTCGGCACCGCGCTGGACAACGACGGCGTGGCCCGGGTGGGCACGGTCTCCCGGATGCTGCTGCCGACCGACGGGCTGTGGCGGGGGGCCATGAACGCCTTCCAGGACCCGACCGTGCTGCGGCAGTTCGGCCCGGCCATGCAGGGTCACCCGTTCCTCAGCGACGCCTCGCTCACCGTCACCTATCTGGCCTGGGCGGCGCTCTGGGTGGTCCTCGTGCTCGGGCTCACCGGGATGGTGTTCCGCCGCCGCGACCTGTGATCCGCCGTACCCGTGCGGCAGCGCTGCGGCGGGCGGTGCCTACCCGGCGGGTCGTCGCAGGACGCGGGCCAGTCGGCGGACCGCTTCGTCCATCAGTTCCGGTGGGGCGGCGGCGTAGGTGAGGCGCAGGTGTGCCGCCGGTGGTTCGGCGGCGTACCAGGGGCGGCCGGGAAAGACGACGACGCCCTCGGCCGCAGCGGCGGTGGCCACCGCGACGTCGTCGGTGCCCTCGGGCAGTGGCAGCCACAGGTGCAGGCCGCCGCGCGGCACCGGCAACCGGTCCACCAGGTCCGGCAGGTGCCGGCGCAGCGCGGTCAGCAGCGCCTCGCGGCGGTCCCGCAGCGCGGTACGCAGCGCCCGGTGGTGACGCGCCCACGCCGGGGCGGTGACGAACTCGATGGTGGCCTGTTGCAGTGGGCCGGCGACGAAGAAGTCGTCGAGCAGCCGGGCAGCACGTAGCCGGGCGCCGGCCGGGCCGAGCGCCCCGATCGCGGCCACCCGCAGCCCGGGAGCGGCCGACTTGGTCAGCGAGCGCAGGTAGACGACGTGCCCGTCCCGGTCGTCGGCGGCCAGTGGCGGCGGGGCCGGTCCGTCGATGGTGAGGTCCCGGGCGTAGTCGTCCTCGATCAGGAACGCCCCGGCGTCGCGTACCGCCTCGGCGACCGGGGTGCGGCGGTGGGCGGCCAGGGTGGCGCCGTGCGGGTTGGCGTACAACGGTTGGCAGTAGAACAGCCGGGCACCGGTACGGGCGAACGCGGCGGCGAGGTGGTCGGGGCGTACGCCGTCGGCGTCGGCGGGAACGGGCACCACCCGCAGCCCTGCCGCCTCGGCGGCGGCGAGCGCGCCCAGGTAGGTCGGCGATTCGACGAGCAGGGCGTCGCCGGGCGCGGCGAGCGCCCGCAGCGCCGTCGACAACGCGGCCTGCCCACCCGGACAGATCGCCATGTCCTCGGCGCGCAGCCCGCCGCCGATCTCGCGGGCGAACCAGGCGCGCAGGTCGGCCCGTCCCTCGACCGGTCCGCGCTGCCACGACGCGGGTTGCCGGGCGGCGCGGGTCAGCGCGGCGCCGAGCGCGGCCGCGGGCTGCAACTCCGGATCGAGGTAGCCGCCGGAGAGCGGAATCGCCTCGGCGGGCGGTAACGCCAGTAACGCCTGCAACTGTTCGTCGCCGGGCCGGCGGGGGCCGAGCGCGACGGTCTGCCAGGACAGGTCGACGGTACGGGGCTCGGCCGCTCGGGCGGCCACATAGGTGCCCCGGCCGGGTCGGGTCTCGACCAGCCCTTCCCGGACGAGGTGCCGGATCGCCTCGGCGACGGTGACCGGCGAGGCCCGATGGCGGCCGGTCAGCTCGCGCACCGACGGCAGCCGGGTGCCGGGGCCGGCGGCGGCCACCGACCGGCGTAGATCTTGGATAACGCGATCGGTTGCGTTACCGTCATTCATGAGAGAGAAGAGTAGCGCTACTGCGCGGCGGACGATAGCGGGCGACCGGGCGGCCGGTCTCGTGCTCGGCGCGCTGGGGGTGCTCGCGTTCAGCATGTCGCTGCCGGCCACCCGGGTCGCGGTGCAGCACCTCGACCCGTGGTTCGTCGCCTTCGGCCGTTGTGTCGGCGCGGCGGTGCTGGCCTGGGGCTATCTGTGGATCACCGGTGCGCCGTGGCCGAGCCCCCGCCAGTGGCGTCGGTTGTCACTCGTCGCCCTCGGCGTGGTGGTGGGCTTTCCGCTGTTCACCTCGTTGGCGCTGACCAGCCAGACCGCCTCGCACGGTGCGATCGTCATCACCGTACTGCCCGCCATGACCGCCGTGTTCGCGGTGCTGCGTGCCGGCGAACGCCCACCGCCGCTGTTCTGGATCGCCAGCACCGGCGGGCTGCTGGCGGTGCTCGCCTTCCTGGTCGCCAACGGCGCGGTGGTCGGCGCGCCGGCCAGGGCCGACCTGTTCCTGCTCGCGGCGGTCGTGCTCGCCGGTCTCGGGTACGCCGAGGGCGGCGCGCTCGCCCGTGAACTGGGCGGTGCCCGGACAATCTGCTGGGCCCTGGTGCTGTCGCTGCCGGTCACCGTGCCGATCGTCGCCGCCGTCGCCCTGGCCACTGCCCCGCACGCCGATGCCGGCGGCTGGTCGGCGTTCGGCTACCTCACCGTGGTGTCGATGTTCCTCGGTTTCTTCGCCTGGTACGCCGGGCTGGCCCGGGGCGGCATCGCCCAGGTCGGCCAGCTCCAACTCGCGCAGCCCGTGCTCACCCTGGCCTGGTCGGCCCTGCTGCTCGGCGAACGGGTCACTCCCGCCTCGATCGTCGCCGCCGTGGTGGTGCTGGCCTGTGTCGCGCTGATCCAGCGCACCCGCACCACCAGGCAGGCGATCGTGGTCGTCCCGGCGGCGGCCCGCCGACGGTGACGACGCCCGGGTTACGGCTTACGCCCGACCGCGCAGTACTGGTCGATCGCGGCGGGCTCGGGGTCGGTGCTGTCGGGCCGCCAGCGGGTGACCGAGACGACGCCGGGCTCGACCAGCTCCAGTCCGTCGAACAGGGCGGCGATCCGCTCGGGGCTGCGCAGGTGGTACTTCGGGTTGGCGGAGATGTTCCAGATCCGTACCGCCTCGGTGACCGCCTCGCTGGTGTCGCTGCCGTCGTACATCGCCAGGTAGCTGCCGGACGGCAGGGCGGCCATGATGCTGTTGATGATCGACTTCGCCTCGTCGTCGGACTCGACGTGGCCGAGGATGCCCATCAGGATCAGCGCCACCGGCTGGCTCAGGTCCAGCGTCCGCGCCGCCTCGCGCAGGATCGACTGCGGATCCCGCAGGTCGGCGTCGATGTAGTCGGTGGCCCCCTCGGACGTGCCGACGAGCAACGCCCGGGCGTGGGTCAGCACCAGCGGGTCGTTGTCGACGTAGACGATGCGGGCCTGCGGGTTGACCGACTGGGCCACCTCGTGGGTGTTGTCGGCGGTGGGCAGGCCGGTGCCGATGTCGAGGAACTGCCGGATGCCGGCCTCACCGGCCAGATAGCGCACCGCGCGGGTGAGGTAGGCCCGGGAGAGCCGGGCGTTCTCCGCCAACTGCGGCAGGTTTGAGATGATCTGATCGCCGACCTCGCGGTCGACGGCGAAGTTGTCCTTGCCGCCGAGCAGGTAGTTCCAGATCCGCGCTGTCTGCGGCACACCGGTGTCCAACGTGGGCCTGTTCTGTTCGCCGTCCGTTACGGTCACACCATCCGCCACGATCGCATCCTCGGTCTCGTTTGGATCCAGGTCGAGATATGGATGGAAAGTTTAGAGTCGATCCCTGACCGTACGCTCAGCGGCCCCTCGTCCGACGGGTGGTGTGCGGCGGCGGATCAGCCGACCGGCATCGTCGACTCGCGCATCACCACGCGGCAGGGCAACTCCTCCGACCGGGGCACCGTGCCGTCGATGGCTTCGAACAGCCGCTTGCCGGCCACCGCCCCGAGGTGCTTGAGGTTCATGTCGACGCTGGTCAGGCGGGGACGGGAGTCGGCGGAGATGGCCTCCCAGTTGTCGAAGCCGATCACCGATATCGTGCCCGGCACCTCGCGGCCGAGGTCACGTAGCGCGTCCAGGACACCCCGGCCGATCTGGTCGCTGCCGCAGAAGATCGCGTCGACCTCGGGATGCTGCTCGACGATCATGTGGGTGGCGGCTCGACCCCAGGACTCCTCCCACGACCCGAAGTAGGGCCGGTCGCCGACCATGCGCAGCCCGGCGGCGGTGAGCGCGGCAGTGGCGCCTTCGACGCGGTCCCGGGCCGCCTGGAAGCCGGCTTCGCCGGTGATGTGGGCGATGTTGCGCCGCCCGCAGGAGATCAGGTGTTCGATGGCGAGACGGCCGCCGCCCACGTTGTCGGCGGTGATCGAGATGTCCTTCGGATCGGCCGAGGGGGCGTAGACGTAGACCACCGGCACGGGA
The DNA here is from genome assembly GCF_016774385.1 of Micromonospora fiedleri. Taxonomy (NCBI): domain Bacteria; kingdom Bacillati; phylum Actinomycetota; class Actinomycetes; order Micromonosporales; family Micromonosporaceae; genus Micromonospora; species Micromonospora fiedleri. The sequence continues at coordinate 694,241 of NZ_JAETXL010000003.1, forward strand.
ATGTTGCCGGCCAACGGCGGGCGGGGGTCGGTGCGGGAGCCGACCACGATCAGGCCGTCGACCCGACGGGAGAGCAGCGCCTGCACGTGGTGCTTCTCGCGGATGGCGTCGCCGCGCGCGTCACACAGGAAGACCGAGACCTGCCCGGCCCCGAAGGCGTCCTCGGCGCCCATCAGGATGGGAATCGAGAAGCGCCCCTCCAGATCGCTGGTCAGCAGACCGACCGTGCCCGTCCGGCCGCTGAGCAACCCACGGGCCAGCGCGTTCGGCGCGAACGACAGCAACTCCGCGGCCTCCAGCACCCGCACCCGCGTGGTCGCCCGCACCTCACCGCGACCGTTGATGGCCTTGGACGCGGTCGCGACCGACACCCCGGCGAGCTTGGCGACGTCGGTGAGCGTGGGGGGACGCTTGGCGGGCACCTCGGACTCGGTCATGCGGTGCGTTCTCCTGACGCCGTCGGTCACTGAAACCTTTCCGGAATTTTTCGGCCGGGTGCCGGTCTGTTGCCCGTCGCAACCCTGGTGGCTTGGCCGAACATTACACGGAAATCGTCGTCGGAAGACTCCGGGAGGCCGCGCCGTGACCCGCGTCCCGAAAGCGTTTTTCGGACCCGTGCCGCCGCCGTGAGGTGACCTGCTGGGACCGTTCGGGGGCGGCACCGTCCGCGCCGCCCCCGACCCCCGATCAGGAGGCGCCGACCGCCGGATACGCCGCCTCGATCCGCGTGGTGACCGACTCGCCGTCGACCGTCCCGGTGACCACGACGGTCACCGTGCCGGCCGGGATCGCCGCCAGACGTGTGTTGAACGACTGGTAGGCGGGCTTGCCGACGGCGACGTCGGCGACCGTACGCGAGCCGTACGCGGTGTCGAGCTCGATGGTCAACGGCACCTCGTCGGCGTTCACCGCGTTCACCGCGAGGTAGACCCGGCCGCCGATGAGCTGCGTGCGTACCTGGACCTCGACGTTCCAGGTGTGCCCAGGATCGAGTTCGGCGTTCGAGCGGGCGGCCTGCGAGACGATCGTGCTGCGCTCGGCCGCCGTGAAGAGTCCGGCCTCGACGAACTCCCCGGCGATGCGGGTCACGGTCGACACGAACTGACCGTGGTTGGCGAACGGCGCCTCGTCCCACACCAGATCGAGGAAGGTCGGACCGTCGGTGCCCGGCGACGGCACGTCGGTCACCGGTATGTCGTAGTTCGGCAGGCCGTCGTTGCGCTTGCGGTTGGGCACGCCGGTGTCGACGGCGCCGAACACCACCGTCGGCTCCACCCGCCGGAAGTACGACGACGCCGCCTGCGTGTCGCCGATGTAGTACGGCCGCAGGGTGAAGCCGTTCGCGGTGAACAGCTGGTCCCCCGCCGCAGTGGTGGCCGCCGGGGTGATCGCCGCGCGGGCGTAGTCGCCGTCGCGCTTGAGGTGGCGGTACAGGGACAGCTCGCGGTAGTTGCCGCTGCCCGGGTTGCCGAGCACCTGAAGCAGGACCGGGCCCCAGAAGACCGACTGGGTGTCCGGACGGTCCAGCGCCCGCTCGATGCGGATGCTGAACGGCATCCGGATCTCGATGACGTCGCCGGGCTGCCAGTCGCGGCTGAGGGTCAGGTAGCTGCCGGCGGTGGCGGTGACCTGCTGGGCCACGCCGTTGATCGAGACGAAGAAGCCCTTGCGCACCCAGCCGGGGACCCGCAGCTTGATGTCCAGCGGGCCACTGCCGTCCACGGTCAGCCTGGTGCGGTCCGCCCGCGGGTAGTCGGTCTGCTGGGTGATGGTGAAGTCGCGCTCCGCCCAGGTCAGGGTCGAGGCGACGTACAGGTTGACCCAGAGGGTGTCGCCGTCGGCGGACTTGAAGTAGATGGTCTCCTGGTACTTGGTGTGGTTCTCCACGCCGGTACCGCCGCAGCAGGTGCCGGTGTTGCCGTAGCCGCGGTTCGCGCCCGGGGTCAGCGGCTGGAAGTAGGTGACCTGCGGGTTGCTGACGGTGGTGGTGTCGGCGCGCGAGCCGGCGATCTGGTTGATCAGGCCCCGCTCGTAGTAGTCGAGGTAGGCCGCGTCGTGCTCGTGGAAGAACAGGTTCCGGGCCAGCTTCAGCAGGTTGTACGTGGTGCAGGTCTCCGCGCCGCCCTGGGCGATCGAGTTGGCGATGTTGCCCCGGTTCTGGAACAGCTCGATGTTGTTGTTGGAGCCCGGGTAGTTGCCGCCGGTGCCGCCGTTGGCGTACATGCGGTGCGGGACGACCATGCCGTAGAAGTTCTTCGCGGCCTGGAAGTACTCGGTGTCCCCACTGTGCTCGTAGACCCGCAGGTAGCCGACGAACTGCGGCACGTGCGAGTTGGCGTGCAACCGGTCCGGGCGGCGACGACCGGGGTTGTTCTGCGGGGTGACGACGAGGATGTCGCGGTTCTCGACGCAGGCGTCGAAGAGCGACTCCCGGTTGTCGAAGAGTTTGGCGGTCTCCAGGTGCTTCTGGTCGCCGGTGAGCGCGTAGATCTCGGGGAAGACCTCGTTCGCGCCGCCGGTCTCCCCGGCGATGTAGAGGTCCCACATGTAGTTGAGGTTGTCCCGGGTGATCGGGCCGGTGTACGCGGGATGGTTCTTGTCGCCGATGGTCAGCGCAAGGTGCGCCCAGCCGGCCATCTTGACCACGATGTCCAGGGCGGTGGCGTTGTCGGTGTGGTAGTACGCGTCGAGCAGCCCACGCATGATCTTGTGCTGGGTGTACCAGGGCGCCCAGGTGTTGGTGTTCGCGTTGCTGCCGTACACCGCCCAGCGGGGCGGGCCGAGCCGCAGCACCGCGTCCTCCGGGATGGCACCGAGGTAGCCGGGGTGCGTCGGCACCCACAGCGGGCCACCGCTGCTCTGGCTCGCCACGATGCCGCCGTCGCGGCCGTTGGGCGAGGCGTCGCGGATGGTGGTACCGCCCTCCTCCTCGAACCGGTACCAGGCGATCGACCCGCCGCCGGTGCTGCCGGCCGGCGAGTCCTGCAGGGACTGGATCTCCTGCGGGCTCAGCGCCCGGTCGAAGATGTGGAACTCGTCGACTGTGGCGTTGAGCATCGCGTCGCCGTACTGTGACCGCCCGATCCACCGGTTGCCCGGATTGCCGAGGTTCGCCGGGCTCAGTGTCATGTTGGTGTTCTGGCCGACCTGCTCGCCGTTGACGTAGAGCGTCCCGGTCTGCTGGGTCAGGGTCACCGCCAGGTGCACCCACTGGTTCGTCGGCAGCGCCGCGGTGCCGTCGATGCGCTGTTCACCACCGCTGCCGCTGACGGTGATCGCGAACCGCGGCACGTTGCCGGTGACTCCGGCCCGCGGGGTCAGGAACATGTTGACCGTGGCGTTCTGACCGAAGTCGAACAGCCGGCTCCAGTTCTGCGCGGCGGCGAGGTTCACCCAGGTGGCGATGGTGAAGTCGGTGAGCTGGCTGATCGCCTCCTGGGGCAGGGTGACGTGTTCGGCCCGGCTGGGGCCGTTGAGCCGCAGCCCGCTGCCGAACCGGCCCGGCACCCGGCCGATCTGTGGCACCTCCGGTTCCTCGGGCTCCTCGGGGCCGGTGCCCATCCGTGCGGTGATCGCCGCCTGGCAGGCGGCGAGTTCGCCGACGATCCAGTCGAGCTTGCTCTTGAAGATCGGCTCGCCGTGGTCGGCGTAGCCCTGCGCCAGGGCGGTCATGACGTGGCCGGCCCAGTGGCCGCTGAGCAGACCGCCGTCCTCCCAGCCGCCGGGCGCGGTGACGCCGGCCGGGTTCGGCCGGCCGGCCTGGTTGTTGAACAGCACCAGGAAACGTCGCTCGTCGAGCTGCCGGAGGTAGTTCTTCATCCGGTCGCGCTTCTCCTGGAACAGGCCGTTGCCCAGGGTCACGTCACGGAGGCGGAACGGCCGGACCGGGGCGGTGGCGCCGGGACCGAGGTCGGTCGTGGTCGCGGCGAGCACGGTCGGGGTGGTCTGCGCGCCGGTCACCGTGCCGGCCTGGGCCACGGCGGCGGGGAGGGCGCCCGCGGCGACACCGACGGCTGATGCCTGCAGAACCTGGCGTCGACTGACGGGGAGCTTGTCGAATTGCGCCACAGGGATTCTTCCTTCCAGGTGGGGGTAGCTGTGGATCCATCGCGACTCCCCTTGCGGTCCGCACGCTCGCCGCAAGCCGTTGCCCTGGCAGCCGGGTCCGAGCCATCGATGACGACCACAATATCTGGGATGATCATTGTTAACGCTCACCCTATGCGCCAACTGCGCTCGGAGCAAGGAAAAGTCACAGGTTTGACACCTGCATGAAACCAACTTATGTTAGCGCTAACTGATCGATGGTCGGGGAGGTTCGGTGACCTTTGGCGACTCGGAGTTGTGGGACCCTGCGGTCCGCCTCGACCCACACCCCTTCTACGACCGGGTACGCGCCAGCGGCGGGCCGGTGCCGCAGGTCGACCCGGCCGGCAACCGGCTGTGGATCGTCGCGGGGCACGCCGACGTGCTGGCCGGGCTGCGGCACCCCGAGATCGGGCACGAGATGCACCGGCGCGGCCCCGGCGGGTGGCAGCGCCGGCCGGACGACCTGTCGGAGGCGGCCCGGATCGAGGCCCGGCAGCTCATCAGCCTCGACCCGCCGGATCACACCCGGCTGCGCGGGCTGGTCAGCGGTGGTTTCACCGCGCGGGCCGTGGCCCGACTGGAACCGTGGATCACCGACCTCGCCGACCGGCTGGTCACCCGCGCCCGCCACCTGGGGCACATCGACGCCATCACCGACCTCGCCGACCCGGTGCCGGTCAACGTCATCGCCGAACTTGTCGGCATTCCCGAGCCCGACCGGCCACAGTTCCGCGCCTGGTCGGCGGCGATCGTGTCGGCCAGCCCGGACGGCCCGGCGGCCACCAGCGCCTTCGCCGCGTACCTCGACGAGTTGGCCGCCGCGCGTCGGGCGGCACCGGCCGACGATCTGATCACCGCGCTGGTGGTCGCCGAGGACCGGGACGACCGGCTCGACCGGGACGAGTTGGTGGCCCTGGTGCAACTGCTGCTCATCGCCGGGCAGGAGACCACCGTCGACCTGATCGGCAACGGGCTCCGGCTGGTCTTGACCCATCCCGAGCAGTGGCAGGCAGTGCGGGCCGACCCGTCGCTGGCCGCCGCGGTGGTCGAGGAGACGTTGCGCTTCCGGGGACCCGTGGAGATCGTGCCGCCCCGGTTCGCCTTCGCCGACATCGACCTCGCCGGCGGGCGGATACCGGCGTACGACCGGGTGGGCCTGTCGTTGTGGGGTGCCAACCGCGACCCGGCGGTGTTCGAACGGCCGCACGAGTTCGACATCCACCGCACCGACGTGGGGCGGCACATCGCGTTCGGGTACGGCATCCACTTCTGTCTCGGCGCCCACCTGGCCCGGCTGGAGAGCCGGATCATGTTCGAACGGATCGCGCAGGAGTTGCCCGGCCTGCGTCTCGCGGTCGACCCGGCGCAGCTCGACGGTTTCCGGCTGCATCACGACGGGCTGCCGATGCGGGTCTGAATCCGGTCCGGTCCGTCGCACTCTCATACCCACCCCCTGCGGCGACAGGTGGTGGTCGGGGGCCACCCACGCGGCCCCCGACCGCCGTATCACTCGAACAGGGACAGGGTCAGCGTCGAGGTGTACGCACCAGCCTCGACATCCGCCGGAGTCCGCAGGAACAGATCCGCATCAACCGTGTACTCACCAGGAGTCACCGCACCCGAATCGAAAGTCGACACCAGCAACTCCTGGTCCACCAGACCCACGTTGTTACCCGGCTGCGTCGGCTCGTCCAACACCGTGACGACCTCTTCACCCTCACTGACCAGACCGGTGTCCCCACCATCGATCAGCCTCGGCTTCCAACCCAGATGCCCGGCACCGATCGGCGCCTGATCCGCGTCACCGACAAAATCGGTCGCGCTACCCAACACCGCCCACGCCGCACCCGCAGGCACCTCGTCCGGCGTACGGGTGTCGGTGACCGTCACCGTCGGCAACTCACCAGTGAACTGACGAACCAGCAACGTCGACCCATCCTCCGACAACAGCACCGAATCAGCGGCGACCGTCATCGCCAGGACACCCGGCTCCCGAATCTCCTCGATCTC